>NZ_JBEZWX010000001.1:23286-584296 GCF_040637635.1 Streptomyces sp. NPDC028635 | reverse complement strand
CCCCGAATACATCTCGTACAACCGGATCCGGCACGAGAAGATTCACCGGCGTCAGTGGCGCCACTACGGACTGGGATTCATCATCCGTTACGCGCGAGCGGGATCGAACCCCTGCCGCAACCGCTACGAGCGGCAGGCCAACCTGAGGTGGGGTGGGTACTCGTGCTGAGAGCGAAAGGCGTCCTGCTCGCCTTTCTCGTGACACCGCTCCTGGCCTTGGGGTCCGGCTGCGGCCTGATGCCGTCCGATCCCGCCGACCCGCCGGCGTTCGGTGCTCGCATCAGCGGAGGGACAATCACCGTAAAAGCGCCTCTCTGCCCCGCGGACCGCTTCGAACGGATCGACGTATCCGACGCTGACGACGTCGGCAGCGAGACACCGAAGACGCTGTGGTGGGCCTCCGGCCCACAGACACGTCAGGCCAAGGCAGGGCTCTTGCACCTCTGGTCCGGGCAGGGCTTCGCCCACCACGCACCGGCACCGGCGAGCACACCCGACAACCTGAATGTCGGCTACACCGACTCGTCAGGCGACGGCAGGGACGATGTCCTGCCGCTCCAGGAAATCGCCAAGGCGAAACTGGGGCCCGGTGACTACTGGACCCACGACGGCCCGAAGACTGCGGCCGAGATAGACGCGCAACTCTCCTGCGCCGACCGCTGATCCAGTGTGGTCGACAGGCTCGACCGAGCTTGTCGACCACACATGCACGACGCGTCGGGCTGCCCGTTGAAGGCGGCCCACGGTCGTCCAGCGGGGGGCGTCGTCGAGTGGATGCCGTAGTCCCCCGAAGCGCGGGTTCGTCGGCCGCCTCCTCAGGCTCCGGGAACGCCCGGAGGCTGAGCGCCCGCATCGCGGCGGTCCGCCGCTCCACCGCCTCCACGATCAACGGGCCGACACGGCTCGGGGTACGACGACCTGGTGCGCGGCAAACGCCTGCCGCGCACGCGCGGGTCCGGGTGCGGGACACGGGACGCGGGTCCGGAGAGGGTCATGGATCGTTGCCCGGCGATCGAATTTCCCCGTCTGCGCCGGGCGAATCTCCGTCTACTTACAATTTTCCGCTGAATGTTGACATTCACATACGCGTCTGACCTGTGACAAGGCCGTGACTGAACGTGCACTCAAGACACCTGATGCCTCGGGTCAAGATTTGGCTAACAGTCTTTGCTCACTCGGAAAGTCTCTCTAGCCTGTGGCCTTCTTGCTCGCTCCTGCGTATACGAAATCTGAGAGGCCACTTGACATGGCGAATGTCGACCTGGCTGCACCGGTAGCCACAAGCGACACCGGTGGTGGTCTGCGCCGCGACGTCGGACTCATCGGTCTGATGTGGGCGTCGGTTGGCTCCATCATCGGCTCCGGCTGGCTGTTCGGCGCCGAGAAGGCCGTTGTGGCTGCGGGCCCCGCCGCGATCATCTCGTGGGTGATCGGCGCGGTGGCCATCGTGCTGCTCGCCCTGGTGCACGCCGAACTCGGCGGCATGTTCCCCGTGGCGGGCGGCACCGCGCGCTACCCGCACTACGCCTTCGGCGGCCTGGCCGGCATGTCCTTCGGCTGGTTCTCCTGGCTGCAGGCCGCGACGGTGGCTCCGATCGAGGTCGAGGCCATGATCGGCTATGCCAAGCACTGGCACTTCGCCGACGGGCTGCAGAACGCCAACGGCACGCTGACGGCCAGCGGCATCGTCGTCGCGGTGCTCCTGATGGCCGTGTTCGTCGCGGTCAACTTCCTCGGTGTCCGCGTCCTGGCACACACCAACAGCGCCGCCACCTGGTGGAAGATCGCGGTCCCGCTCGCGGCGATCTTCATCATCGCGATCGGCAACTTCCACCCGGCCAACTTCACCTCCGAGGGCTTCGCGCCGTTCGGCGCCAAGGGCGTCCTCACCGCGATCAGCTCCAGCGGCATCATCTTCGCGCTGCTCGGCTTCGAGCAGGCGATCCAGCTGGCCGGCGAGAGCCGCAACCCGAAGCGTGACCTGCCGCGCGCGACCCTCGGTTCGGTCGCCATCGGCGCCGTGATCTACGTCCTGCTCCAGGTCGTGTTCATCGCCGCCCTGCCGCACGCCTCCTTCGCCAAGGGCTGGGCGAACCTGGCCTACGCCGGCATCAGCGGTCCCTGGGCGGGTCTCGCCTCGGTGGTCGGCCTGGGCTGGCTGGCCTGGGTGCTGTACGCCGACGCCATCATCTCCCCCGGCGGCACCGGCCTGATCTACACCACCGCCACCTCCCGCATCTCCTACGGCCTCGCCAAGAACGGCTACGCGCCGAAGGTGTTCGCCAAGACGGACAAGCGCGGTGTGCCGTGGTTCGGTCTCGCGGTCTCGTTCGTGACCGGTGTGATCTGCTTCCTGCCGTTCCCGAGCTGGCAGACGCTGGTCAGCTTCATCACCTCGGCGAGCGTGCTGATGTACGCGGGCGCCCCGCTGGCCTACGGCGTCTTCAAGGACCGTCTGCCGCACCACGAGCGTCCGTACAAGCTGCCGGCCGGCCAGATCATCGCGCCGCTGTCGTTCGTGGTCGCCAATCTGATCATCTTCTGGTCCGGCTGGGACACGCTGTGGCGTCTTGGTTTCGCGATCCTCATCGGCTACGTGCTGCTCGGCTCGTACGCCTGGTACGCGGTCCGCAAGAACCTGCCCAACGCGCCGCGGCTGGACTTCAAGGCCGCGCAGTGGCTGCTGCCCTACCTGGCGGGCATCGGCGTGATCTCCTACCTGAGCACCTTCGGCGGCAACGGTGAACTGCCGCTGTGGTGGGACATGCTGGTCGTCACGGTGTTCTCGCTCGGCATCTACTACTGGGCCAAGGCGACCGCGTCCGAGCCCGAGGCGATCGAGCGCAGCATCGAGGAGGTCGTGGTCACCGACGCCCCGGCCCACTGAGCCACTCCCCCACCAGGTGTCCCGTCAGCCGAGCCGTGGCTGACGGGACACCGTCACGCAAGCTGGGGCCTGGCTCGACCGCACCGGCTCCGGGCCAACCGGCTCACACCCAAACGCCGCGCCGAACGACCAGCCCGAGACCGCCCCTGCAACGTAGGACACGTACTCAGGCGAGGGTGCCGACGAGGCCCGCGTGGAAGGGGTTGAGCTCCTCGACTCGGCCGCTGAGTACCTTGGTCAGCCAGTCGGGATCACCGAGGAGAGCCCGGCCGACCGCCACGAGGTCGAACTCGTCGCGTTCCAGACGGGCGAGCAGGCCGTCGATGTCGGTGACGCCTGCCTGTTCGCCCTGGAACACCTGGAGGAACTCGTTGCTGAGGCCCACCGCTCCCACGGTGATGGACGGTTTGCCGGAGAGCTTCTTCGCCCAGCCCGCGAGGTTGAGGTCGGAGCCGTCGAACTCTGGCAGGTGGAACCGGCGGGTGGAGCAGTGGAAGGCGTCGGTGCCCGCCTCGGTGAGCAGGCTGAGAATGGCCTCCAGTTCCTGCGGCGTCTCGGCGATCTTCGCTTGGAAGGCGTTCATCTTCCACTGGGAGAGCCGG
This sequence comes from Streptomyces sp. NPDC028635, assembly GCF_040637635.1. Lineage (NCBI taxonomy): Bacteria > Bacillati > Actinomycetota > Actinomycetes > Kitasatosporales > Streptomycetaceae > Streptomyces > Streptomyces sp. NPDC028635. The sequence goes on along the minus strand of NZ_JBEZWX010000001.1, from coordinate 580,807 downwards.
AAGAGGATCGGGAAGCCCTCGGACACGGACTCCCGGCAGGCCTCCACGATCTCTGCGGCGAAGCGGGTGCGGGAGGCGACATCGCCGCCGTACTCGTCGCTGCGCTTGTTGGTGTGGGCCCAGAGGAACTGGTCGATGAGGTAGCCGTGCCCGCCGTGGATCTCGATGCCGTCGAAGCCGAGCGCTTCGGCTGCCGCTGCGGCTGTGGCGTAGGCCTCGATCACGCCGTCGATGTCCGCCTGCGTCATGGCCTCCCCCGCCACGGAACCGTCCAGTGCGATGCCGGAGGGGCCGATCCGGGGGGCGTCGGGCACCGGTGGGGCTCCGGCGGCGCGTTCCATGCCCACGTGCCACAGCTGCGGCACGATTCGGCCGCCTGCGGCGTGCACCGCGTCCGCCACCGCTGACCAGCCGGCGAGCGGGCCGTCGCCGTAGAAGCGTGGGACCCGGGCGCTGCTCCCCGCCGAGTCGTGGCCGACGTACGTGCCCTCGGTGATGATCAGGCCGACGCCGCCGGCCGCCCGCCGGGCGTAGTACCGCGCCACATCCGGGCCGGGGACACCGTCGGGGGAGAACTCGCGCGTCATCGGCGCCATGACGACGCGGTTGGGAAGAGTGAGGCTTCCCAGGGAGAAGGGGCGGACCAGTAAGTCCTTGGCACGTGCGGCCGTGTTGCTGGGCATCAGTCATTCGCCTTCGATAGAGGGCCGATCGCACGGCGTGGGGGCATGGGAACCATGCGGTCGGTCCCTGGTTGGGGTGATGTGGCCCGGGCGGTCGAGGTCTGATCTCGGCCGCGGCAGGGGATCGGATCGGACTGGAGGACGGGGCTCAATCCGTGGTGGGCGTCTTGAGGGGGGCCTGTGCCGCGTCGGCGCCCGGTCGGTCCGCGGTTCCGGGGGCTTTCACGTCGGCAGCCGGCGCCACCCTTGTGAACCACGCCGTGGCGAACGCGATCGCGGACAGGACTGCGGCGCCGACCACGACACCGTGCAGACCGCTGCTGACGGCCTCTTCGACGGCGTCGCGTGCCCCGGCGGACATGTCCTTCAACAGGGCCGGGGTGAGCTCGCCCCCGGTCGTCAGTCTGCCCGCGGCTTCGGAGCCGAGCCGCTCGGCCAGCACGTCGCCCATGCGGCTGCCCTGCACGGCCCCGAGGACGGCGACCCCCAGGGAGCCGCCGAGGGTGCGCACGAGGGTGCCCGTTCCCGTGGCGGCGCCCATGTCACGCGGAGCGGCGCTGTTCATGGTGGTGAGCAGGGTGCACTGCATCAGGATGCCGACGCCGACCCCGATGACCGGAGTGAGCGCGCAGGCCACGGCCACAGGGGTGTCCGTACCGAGCAGGAGCAGCAGCAGGGCGCCGCCGGTCATGACGGCAGCGCCGGTGAGCGGCAGGACGCGTTCCAGGCCGCCGCGGTCCATCATCCGCCCGGTGGTCAGCTGGGCCGTCAGCGAGCCGAGCATCAGGGGCAGGATGAGCATGCCACTCACCGTGGACGAGACACCCTGCACGAACTGCAGGTACTGCGGAAGGTAGTTGACCACGGAGACCAGGACGGCACCGACCAGGAAGCTGAGGACCTGGGCGAGGGTGAACTCGCGGCTGCGGAACAGGCTCGGCGGTGTGATCGGTTCCGCCGCGCGCAGCTCGACCCGGGCGTACCACGCCAGGCTCACTGCGGCCAGGGCGCCGAGCCCGGCGATCCGGGGGGAGGACCAGGCGTAGGTGGTGCCCGCCCAACTGGCCAGCAGGCTGAGAGCGAGGATGCTGCTGGTGAGCAGCACCGCACCGAGGTAGTCGACCCGTGTCCTGACGCGTTCGCTGTGCAGCCGTACGCCTTTGGAGACTGCCATCAGCGCGGTGACGCCGACCGGAACGTTCACGTAGAACGTCCAGCGCCAGCCCATGCAGTCGGTGAGGAACCCGCCGAGCAGTGGTCCGCCGACGAAGGCGACGGGCAGCATCATGCCGACCATCGACTGGATGCGGCCCCGCTCCTGCGGAGGCACCAGCACCCCGATGACGGAGAGCGCCCCGACCATCAACCCGCCGGCACCGAGCCCCTGGAAGGCCCGGAAGGCGATCAGCCGGCTCATGTCCTGTGCCAGGCCGCACAGCATCGACCCGATCAGGAAGACGACCACCGCGGACATGAATGCGCCCTTGCGGCCGTGCAGGTCACCGAGTTTGCCCCAGAGCGGGGTGGATGCGGCTGTCGTGAGAAGGTACGACGTCACCGACCATGAGAAGGTGCCGAGGCCTCCGAGGTCACCCACGATCGTGGGAAGTGCGGTACTGACGATCTGTCCGTCGAGGGCGGCCAGGAAGATGCCGAGCGTCAGTCCGAAGACACCGAGGCGGGGAAGGCCGGGTCGGGCGGCTGCGGAGGCGCCGGCTGTGCGGTCGTTCATGGGTTCCCCCCGTCCATGTGACGCGCGGTGTCAGGCACCGTACGGGCGAAGGCGCTTGGCCTCACGCAGGGCGTGCCCCCACCAGCTGAGCTGGTCGAGCATGGCCTTGACGGCGACATCGCTCCCTGGGTCCGACGGCTTGCCGTCCGCGCCGAAGACCTGGCCGTAGTTGTGGAAGCTGACCGTGTTGCGGATGGTCACCGCGTGGAGCTCCGCCAGTACGACGCGGAGCTGTTCGACGGCGCGCAGTCCCCCGGCGAGACCGCCGTAGGACACGAAGCCGACCGGCTTGGCGTGCCACTGCTCGTTGTGCCAGTCGATGGCGTTCTTCAACGACGCGGGGAAGCTGTGGTTGTACTCGGGCGTGACGATGACGAAGGCGTCCGCCGCTGCCAGCCTCGGCGACACAGCGCCGAGCAGCCGCACGACTTCTTCCGTGGGCGCCTGGCCGAAAGCCGGGAACACCGTCGGCAGGGGCGTCTCGACGAGGTCGACGAGGTCCGCCGTCATGTTCTCGTGCTGCTGGATGCGGTCCTTCAGCCAGTTGGCCACGACGGGGCCGAATCGTCCGTCCCGGGTGCTGCCGACGATGACCGCGGTTCGTAGAGGACTGTCGTTCTGGTCGCCCATGGGAGACCCCTCCGTTGTGTACGCCGTATCTGTTGCGTACAACGTACACAGCGGTGTGTACGACGTCTACTCGCGATACAATGTACGCGAGTTGCTTGACAGAGGGAGACCCGATCAATGCCGGCCCAGAAACGACATGCACAAGGCGAGGACGGAGACCCGGTCTCCCTGTGGGAACGCCTCGACCGGCCGGCACCCACGCCTCGCACGGCCCTCACCGCGCGGCGGATCGCCGAGACTGCGGTCGGGATCGCCGACGCGGAGGGCCTCGACGCTGTCACCATGCGGCGCCTGGCCACCGAACTGAGCGCGGCACCCATGGCGGCGTACCGCTACGTCTCCGGCAAGGACGAACTCCTGGAGCTGATGGTCGACTTCGTCTACGGGGAGCTGGAACTCCCCGAGGAGGCGATGGACTGGCGCGAGGCCATGCGGACGCTCGCCCTGCGTATCCGTGCCGTCCTGCTCAAGCACGCGTGGGTGACCCGCGCGACCTGGTGCGCACCGACCCCGAACCAGCTGGCGCTGCCGGAGCGGGCATTGACCGCGCTCTCCGCTCTCGACCTCGACGCCGACACGGCGATGGCGGTCTTCAGCACCGTCACCGCGTACGTGCATGGAGCCGTCGACTCCGAAATCGGCCTGACCCAGATGCTGAGGGGCCGCGGCTGGTCAAGCCGCGAGGAGGCGCGCTCCGGACTGGCCTCGCACATGACCTGGCTCATGAACACCGGGCGCTACCCGAGGTACGAGCACTACCTTGGCGATGCCACACGCAAGGACGACCTGCAGTGGCAGTTCGAGACCGGCCTCGACTGCGTCCTCGACGGCATCGCGGCACGCCTGGGCGCCTGAAGCGCCCCGTACCCGCTGTGCGCCCCTCGCCCTCTCCTCCTCTTTACGTGCTGCGCGGCTTACGTGTGGCGTCCTGGCGGAGTCTGACGCCCCGGCAAAGGAGGCGACCCAACTATCCGTGGGTCAGGTCTCTCTCCTCGCGCTTGCGGTCGGCTATCGCGAAAACGAGGAAGCCTGCGGCGAACAGTACGGCGGCAGAGATCAGGAACGGTAGCGGCGCGTACTCATCGGTGCACGTCTGGCCGCCGGACGTCGCGTGGCACACGTTTCCCGGACCGCCTCGGTTCAGATAGGCGAGGTAGAACAGCGGCAGGGCGCAGCCCGCGAGACACCCGGCCACCGCGGCCCTCGGTCCCTTCCGCAGGAGGAAGGCCGCAGCGCCCACGGCCAGGACGATCAGGACCACGCCCACCGACAGCAGGGCGGCCAGTCCGGCGGCGCCGCAGCATCCCACCGCCAGCCAGGCCAGGAACCAGCCCCACCCCACGCCCCGGCCCCGTCTGCCCCCAGTCGGCTTACCGTCCACAACGCCCCCCTACAGGTAACCACTACAGCCGTTCGCGGATCACCCACACGGAGCATGGGGTGCAGGCTGCGGTAACGTCAGAATGCCATCCACCAGCTGCGCCGTCGTTGCCTCGCCCCTCAGCGCGTCAAGCCGTTCCAAAAGGGCGTAACCCTCGATCAGTGCCGTCTCGTGGCCTCCGTAGGTCTCCAGGTTGACGACGGCCGCTTCCAGGTGGCGAATCTCGGACACCAACAGTGCCACCCCACAGCCTCGAGCGACGGCCGTACCGACGCGGGGGTAGAGCAGCGACAACAGGTCGGCGCCGCTGGCGTTGCCGATCGTTTCGGCATCACTGTCCCCGGCCTCCTCCAGCTGTGTCCGGGCGTGCTCGATCACCCGGACCAGAGACCGAAAATCACTGTGGCTCAGCTCGACCACCAGGCGATCGCTCCTGAGGAGAGGAGAGGACTCGCCCTGTCTTCGCTTGGAGAACCACGCCACGACCGCCCCCTGTTGGTCACGCCACGCGAGGTGAAATCACCTGTAGACAGGTGACGGCAACAGTCTGACAGATTCAGTGGCCAACTGTTGCCTGAGGGAAACTTCCCGGCGAGCGCGGAGGCTTCGGCGGACCCCGAGGTCGTCATGACCGGTGCTGGACAGCTGCGGTCGCGTCTCGGCCTGCGCGCGGCCGGCACTCAGTCCGTGCTGAGCATGCCTTCGCGCAGGCGTGCCAGGAGCCGGGTGATCAGCCGCGAGACGTGCATCTGGGAGACGCCGAGGCGTTCGCCGATCTGGGCCTGGGTGAGTTCCTCGATGAAGCGCCAGTGGATGATCTGGCGGTCACGGTCGCCGAGTTCAGCGATCATCGGTGCCAGGGCGCGGAAGTCTTCCACCAGGGCCAGGGCGGCATCCTCGTTGCCGATGAAGTCCGCCAGCGCGGCCTCGCCGTCCTCACTGCTGGTGATCGCCGCGTCGAGGGATGTCGCGTTGTAGCCGTTGGCGGCCAGTTGGGCCTCGGCGACCTCGTTCTCCGGCAGGCTCATCAGCTCGGAGAGCTCTTTGGTCGTCGGCGTCCGGCCCAGCCGGCTGCGCAGCTCATCATTGGCTCGGGCGAGTTCCAGACGGGCTTCCTGCAAACGACGCGGGACGTGCACGGCCCAGGAGGTGTCGCGGAAGAACCGCTTGATCTCACCGACGATGTACGGGACGGCAAAGGAGGTGAACTCGACCTCGCGGGACAGGTCGAACCGGTCTATGGCCTTGATCAGCCCGATCATGCCGACCTGGACGATGTCCTCCATCTCCTCCGGCCCACGGCTGCGGAACCGGGCGGCCGCGAAGCGGACGAGAGACATGTTCAGCTCGATCAGCGTGTTGCGGGCGTACTGGAACTCGGGCGTACCCTCCTCCAGCACCGCCAACTCGTCGAAGAACAGCTTCGACAACTGCCGAGCATCCGTCGGCGCGACCTTCGAGGGGTCCGCGATCTCCGGAACCCCCGCCGCCCGCACCGCAGCACCCGTGGTCGCCGTCGTCATGGCGCGCCCTCCCCGTTCGACAAGCCCGGCTCACGCCGGGCTCATCGTCCGGCAGGCTCGCGGATACCCCCGATCACTCCTGGCATGCCTCACATCTTTTCAGTCTCCGCTCGTCTCTCCCCGGCTCAGGACGACCTCCTTCACCTTGGCGACCGCGAACCCCCAGCCCTGCTCGACTGTCGGTTTGGCCGGGACGGCGATCTCGTCGGGGTTGGTGAGGACATCCAGCAGGACAGGGCCAGGCGTGTCGAATGCGCGTCGCACGGCGTCCTCCACGTCGGACGGATCTGTCACACGGATGCCGGTGATGCCCATGGCCTCGGCCACGGCTGCGAAGTCGGGGTTGTCGAGAACCGTGCCGAACTCGGGGAGGCCGCCCTGCTCCTGTTCGAGCTTGACCATGCCCAGCCGGCGGTTGTCGAAGACGACGAGCTTGACGGGGAGGCGATAGGTCTTCAGGGTCATGAGGTCGCCGAGGAGCATGCTCAGTCCGCCGTCGCCGCAGAAGGCCACGACCTGGCGATCGCGGTCCAGGCACTGCGCGCCCAGCGCCTGGGGCATGGCGTTGGCCATCGAACCGAGGTTGTAGGACCCGATGAGGCGTCGCTCATCACGCATCTCCACGAAGCGGGAGAGCCATACCGTGGCCATTCCCGTGTCGGAGGTGAAGAGGGCGTCGTCGGCCGCGACCCGGTCGACGGCCGCGGCCAGCACCTCCGGCCGGATGTCGTGGGAACGGTTGTCGAGCGCGGAGCGGATGCGGCCCACCAGGCCCTTGTCGTGTGCCGGGTCGGCAAGCCTGGCTTGACCGGTGCGCCACTGGTCGAATTGTTCGCGGGCCCTGTCGAGGTGCGAGCGGTCGCGAGCGCCTTCGGAGCCGGCAGGGGGCGCGGCGAGATGCTCCAGAAGGTCGCGCACGGTGGCGCCGGTGTCCCCCACCAGCCCGACCTCGACCGGCACCCGGCGACCGATGTGGGTGGCTTCCGTGTCCACCTGGATCACGGTGCGGCCCTCGGGATACCAGTCGCGGTATGGGAAGTCGGTGCCGAGCAGCACGAGGGTGTCCGCGTTGTGGAGGGCCTCCGCTGCCGCGGGATTGCCGATCAACCCCGTCTGACCGACCTGGAAGGGGTTGGTGTCGCCCTCGAAGCCCGCCTTGGCCTTCAGCGTGAGCACCATCGGTGCGGCCAGGCGGTCGGCGAGTGCGAGGACGTCCTCGCGGGCGGCGCGGGCCCCCTGGCCGACGAGCAGGGTGACGCGTTCGGAGCGGTCGAGGAGTTCCGCGGCACGGCGGACGGCGGACTCCTCCGGGCGGCTCACCGGAGGGTTCAGGGAGAAGCGGGCGGGCCGGTCGGCGGTCAGTTCCTGGTCGCCCAGGTCACCCGGCACGGTGAGAACGGCCACTCCCTTGCGGCCAACCGCGTGGCGCACCGCCGTCTCCAGCATCTGCGGCAGCTGGTCGGGTGAGGTGACGGTCGCGCGGAAGACTGCCACGTCGCTGAAGAGGGCGTCGTTGTCGACCTCTTGGAAGTAGTCGCTGCCGAGTTCTGTGAGCGGTACCTGACCGGCGATGGCGAGGACCGGGGCATGGCTTTTGGCCGCGTCGTAGAGTCCGTTGAGGAGGTGGACGGAGCCGGGTCCGACGGTGCCCATGCACACGCCGAGGGTGCCGGTGAGCTGCGACTGGGCGCTCGCTGCGAAGGCCGCGGCTTCCTCGTGCCGGCAGCCCACCCATTCCACGTCGTCGGTGGTGCGGATGGCGTCGGTGAGGGGGTTGAGCGCGTCTCCCACGACGCCGAACACCTGGCGCACGCCGAGCTCGCTCAGGGCGTCGACGATGACACGGGCAACAGTACGGGCCACGTGGGTCCTCCAGTTCATGCGGTGAAGCGGTCGGGGTCGGCGGACTTCCAGTCGGTCGCCCAGGAGGTCGGCGGCTCCGCGAGCAACCGCCCTGGTTCGAGCCATTCGTACAGCTCCTCGTAGGAGCGCTCGGTGAGGGGATCGACGCGCCGGCGGAGCATGTGGGGGCGTAGTTGGGCGGGGTCCGTCACGCCCATGGACGCCATGATCTGCAGTGCGCTGGCCACGGTCGCTTCCTGGAAGCGTTGGACGCGCGCTGTCTTGTCACGCACGTCCAGAGCACGGGCGCGGCGGGGGTCCTGGGTGGTGACGCCGGTGGGGCAGGTGTTCGTATGGCACCTCTGCGCCTGGATACAGCCGACGGCGAACATCATCGCCCTGGCCGCGTTGCCGTAGTCGGCACCCTGCACCATGCGTTTGACCAGGTCGGTGCCGGTGGCGATCTTTCCGCTCGCCCCGATCTTGATCCGGTCGCGCAGGCCCGTGCCCACCAGGGCGTTGTGCACGGTGAGCAGGCCTTCGGTGAGCGGGGTGCCGACGTGGTCCGCGAACTCCAGAGGTGCGGCGCCGGTCCCTCCCTCGGCGCCGTCCACCACGATGAAGTCGGGCGTCGTGCCTTCCTCCAGCATGGCCTTGCACACGGCCAGGAACTGCCGGCGCGAGCCCACGCACAGCTTGAACCCCGTGGGCTTGCCACCCGACAGCTCGCGCATGCGCGCGATGAACTGCACGAGTTCACGCGGGGTGGAGAACACCCGGTGATACGGCGGCGACACGACCGTCCGCCCTTCGGGCACGTCGCGGACCCGGGCGATCTCGGCGTTGACCTTGGCTCCGGGCAGGACACCGCCGATGCCGGGCTTGGCCCCCTGCGAGAGCTTCAAGGACACGCACTTGACATGGTCGTGCGCGGCCTTGTCGGCGAACTCGGCGGCGTCGAAGTCACCTTCTTCGGTACGACAGCCGAAGTACCCGGTGCCTATCTCCCATATGAGGTCGCCGCCAGGACGAAGGTGATACTCGGACAGGCCGCCTTCACCGGTGTCCTGAGCGAAACCCCCCGCCGCCGCGCCCCCGTTCAGCGCGAGGACCGCGTTGGCGGACAACGAACCGAAGCTCATCGCCGAGACGTTCAGCAGAGCCATGTCGTACGGACGGCTGCAGTCCGGCCCGCCGATCCGCACGCGGGGCGGGTCCTTCGGTACGGGGCACGGCGCCATGGACGGGACCAGGAACTCGTAACCCGGCTCGTACACGTCCCGCTCGGTGCCGAACGGCTCCTCCGCGTCGGTGCCCTTGGCGCGTTCGTAGACGATGCTGCGCACGTCCCTGTCGAACGGGCGCCCGTCGTAGTTCCGCTCGATGAAGTACTGCTGCAACTCGGGGCGTATGCGCTCCATGAGGTAGCGGGCATGGCCGAGGACGGGATAGTTGCGCAGTACCGAGTGGCGACGCTGCGCAAGGTCCCAGGCACCCAGCACGCCCACGAAGGCGAGCGGAAGGGCCGCGAACCACCAAGAGGACGCGATCCCGATCGCTGCGGCCGAGGCCACGAGAGCGGTCACCAGTGTCAGGACGACGATTCCAACGCGTATCACATCCTGCGCATTGCCCGGTTGGCGCTCATCATGCGCGTGAGCTGCAGCGTTCGTCTCCCTTCTCAATACCTCGGCTTTTCATGCGACTGAAGCCGTGAGGGCTCCGATGCCCACCCGTTCAGCTGCCCAGATACGAGACGAAGTCGCCGTGGAATGCCGCCGCTGTCAATAGCACGACGTATGACAGCAGGTCCACGGCACCAAGGAACACACCCGCCTTTGCGAAGCCGAGGCCCTCGTCAGCGGACCGCTGTCGCAAGGCCACCACGCCGAGAACCATCGCAAGCGGTCCGAAGACAACGCTCAGAGCGAGAACGCCGGCGACGCCGCACACCAGGCTCGCGATGGCCAGACCATTGATCCGTGTTCCGTAGGACGCTGTCGGCGAACTGTAGTGACTTGTCATCAGGGCCTCCTGGCGCCATGCGAAATGGACTCACGCCCCGGCTGGTCGGGCGGCCGGGACGCGCTTGGAACGCACCAATGCCCCTGCGCTCGCCAAACATGCAGCCACGAGGCGTCTCCGTCCTTCCAGCAATCGCTGAGCAGAGCCGAAAGGACCCCACGCCGTCCCATCCGGTCACTGCCTCCACGAAGCGCGGAGGTATCCGCCGAGAGAGCCCCGTCGCCGCATGAGGCGATCGATTTCGCGGGGTGAACGACAGCAGGCCGCAGTACCTCGGGCGTCGCCGGGCCGCCACCGTGTCCGGCTCGGGGATCGCCTGCGTGCAGCAAGGTGCACAACAGCTTGCTGCACCCGGCACAGGTGGCGAGCGCTCTCGCGCATCGGGCACGGTGATGCGTGTGCTCCCCGGAGGATCGCGCACCCGGCGGGGTCGCCGTCACCGGCGCGGTCAGCCTTCCCGCGGCGCACCCCCGGGGGAGCCCAGGCCCGCCCGAATCATTCGCTGCCGACGCCCGTACATGCGCTGAAACGGAATGAATTGAGGAACGATGCAGAGTCTTCACCTGCCGACCAGGGAACGCACCGGCTCCTTGACGCAGCGGTTACCCCCGAACGGCGTAGGCGGGCGGCACCGCGCGCACGCGGCCAGCACCCCCCGCGAGCTGCTGCGCGCGGTGCCGTCGACCGCCGCCGCAGCGCGTTCGGTGAGCGCCGGACGCCAGATGACCCGCCGTGTACTACAGGGTGACGACGACCGTCTGCTCGTCGTCGTCGGGCCGTGCTCGATCCACGACGTGGACGCCGGTCTGGCGTACGCCAGGTCCCTGAGCGAACTGGCCGCCCGCCTCTCCGACGACCTGGCCGTCGTCATGCGGGTGTACGTCGAGAAGCCGCGCACCACCGTCGGCTGGACCGGCCTGCTGTCCGACCCCGCGCTGGACGGCAGTCTCGACCTCAACGGGGGACTGCGCACGGCACGGGCGCTCATGCTGGAGATCGCCGAGATGGGGCTGCCCATCTCCACCGAGTGGCTGAGTCCGGCGGCGCCGGCCTATCTGGCCGACCTGGTCTCCTGGGGAGCCATCGGCGCACGGACCGTGGAGAGCCAGGTGCACCGGCAACTGGCCAGTGGCCTGCCCATGCCCGTGGGGATGAAGAACGGAAGCACCGGCTCGGTGCGCGTCGCCGTCGACGCCGTCCGCTCCGCGGCGGCCCCGCACGCCTACCTCGGCATCGGCCAGGACGGCAGGCCGGTGGCCCTGCGCACGAGCGGCAACCCCGACTGCCACGTCATCCTGCGGGGCGGTTCAGGCCGGCCCAACTACCGTGCCGAGGACGTGCGCGCGGCGGTGGAGCTGCTGACGGCGGCCGCGCTGCCCACCGGGCTGATGATCGACGCCAGTCACGGCAACAGCGGCAAGGACCACGAGCGGCAGGCCGTGGTCGCCCGCGAGATAGCAGCCCAGGTGGCGGCCGGTGACGTGGACATCCGCGGCGTCATGCTGGAGGGCTTCCTGGTTCCCGGACGTCAGGAACCCGGCCTCGGCGGGCTCGTGTTCGGCCAGAGCATCACCGACGCCTGCATGGGGTGGGACACCACGGCCGAAGTGTTGCGGGATCTCGCGGCGGCCGCCCGCAGGCGCCGCACCGCGATGTCGGCCGCACGCTGATCCGCCCATCACCCCACCCCGTCACGGCTGGAAGGAACAGGAGAGTGAGCGTGCTGGACATCCCCGCGCTGGGTCCGGCCGGCCCCTACCGGACACGGAAACGCACCACCGTCGAGGACGCCTCGGGCGTTCCCGCGCTCGAACTCGCGTCGGTCCCGGCACTGGTCGTCTCCCACTGGATCGACCAGCTGCGCGCGACCGCGCCCCTGCCCGCCGCCCGGGCCGCGGCCGTGCTCGGCAAGGCGGCCGACGTCTTCGAGGACCAGGAGATCCTCGGCGACGACCTGGCGGCCCACCAGCGACGGGTGGCGGAACTGACGGGCACGCCCGTCGCCGTCGTCCGCGAGTGCGACCGGCTCATCGCAGCGGCCCTGCGCGACGCGGGGCGGACGGTGTCCTCGGCGCGGCCGTCGGGCTGCCTCCCGGCCGGCACCGCCGTGGCCGACGCACCGTCGGCGGGCGCCGTCTGGTGCCGCGTCGGCGACGTCTTCGCCGTCCACGCGGCCGGCAACAGCCCGGGTGTGCACGCCATGTGGCCCGAGGCGCTGGTGCTCGGCTACCGGGTCGTCGTCCGTCCCTCCAACCGGGACCCGCTGACCCCGCTCCGCCTGGTCGCCGCACTGAGGCGGGCCGGACTGCCGGCCGGGCAGCTCGTCCTGGCACCGTGCGACCACGCGACGGCGCAACTGATCGTCGACCGCGCCGATCGTGCCGTGGTCTACGGCGGGCAGGCGGTCGTCGACACCTACCGCAACCGCGCTGACGTACGGCCGCAGGGCCCGGGCCGCTCGAAACTGGTCGTCACCGCCGACGCGGACCGGGACACCGGGCTCGGGCTCGCCTCCGCCGGTGCCCTGTACCACGCGGGGACCGCGTGCACGGCGACCACGGGCGTCCTGGTCGAGCACGATGTCACCGCGTTCGCCGAGCAGTTGGCCGCCGACCTGGCGACGGTGGCACCCGCCCCGCCGGCGGACGACGCGGCCCGCCTGCCGTGCATGCCGCAGGCGGACGCGGAACTCCTGGTGACGGCGGTGCTGGACCGCGCGAAGGACGCGGTCGTGCACCTGGCCCCCCGGGTGGAACGGCTCGGCGGCGACGGCTCGTTGTCGGCGGTGACGCCCGCGGTCGTGGAACTGACGTCCGCGAAGGACCCGTTGCTGTCGTACGAGGTGCCCTTTCCCTGCGTGTGGGTCGCGCCCTTCGAGCGCGGCGCCCTCGACGTGCTCGACGACTCCCTGGTGCTGGCACTGCACACCCGGGACCCGGAACTGCACGCCCGGGCGCTGGAGCTGCCCTCGGTCTCCAACGTGTACGGGAGCAGGCCGACGTCATGGCTCCACCCCGACGTCCCCCACGACGGCTTCCTCGGGGAGTTCCTGATGCGCGCCAAGGGCCTGGCCCACGCCGACGAGAAGAGGAGTGACACGTGAAGATCAATTCCAGGAGCGGCCTCGACTTCATGGAGCGCATCCAGCAGGAGGTGACCGCGCGCCGCCGCGCCTCCCGCTCCGACGAGGCCTACTACACGTCCAAGCTGGACGAGGTCTGGCACCGCGCACGGCACACGTCCGCCTACGCCTCGCTCGGCGCGTTCTCGATGCGGGCGTTCCGGGACCTGCCGGCCACCTCCAAGGACGACCTCAAGGCCCGGCCCCTGGACTACCTGCGGGTGCCGGTCGGCGCGGGCCTGAAGTACTACCAGACCACGGGCACGACCGGCGTGCCCACCCCCACCCCCCGCACGGACCGGGACATGATCGCCAACACCGTCTCCGTCGCCGAGGCCTGGCGCACGATGCTGGCGGACGGCGGTCACCGCGCCCTGATCCTGCTGCCCTCGGACATCGTGCCGGTGGCCGACCTCATGGTCGGCGTCTGCGAGTTCCTCGGTGTGCCCCACGCCAAGGCATACCCGTACACCACGGGGATCTCCGACTGGGACCGCATCATCCAGCTGTGGGAGGTGTTCCGGCCGACCGTGCTGTTCGTGGCGCCCGGCGTGCTGCTGGAGTTCTCCCAGGTCCTCAAGCGGCGCGGCCTGCTGGCCCGGATGCGCGAGTCCGTCGAACTGCTCATGCTGCTCGGCGAGGTCAGCACCCCCGAGCTGCGCGCGATGGCCGGCCAGTGGTGGGACGCGCGGGCCTACGACGCGAGTTACGGCAGCACGGAGAGCGGCACGCTGGCCGCCTGCTGCGCACAGGACCGACTCCACCTGCTGCGCGGCGCCAACTACTGCGAGATCGCCGAGGAGAGCGGCATCGTTCCCGCGGAGGCGGGCCGCGAGGGCCGGCTCGTCGTCACCCCGCTCAACAACGACGCCCGGCCCCTGCTGCGCCTCGACATGGGCGACGAGGTGTCCCTGTCGGGTGGCTGCCCCTGCGGTGACGACGCGCCGGTGGTGACCGTCCACGGCCGCGGCACCGACGGAACCGAGATCAAGGGCAGCCGGGTGCGCACCCGCGACCTGGAGAGCGTCGTCTACGCGAACCGCGACGTCATGGGCTACCTGATCGAGCTCGCCGAGGACGGGACGTGGGCCAGGCTGCTGCTGGAGCGGGATCCGGGCACCGACCGGGACACCGAGCCCGCGAAGAACGACCTGATCCAGCGGCGCACGGGCGAACGCCTCGGCTTCCGCTGGGACGAGGTCCGCTTCGTCAACCGGCTGCCCGCGACGACCAAGAGCGGCGGCTCCCAGAAGAGCTGGAAGCGCTCCAACTTCCGGGTCGTCTCCGAGGTGGTGCCGGTATGACGTACGACGCGCTGCGGCAGTCGTCCGGCACCGTCTCCGGGGAGTCCGACCTGTGGTGCACCTATGCGGCCGTGCGCACCCTCGCCTGGCTCGGCCGCACCGGCGACCTGCCCGCCCCCGAGACCGTCGCCTCCTTCCTGGCTTCCCGGCAGAACGCCGACGGCGGATTCGCGTGGTCGGCGGGCATGAACTCCGACGCCTGGGCGACCTACTACTGCACGCAGGCCCTGGCCGACCTGCCCGAGGGCAGCCGCGGCACGCTCCGCGCGTCCAGCTCCGACTGGGTGCGCAGCACCGCGCACGCGGACGGCGGGTTCGCCATGACACCCGGCCAGACGTCGGACGTGTGGGCCACCTACTACGCCGTACGCACCCTGGTGGAGATCTACGGCGAGCGCCCGCCGGAGGGACTGTCCGGCTGGCTGGCGGCGCTGCAGGCCGCGGACGGCGGACTGGCCTGGAGCCCCGCCCACGCCAAGGACGGCACTTCCGACGCGCGAGCCTGCTACTACGCCGTCACCGCGTGGAGCACGGCCACGGGCGGACGCGGTCCGCTGCCGTGGGACCGTGAGCGGCTGGTGAACTGGCTCCAGGACCGGCAGAGCCCGGCCGGCGGCTTCACCTTCCAGGAGGGTGACGGGACCGACTGCCTGTGGGCGACGTTCCGGGCCGTCAGCGCCCTGAGCCGCCTCGGCGAGGCCCCGCGGGACCGCGAGGCCTGCGTCGCCTGGATCCTGGCCCGGCTGCGCCCCGGCGGGTCCTTCACCCGGTGGCCCGGCTACCCCGTGACGGACGTGTGGGCCGCGTTCTGCGCGGTCGGAGCGCTACGGGAACTCGGCGCCGCGCTCGACGGTGTCGCCGACGGGGTGGTCGGCACGCTCCTGACCTTCCGCACGGCGCACGGCGGCTTCACCTACCGCACGCCCGAACTCGCCTCCGACGTCCTCACCACCTCCGCGCACCTGCTGGCCGGCCGGCTGTCCGGCACCGCGGCCCACCAGGCCCTGGAGTGGACCGAGAGCTGCATGCTGCCCAACGAGGACGGCATCATGTACATGCCTGGGCGGGGCAGCGAGGTGCGGTGCACCCTGTGGGCCCTGTCGGCCGGGGCCTTCGCGGACGACGCCCCGGCCCGCACCAGGATCGCGCACTGGCTCACCGGCGCCATCCAGAACCCCGACGGCGGCTTCGGCTACTGGGAGGGCCGCGCCTCCGACATGGTGTCGACCTCCTCGGCCGCCGAGATCCTGCACCGCAGCGGCGGAACCGGCGTCACCTCCGCCCTGCGCGGTATAGCCGCGTACGTGGCCACCTGCGAGACGGCTCCCGGCCGGTACGCCAACGTGCCGGGCGGACGGCCCACGCTGCGGGCCACCCTGCAGGCCCTGCGGGCGCTGCGGCGGTCGGCCGGCGCCGACGCCGAGCACGTCCGTGAGGCCCTCGCCCGGCACCGGGTGCGCGGCGGCGGATACGCGGACGTGGACAACCGGGTCCCGGACCTGCTGAGCACCTACGAAGCCGTGCTGACGGCGGACACGTTCGGCATCGAGTGGGACGCCGGCCACCTGACGCGCTTCCTGGACAGCGTGCGCACGGCGGACTCCGGGTTCGCCTGGACCCCCCTGATGCCGACGAGCGGCGGCCCGCTCGCCGACTGCCTGGGACGGCGCCTGGAACTGCGCCTGGCACCCGAACGGCACCCCCTGCCGCCGCTGGCCCTCTCGTGAAAGGCACACGGCCTTGCCGACCGTCGAAGTGACCAGCAATCCGCTGACCCCCTCCACCCGTCTGAGGGCCGCGCTGCGCCTCACCCGGTTCCTGGCAGCGCGCGGTTCCGACCCCGCACACGTCGTGGTCTCCTTCCGGACCGCCGAACCCATGGCGTACTTCGCCGGCGGCATGCCGCTGACGACGTACGAGGACGACGCCGGCCCCGAACGGACCGCCCGCTGGGCGTCCGTCGTGTGCCACATCCACCGCGACCGCGACCACGACTACCGGGCCCGGCTCGCCGACGAGATCGCGCAGGCGCTCGGCGTCGACGCGGACGGCGCCCATCTGACGGTCCACTTCCGTCCCACACGGCCCGACCACGTCTTCTACCTGCACGAAGGCTCCATGACGAGCGCCGGCCCGGCACCGGCCGGCGGCGACCGGCAGAAAGGACTCCAGCATGCCCGCCCGTGACCAGACCGACATCCAGGCCCGCGTCCGCACCCTCCTCGAGAAGCGCTTCGGCGACGCCGCCCGCGCGCTGCCCGCGGACGCGGACCTGTCCGGCGCACTGCCGGGCTTCGACAGCCTGGCGGCCCTGGAGTACGTCACCGCCGTGGAAGGCGAGTTCGGCATCGAGGTCGACTTCGTGGGCGACGACGTCCGCTACTGGTTCAGCACCCTCGAACGGACCGCCGCCTACGTCCGCGAGTGCGCCGAGGACCAGGCGGCATGACACGTCCGGCGACCCGTGCCGAGGGACGGCGGGCCGCGTCCGACGAGGTGCCCTTCGACACGTCCGGCAGCACGGGAGCCGCGCGCCGCTGGTTCCGGCTGCCCCGGCAGATGGAGCGCGAGGTGGAGCTGATCGGCACCCACCTCGTCGGGCCGGTCGACCAGGTGATCACCTACGCCCCGCCGCAGCACCTCTTCGGCGCTCTGTTCGGCCACTGGCTGCCCCGTATGGCAGCCGTCCCCGTCCACCGGGCGTGGACCGATCCGCTCGCTCCCTTGTCGGTCCCCTCCGGCGCACGGGTCCTGATCGTCTGCGTCCCGATGGCCTGGAACCTGCTGCACCGCGGCTGGTCGGCACTGGAGGGCGCCCGCTCGGTCGTCGCCCTGCACAGCGCGGCGGCACCGCCGCCGGCCGCCCACCGGCTCGTCCGCCGGGCAGGCCCCCTGCTGCGGGCCTGGGAACTCCTCGGATCGACCGAGACCGGAGGCATCGCCCACCGGCCGGTCGCCCCCGAGGGAAGCGGCGCGGCCCCCTGGCAGGCGCTGCCCGACGTGACCCTGATGCGTGACCGGGGCGCACCGATGGGACACACGCAGGAACTGGTCGTGCGCAGCCCGCGGCTGGCCCGGCCGGAGGGCGGGACCCGCCCTCCGGCCCGCTGGGCCACCGGAGACCTGGTCGAGTTCACCGGCGACCGGTCCTTCCGGCTCGTCGGCCGCAGCAGCTCCTTGATCAAGGTGAACGGCGTCAAGGTCCATCTGACGCGCGTGGAGGAGCAGTTGAGGGCCCGCCTGCCGCACGCGGACTGCGTCGCGCTGCCATTGACCGGCGACCCGCTCGCCGGTGAGGGCTACGTCGTCTTCTGGTCCGGCCGGCGCAGCGGAGTGGACGAGGCGGACATCCGGGCCGCGCTGCGGGACTTCCCCGGTCCGTCACGGCTCGTGGGCCTCGCGGCCGTACCGAGGACCGCCGGCGGGAAACCGGACCGGGCCGCCCTGCTCGCGACGCTCCCGCCCTGTTCGCCGTCCCCGACCTGACCCTGATCCATCTTTCGACCACACCTCATGAGGAGGGTTCACTCTGTCCAGGCTGATCGTGGTGACCGGCGCGAGCGCCGGCATCGGCAAGGCGACGGCGAAGCGATTCGCCGAGAACGACGACAAGGTGCTCCTGATCGCCCGGCAGGAGAAGCGGCTCACCCGGACGGTGCAGGAGATCGAGGCGGACGTGCCGGGAGCCGACGTCCAGCCGCTCGCGCTCGACATGGCCGACCCCGGCTCGGCGGACGTCCTGCGCGACCACGTCACCTCGACGGGACTGCCCGTGGGCGGCCTGCTGTGCTGCGCAGGCGCGGTGCCGCCGTCGCCGGGCACGGACGGCGGCGAGGTGGAACCGGTCCTGACGGAGTGGCGTGACGCGTACCGCTCGAACGTCCTGACAGCCGTCCTCGCCGTGGAGTCACTCGTCCCCCTGATGGCCGACGGCGGCGCCATCGTCCTCTACAGCTCCGTCGCCGCCTACCGTGGATCGGGCGGAACGGGCGGGTACGGCGCCGCCAAGGCCGCCCTCCACTCCTACGTCCACCTCCTGGCGACGCGCCTGGGCCCACGGGACATCAACGTCAACGCCATCGCACCGGGCTACGTGGCCGGCACCGACCTCTTCGGCGACGGCCTCCCCGCGGCCCGCGAGGCGAAGCTGGTCCGCCAGACCGCCCTGGGCCGCGCGGGCGATCCCGCCGACATCGCGGAACTCGGCTTTTACCTCTGCGGGCAGCCCGGCGGCTACATCACCTCGCAGATCGTCCAGATCAACGGCGGTGCGCACCACGGCGTCTGAAGGCTGCGCCCCCCCGGCCCGCCACCGCCTCCCGACCCCCGACCCCGACCGACCGACCGAGAAAGCACGGTGACCCACCATGAACGCGCGCGAACAGGCCGACGCGCACGTCCGCGCCATGATGCGCTGGCACTTCGACCCGGCGACCGGCTCCCGGTACTGGCTGCAACGCCGCGACCGGCTGGGTTTCGACCCCGTCCAGGACGTGCGCTGCGTCGACGACCTGCTGAAGTTCCCCAACCTCGTGGACGACCTCCGCGACGTCCCGATCGAGGACCTGATCCCCCGCGGACTGGACGCGACCGAGAAGGTGTTCGCCGTGTACGAGAGCGGCGGCACCACGGGCGCGCCCAAGCGCTTCATGATGTTCGAGGGCTGGTTCGACCGGTACATGGAGTGGGAGAACTCCCACTACCAGGACGACGGAACGGGCCACACCCTGGCCGTCGCACCCAGCGGCCCCCACATGCTCGGCGAGTACTCCCGGCGGATCGCACAGGCCAGGGGCGGGGTCCGGTTCTCCATCGACCTGGACCCGCGCTGGGTGAAACGCCTCATGGCCGCCGGAGACACCGCCGGCGCCGCCGCCTACGTCGAGCACCTCGTCGACCAGGCCGAACTGGTCCTGAGCTCCCAGGACATCGCCTTCCTGATCACCACTCCCCCGCTGCTCGCCCGTATGGCCAAACGGCCCGCGGTCCGCGCCCTGATCCAGGAGAAGGTGCGCCTGGTGATCTGGACCGGAGCGCACATGGACCCCGACACCCTGGACTACCTGTCCACGGAGTTCTTCCCCAAGGTGCGGTTCAGGGGGTCGTACGGCAGCACCTCCGTGCTGAGCGGAACGGTCCAGCGGCCCGACCCGGAGGGCACGGGTGAGACGGTGTTCGACTCGTACGCCCCCTACGTCCTGTACCGGGTCGTGGACCCCGACACCGGCACACCGGTCCCCTACGGATCGGAAGGAGCCGTGGTGATGAACTACCTCACCGAGTACGGCCTGGTGCCCAACAGCCTGGAACGCGACCTGGCCACGCGGGTCCCCAGCCCGACGGGCGCCGGGGACTCCCTGCGGGACATCCACCCCGTCGCCGAGGTGGACGGCCAGAAGATGATCGAGGGCGTCTACTAGGGACGCCTCCCCGGCTCCGGAGAGGAACAGTACCGATGGCGCACGTGCCCACGGTCCGGCACCTCGAGATCGACGGAACGGGCCTGTCGCCCCGCACGGTCGCCGCCGTCGCGCGCGGTGACGACGGCAGGACACGCGTGCAGCTCAGCGAAGCCGCCGTCAAGCGGATGCACGCCTCCGTCGGCCTCAAGGAGACGCTGCTCGCCCAGGAGATCCCCATCTACGCCGTGACCACGGGGTTCGGGGACAGCTGCACCCGGCAGATCTCGCCGGACAAGGCCCACGAGCTCCAGCGCAACCTGGTGCTCTACCACCTCAACGGCGTGGGGCCGGCCGCCGTCCCGGCCGTCGCCCGGGCGGCGATGCTCATCCGGGCCAACGCGCTGGCCAGGGGAGTCTCGGCGATCCGGCCGGAGGCGGTGTCCACGCTCCTGGACTGCCTGCAACGGGACATCCTGCCCCTGATCCCGGAACGCGGTTCGGTCGGCGCCAGCGGCGACCTCGTACCGCTGTGCTACCTGGCCGCGGCACTGATCGGCGAAGGACGGGTACGGCACCGCGGCACCGTACGTCCGGCGCTCGAGGCCCTGCGCGAGGAGGGAATCGAGCCGCTGCGGCTCGCGCCCAAGGAGGGCATCGCGCTGGTCAACGGGACCGCCTTCGCCACCGCCTACGCCGTCCTGGCCGCCGCGGACGCCCGGGAGCTGGCCTTCACCGCCGAACTCGCGACCGCCATGACACTGGAAGCGCTGCACGGCAACGCGTCCGCGCTGCACCCCTTCATCCACGAGAACAAACCCCACCCCGGCCAGGTCCGGGCCGCCGCGACCGTCCGCACCCTGCTGTCCGGATCGCGGCTCGCCACGTCCTTCGACGACATCCTCATGCGCCGCCGCACGCTGGCCGGGCGCAGCTACCTCCAGCTCAACGAGCGCATCCAGGACAAGTACTCGGTGCGCTGCGCGCCGCAGATCATCGGGATCGCCCACGACACGCTCGACTGGGCGGAGGACTGGCTCGACACCGAGATCAACTCCGCCGGCGACAACCCGCTCTTCGACGTCGAGGAGTCGGGCCTCCACCTCGGCGGCAACTTCTACGCGGGCCACGTCGGCCAGGCCATGGACAGCCTGAAGACCGCGGTGGCCAATCTCGCCAACCTGCTCGACCGCCAACTGGCCCTCGTGGTGGACGAGAAGTTCAACGAAGGACTCCCGCCCAACCTCGTCCTCGCACGCCGTGCCGACGATCCCGAAGCGGGGTTGCACCACGGGTTCAAGGGCATGCAGATAGCGGCCTCGGCCGTCACCGCCGAGGCCCTCAAACAGACGGGGCCGGTGTCGGTGTTCTCGCGCTCGACCGAGTCGCACAACCAGGACATCGTCAGCATGGGCACGATCTCGGCGCGTGACGCGCGCACCGTCAACGGCCTGGTCCGCGAGGTGGCGGCCATCCATCTGCTCGCCCTGGCGCAGGCGATCGAACTGCGGGGCGTCGAGCAGGCGTCACCGGCCGTTCGGGCGGTGCACGCGCTGATCAGGGAGCACAGCGCCTTCGTCTCCCACGACCGCCGGCTGGACGAGGACATCGCGGCGGTGAGCCGCCTGATCGAGACGGGGGCCCTGCGGCGCGCCGCCGGGTTCGCCGACGACGACCCGGTACGAGACGACCCGAGCACCGCGTCGGGCGGTGCGTGACCTAGGAGTGTGTGTCACATGACCAAGCGCAAGTTCGCCCTCTTCGGCGCCGTCGGCACCGCCGTGCTGGCCCTGGGAGCGTCCTGTGTGCTCACCGTTCCCGCCCAGGCCACCTCCCGCACGACCATCGACCTCGCCATAGGCAACGACGGCGTCGTGCAGACCGATGTGGGCACTCACGGGCTGAGCGTCGGAGACGAGTTCGTCTACGCCGACAAGCTGTTCCGCGACGGCAAGCAGGTCGGCGAGGACGGCAGCTCCTGCCAGGTGACCAAGCTGGACGGCGCGAAGATCACCACGAACTGTGTGCTGTCCGTGCGGCTGCCGGACGGACAGCTCACCGCGCAGTCCCTGTGGACCAAGGGCAGCGACACGGTACGGATGGCCGTCACCGGCGGCACCGGCGCCTACCGCGGCGCCACCGGCGAACTGACCTGCAACGACATCCAGACCCCGCACGAGACGTACCACATCGTGCTCGACAGGTGAGCGTCATTGCGGGGCCGCCGGCGTCATCGCCCGGGCCGTTCGGAGTACGCCGCTTCCCTGGGGCTGGCCATGTCCAGCAGCAGCATGGCGTCGTGGTCCGGGGTGCCGGGCATCGCCTGATAGGTGACGAGGCGCTGGCCGTCCGTACGGGAGATCGCCATCACCTCGAAGTGCAGGCACATCGACCCGACCTCCGGATGACGGAAATGCTTCTCTCCGCCGCCGCGCGCCTGGACGTCGTACCGTTCCCACAGGCGGGCGAACTCCGGGCTCTTGACGACCAGTTCGCCCACCAGTTCGGCCAGCTCCGGCATGTCCGGGTCGGCACCCGCCATCGCGCGCAGGTGTGCGGCGCTGTGGGCCGCCATCCGCTCCCAGTCGCGGTACAGCTTGCGCCCCATGGGGTGCAGGAACATGTAGCGGGTGATGTTGCGGCGCTCCGGCGGCCAGTCCGTGATGCCGGGGAAGAGGCGCAGCCCCGGCCGGTTGGCGGCCAGCAGACCGTTGACGCGGCTGACGACGTACGCCGGTGCCGGGCGCAGCGTCTCCAGCAGCACGCGCACCGACTCGCGCACGGTGTGCGCCGGATCGGGGGACGCTGCCGGCGCCTGCCCGGCGGCGAGCGCCACCAGTTCGTGCAGCCGTTGCAGCGCGTCCCCGGACAGCCGCAGCGCCTGGCCGAGCGCGGTGACGACGGCCGGCGACGGCCGTGTCTCACGGCCACGCTCCAGTCGCGTGTAGTAGTCGACGCTGACCCCGGCCAGTGTCGCCAGCTCCTCGCGGCGCAGTCCCGGAGTGCGGCGGATGCCGGTACCGGCGGGCAGTCCGACGTCCTCCGGCCGGACCTGGCCCCGCCGAGCGCGCAGAAAGCGTCCTAACTCCGTGCCTTCACTCATGAACCCATTGTCCCAAAAGGTCCCGCCGGGAGGGGGGCCCTGTCACAGCCAGGAACACCGTTCCCCCGCACGGCCCGGTCTGCCGGGGTCCGCGCACGCCGGGAAGGCTGGTGTCCACCTGGTCTTTTCCGTCCTTTGTCGTCCGGCGCCGACCCCCTGCCCCGGCAGGGGCGGCGCAGTGAGGAGCAGTGCACGATGAGCTTGACGCGATCCGGGGAAGGCACCGGACCGACCACCGGTGAGCGGGGCCGAAACGGCCCGGACACGGCCGGTTCCACCACCGCGGCCCTCGTCGCCGCCGTCCTCGGCTTCTTCGTGATCACACTGGACGTCTCCGGCGTCAATGTGGCGCTGCCCGCCGTGGGAGACGACCTCGGCGGCTCCCTGTCGGGCCTCCAGTGGGTCGCCGACAGCTACACCCTCATGTTCGCGGCGCTGATGCTCTCCGCGGGCGCGCTGTCGGACGCCGTCGGCGCGCGCCGCGCGTACGGCTGGGGGCTCGCCCTCTTCACTCTCGCCTCGCTGGCCTGCGGGGTGGCGCCGACCCTCGGCGCGCTGACGGCGGCGCGCGTGGTGCAGGGCAGCGCGGCCGCCGTGATGGTGCCCACCTCGCTGGCGCTGATCCGCCAGGCGTACCCCGACGCGCAGGCGCGGGCGCGCGGAATCGCCCTGTGGACGGTGGGCGGCGCGGTCGCCATCGCGGCGGGACCCCTCCTGGGCGGACTGCTCACCACGGAGTGGAGCTGGCGTGCGGTGTTCTTCCTCAACGTGCCCGCCGGGCTCGCCGGCTTCCTGATCCTGCTGCGGGCCGCTCCCTCCCCGCGTCACCCCGCCGTGTTCGACCCGCCGGGGCAGCTCACGGCGGTCGTGACGCTGGCCGCGCTGACCTTCGCCGTGATCGAGGGCGGTCACGACGGGCTCACCGGCACCGTCCTGGCCGCGGCCGGGACCGCGGTGCTGGCCGGGGCGGGCTTCGTGGCGGTCGAGGCCCGGCGGCGCACCCCCATGCTGCCGCTGGAGCTGTTCCGCCAGCGCGGCGTCAGCGTGCCCGTCGTCGCGGGGTTCGCCTGCAACGCCGCCTTCTACGGCGGGGTGTTCGTGCTGAGCCTGTTCTTCCAGGAGCAGCGGGGGCAGTCGGCTTTCTCGGCCGGGTTGATGTTCGTGCCGATGGCCGTGATCACCGCCCACTTCAACTACTTCTCCCCGCGGGCCGTCGCCCGCTACGGCCCGCGCGCGGTGATCGTCGCGGGGTTGCTGGTCGGCATGGCCGGCTGCTGCGGCCTGGCCGCCGTCGGCGCCGGCACACCGTGGTGGCTGATCGCCCTGCCCATGGTGCCTCTGGGCATCGGCGGCTCGCTCGCCATGCCGGCGCTGACCTCCCTGATGCTCGACAGCGTTGCGTCCGAACGGGCCGGTACGGCGGCGGCACTGCTCAACACCAGCCGCCAGACCGGCGGAGCGCTCAGCATCGCCGTCTTCGGTGCGCTCCTCGCCGGGAACTTCATGCCCGGCATGAGGGAGAGCCTGCTGCTGGCGGCCGCTCTCCTGGCGGCCAACGCGCTCGGCGCGGCCCTGCTGCTGCCGCGTCGGTGAGCGAACGGCGGCGCGAGCGCTGCGAGCAAGCACACGGCGGTGCGCCCGCGACGAGCACGCGGTCGCATCGCCGTTCAGGTGACGTCCGGTGCCACCGGGGTGACCTCGCGGGAGGACCGGGGCGGCGAACTCGCGGCGCACCGGTAGGACCGGGGCGGCGAACTCGCGGCGCACCGGTACGACCGGGGCGGCGAACTCGCGGCGCGCGGGCCGGTGGGCCTAAGCCAGGTGTCTCGCCGCGAGGCCGCCCGGCGGGGTGCGGCCTCGCTGTTCGGTGAGGGCGACCGGTGCCTGCCGACCGCGGGGCGGTCAGCGGATCGCGATGCCGTCGAGGTAGGACCGCAGGTTGCGGCGGGTCTCGGTGACGCTGTCGCCGCCGAACTTCTCCGCCACCGCGTCCGCCAACACCAGCGCCACCATCGCCTCCGCGACGATCCCCGCGGCCGGGACCGCGGAGACATCGGAACGCTGATGATGCGCCTGGGTGGCCTCACCGGTGGTCACGTCCACCGTCTGCAGCGCCCGCGGCACCGTCGCGATCGGCTTCATCGCCGCCCGCACCCGCAGCAACTCACCCGTCGACAGACCACCCTCCGTACCACCCGCACGCCCGGACACACGGCGGATGCCCTCCGGCGTGTTCACGATCTCGTCGTGCGCCTTCGAACCCGGCACCCGCGCCAGGTCGAACCCGTCACCGACCTCCACGCCCTTGATCGCCTGGATACCCATCAGCGCACCGGCCAGCCGCGCGTCCAGCCGACGGTCCCAGTGCACATGCGAGCCAAGACCCACCGGCACCCCGTACGCCAGCACCTCGACCACACCACCCAGCGTGTCACCATCCCTGTGGGCCTGGTCGACCTCCGCCACCATCGCCTTGGACGTGTCCGCGTCCAGGCAGCGCAGCGGGTCCGCGTCCAGCCTCTCCACATCGGCCGGCGTCGGGTACACGCCCCGCGGGGCCTTCACCGAGCACAGCTCCGTCACATGGCTGACGATCTCGATCCCGGCGGTCTCCTTCAGGTACGACCGGGCCACCGCGCCCAGCGCCACCCGCGCCGCCGTCTCCCGCGCCGAGGCACGCTCCAGGATCGGCCGCGCCTCCTCGAAGCCGTACTTCTGCATGCCCGCGAGGTCGGCATGGCCGGGACGCGGCCGGGTCAGCGGCGCGTTACGGGCCTGCGCGGCCAGCTCCTGCGGATCCACCGGATCGGCCGCCATCACCTTCTCCCACTTCGGCCACTCGGTGTTGCCCACCATGACCGCCACCGGGGAACCCAGGGTCAGCCCGTGCCGGACACCACCCAGGAAGGTGACCTCGTCCCGCTCGAACTTCATGCGCGCACCGCGGCCATAGCCGAGCCGCCGCCGCGCCAGGTGATCCGCCACCATCTCCGTGGTGATCGGCACGCTGGCGGGAAGGCCCTCCAGCGTCGCGACAAGTGCGGGACCGTGGGACTCACCCGCGGTCAGCCAACGCAGCCTGCTCAACGATGCTCCTTCGTCGTGTCGGTCGTGACGGTGCCGAACGCGTGGACACGTCGCCGTGGAACGGGACGCGAAGCTCCTCGGGGGCGGCACTGCCGTACGAAGTCGTGCGTACGGTCGCGGAGCGGGTCGGCACGGGTTCGGTGCCGCCGGTCACGCTGCTGCGGCCGGGCAACGGCCGTGTCACCGAAGCGCGTTCCCGCGCGAGAGGCGGCTCCGTGACGCACCGCCGCTCATGGTAGTGCCACCCCGTCCGGGGCCCCGGTGTGCAGCAAACTGCACCACAGCTTGCTGCACTCCGCGGTGATGGCGGACGGTCCGTCCCGGCGGGCAAGCTGCTTGTCGTGCGTTCCCGCGGCGTCACCGGCTCGGCCGGGGCGTTCCGACACCGACCCGGGGCTGCCCGTAGCCCCTTCCAGCCGAGGGAAACAGGATCACCATGCCCACCGCCACCGCTCTCTGCCTGCCCGCCAAAGGAGCACCGTTCACGCTGACCGCTGTCGAACGGCGCCCGTTACGCCCCGACGACGTCCGGATCGACATCGCGTTCTGCGGTGTCTGCCACACCGATGTGCACTTCGGCCACGACGACTGGGGCGGCACGCTCTTCCCCCTCGTGCCCGGACACGAGATCACCGGAGTCGTGTCGGAGGTCGGCGACGCGGTCACCGCCTTCGCACCCGGGGACCGGGTGGGGGTGGGCTGCATGGTCGGCTCCTGCGGCAAGTGCCGCCCGTGCGTGTCCGGCGAGGAGCAGTACTGCGTCGAGGGATTCGTCGCGACGTACTCGGGCCGCGACCTCGACGGTTCGGTGACGCAGGGCGGCTACAGCCGCTCCATCGTGGTCGCGGACCGTTTCGTCCTGGCGATCCCCGACGCGCTCCCACTGGACAGCGCGGCGCCGCTGCTGTGCGCGGGCGTCACCGTCCACTCACCTCTGCGCCGACTGCGGACGGGGCCGGGCACGAGGGTCGGCGTCCTCGGCATGGGAGGCCTCGGGCACCTCGGCGTGAAGATCGCCGCGGTCATGGGTGCCGAGGTCACGGTGCTGGGCCGGTCGCCCGAGAAGAAGGACGACGCCCTGGCGTTCGGTGCCGCGCGGTTCGTGGATACGCGGGACAGTGGCCAAGTCGCGGCCCTCGGGGGCTGTTTCGACGTCCTCCTCAACACGGTGCCGGCCGCCCTCGACCTGGATGTCTGGCTCGGCCTGCTGGGCCTCGGGGGTACGCTCGTCAACGTCGGGGCCCCGGCCGATCCGGTCGCCTCGTACAACACGTTCTCGCTGCTGAGCGCCCGCCGCGGCATCGTCGGCTCCTCGATAGGCGGCATCCGCGAGACGCAGGAGATGCTCGACTTCTGCGCCCGGCACGGCATCGTGGCCGAGATCGAGCGGATCGCGGCGGCCCAGGTCGCCGACGCCTGGGAGAACCTGTCCCGGGCCCGTTACCGGTACGTCATCGACATCGCCACACTCGGCACACCCTGACCCCGCAGCGCCGGCCGCGCCGGTGGGGCCCGTAGGACCGGGGGGCCCCGTACGACCGGGGGGCCCGTACGACCGGAAGCCCGTAGCGTCTGCTGTCCTCGCGGCCCCGGCGAGGCGGCAGCTTCTCGCAACACCGGGCCTCTTCACGGCGGTTCGCCGCACACCGGTACCTCCCGTGGTCGTATCCGCGCAGGGGCACGCTTCATCGGCGCCGGCGCTCCAGCCGGGTCGTCCTCGCACGTCCTGCTCCCCGGGGCCGGTGCGCCTCACCACCCTTCGCCACGTCACCGGGGCCTCGTGCCCGTCCGGTCCGGCCGAACCGTGCCCGGCCCTTCCGCGGCCCGGCTCCCCTCCCGCTCCGCACACAGCAGTAAACGGAGGCATATCGCATGTCAGTCCAGCGCGTTCCCGTCCTTGTCGTCGGTGGTGCCTACACCGGGCTCACCACTGCCCTGAGCCTTGCCGCACGCGGTGTGCGCCCGCTCCTCGTGGAGCGGCGTCCGGGCGGCTCCACGCTGCCGAAGGCGTGGGGCCTGAACACCCGCTCGCAGGAATTGCTGCACACCCTGCCCGGTGTGCGCCGTCGTCTCGAGGCGGCCGTGGGGGACGCTCAGTGGCCCCGCATCAGCCATGGGGCGTGCCTGGCCGATCCCGAACGCCGGTTCCTGGACCCGGAGGACGGGCAGCCCGACCCGCAGGAGCTGTCCTCGGTGCCGCCGCTCGCCTGGATCTCGCAGGCCCGGGTCGAGGACATCCTGCGGGCCTGCGCCCAGGAGGCGGGCGCGGAACTGCGCCACGGTACCGAGCTGGTCGCCGTCGCCCAGGACGAGGAGAAGGTCACCGCGACGCTCCGCGACGTGGCTACGGGTGGCACGTACACCGTCGAGGCGGACTATCTGGTGGCTGCCGACGGCAACACGAGCCAGGTGCGGGACATGCTCGGCATCGCCGTCGAAGGCGGCGGGACGATCGGCCACATGTACATCATCACCTTCGAGGCCGATCTGACGCGGTACGTGGAGAAGGGCGCGGTCGAGGTCATCGGGATGCCGGGCAGTGGCTCCAGTTTCATCCTGGACGGCTCGGAGCGGCACACCCTGTGGGTCGACTACTTCCCCGAACGCGGACAGAGCCCTGAGGACTTCACGGAGGAGCGTTGCCTGGAGCGGATCCGGCGCGCCATCGGCGACCCCGACATCGACGTCGCTTTCGTCAACGCCCGCTTCTTCCCGATCAATCACAAACTGGCCGAACGTTTCCGCGACGGCCGGGTGTTCCTGGCCGGCGACGCCGCGCACGCCTGCCCGCCCAACGGGGGGCAGGGCGGCAACCTCGCCATCCAGGACGCCTACGACCTGTCCTGGCGGCTGGCCCTGGTGCTCACCGGGCAGGCGGGACCCGGTCTGCTGGACACGTACGAGACCGAGCGCCGCCCCCAGGTCACCATCACCCTGGAGCGCGAGCTCGAACTGGCGAAGATCTCCGAGGGCCGCGTGCCCGCGAGTTACAACCCGGCCGATCCTCAGGCGCCCATCCCGATGCCGAAGGAGTTCCTGGGCTTCCGGTACCACTCTTCGGCGGTCCGCACCGAGGCCGGTGACGACGGCAGTCTGCAGGAGGACCCGTGGCATCCCACCGGGCGTCCCGGTGGCCGGGCCCCGCACGTCGTCCTGACCGACGGCATACGGGAGTTGTCCACACACGACGTGTTCGGCCGCGGATTCGTGCTGCTGGCCGGTCATGAGGGCGGCGACTGGGTCGTCGCCGCGGAGAAGGCCGCGGGCACGCTCGGGGTCAACCTGGACGCCTACCGGATCGGCGAGCACCTCGCCGATCGCGACGGCACCTGGTGCGACCGCTACGGGGTCGGGCCGACGGGTGCGGTGCTGGTCCGTCCCGACGCCGTGGTGGCGTGGCGTGGTCCGCAGGCGGCGGGTGACCCGGAGGGCGAGCTGACGGCGGTACTCCAGGCGATACTCGCGCGCTGAGCGGGGCCCGGAGGCGGGCCGATCGGCCCGCGGGAGTGGCGCCCCGGCAGCCGCCGGGGCCCGCGCACAGGGGCGCGGGGTCGTTCTCCGTGGCCGCCGAGCCCGGGCGCCGGCGAAATGGCCTCCGCCGCGCGTCCGTTCGGTGCGCGCGCCGACGAGCCGGGTGGCAGTCGGCGCGCCGTACTCGGCGCCACATGCGAGTAGGGGCGCCGTGTGAGTGGGCGCGGCGTGTGCGAGTGGGCCGCGGCGTGTGCGCGTCGGCAGACCGCCGCCCGCCGCCGGGAAAGCGCCGGGGACGTGCGCAAGCCCGCGAGCGGGCCCGCGGGCGAACGGCCTTCCGGCCCGGGCGGACGGTGTGGTCCGCGCCGGGCCGGAAGGCCGTGACTCGATATCGGCACCCCCCCCCGCGGGAGCCGCCCGCTCGCTCAGTTCACCCGGGCGGTGAGGGGTTCCGCATCGTCCGCGCCGGCCAGGAGCATCTGGTCGCGCACCATCCAGCCGGCCTGGAACCGGCTCTCCGCCCCCAGTTCACCGAACAGCTCGGCGATGTACTTCCGGCACGTCCGCACCCCGATGCCCAGGCGCCTGGCCACCACCTCGTCCTTGTAGCCGGCGGCCAGCAGCCGGACGATCGCCGTCTTCGTCTCCTGGGTCAGGCACTCCGGAATCCGGTTGTTGCCGCCCGTGCGCTCGAAGGCGGCACTGCTCGCCCAGGCGCTCACCACCATGTGCACCATGAATCCCACCAGGGCCTTGTGCTGGATCATGTGCGCCCTGTCCGTGTCCTCGTCGTCGAAGAGGAAGGCCACGGAACGGTCGAACACCAGCAGCGGCGGCAGGGACGCGGCGGTGGTGCGCACCTCGCCCCCCGACGCGAAGATCCGCTCGGTGCAGTCGCGCACCTCCGCGTCGTAGCGCGACAGGTGGGGAAGGAGCACCCGCGCGCTGACCGTCGACGCCATCGCGTCGCCGTCCCGGCACACCACGTCCCGGGCGAGAGCGGCGGTTCCCCGGCCCAGTGGCTGCACCGCCAAGAGCTCCTCGGCGCAGCGTCCCGCGGCGACCGCGAGGGCGTCGCGTATGTCGGGCGCGCCCTCGATGGTGACCACAGGGGTGACGCCTTCCCCCTCTTCCTCGCCGCACAGGCCGCTGAGCGTGTCGAGCTGTGCGCGCAGTCCCTCCAGTTGGGCCTGCCAGGCGTCGATGACACCCGAAAGGGGCTTGGCGTACTGGAGTTTGACCATGTCCGGGTGGACTGCGGTCCAGTCGCTGCGGTCCTCCTCGCGGGACCGTGCCAGCTTCATCCGGCTCAGCCGGGACAGCACGCGCTCGGTCTGGCCCGCGCCCCATCCCAGGCTGCTCGCCACTCTCTCGGGCCGGGCCCCGCCGCTGGTGATCAGGAACCGGTAGGCAGCCAGTTCCTCGTCTCCCAGGCGCGGAACGATCCGGTCGACGTTCATGTCTCCCCCTCACCTGCTGCGGCAACGGTGGAAAAAGCATAAACACGAGACCACTTATGAACGCAAGTACATCTTTTAACTCACCACCTTGGCGGAAGAATGCGCTGAATGTCCGCATTGTGCGGTGCTCGAAGCGGGTTTACAGGGCGAGTTGGAGGGCATCCCAGGCCATTAATGGCCTGGAGTGTATTTTTTCGTTCTCGCCCTGACGGACCGTCTGACGCGCCTGGAGAGCTTGGAGTCACCCATGCGTACTGAGCTGTCGACGCCGACGCCCCTCGCGATCGTCGGCATGGGATGCCGGTTACCGGGCATCGAGAACCCCGACGACCTGTGGGACGTCCTCACGGCCAACGCCGACACCGTGACCCCGGTCCCACGTGAGCGTTTCGACGTCGAGCGCTGGCACGACGCCACTCCCATGACCCCCGGACGGACCGTCTCCCGGCACGGCGGCTTCCTCACCGACCCCTTCGGGTTCGACGCGGCGTTCTTCGGCGTCTCGCCCGCCGAGGCGCGCGTCATGGACCCGCAGCAGCGGCTCCTGCTGCACGTCGTATGGGAAGCCCTCGAATCGGCCGGGATACGCCCCTCCCGCCTGGCGGGCAGCCGGGGCGGCGTCTTCGTCGGGCAGGCGACCTCCGAGTACGCGGACACAGCGCCCCGCACCGACGAACCCGACGTGCACGGCATGGTCGGCAGCCGGCTGCGCGCCGTCACGGCCGGCCGGGTCTCCTACGCCCTCGACCTGCGCGGACCGAGCGTCGTCCTGGACACCGCCTGCTCCTCCTCGCTGGTCGCCGTGCACGCCGCACGGCAGAGTCTGCTCACCGGCGAGAGCGATCTGTGCATCGCCGCCGGCGTCAACCTCATCCTGTCGCCGCACGACTCCATCGCCTATTCCCAGGGAGGCATGCTCTCGCCCGCGGGCCGGTGCCGGTTCGGCGACGCCCGAGCCGACGGTTTCGTCCGCAGCGAGGGCGTCGGCGCGGTGGTGCTCAAGCGGCTCGAGGACGCGCAGCGGGACGGCGACCCCGTGCACGCGCTCCTGCTCGGCAGCGCGGTCACCAATGACGGCACCGGCAGCGGACTGCTGCTCCGTCCCTCCGTCGAGGGCCAGGCCGACATGCTGCGCGAAGCCTGCGCCGGCGCGGGCGTGAAGCCGTCGGAACTCGACTACGTCGAAGCCCACGGCACCGGAACCCACGTCGGCGACGAGGTCGAACTCAGGGCGCTCGCCGAAGCGGTGGGTCAGGGAGCGGGCGGGAGGCCGCTGCTGACCGGATCGGTCAAGACCAATATCGGACACGCCGAAGCCGCAGCCGGCATCGCCGGACTGATCAAGTCGGTGCTGATCCTCCGTCACGGGGTCATCCCGGCATCGCTGCACCTGGACGAACCGCACCCCCTGCTCACCCAGGACGGCTTCCCGGTGCGTGTGGTCACCCGCAACCAGCCGCTGGCCCCGTCCGGTCCCCGCGCCCTGCTCGGTGTCAGCAGCTTCGGCCTGTCCGGGACCAACGCCCACGTGGTCGTCGGCGCCCACACTCCCGAATCCGGCGCGGGCGCTCCCGCTTCCGGCGCCCACGTCCGCGCACCCGGAGTCCGCCCGCCCGTCGGCGCTGCCGAACCGGCCGACGCCACCGACGCCACCGACGCCACCCAGGAGATCGGCGACACCGCCACCAGCGCGGCCCCCGACGACACCGCCGGCACCGCCACCGCGGGTGACACCGCCGGAACCCACCTCCTGGTCCTCAGCGCGCGAACGGCCGGTTCCCTGCGCCGCCTTGCCGCGCACTACGCGGACTACCTCGGCCCCGGCGGGGCCGGGCGCAGGCACCGGCTGCGCGACATCTGCGCCGCCGCGGCCCTGGGCCGTGACACGCACCGCCACCGCCTGTGGGTCGTGGGAGAGGACCACGACGCCCTGTCGCGGCGGCTGCGGGCCCTGGCCGACGGCGAGACCATCCCGGACGGAGGGACGGCGGACCCGGGCCCGGCGGGCGACCGGCCGACCGTGTTCGTCTTCTCCGGGCAGGGCGCGCAGTGGGCGGGCATGGGCCGGGCACTGTACCGTTCCTCACCGGCCTTCCGGTCGGTGCTGGAGGCGTGCGACCGGGCCGTACGCGAGGAACTCGGCTGGTCGGTCGTGGACCGGCTGACGTCCGGCGCCGAACTGCCCACGGACGTCGACGTCGTCCAGCCCCTCCTGTGGGCCGTGCAGGTGGCCCTCGCCGCCGCCTGGCGTGAACGCGGCGTGCAGCCACACCGGTGCATGGGACACAGCATGGGCGAGGTCGCGGCCGCGCACATCGCGGGCGGCCTGTCGCTCGAGGACGCGGCGGCGGTGATCTGCCGGCGCAGCCGGCTGATGCAGCGCACGGCCGGTCGGGGCGCCATGCTCGTCGTCGAGCTCCCGGCAGACCGGGCCCGCAGGCGCGCCCGGCCCTACGGCGACGCGGTGTCCGTGGCTGCCGAGAACGCTCCCAGCGTCACCGTGCTCGCGGGGGACCCCGCCGCGCTCACCGCGCTGGGCACCGAACTGGAACAGGACGGCGTCCTGTGCCGCACGGTGCCGGTCAACGTGGCCTCCCACTCGCCGCAGATGGACGCGGTGTGCGAGGACCTGTCACGGGAACTGGCCGGAATCTCCCCCGTGCCCGGGACGACCCGCATGGTGTCCACCGTCGACGGCCACGAGGGCGAGGCCCCGGGGCTGACCGCCGGCTACTGGGCCGACAACCTGCGCCGCCCCGTGCGGTTCGCCGGCACCCTGCGCAAGACGGCCCACGAGACGAACGCCGTCTTCCTGGAGGTCGGCCCCCACCCCGTCCTCCTCGCCGCCATGGACGACACTCTCACCGCGGCGGGCGCCGATGCCTCAGCGGTGGCCTCGCTGCACCGCGCGTGCGACGAACCCACCGAACTCGCCCGGGCGGCCGGACGCCTCTTCGCCCACGGCGGGCACGTGGACTGGCGGCAGTGGTACGGCGACGGCCCGCGGCACGTGCCGTCCCTCCCCACCTACGCGTGGGACGCCGTGCAGTACCGGCAGGAACCGGCCGTCCCCGTGACGTCCCCCCGCCACGACGCCTTCCCTGTACGGCGGATCGACCTCGCGGAATGGGGCGCGACCGCCGACTGGGGCGACGGCGTGGCCGTCCACGGGATCGCGGCCGTGCCGCCCGTCGCCTACCTGGCGGCGATGGCGGAGACAGCACATCAGGCCGAGCCCGGCGCGCCGCTGGAACTGCGGGACGTACACCTCGGCGACGAGTGCCTGCCTCTCGACGCCGCCGGTGACACGAGGCTGCACGTCGCCCTGGAGGACGAAGCACAGGGAGGCCACGCAGTCCGCTCGGTGACCGTGCGGGCCTCGGTGCGGGACGCCGCGAGCCCTGTGCTGTGCGCCTCGGGACGGGTGGTCAGGGCGGGCGCGGACGACGGCGGTCACCTGGCCCCCGACGCCCTCGACACCGCGCTCGCCCGGTGCCGGGACTACGTGGGAGCGCGGGACTTCCTGCTGCTGGCACAACGTCACGGACACGACATCGCCGAGCCGTTCCGGGGGACGCAGCACCTGTGGCGGCGCGACGGCGAAGCCGTGGCCCGCGTGCGGCCGGCGAAGCTCCTCCCGCACGTCGGCTGGGAGACGGGGCTGCAGACCATCCTGGCGGCGCGACCCGGAGCCCTGTCCGGCCAGGACGACGCCGCCCACGTGCCGGTGTCCTTCGGCGCGGTCCGCTTCCACGCGGAACTGGAACCCGAGTTCTGGAGCCTGAGCACCGTGCGGTCTGAGGACGGCGGCGCCTCGCTCCTGGCCGACGTCGTACTGATCGCTCCGGACCACCGCGTTCTGGCACGGTTCTCGGACATCCGTCTGCGGCGCCTCACGCCCACGCCCCCCGAGGCCCTCCCCCTGGCACAGGTGCGCACGCTCCTGCTCCCCGCGGCCCGCCCGCTGGCCCACGTGCGCTCTCTCGTGCCGGCCGTCACCCGGCGGTGCGCGACACCGCTCACCCGTCTGGCCGGGAAGGTGACGGCGGCGTTCAACAGCGCCGAGAGCACGGCGCGCGCGGCTGGTCAGGGATCGGCGGGCGTACGCGGCGCCCCGGACGAGGCGGCGCCCCGCTTCTCCGTGTCCTCCTCCGGCCGTACCCGTCGGGAGGGGGCCGCGCAGGCGCTCGTGGCGCACTCGGCGGCCCTGCTGGGCCTGCGGGCATCGGACATGGACGAGCGGCTGTCTCTTCGCGACCTCGGACTCGACTCGCTCATGGCGACCCGGCTCCGGCTGTACCTGCAGCGCAGCCACGGCGCGGAGATCACCGCAGGACGCCTCCTGAGCGCCGAGAGCATTGCCGAGCTGTGCGCGGACCTGACCCGGCAGGAGGCGCAACCGTAGCCCGCACGACACGCATCACCGTGCGACGTCCGATCCCGGCCGAACCGGGAACGACCGACGCCCGACCGTTGCCCTACGACGGCGGAGCAATAAAAATGAACCGTGGTATAAAAAAAGTTCGCCACGCACGATGCTGCCCGGAGGGGGCCGACCGGACGTCGCTTCCCCCTCATCCGGGCATGCCGTCCGGACTCGGTGAGCCGGATGGGACCAGGCACGAACAGGAGGGACGGAATGGACTCGCGCGCGACAACGACGCCGCCGCCGGTCGGCCGCCGGGAACGCAACAAGCAACGGGTCAGGGAACGTCTCTTCCTGTCCGCGGTTGAGCTCTTCGTGGAGAAGGGGTACGACCACACCTCCATCGACGAGATCGCGGAACGCGCCGACGTCGCGCGCGGCACCTTCTTCAACTACTTCCAGCGCAAGGAAGACATCATCACCGCCTGGGGGGAGAGGAGGCGAGCCGCGCTGGTGACCGGACTCGACGAGGACTCCGTGCTGACGCCCGACTCGGTGGCGCGGCTCCAGCAGTGCATGGCGGTGCTGGCCCGCATCAACCAGGAGGAACCGCAGCTCACCACGGCCATGCTCACCGCCTGGGTCAAGGCGGGCCGGCCGATACTGGAAGAGCCGTACGTCGCCGAGGTGTTCGCCAGGATCGTCGACAGCGGCGTACGCCGGGGAGAGCTGAACCCGGGGGTGTCGCCCATCGTCGTCGGCAACGTCCTGCGTGACGTCTATCTGGGTGCCCTCTACCGCTGGGCCAACCGCTCCGCGGAGACGACCGGATCACTGGCGGGAGAACTCCAGCAGATCCTGCGACTCCTCCTCGACGGGATGACCGGCCCGGCCAAGCCCTGACATCCCCCACCTCCGGCGC
The DNA here is from genome assembly GCF_040637635.1 of Streptomyces sp. NPDC028635. Taxonomy (NCBI): domain Bacteria; kingdom Bacillati; phylum Actinomycetota; class Actinomycetes; order Kitasatosporales; family Streptomycetaceae; genus Streptomyces; species Streptomyces sp. NPDC028635. Next base: position 544,758 of record NZ_JBEZWX010000001.1, on the reverse strand, counting down.
CGCACCGCCGGAGGTCTTGCGGTGACGGACGTCGGGAACGGAAGTCGTCGGGAGCTGCGGAGCAGTCACCGAGGCCGCCTGAACTGAGCGGTGGGAGCGCCCTGTTGACGTCAGGACGGGCTGACGGCCCGCATGATCGCATGCCAGGGAGTGGCGTCGAAGATGAGGCGGATGCTGTCGATGCGGCCGTCGGTCAGGTGGAAGTGTTCGGCGGTGCATTGTGTGCCGATGGCCGGGGCCGAGGTGCGGACGTCGTAGACCAGGGTTGCTTCGGTCTCGCCGTACAGTTCGCTGACCAGATCGACGCCGGTCACGATTCCCAGGAACGCGTCCAGGCCGCTGAGGTGCCCGTGCGTGCTGTCGGAGGTCAGCAGAGGGCTTTGGAAGTGGAAGGGCTCGCTGAGCGTTCGGGCAGCGGCCGGGATGTCGCCTTGGAACCGGGCTTGGTGGTAGGCGCGGACGGTTGTGCGTGTCGTGGCCGTCGTCATGTGGAGTCGCCCCTTTCGATGGCAGCGAGATGCGTGGCGATGCGTTGCTGGTTCTGAACAAGCCGCAGGCACAGGTGGCGCAGCTGGTGCAGTTCGGTGTCGGTGAATCCGTGGAACAGTGCCTCCATGGCCCGCTGTGTCGGTGTGCGGAATTCGCTCAGCCACGCCAGGCCGGCGGGGGTGATACGGACGAGGACGGACCGGCGATCGTCTGGGTCGGGGTCGCGTCGGACGAGTCCTTCGCGTTCGAGTGTGTCGACCAGACCGGTGGCGTTGCGGGGAGTCATGCCTGCGGAACGGGCGAGCTCACCGAGACTGGCACCGGCTGCGCCGAGCGTGCGCAGGCGGATCAGGACATCGCTGGCTCCCGCGCTGAGACCACGACCTTCGGATCCGTGGGTGCGAAGCCGCTCGACGGACCTGTGCGCGGCGCGTGCCGCGGCAGCCGCCTCCAGCCGCAGGGTGTCTCCCCCCTCCATGAACTTGCCCATGTCGTGGCGGACTTGAGGGTCGTAGAGCAACCCGTCCGCACTCTGGGCGAGCCGCTCGGAATTAGTTACGTGCTTCATAATGAAGTAGTACGCGATCGGCTCGGGTGCCGTCAAGGCATCGAAGGTCCCCCGGCAGCCCTGCGCGGACGACGCAATGCAGGTCGTTTGGCGCGTCGTTGGATCATCGCGACGACCACCGCCTTGACCGAAGCCCAGGGCTGAGCCACCCCGGCAGCCGCAGCGTGATGACCGCGCCGCCACCGCAGCGGAGTTGGCACTTTGGGCATGAGGTCCTAGAGTCGATACATGGTTGGCCCAGGCAACCTTTAGCGGGGGGCCACGGCCATCTCGCATGGAGCAGGCCCGGCGTGACCGCGGTCATGCGGCGCCGGCTCCCATCCCCCCATATGTACGACCGCTACACCGGCCCGCGCCCCGCAGCGAACGGGCTCAGAAGGATCACACATGCCGAACGTCCCCCCACACTTCCGCAGCCATGTGGAGCACATCCTCGACTCCCTGCTGGAGAACCCCGACCGCGAGGCGTTGGTGTACCGGAACCGCCGTGTCAGCGCGGGCGAGTTGCGTGCGCTGGTGTTCCGGATGGCGTGGGCCATGCAGGGGCAGGGAATCGAACGTGGTCAGACAGTCACTCTGCTCAGCGGCAACCTGCCGGAGGCTCTGGCCGCGCGGTACGCGGCCAATCTGATCGGCGCCCAGGTCAACCACCTGTACAGCGAGCTCGCTTCCGATGTGCAGGCCGCCATCGTCCGCGATGTGGAGACCCGGGCTCTCGTCGTCGATCCGCGGATGACCGACCGGGCCGCCGAGATCACCGAGGCCGTGCCGGTCAAGTCGGTTCTGACACTCGGTCCGGCCGGAACGGGCGAGGATCTGCTTGGACTTGCCGCGTCCCAGTCCGCGGAACCCTTCCGCAGCCAGGCGCAGCCGGACGCCATTTGCGCCATCCGGCACACCGGCGGGACCACCGGCCATCCGAAGGGCATATGCACCACCTACCGGCAGGTGCAGGCGCAGCGCGCCGCGCGCCCGGTCGAGAAGGACGCGGGCTCCACGCATCGCCAACTCGTCGCCACCACCATCGCCCACGCGGCCGGCATGCTCACGGACGCCGTGCTCGAGGCGGGCGGCGCCGTCGTCATGCTGGACGGATTCGAGGCAGGACAGGTGCTCGAGACCATCGAGCGTGAACGCATCACCCACCTGTGGCTGCTGCCGCCCCTCCTCTACCAGTTGCTCGACCATCCCCGCATGGAGCACACCGACACCTCCTCGCTGCGCCAGGTGCTCTACGGCGGCTGCCAGGCGTCTCCGGCACGACTCGCCGACGCCGTGCGCCGCCTCGGTCCCGTGCTGATGCAGGGGTACGGGCAGAACGAGGCAGGCCTGATCAGCATCCTCTCCCCGGACGACCACGCCCGCGTCGAGCGGCTGCGCAGTGCGGGAAAGATCCTGGACGGGGTCGAGGTCGAGATCCGGGACCCTGCCGGTAACGCGCTCCCCGACGGCGAACACGGCGAGATCGTCGTACGTTCCGGCATGGTCATGCAGGGCTACTGGAAGCAACCGCAACTCACCGCCCAGGTCCTCCAGGACGGCTGGATGCACACCGGTGACATCGGATTCCGGGACGGCGACGGCTACTTGACCGTCGTGGACCGCCTCAAGGACATGATCGTCGTCGTCGGCGGCCATGTGTACACGACCGAACTGGAGGATCTGCTCAACAGCCACCCGCAGGTCCGGCAGAGCGCCGTCTACGGCGTCCGGAACGAGGACCGCATGGAGCGTGTCCACGCCGCCGTCCTGCTCGCCCCCGGGGCCACGACCAGTGCCGACGAGCTCCGTGCCTTCGTGCGCGCCGAACGCGGCGCGATGTACGAGCCGGCCTGCATCACCTTCCCCGCGGAGCTGCCCCTCACCGACGTCGGCAAACCCGACAAGAAGGAGCTGCGCCGTCGAGCCACGGCCCACACGTGATCGTGCTCCACGAACGGCCGCAGGAGTCGGCACGATCGTAAGGGGCCACCGCCATGCTCACGCGGCAGTGGTGTGTCCGGAGACCAACCGCCGAACCTGCTCATTTCGCGTGACGGGGCGTCAGGGTCACTGCGGAGGTCCCATGAGGGCCTTGACGGCGGGGCGAAGCAACGCGGCGATGTGATCCGCAGGGGCCTCACGAAGCGCGGCCAGGCCGAGCAACTGGTGACCGATGGTCACGCCCAGCAACGCGGTGACAACCAGTGCGGCGCGCAGTTCGGGATTGTCGGCAGAGGGCAGTGCGGCACCAACGCTGTCGATCTGCCGGCCGAGAGCGGCATGGACGTGATCGGCTGCAGCCCGGTCGGTGAGCATGGACCGCATCATCGCCAGCGTGGCTTCGGGAAGACCGCCGAGTTTGAGGCCCAGCGAGGCCAGCAACTGATCGACGAGCTCGTCGGTGTCAGTGGCTGTCAGCGGGGCGGGGGCCACCTGCACGGCTTGGCCGAACAGCTCCCGCTTCGAGCCGAAATACTGCATGACCAGGGCAGGATCGACGCCCGCCGCGGCGGCTACTGCGCGGACAGTGGTGCGCTCGAATCCCTTGTCGGCGAACAGCTTCCGGGCGTTGTCGAGGATGCGCGCCTCGGTTGCACGGCGTCGGTCGGCACGAGTCTGGCGAGGGGTGGACACCCACTCACTCTACAACCGTTGACCGAATTTCCCGTCGGCGTTAGGGTTGAGTCAACAAGCGTTGAGTGAAGGGAGCAGCCCCATGCCGCATCCGGACACGCCTGCTGCTCGCACCCCTCACGAGGTGCTGACCTGCTACTACCAGGCCATGCTCGACAAGTCCCCGGACGATCTCGCGGACCTCTACACCATCGACGCGGTGCACGAGTTCCCGTTCTCCTCACCCGGCTTCCCCCCGCGCTTCGAAGGGCGTGAGGCCGTGCGCGCCGGCTACAGGGCAGCCTGGTGCGCCAGCCCCGTCCTGGTGGAGGAGGTCAAGAGGGTCGCGGCCTACGAGACCGCCGATCCAGGAGTGATCGTCGCCGAGCATGTCGTGGTGGGAAAGCTCCCGACCAAGGCCACCACGTTCACCGTCCCGGGCCTCCTGATACTCGAGGTCCGCGACGGCCTGATCACACGAACCCGCGACTACATGGACGGCTTGGGCGTCGCCAACGCCAGGACATGACGGCCCGACCAGTACAGCGGCAGCCAGACCCGAAGCGGCGGATCATCTTCCGGCAACTTCTGGTCTTTCGGTTTTTGTTCACGTGCGGTCGCTCTCGCCTCCGTCGGCCTACCCGCTGCGACCCGCGTACTCCTGCGGAGGCCTACCGGACGGCTCAGGTGGCTGTCAGGACGAGAGCGGCCTGGTCGTCGTCCATGCCCATGGCGCCGGTGAACGCGTGAACGGCCCGGGTGAGAGCGCCGATGATCGCTTCAGGGCCGGTGACGCACTGGATGGCCAGCGTGTCCACGAGGCGGTCCTCACCGAACTGCTCCCCGTGCTCGTCGCGGGCCTCGATGAGGCCGTCGGTGTAGAGCAGCAGGCTCTCCGTCGGCTCAAGGTGAAGACGGTGGGTCTCCAGATGAGGGTGCGGGGTGACACCGAGGAGCAGGCCCTCGCACTGGACGGGGCGAGGGGCGCGGCCGCTGCGGATGTGGAGGGGCGAGGTGTGGCCGGCGCGCACGAGGGTGATGTCGAGGCCCCCGTCGGCGGCAGGGGTGAGGTGACCGTACACGAGAGTGACGAAGCCGGTTCCGTGGCTGTTCGGGCGGCCGAGGAGGGCCTTGTTGATCGCCTGGACGACGGCGTCCGGACCCGGCAGAAGGGGGGCCACGGCGCGGGCGGTGTGGCGGACCAGTGCGGTGGTGGTGGCGGCGGTGGCGCCGCGTCCGCAGACGTCGCCGAGCATGAACGCCCAGGTCTGGTCGGTGAGGTGGAAGACGTCGTAGAAGTCGCCGCCGATGTCGAGTCCTTCACCGGCCGGGTGGTAGTAGGTGGCGACCTGCGCTCTCGGCAGATCGGGGACCTCGGGGAGCAGCAGGCCGGCTTGCAGGTCACGGGCGAGGGTGACGCGCTGCGTGTACTGACGGGCGTTGAGGGCGGCCGAAGCGGCGCGGCGAGCGAGCTCTTCGGCGAGGGCGACGGTGTGACCGCTGAACGCGCTCTCCCCGGTGGTCAGCAGGGTCAGCGCACCGAAGGCGCGACCGCGGTCGAGCAGGGGAACGCACAGGTAGCCGGTGACCTCGAGAGCCTGCCAGGGGCCGGGGCCGGTGGGGGTGCGGCGGGCGACCTCGCTCAGTCCGGAGGCCAGGGCGCGGGCGACGGCGTCGTCGGCGGCGTCGTAGACCGGGATGTGCGAGGCCAGCAACGTGTCCGCGTCCGGGGTGGGTGCGGCGGTGGCGATACGGCGCACCCGGCCGGCTTCGACGATGTCGACCGCGCACAGCGGTGCCAGCTTGGGGGTGCACAGATCGGCCAGGCGCTGGAGGGTCTGCGTCTGGTCGAGGCCGGTGGTCAGCCGGGTGCTGGCCTCCAGCAGGAAGGCGAGGTCGTCGCGGGCGGCCTTCTCCTTGGCCTCTGCGGTCCTGCGCGCCTCGTCGGCCCGATGGCGCTCGATGGCCAGGGCGGCGGTACCCGCGAACACCCTGGCCAGAGCCAGGTCGGCTTCCTGCGGCGCACGGGGAGCGCGGTGGTACATCGCGAACGTACCGAGCAGTGAGCCGTCCCGGGCCAGGATCGGTGTGGACCAGCAGGCCGCAAGCCTCGCCCGCTGAGCGAGGTCACGGAAGTCGTCCCAGAACGGGTCGGTGGCGATGTCCGAGACGATGACCGGTGCCCGACGGTGGGCGGCGGTGCCGCAGGAGCCGACTCCTTCGCCCGTGGCGATGCCGTCGATGGCCTGGTTGTAGAAATCGGGCAGGCTCGGCGCGGCGCCGTGGCGCAGGTGGCGACCGTCGGCGTCCGCGAGGAGGACGGAGACGAGGACCTCCTCGGGGGCCAGCTCCTCGATGGCGCGGGCCATGCCGTCCAGTACCTGTTCCAGCGGTGCCTGGCGAGCGATCTGCTCCAGCAGGACGCGATGCTCGGCCGCCAACCGCTGGGCCTGCATGAGCTGCGTCGTCTCCACCCCGATGACGCGTACGCCGATCACGTTGCCGCCGACGTCCAGCCGGGGCTCGTAGGTGAAGTCGAAGTACGCCTCACGCGCGCGGGGGCCGACGCCCAGGACGACGCGGGCGTTGCGGCCGACGTGGCGCTCGCCGCTGCGGTACACCCGGTCAAGGAGGTCGAGGAAGCCCTGGTCGGCGAGTTCCGGCAGCAGCTGCCTCACAGGCAGGCCGGTACGTGCCCGTGGGTGGCCACCGATCGCGGTGAAGAAGGCGGCGTTGGCCGCCTCCACCATGTGCGCCGGACCGGCCAGAGACGCGAACACGGCAGTGGACTGGCCGAACAATGCGCGTAGATCGCGTTCGGCGTCCCCCGTGCCGGGCTCCTCGAAGCCCGCAGAGGCGGCAGGTACCGGTTCCTGTTCCGAGACGTGGCTCATCGCCCGCTACCTTTCACTGGCCGAACGCAACGACGGACGGTCCCCGTTGCCGGGCTGCTCTTCAACGGCGTTGCCGGCGCTCACAGCCTGATGCAGGGTGGCGTGTACCCCGAACGCCCGGTCCAGCTCCATGAGGGTGAACACACGCGCGACTGGGGCGGGCACTGCCGCGAGCCTCAGGCCGGCGTCCTGCGCGGAAAGCCGCGGGTGCTGCCGGCTCAGGCGGGTGATCCCAGAAGAGTCGCAGAAGGTGAGTCCAGCCCCCTCGGCCTTCACCGGCGCGGGCTGGGGTGCGCCGGCGAGAGCCCGCTCGGCGATCTCCGGCAGCTGGACGGCACTCCCGTGGTCGAACCCTCCACGCAGCGTGAACAACGACCCCTGCGCTGTCGGTCTGACATCCACCGAAAGCCCCCCGAATGCCTTCATCTCATCGCTCTGATGACCCACGTCGATGATAGAGACCGCCGAGCGAGGACTTGGGCAGGGCCTGGGGTCGGTGGCGTCCGCGAAGTACCGCACCTGCCCGCCCTGTTGCAGCCCGCGCGGACGAAGGGCAGGAGGTGAGAGGCCCGGAGCGGCCGTGCCGTCATGCGGAGGTGCCGGCGCTGTCGGCGTCCCCGTCCGCGGCGAGGGCGGCCAGCGCGTCGGCGACCGTGTCGTGGATGGGGAGCAGCGTGGAGATACCGGTCAGGGTCACCATGCGCATGAGACGGTCGGGGACGCTCGCGACGCGGAGCGAACCGCCTGCCTCCTGGGCGGCCTGCAGCAGGACGATGAGCGTGCTGAGCCCGGTCGAGTCGACGTAGTCCACCTGGGCCAGGTCCAGGACGAGGTGCGGTGTGCCTTGCTCCACGACGGTCCATGCCTGCGCGCGCAGCACGGGCGAGGTGTGCAGATCGAGATCGCCGGCGACCTGCACGACGGCTGTGCGGTCGCCGGTGTGTCGGACGGTGGTGTCGAGAGTGTCGGTCACGTGGGCATCACTCCTGGCCGGACGGCCCTGCACGGCGTGGCGAGCAGGGCGGTGGGGTGTCATGGCCGTACGAACGGCTGGGGAGGGCGGCGGGCGGGACGGTGCGGCTTCCTCCGCCGGGTCGGGTCAGCTTTGCGTCCCGTTCCGGGTCCCGGGGTTGTGGACGGTGGCCAGGTCGGCAAGGCCCGAGACGGCGAGTACGGGCTCGAGCAGCGGAGGGACGATCAGTTCCAGCCTCTCGGCGTGAGCGAACAGCACGCTCAGCCCCGCGCTGTCGAGGTACTCCACCCCGGTCAGGTCCACGACCAGGGGACCCGAGCCGCTGGCCAGGGCTTCGGCCAGATGACCGACGTTGCTCATGTCGATCTCGCCGCTGACGGCGAGACGGACGGTGCCGTCCGGACTCCGGCCTGGTATCAGCGTGAGCGGGGTGGTCATCAGGCGATCCTCATCTGCATGTCGACAGTGGTACCGGACGGGCCGGGGGCGACGGTGACCTGCTGCATCAGCGCGTGCATCAGGGACATGCCACGGCCCCGGTGAGCGTTCTTCTCGGGTTGTGGAACCTTCCACTGGCCACTGTCCGCGACCGTCACACGCAGCGTGTCGACCAGCGCCTCGGCGCGCAGCCGTACGGCTTCCCCCGGGGCGTGCCGGTGGCCGTGCTCGATCGCGTTCGCACATGCCTCCCCGGCGGCGACGAGAACGTTCTGCACCGCGTTCGGCGGCAGTTCGCACTGGTCGAGCCAGCTGCGCAGCGCCCTTCGCACCGGCGCGAGCTGGGAGGACTCGGCGGGGAAAGTCATCTCCAGCGGTGCCGGGTGGCGGTAGAGCAGGAGGGCCACGTCGTCGTCGTACCCGCCGGCCGGCGCGAGCCTGGCCATCACCGCGCTGGCGAGGTCCTCGACAGGCATGTCGCGGCCGTCCTGCACGGCGTCGCCCGCCTGCTCGATCCCCGTGTTGAGCGGGCGTCGCCGCCGCTCCACGAGCCCATCGGTGTACAGCAGCAGCGTGGCCCGTGCGGGAAGGGAGCACGCGGCCTCCGGGCGCTGTCTGCCCGGCCGTACGGCCAGCGGCAGCGCACGCCCGTCCTCCAACAGCCTTGTGGTGCCGTCGGCGTGCACGAGGATGCCCGGCGGATGCCCGGCACTGGAATAGGTGAGTTCTCCGGTGCCGGGGTCGAGTACACCGCAGAAGACGGTCGTGCACAGCGCGCCCGTGACGCTCGCGGCGAACTGGTCGAGGGCCATCAGCGTCCGGGAGGGGCTGGGATCCTGGAGCAGCAGTGCGCGGCAGGCGCTGCGCAGCTGTCCCATGACACTGGCTGCCTCCAGGCCCCGGCCGACGCAGTCGCCGACGACGATGCCGATCCGGCCGTCCGGCAGCGCAATGGTGTCGTACCAGTCACCGCCCACCTCCAGCGGACGCGTGGCGGGCTCGTACCGCACGGCGAAGCCCTCGGGCAGCCGGGCCGGCCCCAGGATGGCGCGCTGGAGCGCGATGGCCGTCTCCCGCTGCTGGTCGATCTGGTGCGCCCGGACCAGTCCCTGCGCCAGGTGCCCGGCCAGCAGCGAGAGCAGCAGCTGGTCCTCGGAGGTGAACGGCCGGTGTCCGCCCAGATCGACCCACAGGGCCATCGGGCCCTCGGGGTGCTCCAGCAGGACGCCGGCACCGCTGTCGTCTGCCTCGGCGGTGAGCGTGGGCCGCCGGCGGAGCGCGGCAAACAGTTCCTGACGCTCGGCCGGAAGGTCCTCCCACCGCAGGCTCGCGTCCGTGGCCGTGAGCGCCGGGACGTCGCCGCCTCCGAAGACGGCGGCCACCACCACGCGGGCCTGCCACAGTGACCGCAGCTCGTCCAGGGCGCCGGACAGTGCCTCGGGCAGGCTGACGGCACGGGACAACGAGGTGCTCAGCGCCGCCAGCGCCGTCTCCCGCTGGACGGCGTAGTGCTCGGCCGTGACGTCGCGGAAGGTGCCGACGGTGACCCGGCGACCTGTGTCCGGGTCCTCGGCCTTGTTGAACGTCACGGCGATCCACAGGCGACGGCCGTCTCGGTGCGTGACGGGAACGGTGTAGGAGCCCTGGGAATTCTCGATCAGGTCGGCGAAGGCGTCGCCGACCTGCCGGTGCGCGCCCGGATCAGTGGCCTCGTCCGGCCACCACGGATGGATCGGGGCGTAGGGGAGGTCATCGGGACCGTAGCCGAGGATGTCGGTGAACGCCGTGTTGATCTCCACGACGGCCCCGGACTCGTCGCAGACGAAGAACGCCTCCTGGAGGGAGTCGATGAGCGCCGTCCGCCAGCGGACATGGTGGCCGCGCAGCCGGGCCAGCTCGACGTTCGCGCGCACGCGGGCGAGCAGCTCGGCCGCGGCGAAGGGCTTCACCAGGTAGTCGTCGGCGCCTGCCCGGAGTCCCTCGATCGACGCCTCCTGTCCGGCCCTGGCCGACAGCAGCAGCACGGGCACCGAGGCCGTACGGGGGTCGCCGCGCAGTCGCGCCACCAGCTCCAGCCCGTCCAGCCGGGGCATCATCACGTCGCTGACGACAAGGTCGGGAGTGCCACGGCGGGCGGCGTCCAGTGCTTCGACGCCGTCCGAAACCGCTTCGACCTCGTACCCCGCGCCAGCCAGAATGCGGGTGAGGTACTCACGCATGTCGGCGTTGTCGTCGGCCACCAGCACCCGTGCGCTCCGGGTGGGGCCGGCGCCGGCCCCGAGCGGAACAGCCCCCACCCCTTCCGAGCGGTCCTCGGCCGCGGCTCCGGCTTCAGCCACCGGAAGCCAGCGCAGGGCTTCCTCGACATACGGGTCGGCGGTGGCCGAGGCCGCGCCGCCCCCTTCCGGCATCACGGAGTCGTCGGACAGATGCGCGGTGCCGAACGGCACCCGGAGGGTGAAGCTGGTGCCCTTTCCTTCCGTGCTCTCGGCGTGGATCGTGCCGCCGTGCAGGGTGACCAGCTCCCTCACCAGGGCCAGTCCGATACCGCTTCCCTCGTTGGAACGGGACCGGGCGTTCTCGATGCGGTGGAAGCGTTCGAACAACCGCGGCATCTCCGCCTCCGGCACACCGGTCCCGGTGTCGGCGACGGTGACCACGGCCTGGCCGCCCTCGCGGCGCACGGCCACGCGAACCGCTCCGTCGAAGGTGAACTTCAGCGCGTTGCTCAGCAGGTTCAGGACCACCTTCTCCCACATGCCGCGGTCCACGTACACCGGTTCGTCCAGCGAGGGACAGTCCACCTCGAAGGCGAGCCCGGCCCTCTCCATGGCCGAGCGGAAGACGCTGGCCAGCTCCGCCGTCACCGCGGCCAGGTCGACCGGCTCGTAGCGAGCCTGCATGCGGCCCGCCTCGATGCGGGAGAAGTCCAGCAGGGTGTTGACCAGCTTGCCCAGCCGCAGCCCGTTGCGATGGATGACGTCGAGTTCCTGACGTATCTCCTCGCCCGCGTCGGTGAGACGAGTGCGCAGTTCCTCGACCGGGCCCATGATCAGAGTCAGCGGAGTGCGGAGCTCGTGGCTGATGTTGGAGAAGAAGGTGGTCTTGGCCCGGTCCAGTTCGGCCAGTTCCTCCGCCCGCCGCTGCTGTGCCTCGTAGTTGCGGGCACTGCCGATCCCGGAGGCGATGTGCCCGGCGGTCAGCTCGATGAACCCCCGGTAGCCGTCGTCCAGGACGCGGTAGCGGTTCACAGCGGCCACGAAGAATCCGTACGGCGCACCGCCCTGCTGCCGCAGCGGGACGACGAGTGCCTCCACGGGTGGTTCGGGCCAGTCACCGCCGGGCAGGTCGTCGAAGTGTTCGCCGGTCAGCGGCACCACGCGCGCCTCGCCCTCGGCCAGCACCGCGGCGGGCCAGACGGCTTCGGGGCCCGCGACGAGGGGCAGGGTCTGCGGTGCGACGGGCAGACCGGGGGTGACACCGGTCGCCCCGGCCAACCGGGCGGTGTCGCCGTCGAACAGGTAGGTCAGAGTGAAGGGCAGGTCCTTGCGGTTGCGGTCCAGCTGCCGGTCGGCGAAGGCCAGCACCTCCTGCTCGGTGCGCATCACGCTGGGGTCCGAGCCGAGGTCCCGCAGGGTGGCCATGCGCCGCTCACCGATCACCCGCTCGGTGTCCTCGCTGACCACGCACAGCATGCCGACGACGTCGCCGGAGTCGTCCCGCAGCGGGCTGTAGGAGAACGTGTGGTACGTCTCCTCGCTGTAGCCGGACCGCTCCAGGAACAGCAGCAGGCCCTCGTCCCAGGTGGCCTCGCCGGTGCTGAGCACGGCCTCGATGCGGGGCCCGATGTCCCCCCAGATCTCCGCCCACACCTCACTCGCAGGCCGTCCCAGCGCCCACGGGTACTTGCGGCCGAGGGTGTCGCGCCGGTATGCGGCGTTGCAGAAGAACGTCAGCTCCTCGCCCCACGCCATCCACATCGGGAACCGCGATGACAGCAGGATGCTGACGGCAGTCTGCAGACTCTGCGGCCACTCCTGCGGCGGACCGAGCGGCGTGGCGGCCCAGTCGACCTCGGCAAGGTCCCTGCCCACCTCCCGGTCGGCGGCGAACACCTCCCCGTCGACCGCGGCCCGCGGCCTGCTCACTGGCCGGCCTGAACGTTCCACGCGACACCCTTCCCCTCATGCCGGCCAACGGTCTTGGCCGCCTCCATGCCCTCCCAGGCGATGCGCCCCCGCCGCCCTTCGCATGCAGGTTCCGCTACGCGGGCCACTGATCGCGGGTCCAAGAATAATGCGAGCCCCCACGGCACCCACACGCGCGGCAGCCCCAGGACGCCGGGCGACACCGCCCCGTCCGCCGCAGGCAGCGCGCGCCCGGACCCGACCGGCGCCCCGCAGGGAACCCAGGCGTGTCGCGCAGGGCAGTGGGTCGTTGTGCCGGAGCGCGTGATCTTCAAGAGCACGTGCAGGCGGGGGTCCTGTTCGTCCGGTCAGGACCCCCGCTGCCGTACCGTCACTGGAGCCGGCAGACCGCGTCGTCGGTGGTCGCGGTGACCACCAGGACTCCCCGCCGCTCGGTCTGCCGCAGCCGCTGCTTCTCCCGGTCGGCCGGCTTCCCGCGCAGGGCGGTGGCCCGTCGGCCGACCGCCCGGGACACGCCCTGGAGTCGGTGCCGACAACTCTGCTCGACGACTGAGGCGTTGGGCACAGCCCAAGGAGTGACTCAAGCGCTGACACCGCCCCTCTTCATTTCGTTCGCGTCGTGGTCGGTCCGGGTCGGGGCGGCCATCTCGCTGTCGGGGTGGATGGCGAAGACCTGGTCGAGGCCGACGATGCGCAGGGTGCGCAGGGTGTGCGCGGGTACGGCTGCCAGTGCGAAGTCGGCCTGCGCGGCTTCGGCGTGGTGGTGGGCGGCGATCAGCGCGGTGAGACCGCTGGAGTCGCAGAACTCCATCCCGCGCAGATCCAGGACGAGGCACTGGCCCGGCCGGAGGGTGATCGTGGGGATCAGGTCGCGCAGGTCACCGGCGGTGACGTAGTCGAGTTCGCCGAAGATTTCCAGAACGGGACCGGTGGCTGCGTCTCGGGTGGTGATCTTCAGTGGGCTCATTCGCTGCTTCTCGTGTGGGGGCCGGAGGGTGGGGTGCCCAGGGCGAGCAGGGCGGTGTCGTCGTCGAGGCCGTTGCCGAAGGTCTGCAGCAGACCGGTCAGTGCCGCGATCAGGGCGGGCGGGGGTTCGCCGGCGTGGTCGGCGGCGAACGCGAGCAGCGCTTCGTCCCCGAACAGGTGGGTGCGGTCCTCACCGGTGCGGGCCTCGGTGATGCCGTCGGTGTAGAGCAGGAGGGTGTCGCCGGGGGCGAGGACGGTCGTGGCGGTGGCGAAGTGCGCGGAGGGCAGGACACCGACGAGGAGGCCGCCAGGGGTGGGCAGGAAGCCGGCGGTGCCGTCGGCACGCGCGACGATGACCGGAGGGTGGCCGCCCGAAGCGAGACGAACGGCGACCTGTCCGGTATCGGGGTCCGGTTCGAGGACGCCGAAAACGGCGGTGCAGTAGCGCGGGTCCCCGCTGCCGGCGTAGCGCTCGTGGAGCACCTTGTTGAGGGTGGTCAGGGTGGAGACGGGGTCGGGGTCGTGCAGGGCGGCGGCGCGCAGGGTGTAGCGGGTCAGCGAGGTGACCGCCGCGGCCTGCGGGCCTTTGCCGCACACGTCGCCGAGGAAGAAGCCGAAGCGTTTGCCGTCGATGGGGAAGACGTCATAGAAGTCGCCGCCGAGCCGGTCGGGGTGAGCGGTGTGGTAGTAGGCGGCCGCCTCCATCCCGGGGACGGTGGGCAGGGTGTCGGGCAGCAGTGACTGCTGCAGTACGGCGAGAGCGTCCTGCAGCCGGGCCCGGTCGGCTTCGGCCTGTTGACGCGCTTCTTCGGCCGCTTTACGGCCGCGCAGGAGTTCCTCTTCGTAGGCGCGCCGGTCCCGGGCGTCGAAGACGGTGGTGCGGATCAGCAGCGGATCGCCGGTGCTGCCGTACTTGACCACGGAAGACACCAGTGCCGGCATCCGGCCGCCGCCGGCCTGCTTGATCTCCAGGGCGATGCCGCTGATCTCGCCCTGCATGCGCAGCAGCGGCGCGAAGTGCGTCTCGTGGTAGAGCTTGCCGCCCACGGTGAGCAGGTCGGGGAACCGCATCCGGCCGACCACGGCCTCACGCTCGAGGCCGAGCCAGTCCAGCAGGGTGGTGTTGATCTTCGCGATGGTGCCGTCCATCAGCGTGGACAGGTAACCGCACGGCGCGCTTTCGTACAGCTCTTCGGCGCTGTCCTCCAGGAGCGCGGCGAACGCCGCACGGGAGGTCTTCTCGCTGTCGGACTCCTGCGAGTCGGGATGCCGCCCGGTGGGGCACATCAACGCAGGTCCGTCAGAAAGCTCAGGATGGCCGCGTTGGTGACTTCGGGAGCGGACAGGTGGGGGCAGTGCCCCGTCGCGTCCAGGGTGACGAGCGTCGAGCCGGGGATCGCTGCGTGGACGAAGGCGCCGACTTCTCGGGGGGCGATGACATCCTGGGAGCACTCCAGCACCAAGGTGGGCGCGCTCACCGTCTTCAGGTCGTCCCTCGAATCGGACAGGAACGTGGTGCGGGCGAAGACGCGCGCCATGTCCGGGTCGGTGGCGCAGAAGCTGTTCTTCAGTTCCTCGCCGAGTTCGGGACGGTCCGCGTTTCCCATGATCACCGGCGCCATGGCCGCCGACCAGCCCAGGTAGTTGGACTCCAGGGACGCCAGGAGCTCGTCGATGTCGTCGGCGCTGAAGCCGCCGCGGTAGCCGTCGTCGTCGATGTAGCGCGGAGACGGAGCGACCATGACGTGGGCCCCGATCCGCTCGGGAGCCATGCCGGCGGCCAGCACGCCGACCATCGCGCTGACCGAGTGGCCGACGAACACCGCGTCGCGCAGGTCGAGCGCCTCGCACACCTCGACGACGTCCCGGGCGTAGCCGTTCAGGGAGGCGTAGCGGTCCTCGGAGAACGCGGACGCGTCCGAGCGGCCCGAGCCGACGTAGTCGAACAGCACCACCCGGTAGTCGTCGGACAGGGCAGGTACCGTCAGCCGCCACATGTTCTGATCGCAGCCGAACCCATGCGCCAGCACCACCGTCCGCCCCTGCGGGTTGCCGGTGACAGTGACGTTGTTCCTGCGAGCGATATCCATCCGGCCAGTCTTACAGTCTCCTGTCTTCTGGAGACCTCGGCAGCGGGCTCACGCCCCCGGCCCACACACCGCCTCCACGAACACCACCGCCCTGCGCCTCGCAGACCAGCGCATTTCCGGACGTTCACCGCGGGGCGAGCGGTGAGGCAACTCACTTGGCAACTGCTCCCCGGGCGGCGTCCTGTCCGCGTGGGACGTAGCGTGACGCACACGGCGGGATGCGAAGGGTAGTCACCCGGCGGACGCCCGGCCCCGTCGCCGCAGCGCCGGCCGCCGGAAGGCCGCCGGACGGCCGCCGGGTGGCCGCCGGGTGGAGCAACGCGGTAGCGGCCGCGGCGGACGTGTGCCGCATGTGGAGCTCAGATCGTGGTTCGGGGCCGGGACGGGCTGCAACCCGTCCCGGCCCCGGTAGTGCGGGTCAGCTCTCCGTGTAGTGCTGGGAGACCGCTTCCCACTCCTTGGCCCACCAGCCGGCGAGGCGGTACACCTCGGCAGCTGTGGCGTCTTGTTCCTTCACGGACCGCAGATGGTCGAGCAGACCGACGTTGTGCCGCCGAGCCGCGATCACGTAGGCGAGTACGTCATCGCCATCGATCCGCTCGTGGTCCGTGGCCCACAGGGCGTACTCGGGCCAGAGCAGTCCTACGAAGTCGTGGAACTCTCCGAGGTCCTCCTCCGAGTCCTGCCATGCCTCACTGTAGGAATCGAAGTCGTCGATGGTGGCACGTCCCTGCAGGACGTCGTCGATGAACGTCATACCTTGATCTTCCGTCCCTTCACCCTCGGCTTGTAGATGTGCCCGCCCGTTCCGAGACAGTGGCCGCCCTGCTCAACCGGCACGGTGGGTTCGTGAACGTCGACCAGCAGGTCGATCTGCGCTCGATCCGTGAGAAGCGCGGGAGGTAGCGCGGCAGTTTGCAGCGCCATGGCGGCACTCGTCCACCTGATCTGGAGACCGTCAGGCTCTCGCACAAGTGCGCTCGCAGGGCCGCTACTTGGCGGCCCCACAGCGACTGAAGTGACTCAAAGTCTAGATATGTTGCGCGAAGAAGCAGTTCATCTCGGCTGTCGCGGCTGAGGTGCGAGCAAGTTGCTTCCGCTCAGCAGTCAGGCGGGAACACCGGACCGGTCCTGCGTGCAGCGGGCCGGCCGCCGGCGCCGCGGCAGCCACGGCGGCACGGCCCACAGGGTTCGACAAGGGAATCCGCCGCCGACGCAAGGAAGTCGAGCGGCGGACCATCAACGGTCTCGGTCAGACGGATGCCGGTCGGGATCGGTCGCCCGTGGGTTCGAGGCGGACGACGATGCCCTTCGACGTGGGCTGGTTGCTCACGTCCGCGACGCTGTCGAGCGGCACCAGGACGTTCGTCTCCGGGTAGTAGGCGGCGGCCGAACCCTTGGCCGCCGGGTAGGGCACGACCTGGAAGTTCTCGGCCCGGCGCTCGGTGCCGTCCTCCCAGACGCTGACCAGGTCCACGCGATCGCCTTGCGCGAGGCCGAGTTCGGACAGGTCGGCCGGGTTGACGAGGACGACGTGGCGGCTGCCGTGGATGCCGCGGTAACGGTCGTTGTTGGTGTACGGGACGGTGTTCCACTGGTCGTGCGAGCGCAGGGTCTGCAGCAGCAGGTGCCCCTCCGGGGCCCGGGGGACCACCCGTTCGTTGCAGGTGAACCGGGCCTTGCCGGTCTCGGTCCGGAACACGCCCTCGTTGACCGGGTTGGGCAGCTGGAAGCCTCCCGGCCGGGTCACCCGGGCGTTGAAGTCGTGGAAGCCCGGCACGATCCGGGAGATGCTGTCGCGGATGGTGTTGTAGTCGCCCTCGAATTTGGCCCAGGGGATGTCCCCCTCGCCGTCGAGGCTCAGCCGGGCGAGCCGGCACAGGATGGCGACTTCGCTCAGCAGCATGTGCGAGGCCGGTTCGAGCCGTCCCCGGGAGGTGTGCACCTCGCTCATGGAGTTCTCGACGGTGACGAACTGTTCGCCGTCGGCCTGGACATCACGCTCGGTGCGCCCCAGCGTCGGCAGGATCAGGGCGGTGTCGCCGCAGACGGTGTGCGAGCGGTTGAGCTTGGTGGAGATGTGGGCGGTCAGCCGGCACGAACGCATCGCCTTCTCGGTGACCTCGCTGTCGGGTGCCGCGCGCACGAAGTTCCCGGCCAGGGCGAGGAAGACCTTGACGCGGCCCTCCAGCATCGCCTTGATCGAGTTCACCGAGTCCAAGCCGTGCGGGCGCGGCGGGTCGAAGCCGAACTCCTTCTGCAGGGCGTCCAGGAAGGTGTCCGGCATCTGCTCCCAGATGCCCATGGTCCGGTCGCCCTGGACGTTGCTGTGGCCGCGCACCGGGCAGGCGCCGGTGCCGGCACGCCCCAGATTGCCGCGCAGCATGAGGAAGTTGACGATTTCGCGGATGGTGGGCACGCCGTGCTTGTGCTGGGTGATGCCCATCGCCCAGCACACGACGACGCGTTCACTGCGCAGGACCTCGTCGAGGACCTTCTCGATCTCCTCGCGGGTCAGTCCCGTCGCCGCGCGCACGTCGTCCCAGTCGACGGTGCGGGCGTGACGGGCGAACTCCTCGAAACCGGAGGTGTGGGCGTTGATGAAGTCGTGGTCCAGGACGGTGCCGGGACGCGCGTCCTCCGCCTCGAGCAGCAGCCGGTTCAGTGCCTGGAACAGCGCGAGGTCCCCGCCCGGCTTGATGTGCAGGAAGCGGTCGGCGATCTGGGTGCCGCGCCCCACGACCCCGCGCGGCTTCTGCGGGTTCTTGAAGCGCCGCAGCCCCGCCTCGGGCAACGGGTTCACCGCCACGATGCGGCCGCCGTTGCGCTTGGCCTCCTCCAGAGCCGAAAGCTGCCGCGGGTGATTGCTGCCCGGGTTCTGCCCCACCAGGAAGATCAGGTCCGCGTGGTGGAGGTCGTCGAGACTGACCGTGCCCTTGCCGACGCCCAGCGTCTCGTTCAGGGCGGCACCGCTGGACTCGTGGCACATGTTGCTGCAGTCGGGCAGGTTGTTGGTGCCGAAGGCGCGGGCGAAGAGCTGGAAGACGAAGGCGGCTTCGTTGCTGGCCCGGCCGGAGGTGTAGAAGACGGCCTCGTCGGGCGACTCCAGCCCCCGCAGCTCCTGCGCGAGGACGCCCAGGGCGTCGTTCCAGCCGATGGGCTCGTAGTGGTCCGACCCGGGCCGCTTGATCATCGGCTCGGTGAGCCGGCCCTGCTGGTTGAGCCACATGTCGGAACGAGCGGCCAGATCGGACACGCTGTGCTCGCGAAAGAACTCCGCCGTGATCCGGCGCGTCGTGGCCTCGTCGTTGATGTGCTTGGCGCCGTTCTCGCAGTACTCGTTGCGATGGCGCCGGCCCGGGGCTGGGTCCGCCCACGCGCAGCCCGGGCAGTCGATCCCGCCCACCTGGTTCATGGTGAGCAGGTCCACGCCCGTCTTGCGCGGCGAGGTCTGCTCCAGGGAGTACTCCAGCGCGTGCACGACGGCGGGGACCCCGGCCGCCCACTTCTTCGGCGGTGTCACGGAGAGGGAGCTCTCCGGCTCCTCACCGGGCGGGTTCTGCATCGCTTCGCCTTTCTCTTGCCGTGTGCGGTACGCGGGTCAGCCGACGGGCCACTGGGCGACACGGCTCCTGGGCGGTTCCGCGGTGTCGTGCTGAACACGGCCGTTGCGGATGGTGCCGCGCCAGGCACCGCCCTCCTGGCCGAGCCCTTCGATGAAGTGCTTGAAGTTCATCAGTTCCCCGCGCACCAGCCGGGCGGTCAGCCCTGCCACCCTGCGCGAGCGGGTGAGGACCTTCGCGGTCCCCCGTGGTCGGAGGAGCATCCGCACCGTGATCGCGGTGCCACCGGACTCCGTGGGCCTGAACTCCACCTCACCCTGGTGGGTGGGGTGCTGCTCCAGACCACGCCAGGCCAGGTAGGCGTCAGGGTCCTGTTCCAGGATCTCGACCGAGAAACGATGGCGCAGGGGGCCGTAGCCGATGGTCCACTCGGTGACGGTGGGCCGCACCTGCACGACGTCGCGCACCACGGCCGAGAAGCGCGGGAACGTCTTGAACTGCGTCCACTGGTTGTAGGCCGTGCGGACCGGCACCGCGACCTCGACCGTCTCCTCGACGTGCCGCTCGCGCAGCGGACGCCGGTGCGTGGTCCCGTCGCCGTCGCCGTCGCCGTAGGTGCGCGTACCCGGCGTGTTCGGCGCGGCCTGCCCGCCGTCGTCTTCGTGCACCATCATGGTCCTTCTTCCGATGAGGGAGCCAGCCGTCCGGGCACCCCGCCTCCCCTCGTGGGTCAGGGCATCTCCTCCGGTTCCCCGATCCCGGGTTTCAAGTCACCCGACCGCTCCGGTTACGGGCTTCTCTCCGTGCCCGGCGATCATCTCCAGCTTCACCCCGGGCACGGCCACCCGCCACTCACCGTGCCCCGCAGGTGGCGGTAGATCAGCAGCCGAGTCATTGATCGCGGGTCATGCAGGGGGAATGCGCGCTTCTCGGTGTAGGCCAGCAGCATCGACCCAGGTCGAGTACATCGTCGACCAGTTCGGCCAGAACCGGGCCGGATGCCTCGGTAGCCACTCATCCGGTGGAGGCGGCAGCATCAGCTTCTGATCGGGGACGAATGCCCGGAATGTCCTCTTCATCGCCACCGCCGTCGCGGGCTCGGACGTGACCCCTGGCACCGGATTCACCCGAACAGACCAACCCCACCGACCTCCCCGGCTTTTCCTCCAGGGAGATCACGAACATCAGGCGGCGGGCGTCGAGCTCAAACGCCTGACCGGCTGCCGAGATCCGCGGACAGCGCCGCATAGATGTACTCGCTGCCCCAGCGATCCCCGTCGAGGTCGTTCTCGACCAGGTGCGCCTCGCGGCGCATCCCGAGGCGCTCACAGACCCGCACAGACCCGGTGTTCTCGACATCCAGCCGTGCGTAGAGCCGGTGCACGCCCAGTGTGTCGAAGGCAAACCCGGCCAGCGCCGCGGCCGCCTCGGTCGCATAGCCGTGCCCCTGGTGACGTGGGTCGAGAGTCCAGCCGATCTCGGCCTGTGCGGCGCGGGCATCGGCCAGGGTGAGGCTCACCTCGCCGAGTACGCCGGGCTCATCGCGTCGGCAGACGGCGAGCGCCAGTTTGTCCCCGTCGGCGCGCCAGACCGTCTGCGCCGCGCGCTCGGCGGCGACCTGCTCGCTGCGCTGACGCGTGTGCGCCGGCCGGTACAAGTAGCGCGCCACGCTCGGCAGGCTCTGGTAGGCGTACAGGTCATCGGCGTCGTCGGGAGTGAACAAGCGCAGCAACAACCGGGCCGTGGTCAAGGGCAGCAGCGAAGCGACGTCCATGCCGGCCTCCGGGACGCGGATGTGGATCAGGTTGCGGACCGATTTTCGCACCACGACAGCCCGGCAGCCGCGCCTTTTCGTGCGGGGCCGCGGGGCCGTCCTTCGACGGCATGTACTTCCGCGCCCAGCAGCAGGGCGGCCCGGCCGAGGGCGCCGTGCCGGGCGGTGTGCTCGGCGCCCACACAAGCCAGCCCGTGGGGCGGCCACAAGGGCCGTTGTCAGAGGCGATTGGCAGGATTGCGGCCATGAATGTCACTCCTGTCACTCCCCCACGGCCGATCGACGTTGCCGCGGTCTTCCTGGAACTGGCTCCGCTGGCCCGTACGGCGACCCGCCTGCACCCCCGCCCTGGGTCGCCGACGTGGCACGACAGCTCGATCGGCGGGCCGCTGCTGTGGCCCGCCGGGGAGCCGTGGCCGTACTGCGAGGAACCCCATGTGGTGGATGGCATCAACCCAGCCCGGTCCCCGGCGGATCTGCGGCTGGAACGCCGGATCTTCGCCGCCTCGCACGGCCGGGACCTGACTCCGGAGGAACGGGAGACTCTCCAGCGGATCCGGCCCCCTCGGACGTATCCGGTGAGGCCGGCGGTCCAGGCGTACGACGGCCCCATGGCGATGCTGCCTGTCGCGCAGCTGTACGTAAGGGACGTGCCCGATCTGAGCCCGCCGGAGGGCACGGACCTGCTGCAGGTTCTCTGGTGTCCCTTCGATCATCCGATCATGCCCAAGACCCGGCTCTCATGGCGTTCGGCAGCCGCCGTCACCGACATTCTCGACACGCCCCCCGAGCCGCCCGCAGTGCAGTTCGACGGCTATCTGCCGGAACCGTGCGTGCTCGAACCGGAGCAGATCACCGAGTACCCCGACCATCTGGAGCTGAGCGAAGAACTGCGGGAGCAGCTCAAGCAGTGGAGTGTGCCGCAGGCAGCAGCGGAAGAGATGGACCCGGAGACGTACTACGACTGTGTGCTGTCCAACGCACCCGGCTGGAAGGTCGGCGGCTGGCCCGCTTGGAACTCCACCGACCCCCACGCGCACCCCTGCTCCGAGTGCGGCACCCGCATGGAGGTCCTGATGACCGTCGCCACGTTCGAGGAAGGGGACGATGCCGGGAACAGCTGGTCTCCGCACCCCCACCCGGGTGCTGGGCCATACCCCGGCCACCGCGGCTACAACGCGACCGGTGTCCAGATAGGCAGCGGCTACCGGCAGCACCTGTTCGCCTGCCCGGCGGACCCCGAGCATCCGCACATCGAGTTGATGACGTAGGCCGTCCGCTGTGTGCAGCCGACGCGTCACGGGTCGGGCAGGGAGAGGATGGGGGCTTGGGCACGCTGCCCAAGCCCCCATCCCTTCCCACGTCACCCGTAAATCGGGCCCGGTGAGCCGTCGGTACTTGGATCCGTGTTCGCGCATGCCGGTCGCTCCGTGGGCCGGCTCGCTGCGGGACCGTGCCTCCCGCAGCCGCGCTGCCACGCTGGTTCAGCGAGTGGCAGCGGATCGCGTGACGTACATCAGCCAGAGGGCGGCGGCCAGGCACATCGCTGAAATGCCGCCCCGCAAGACCGGTGCGGCGCGGACGCCGGACCATTCGACGGCTTTGCCGAGCGCCGGGCCGAACGCCCTCCGTGGAGCCTGTGCCGCATCCGCCTCTGCCTGTCGACGCCAATGGGGACACCTGTCGCAAGGCGGCACTGCACGGATCCGTCCGCAAGGTCGAACGTCGGGTGTGTCAGAGCCGTCTCGTGGTGAACAAGGTGGTCCCGTGCACCGCGTCCACTTCCTTCCGATCGGTCTCGGTGAACCCGACCTTGGCCAGCACTCTGCGAGAAGCGGTGTTCCAGTCCCAGACGGTGGCCCACAGACGTTCGTACCCGGACGATCGCGCCCATTCCAGGACCGCCAACGAAGCCTCGGTCGCGTAGCCCTGACGCCAAACTCGGCGTAGCAGCTCGAATGCCAGTTCCGGTTCTCCTACCGATCCCCGTCCGCTGTCGACCAGCCCGCAATAGCCGATGACGTCACGAGACGCCTTCCGCTCAACCGCCAGCAACCCGGTCGACCACACGTCGTTGGTGCGGATCGAATCCTCGAGCTCCGCGACCGTGGGGTGTCCGTCCGCGTCGATTCGGCGGTGCGGCGGCACTCGGGGATCACGTTCGGTCCACAGTTCACGCTGGACGACAGCCTCGTCCACCCGCCACGGTCTGAGCAGCAGCCGACTCGTCTCGAGTGAGATCTCGCTGCCCGGCGCGCCAAGAGTCATGGCCGCAACCATCTCACGGGCGAACGAGCTGTCGTACGACTCGGCATGGCGCCGATCACAGGTCCGATGCCCTGGGAGCGGCGGTCGGTCATCGCCTGATTGTGCCCCGCTTCGCATCCTGCCCTTCCCGGCCCCTGGTGGGGCCCTCCCCCTGGATCTGTCGCCACCGCCTTCTTGACCGGCTCCGACACCACTGCGACGTCGCCTCTAGCACATGGACGCTGTGAGCTGGAACACCGGCGATGACCGCGTGTGCCGGGGAGTTCCAGCCACTTGGCGGGGGTGCAGCCGACGATCGTCGGATGGCCGACGGAAGGCAGGGAACCGTGTGCGCACCCGACTGGAATCGTGCATCGCACCCCAGTTTTGAACGTGTTCAACTCCTTGGTCTAGGCTCAGCCGAGACGAAGGAGGCGGAGCCGATGAAGATGGTGATTCCGGGCGGAACCGGACAGGTCGGCGCGGTCCTGAAGCGCGCATTCGAAGCCGCCGGCCACGACGTCGTGATCCTCACCAGACGCCCCAGGCACGAGGGCGAGGTTCATTGGGACGGTCGGACCCTGGGGCCGTGGACGGCGGCAGTGGACGGCAGCGATGTGGTCATCAATCTGGCCGGACGCACCGTGAGCTGCCGATACACGGAGGCCAATCTGCGGGAGATGATGGACTCCCGGGTCGACTCCACCCGGCTCGTGGGCGCCGCGATCGCGGGTGCTGCCCGACCGCCCCGGGTCTGGCTGCAGATGAGCACCGCCACGGTGTACGCGCACCGCTTCGACGCCCCCAACGACGAGACCACCGGTGTGATCGGCGGTACCGAACCGGGCGTGCCGGACTACTGGGCGTACAGCGTCGAGATCGCCAAGGCCTGGGAGCAGGCGCAGCAGCAAGCCGAAACGCCGGCCACGCGCAAGGTCGCCCTACGCTCGGCCATGGTGATGAGCCCGGACCCCGGCGGGGTCTTCGCCGTCCTGCTGGGACTGGCCCGCCTGGGTCTCGGCGGCCCGGTCGCCGGTGGAGCACAGTACGTGTCGTGGATCCACGAACACGACTTCGTGCGCGCGGTGGAGTTCCTGATCGACCGGGAAGACATCGCAGGGCCGGTGAACCTGGCGGCTCCCCATCCCCTGCCGCAGCGCGCATTCATGCGCACCCTGCGCTCCGCGTGGGGTATACCCGTGGGTCTCCCCGCGACCAAGTGGATGGCCGAGGTCGGCGCTTTCGCTCTTCGTTCCGACACCGAACTGCTGCTCAAGAGCCGCCGCGTCGTCCCGGGCCGATTGATCCAGGCAGGCTTCGACTTCCAGTACGCACAGTGGCCGCAGGCCGCGGACGAGTTGGTACGTCGGGTGCGCAAGCGGGTCGGACGCGGTTGTGCGGCACGCCGCTGAAGGGACGCCGCCCACGGTGCCGATCCGTGGACGACGTACGCTCGCATGCCGAAGCGCGTGGCGACGGCTGTGTGCGCGCCATAGGTCAGAGGCGACTGCAACAGCCCCTGCATCCTGGGTAAGCGCGCTCACGGAGCAGATCAGCAAGTGCCGGCCGTCGTGGGTGTCGCGCGCACGCGGTCAGGCTCGACGGTAGCTGTCGACCGGGCCGCCCCAGCCCCCGGCGGGCCCGTCGAAGTCGATCACGAGCGAGGAGCCGTCCGGTTTCACCTTCAGGTGACCCAGGCCGCGCCCACCGTCCTTGCCACCCTGGCAGGTGTAGGTGATGGTCGCGGATTCCTCGCCGTTCTCTTTTACGGGGACGAAGGTGCCCGTGCACGAGAGCTTGGCGCCCTCGGCTTTGGCTTTGCCGTCCTTGATGACGAGCGTGTCCAGTGTCGTGTCACCCGGGGTGGCGATGTACTTCCAGGTGCCGGCTGCCCGGTCGAGGAGCGTTCCCTGAGAGGCGGCCGCCCCCGCGGGCTTCTCCGTCGCGGCGGTGGTGGCACTTGCCTTGCCGTCCGCCGGCTTCTCACCCGCGCTCTCGCTGCTGCAACCGGCGGCCATCACGGCCACGGCGAACGTCGCGACCGCTGTCCAACGCGCCTTGCGCACAACAACACCCGTTCTCTCTTTACGCTTTTACAACGGCCGCAAACGTAACAGGTGCTGGCGAGCGAGCCGATCGGACCCTTGCGAGCACCCGGCCGTCGGGCCACACGGCTCTGTGCGCACATGTGTTGTCACTGCGGAGACCTCGCCGATGACCGAGCCAGCGCGTGTCTCTGGGGCAGGGCTTCGTTCCCGAACAGGTTGCTGCGGTCGGCGCCGGTGCTGGCGTCGGTGATGCCGTCGGTGTAGAGCAGGACGGTGTCGCCAGGGGCGAGAGCAGTCGCCGCGGTGGCGATGCACGCGTAGGGCAGGAAGTCGGCGATGCCGTCGGCACGCGCGGCCGCTACGGCAACCTCGCCATGCACTACGCAGCGACAGTGCTGGTTGCGGCTGTCAACGATTGCCTGACAGGCGCCTACGCGTCATCACGTATGCGTTCCCGATGTCGGGGTCGCCGTAGAAGAAGAACAGCTTCAACTGGTCATGCTGATCACGGTCCACGTAGAAGGACCACACGTATGTCGAGGGAGGCGGCGGAGCCGAGGCGTCGGTTGGCGCCGCGGGGGAACGCCTCTCCACCCCTATTCGGGCGGTCAGTGTGAGCCGGACGACCTGGCCGCCGTCATGGTCGGTCAGTTGCCAGGTTCCCGTACCGGAGAGGCGCCAGCCGTCCTCGAAGTCGAAGTCCTGCCCGTCGAGTCTTTCGACAAGAGCCGTTCCGGCTTTGCGAAGCACCACGTGGGTCCCCTCGACGTTTTCCCAGTCCCCGACGACTTCGGCCGTCGTGGCGTCGTGGAGTCCTGTCCCCCCGTAGTACTGAAAAGGGCCGGCGCACGCGGTCAGAACGGTCAACACCACCGCCAGGCTGCCGAGGGCTGACCACCACGCACTCAGCCCTCTCCCAGACGCCACCATGCCCTCCCACCGCCGGCCCGTATCGGCCAACCGAAAGGAACGGCCGTGGAAGACAACTTGCCAGAGATGTTGAACGCGTTCAACTCTGAGACTGGCGGGGTTTCGGTCCCTTGCGATCCGCGCGCCGACGCGGCCGCCGCGACGGCGGTCGAGGGGCTGGGTACGGCCGCGCCGGTCGCGGTGGGGTGGCCGGTTCCGGCATCCTGGTCACCGAGCCGCGGCCGGTCGCAGGTAGGCGGTCCAGCCGCCGGGTGGGATCTGGCCGACTTCCAGAGCGCGCAGTTTGGCGAGGATGGCGGGGTCTTGGGCGTCGAGCCAGTCGACGAACTGCCGGAACGACACGAGGCGTACGTCCTTCATGTCGGCGATCCGTTTCAGAGTTGCTTCGACGGCGTCCATGTAGATGCCGCCGTTCCATTCCTCGAAGTGGTTGCCGATGTACATCGGCGCGCGGTTGGTCTCATAGGCACGCTGGAAGCCGGCCAGGTAGGCCTGGGTGGCCTGCGTGCGCCAGGCCGAGTAGTGGTAGGAGGGCGCACGGGTGGAGTTGTGCGACTGGTTGGCGAGGATGTTGTAGTCCATCGACAGGACCTCGAAGCTGTGTCCGGGGAACGGGATGCCCTGCAGCGGCAGGTCCCACACGCCGTCCTTCTTCGAGGGCCAGCGCTGGACGCCGCCCGGGGAGGACGCATCGTAACGCCAGCCGAGCTCGCGGGCGACCGGCAGCAGGTTCTCCTGGCCGAGCAGACAGGGGGTACGACCGCCGATGAGTTCCTTGTCGTAGTCGAAGGGCAGCGGCGGGTGGTCGAGCCAGCCGGTGTTGGTGCGCCAGGTCTTGACGAATGTTCGGGCCTGTTCGATTTCGCTGCGCCACTGAGCGGGCGTCCAGTTGGCGACGGAGCCGGAGCCGGAGCAGAAGTGGCCGTTGAAGTGCGTGCCGATCTCGTGGCCGTCGGTCCATGCCTGGTGGACGTAGGTGAGCGTTTCCTTGAGGTGAGCGTTGGTCAGGTAGCCGATCTCTGAAGCGCCCTGGGGGTTGTTCGGCGGGTGGTAGAGCCGCTTTCGCTCTTCGGGAAGCAGGTACAGGCCCGAGAGGAAGAACGTCATGTGCGCGTCGTGCTGTCGTGCCAGTTCGAGGAAGCGCGGGAAGAGGCCGGTCCCGACCTCGCCGGCACCGTCCCAGGAGAAGATCACGAACTGTGGTGGTTGCTGACCCGCCTCGAGACGCTCAGGTGCGGCCGGCTGTCCGGGCTGCCGGCCAGTGTACGCCGTGGAGCCGTCTCCGATCAGCCGGGGCAGGGCCTGGGCACCACCCCCTGCGGCCTGCTCGGGCCGGCGGCCGGGCACCGCCGGGGTCCGGCTGGGGCGTTCCTCGCGCCCGCATCCAGCGAGCGTCGCGGCGGCGGTGCCGAGGCCGGCGCCTAGGCCGAGGCGGGCCGCGTTTCTACGGCTGAGGTCACTCATGGGCATCCCCACCCGCGCCGTGTGAGGGCGCGTTGTACGTCCCCCCACGGACAATCAAAACCATCACACCATAAGCCAGATAAGATGATTAATCTCGCATATCTGACGGCGCGTCCTGCCATGGGTTGGCCCTCCGGCGCCCGTCTGTGCGCGCCGGGGGTTGCGGCCCGAGGAGCGCGCGTAGGCAGCACGATGAGCAAATCGGGCCGCTGCCCGGCGAGGATCTGAACGTCGGTGCCCGTATTGCGCACCTCAGAGGCGGTTGCAGAAGTCTGAGCGGCGGTGCTCTGCAGGGCGCGCAGCGAGTGCGTGTTGAACTCCGCCCCGGCCCGCGCCCGCCGGCTGCTCGCCCAGCGTGTCCCTGCCTGCTCGCGGCTGAGACCTTGCCCGCAAGCTGGGCGACGTCCGGGTCCGTGAAGCCGTCACCGCCTTCGCCACCGCCCTGCAATGCGGCGACGCCGACGCCTTGGCGGTAGCGCCGGCCCGGGCAGCGGGCGAGCGGGACTGCAACGCTGTTCCGGGCGGGTTCGGCGTGCGGCGTACGGGATGTCGTGCAGAAGCTTCCCGGCCGCCCGTGTTCGGAACAGTCAGTGGCGAGCGGTGGCCGGCGTGGTGCGTTCGGTCTCGTCCTGTACGAGCAGGGAGAGCAGCGAGGCTACGGGGAGGCCGGCTTCGGCGGGGTGGCGCAGGACCTTGTCCGGCTCGATGCGGTAGGTGTTCGTGCGTCCCTCGCGGGTGTGGGAGAGGTAGCCGTCCTGCTCGAGGTCCGAGATGATCCGCGCTACGGCGCGCTCGGTCAGGCGGCAGTGGGCGGCGAGGTCGCGGATGCGGGCGTTGGGGTTGTCGGCGATGGCCGCCAGGACGCGCGCGTGGCTGGTGATGAATGTCCATCCGCTGTGTGACTCAGGAACTTCGGCCATGTCCGGCATTTTAGAGGGCTGAGGTTGCCGGAAACCATTTACATGACATAGTTTTCATGCAACGGGTGGCAGGCTCCCGTGAGGGCAAGCGGCAAGGAGGGCTCCAAAATGGTGTGGGATGAGGCCGTCGTGCCGACCGTTGCGAGCAGCACCAGCGCGACGCTGCTGCCGGAACAGACAACGGGGTCTGTCTCGCACGGGGCCGGCGTGCTCCAGTGCGACCAGCACGGCGCCTGGGTGATCGAGGCTCACGGCGACTACGACATGCAATCGATCAAGCCACTGGCCGACGCGCTGGACGCCGCCGCCAAGAAGTACCCCAAGGTGATCCTGGACGCCTCTCAGGTCACCTTCGCGGACTCGACGTTCCTGAACCTGCTCATCCTCACCCACCAAGCGACCGCCCTGCGCCTGGTCGCGCCATCCGCCCCCGTCCGGCGACTGTGCGCCATCACCGCCGTCGACACCCTCCTGGAGATCCGGGACACGATCGAGGACGCGACCGCCTCGTAACGGCCCCACTGTCGGCTGCCCGGTACGGTGACGCTCCACCGTCCACGCGGCAGACGCCCAGACGCTCCGAATGAGTTTCAGTAATCGGTTTCAGAGGGGCGGGTGGCCGCAGGAGGCGGCGTTGGGGTCGTCGGCGAGGGCGAGGCGGGCGGTGATGCGTTTGCCGACCGGTTCGCTCCGGACTTCGAAGCCCTGGGCGACGGCCATCACTATTTCCAGGCCGTGCTGGCCGACCCGGCCCGCGTCGGCGGCCTTGGCGATGGGCAGGCTCGGGTCGGAGTCCCACACCCCCACCTCGATCAGGTCACCGAGGATGCGCAGGTCCAGCAGCACGGGGCCGGGGGCGTACTTGCGGGCGTTGGTGACCAGCTCGCTGACCACCAGCTGCGTGAGCTCCATCACCCGCTGGGAGACGGGCAGGCCGTGTTCGGCCTGGACACGGGTGAGGAAACCGGCGGCGAGATGACGGGCCTGGGCGATGACCGAGCCGTCGCCGCCCAGGGCGACCGTGGCGTGCGGGACCGGCCCGCCGGGCGCGGAGCCGTCCTCGCCCATGGGCGTTGAATCCATCACAGCCGCCTTCACTCCCCCGTTCACGCCCCAGCGCCTACCCCCACCCCCGACGATCGACGCTTGCCGACACCTTGCCAGCTCCGTCTCACCTTCACCACACCAGGGTCAGCCGGTGTCTGCGAAGCAGCGAAGCGAAGTAAGAGCCTCGTGTGCCAGGATCGCTGTCATGGGTGAGGAAGAAGTGCCGAGCACCGAACACATTGCGCAGCCGGACGGGCTGTCCGTCACGGCGTCCAGTGCGGACGGCATCCGTGTGCTGACCGCGGTAGGGGAAATAGACCACCACACCGGCGGCACACTCGGTCAGGCCCTCGATGTGGCCGGCGCGCCCCTGCCCCGCGTGGTGGTGGACATGCGGCAGGTGACGTTCATGGACTCCAGCGGCATCAACATTCTGATCACCGCCCACCAGGCACTCACCCAGGCCGGCGGCTGGTTGCGCCTGGCAGGCGTCGGCCACTCCGTGATGCGTACTCTGCAGCTCGTCGGCGTCGACGCCCTCATCGACATCCGCGAAACCCCCGACCAGGCGCTCACCGACTGAACGACTGGCCCCCTTCACGCCCCGGCTCCGCCGCCCGCAGGCGCTGACCGGCAAGTACCTCGTCGCCCCGAGCCCGACCCAGGCGCTCAGCCGCGTCCACCCGTCCTTGATACGATCCCTCGACGCGCGAGACCCGCGATCACAGCTGCGGCAAGGGAGGTTGATGAATATGGCCCGCCAGGCGCTTCATCAGCATGCCCTTGTCCGGGCCGCGCGAGGGTAGCCCGCGGCCCGGTCGTCCGAAACGACCAGGAGTGTCGCGTGTCTTCTTTCTCATTGACCGGTACGGACCTGACCACTGACCGCCTCGTGCTGCGTCCATGGTCCACCGGTGAACTCGCCGCTGTCCTCAGCGACGCCCGGCTGACGCACTGGGCCGAGGACTTCCCCGCTGAAGGCGACCGCGTCATCGCCGGATTCCTCACCGAACACCCCGACGGCCTGACCAAGTACGGCCATCGCCAGATCATCGAGCGGGCCGGCGGTCTGGTGGTCGGTTCCATCGGTCTGTTCTGGCCGCCGAGCAGCGGCACCATCGAGGTCGGCTACGGCGTTGTCGCCTCCCGCCGGGGCCTCGGCTACGCCTCCGAAGCCACCCGCGCCATCGTCGAGTTCGCCTTGACCGCGCCCGAGGTGCACACCGTGTGCGCAGACGTGGAGCTGTCGAACCCGGCCTCCGTCCGCGTGCTGGAGAAGTCCGGCCTGCATCGCTGGAGCGAGGACACCACCACCGCCCGGTTCTCCACCGCGGCACCGGCCCCGTCCCAGCGGTAATCCCCATCCGGAGGCGGCAGCGGAACACACCACCGCTGCCGCCTCCGGCCGTTCCGACCTCTTCGAAGCAAAGGAATGCCAGAAGGGGATCCGGCACGCAGTCTCACCATCCGCGAGAGCAGCCACCGTAAGGACGACCTGCTCCCACTGCCGGGACTGCTCGAACAGTTTGTATGGGGTGGAACCG
Source organism: Streptomyces sp. NPDC028635 (assembly GCF_040637635.1). Lineage (NCBI taxonomy): Bacteria > Bacillati > Actinomycetota > Actinomycetes > Kitasatosporales > Streptomycetaceae > Streptomyces > Streptomyces sp. NPDC028635. The sequence continues at coordinate 514,060 of NZ_JBEZWX010000001.1, read as the reverse complement.
GTTCAGCGCGTCCCTTACGGTCGGTGCGTGATGATCGAAAAGGGCGACCCTCGTAGTCTCGGCGTCCCTGCTCCTGAGGCACGGCTGGGCTTCGGGGCGGAACTGCACGAGAACGGCGGGCCGCGGCGCCGCTTGCTGATGATCGACGACAAGCCCGCCTTCGAGCTCAGCTCCTACTGCGGAACATGCCCACTCCTGTTCCGCCGGCTGGAAGGCGCGAACGAGAAGTTGTCCCTGGAGAGCGTGCAGGAACGGCTTATGGCGGCACTGAACGACCCGGACGACGACGGCGTGATCGAGGCGTTCGGTGCGCTGCTGCCGGAGGGCGAGTACCTTCCGCTGCTCCTGGACGTGGAGCCCACGCTGGTCATCCCCGGCAAAGATGGCGACTACTTCAGCAGCGAGCAGGTCACGACGTGGGGCGTCGACCAGTTCTGGGGCCTCCCGGAGTATCCGCACACCCCGTACTACCGGACCTTCGAGACCCCCGTCGACGCGGACGCCCACCTCTACGAGTTCATCGTGCCCATGGTCCCCCCGACCTGGAACGAGAGGGATCGTGTCGAGAAGTACGTCGCGCTCATGGAGCGGGGAACGGTCCCCACGGCGGTGGCGATCTCCACGCTGGACGTGTGCCAGCCCGCCCTCGGCCTGGGCGACGACCCCTCCGTGCACTGGGGCCTGACCCACTTCCTTCTCGACGGCCACCACAAACTCGAGGCTGCCGCGACAGCCGGCCGGCCCGTGAGGCTCCTGTCGCTCCTGACCCTGGGAGAGAGCTTGGCCGAAGCGGACGACACAGCCCGCGTGCCTGCCTTGCGCGCCCAACCCCGCTCCGCCCGAGAGGCCGGATAGCAGTGCCGAAAGTATGACGGCACTCACATCCTTTACCTTCGTGCGCCATAGACGGGCTCCGTTACCACTTCGAACGGGACGGCGAGCACAACGGCCGGCCTGCCTACCGCCGAACGGACGGGAAGGTGTGGTGTGTGGGGTCCTCACGGTTTTTGCCTCGAGGGCCACCCTTCCGTACCCTGTAGCAGGTGAACGTAGACATTGACCCTTACTCATTGCGTGCTGGCTCGCCATCCGTGGAGACCTACCTCAGGCTGCGGGTGGTCTCGGGGCTGAGCGCGAAAACGGTGGAGGCCGCGGAGGCCGGCCTGCCGAACACCTGGCATGGCGTGACGGTGCTGCGAGGGGAAGAGCCGGTCGGAATGGGCCGGGTCATCGGAGACGGCGGCTGCTTTTTCCAGATCGTCGACATCTGCGTCGTGCCTGAGCACCAGGGCCGGGGCCTGGGCAAGCGGATCATGGCGGAGCTGGTGGGCGAGCTGGAACGGCGCGCCCCGGACGGTGCCTATGTCTCGTTGATCGCCGACGGCGATGCCCAGTTCCTGTATGAGAAGTTCGGCTTCCGGCAGACGGCTCCGGCATCGGTCGGCATGCACCGTACTGTGTGACGTAGCCGGCCGACCGCTCAGCCGGTGGTCCTCCTGAACCCGGTGCGGGCGGGATCCCTCCCGGATCGCCGGGAGCGTGCCCCGGCCACCCCCTCCCCCGAACTGGGCAGCACACCGGCACAGTCCGGCCGGCTCACTTGGCGTCCGCGTGGCACGCCCCCACCGAACGCGGGCACGTCCGCAACGGTCATCTCCAGGCGCAGCCGCGTGAACCGGACCCGCCAAGCTTGGGGCCGAGCGGCTGGCCGGTGCCGTCGCACTGCCCGTGGACGCGATACCGGCGGGTGAGAATCTCGCACTGAGCCTGTGGTTCCTGGAAGGCGGGGCGGAGCGGACCGCCCGGGTGCGACCCGGGCCGTGGGCCGAGGACCGGGACGCGGCCTTCTACGTGGCGCTCTACCTGCGCGCCGCCCAGTACTCCCTGCGCTACGGCTGCCCGATGACCTACTCCTGAGAACACCTGACGGAGGGACTTCCAAGCCTCGTCGGAACTTGCACGGCGGGCAGTGGCTGCGTGCGAGGATGCCGCTGTGCTGGATGAGATCGACGCGGTGGACTGGGCTTCCCTACCGGGCCATCCCGACTGGTACGAACCGGATCGTGCCGCCCGTGGTCTGCATGACCTGGCCAAGGCAGCGACCTTGGTACAGGCGGCGGAGGCCGGCTCGCGGCTCGGCGGCGGTGGGATTGTTCATGGCCACAGTGCCGCTGTGTTCCCAGCGGCTGTTGTTGCGGCTCCACTGCTTCTGGACATCGCCCAGCAGGGTCATCCGGCGGCAAGAGACACCGCGTTGGGGCTGCTTGATGAGGCTCTGTCGTGCTATCCGCATGTCGGTTACACACGAGTGGTGGCTGCAGACGGCACCGCGGTTCCCATCTGCTGTGCCATCGCCCACCATCTGCGAGCCCGCACCGATTTCCTGGTCGGGCTCGGCAAGAGGGGCAAGTCGTTGCTGACCGACGCGGCTGCGCACTGGCGCTTCGAGATCCGCGAGTGCGTGGCCGACGGCAGTGACACGTTGGCCTTCGGCGTCTTGGCCGGCTGTCTCCCCGACGGTGTGCATACGGCGGACATACAGCTCGCCGGCGCTCCTACCGTGATGAGTGAATGCACCCTCGAGTACCCGCCGGAGGAGGGTTCTGGCGAAGCATGTCTGCGAGTGTTCGCCCGGGGCCCGGGCGAACTGCCGCCAGGTGTCGTGATGTTTCCGGCGGAGTGCGGGGAGCGCGTGCACTGACTCGCTCCGGTGCTCAAGGATCTTCTGGTGCAGAGCCGAACGCGGAAGCCTCCTGCCTTCGTGCCCGACCGCTATGAGTCGAGGGAGGAGGCGCTGTTGCGTCGGGTCTCCGCGAGGTGGACGTCGAGGTACCGCGTGAGGATCAGTGCGTCCTGCGGCTCGTCGGCCTGGAAGGTGAGGCGACGCAACAGGCTGACCCCGTCCAGCGCGACGCCTTCACGGGCGAGGACGAAGACGAGGGTGAGGAAAGCGGACCGGGCGTTGCCGTCGTCGAAGGGATGGAAGAAGCACACGTCGAGATAGGCACGCGCGGCCCGGGCGGTGAGGGAAACGGGCCGGTCGATGTGGCGCGCGCTCTCAGCCAGACAGGCGTCGAGGCGGGCTCGAGTGTCCGGGCCGATGCCATAACGTTCCCGGCCCCTCTTGGCGAAGGCCGGCAGGTCGCGGAACGGCGGTGGCTGCGGTGCGCCGAGGACATGCTGCTGCCAGCGCTGGAGCAGCTCGAAGTCGAGCAGGGCACCGCGCGCCGCATCGGCCCGCAGCAGCTCCAGCGCGGCGAGCATCCCCCGTGCGCGGGCGGGATCCAAGGCGCCGTCGAATACGCGTATGTCCTCCGCCGCGCCGTCGCGCGACGGGGCCACTGGTTCGTCTCCGCCGCTGTCCGGCACCTCATGCCATGGCACGGTCTCGCGCACGGCGAGCCAGCGCTCCAGGTGATCCGGCGCGGGCCCGGCGGATGGTGCGCCGTCGTCCGGCCGGAGTGACAGCGCGAGCCGCTCCGCGACGTCATCGACCAGCACGATGTCGGGGCCGGTCCAGCTCGCGAACCGCCCGCCGATCGCCTCGTCGACCAGCTCCTGCGCCAGGTCGGGCGCGACGCCCCAGCGGCTGAGGAACCAGGTGAGCACTTGATGGCAGTGTCCGTGCCAACCGCTGCCGCAGCCGGTGCGGTCGGTCACCTGAAGGATCAGGTTCCGGGCGGCACGTTCCCACAGGATCCGCTGGTCCTCGATGCCGGCCAGGTCCAACGGGTACGCGTCGAACCACCTGGCGAGACTCTCCAGCCACTCGCGCCACTCGCACAGGGCCGCTACGACACGGGTAAGCGTCTCCTGCGGTGTGGTGATCGAGTCCCGCGGGCAGCACCAGTTCCCGACGGGTCCTCCGTCGAAGTCGCCTTCGTCGTGCGACCAGCGCCAGCCCACGGTCCAGCGGCCGTAGTGCTCGGCGAGTGCATGCGACATGGCGTCGGCCCAGGGGTGTCCCTCGCCCCAGCTCCAGGCACTCATCGCCCGGTCACCGAGGGGGATGTCGGGGCGGCTGGGCACCCTCCGGGCGGGTCCGAGCGACCGCACCACCTGCGGTGCCGACACGCTGTCGAAGGAGTGCTGGGCGGGATTCACATCGTCCCAGGTCAGGAAACTCGGGGCCAGCTCGACAATCACCGCGCAAGCCTGCCCGTCCACCGACTGTGGTTCAAGCGGATTACCGCAGGGCCTGGAGAAAGGTCTCGACGCGGCCCCACGCGCCGCGGCAGCGAGGTCATCACGGACCCGCGCTCCTGGACGCCGCGGTGGACCAGACGCCGGGCGCGGCTCACCTCCAGCCCCTCCCTGGTGTGGGTGGAGAACACCGACAACTATTACGGCGGTTCCGCGAGCGCGGCGGCGCGCAGGCCCGTCAGGTCGTCGACGCGGAGGACGGCCAGAGGGCGACCGGGACACCGCCGGTGCGCGGGCGGAGGTGGTGGCGCTGCTGTCCGAGGTGGCGTCGCCGCAGGCTCGAGGCCGAACGGCCGTCGTATGTAGCATCTGCCACCTGATCCTGTGTGATCAGCCTGTAGATGCGCTTCCGACGGACTGTTAATGTCCGCGTCTGCGAGCCGCGTTGCGTGCCGACTCGTACGGGTTCCGTCTCCCATTGCCGAAGGTTTCCCACCCGCCCCCGGACCCGTGACGGCCGCTCCCCCACGAAGCGGTCGGTTCTTCTCCTGCATGCCGTTTCTCCGCGCTGCCCTGCCCCCCGCACGGCAGTGACATCAGAGAGGAAGAGTCCGATGAAGACCACATTCCTGCCGCGCCTGCCGGCCGGCAAGGCGCTGGTGACGGGCGCCCTGCTGGCCCTGGCCGTGCCCGGGATCGCGTACGCCAACACCGTGAGCGTGACCGTGAAGACCCCTGGCGCCACCCTCGGCCCCGCCACCACCTTCTCCGAGATCTCCACCCACGCGGACTGCGGCAGCGGCCTCGTCTCCGGCGGTGGCGTCAACCAGGCCATCGGCACCGGTACGTCGTCCAACAGCAATCACGTGAACGGCACGGCGCCCAGTTCCAACGGCTCCACCGAGTACACCGGCACCGCTGGTGTCGTCGGCACCGACAACACCCACTGGCTCGGCATCGGCGGCAGTGGCGGCGCGGTGAACAGCTCTTTCTCCTCCACCCCGTACGCGGTGTGCTTCACCAGCAATCTGATCAACCACACCCAGATCGTCATGAACAAGGCCGCCGGGCCGACCACCTCGTCGACGCCCCTCGCGGTCACGGCGACCTGCCCGGCCAACACCGTCCTGCTCGGCGGCGGTGCCCGGACCACCCCGGCCGACGTCGGCAGCCTCAAGCCGATCGCGAGCTTCCCCACCTTCAACAACTCCGCGCACGATCACGGCCTGAAGGCCGCGGCCGACGGAGAGACCAACCCGGACTCCTGGACGGCGGAAGGCTTCAACGGCGGCGGTGGCGGCACCACCAACACCACATACGCCTACGCGATCTGCAGCGGCAGCGGCATCGACGTCAGTAGTGTCACCGTGAAGGTCCACCACAGCGAGGTGAACGGCCCGACCTCGGCCACCGCTGGGCAGACCGCGACCGTGGGCTGCGGCACCGACGGCAAACTGGTCGGCGGCGGCGCGGCCATCAGCGGCGGCAGCGTCACGACCACCGACTTCACCGCGCCGGGCTCGGGCGGCGACCACCTCACCGGCAGCTTCCCCAGCGACAGCGGCGGCAACCCGGTCAGCGACGGGACCACCACGGCCGCGTACTGGACGGCCTCCACCCACACCGGCGGAGCCGGCTCCCCCAACACCTACTCGGACGCCTGGGCGCTCTGCGCCGACGACGGCGTCTGATCCACCGGTTGATCCCGCTCCGCGGGCGGGCCCGGCCCGCCTGTGGAGCACCCGCTTTCCCATCCCGGTCGCCCGCAGGCCCGGAGAAACAGAGTCGACACCCATGAACGACAGCAGCCCGACCTCCCGTCGGACCGTGTTCAGATCCAGGATGACGTCGGTGGCCGCCACCACCGGCCTCGTCGCCGCCATGATCGTGCCCCTCACCGCGGTAACCGCGGCGGCGAGCGCCGTCGGGCCCTGCGGCACGGGCGGCGTCTTCACCGCCGCCCCGCAGCCCACGTGCACGTACACCTCCGTGGGCACGGACACCTTCAAAGTCCCGGACGGCGTGACCGCGGTCGACGTCGACCTGTTCGGCGCCGAGGGCGGCAGCGCGGCGGGCTTCATCGACCCGCACCCGGTGGTCTCCGGCGCGCCGGGCGGCCTCGGCGGCGAGACCCGCGCCACCCTGCCGGTGACCCCAGGCCAGACCCTCCAGGTCACCACCGGCGCGGCGGGCATCCCCGGTTCGTCCCGGCACGGTGAGTTCGCCCGTCCCGGCGGCACCGGCCACGGCCGTGGCGGTGGCGGCGCGCACGGCGGCGGCGGTTCGGGCGGTGGCGGCTCGGACGTACGGGTCGGGGCCTTCGGTGGCTCCGACCGCGTGCTGGTGGCCGGCGGCGGCGGTGGCGCGGGCAACGGCGGCCCCATGCTGCAGGGGGGCGCCGGCGGCGGTCCGGTCGGCCAGGACGGTGGCCAGAGCAACGGCCCGCTGGGTTCCGGCCTCGCCGGTGGCGGCGCTACCCAGACCGCGTCCGGCCACGGCAACCCCAACACCCTGAACGGAGGCCCCGGCACCCCCGGCATCGACCTCGACCCGATCACCAGCGAGCCCAACCCCGGCAGCGGCGGAACCGGCGGCAACGGCGGTGCCGGCGGCCCCGGTGGCGGTGGCGGCGGTGGCGGCTGGCACGGCGGTGGCGGCGGCTCCGGCGGCGGCAACCCGGGCTACTTCCCCGGCGCGGGCGGTGGCGGCGGCAGCAGCCATGCCGATCCGTCGGCCACCGACGTCGCGCTCCTCCAGGGCGTCAACCACGGCAACGGCAAGGCCGTCATCGCCTTCCGGTACGGGACGTCGGTCACGCTGAGCACGGACACCGCGACCCCGCTGTTCGGCCACGCCGTCACGGTCACCGCCACCGTGACCTCGGCCAACCCGGACGCGGGCACCCCGACCGGTCGGGTCACCTTGCGGGACGGGACGACCGAGCTGGCGACCGTACCGCTCACTGACGGAAGGGCGACCTTCACCACCGGCAAGTTCCAGCCCGGGGCGCACACGATCACCGCCATCTACGGCGGCGACGCCGCCTTCACGGCCGGCGCCACAGCCGCGCCCGCCGACCTCACCACCGGCTTCAGCCGGCCGTGCGTCACCCACCACGACGGCCGGCTGACCGTGACCGCCGGCCAGTCGCTGTGCATCGCCCCCGGCGCCACCCAGAACGGTCCCGTGGAGGTGCGGCCCGGCGGAGCACTGGCGGTGTCGAGTGCACAGATCAACGGCCCGGTGGCCTCGGACGGCGCCCTCGCTGTCATCATCTGCCACTCGACCCTCGACGGGCGGGTCACCCTCACGGACACCGGCGGCTTCGTCCTGCTGGGCGATGACGAGGGGACCGACTGCGCGGGCAACGCCTTCAAGGCCCCGCTCACCCTCGACGGCAACGCCGGCGGGCTTGAGGTTTCGTCAAACACGATGTCGGCTCCGGTGACGATCAACGACAACAGCGGGAGCGGCCTGCTGCCCGAGGACCGCGTACCGGAGTTCGAGGAAAACCAGGTCGGTGCGCCCCTGCGCTGCGCGGGCAACTCACCCACCCTGCAGCAGTCGGGCAACACCGTGACCGGGCCGCACACCGGCCAGTGCGCGTGAGCTGAGCCCAGAGCCCTGTCCGGCCGATCCCGCCGGGCAGGGCATCGTGGTCTTCCTTCGTGCGCCAGGGGGCGTAGACGATCCGCACCTGCCCATGACGGAAAACCGTGCCGGCGGTCGGCGCCGGGGCGTGACCTAGAGTGCGGTCTGTGCCGTCGTACAGCATTGGGCAGGCCGCGAGGCTGCTGGGCGTGAGTTCGGAGACGGTCCGGAGGTGGGCGGATTCCGGACGGCTGCGCATGGACCGGGAAGGGCTGAGGAACCGCGCGATCGACGGCGTGAGCCTCGCCGCGTTCGCGAGGGAACGAGCAGCCGGGATGCACCCGCTGCGGGAAGGCCCCGCGGTCACATCCGTACGCAACGCGTTCCCGGGGATCGTGACGCGCGTGACGCTCGACGACGTCGCCGCACAGGTCGAGGTCCAGTCGGGACCGCACCGCATCGTCTCGCTCGTGACGCGGGAGTCGGTCGAGGAACTCGGCATCGAGGTCGGTGCCACGGTCACGGCGCGCGTGAAGTCCACCGACGTGCACATCGACACTGCGTGAGCCGGCGCTCGCCCGCCGGTGGCTCACCGGCACAGGAGCGCGGCGTGCAGGTCGAGTTTGTGATCCAGGCGGGAGAGGTCCCGCCCGGTGAGTGCCTGCACGCGTTCGATGCGGTAGTGGACCGTGTTGATGTGTACGTGCAGGGCTTGGGCGGTGCGGGCCCAGGAGCAGTTGTGGGCGAGGAAGACCTCCAGGGTCCGCAGAAGCGTCCGGTGCGACGCCGTCTCGCTGCGGGCGAGCGGGCCGAGTGCCGTGCCGCTGAAGGCACTTCGCACGTCCGCGGGGATGCCTGCCAGGAGTGATTCCAGGGAGGCGAGTTCGTCGATCAGGGTCACCTGGCCGGTCGTCGGGGAGCCGTGCCGCGCGGCCGCGAGGGCGTAGCGGGCCTGGGTGAGGGCGGCATGGAGTCCGGTGGGCTCCGCGGCGGGGCCGCTGACCCCGGCGTACAGCGGGGTCCGCGGTCGGCAGCCGTTGAGCAGCGACCAGGGCTCGTCGAGCCGGAGGGTGTCCTCGCTCCTCACGCGTACGACAGCGACGGCTTCGGCGTCCATCGTGGTACCCGCCGCGAAGACCGTGGCGGGAAGGTGTTCGAGCGCCTCGTGGAGCGCTTCCGTGGCGCCACTGTCCGCATGCCGCCCGCCGGTGGTCGTGACCACGACCCGCCAGGGTCCCTCGGCGAGCGGCCCGCAGGACGCGAGCGCGTCCGCCAGCGCTCCGGCGCCGGCGTCGCCCAGGGCGACGAGGGCGATCAGCTCCTGCCCGGCCCGCCGCCGGGCCGCGTGCTTGCGATCGTGATGGTGCCGGTACTGGCCGATCACCTCGGCTATCTCGTGCAACGCTCGGGGAGGCGCGCCGCCCGCCTGGGGCGCATGGAGATACCACGCGTCGTACGGGGTGCTCTCCGCCTGGACGCGCAGCGTCTCCCCGGTGAGGCCGCGCAGGCTCTCCACCGCCCGCACCGCCGGCAGTGGGGGTGCCGAAGCGGTGCGGGAGATCGTGCGTCCGGTGCTGGTGAGTACGTAGCAGGGCGGCGCACCGAACGGAGCGAGCGCGCGGCTCAGGAGTGTGTCGGCGTCGGTGTCCTGATGAACGAGGCGGCCGAGGTCGCTGCGTATGTTCTCGGGCAGGGCGAAGTGGTCGGCGGGGCGGCGGCTCAGGTCGCCCCACTGGCGCCGGTACACGGCTTCCGTGATGGCCCGGAAGCTGGTGTGCGCCGGCACGGCCAGGAGCGCGATGCCGTGTGCTCGGCAGGCGTCGACGATGCCGACGGGGACGCTGCTGTGCGTCTCCTCGCCGGCGAGGAGTGCCGTGGCTCCGACCTGTGCCAGTGCGGAGAGGAACCGCTCGGTCCTGGCCGGGCCGTCCGCCTCGTTCCACCAGACCAGGCCGCTGAGCACGATCTCGCCGGGCTGGACGTACCGTGCGGGGTCCTCCAGGTCGGTCGCGGTCACTCCGCTGATCGTCCGACCGAGCAGATTCTCGCCACCCCACAGGTGGGTGAGATCGAGCCCCTCGATCTGGAGGAGGTCTCCGACGCGCATGGTGCTGACTCCTTGTGCGGCAGCCGGTGGTCATCCCGGCTTCTCACATTCACCAGGTATGTATGGGTCGAGTCATCGTAGATGCAAGGTCCAGGCAGGGAAATGCCTCTTGGATGATTCACCAGGCGATGGACGTTCCGGCCGGACATTTCCCGTGCGGCGGACCAGTCGTTTTCGGCCTGCGGCGCGGCTTCACTGAGCAGGCAAGCAGTGGACCGACGGAGGTGGGGACATGGATCTGAACACGGTGCTCGACATACGTGACGCGAGCCGTCACGAGCCCTGGCGACCGGGCGACGCCTGGCTCGGCGGCGGCACGTACCTCTTCTCCGAGCCGCAGCCGCATCTGCGCCGGCTGGTCGATCTGAGCCGGATGGGCTGGGAGCCGGTTCAGGCCCTGCCGGACGGTTCGCTGGAGATCGCGGCCACCTGCACGATCGCGCAGCTGTCCCGGTTCGGGCGGACGCTCGACGCTCGGGCCGCGCCGCTCATCGAGCAGTGCTGCCGGGCCTTCCTCGCCTCGTTCAAGATCTGGAACATGGCGACCGTCGGCGGAAACCTCTGCAACGGCCTGCCCGCCGGACCGATGATCTCCCTCACCGCGGCCCTCGACGGCGAGTGCCTGCTCCAGGCCCAGGACGGCTCGCTTCGGCGGGTGAAGGTGGCCGACTTCGTCACCGGAGCCGGCCGCAAGGATCTCGCCGAGGGCGAACTGCTGCGCTCGGTCACCATTCCGGCCCGCTCACTGCGCTGCCGTACGGCTTTCATGCAGGTGTCGCTCTACGGCCTCGGGCGCTCCGGCGCCCTCGTCATCGGGACGCTGGACCCGGCGGACGGATCGCTGGCCGTGACCGTCACGGCCGCGACCACCCGGCCGTTCCGTCTCTGGTTCGCCCTGCCGCCGGACCGGGCCGCACTGCGCACGGCGATCGCCTCGGCCGTGGGCGACGGCGACTGGTTCGACGACATCCACGGGCTGCCCGAGTGGCGGCGGCACATGGCCTTCCACCTCGCCGAGCAGGTCCGCCGGGAACTCACCCCGGACGGTGCGCGATGAGCTTCCACATCCAGGTCAACGACCAGCCCTTCGACGCCGAGCCCCGCGCCGGGCAGTGTCTGCGCACCTATCTGCGTGAGCGCGGCTGGTTCGGGGTGAAGAAGGGGTGCGACGCCGGGGACTGCGGGGCCTGCACGGTTCACGTGGACGGCGAGCCGGTGCACAGCTGCCTCTATCCCGCCGTACGCGCGCAGGGCCGGTCGGTGACCACCGTGGAGGGTCTGGCCGCACCGGACGGTGAACTCCACCCGGTGCAGCAGAAGTTCCTGGATGCCCAGGGCTTCCAGTGCGGATTCTGCACCGCCGGGTTCGTGATGACCACGGCCGCCCTCGAAGCGGAGCAGGGCTCCGACCACGACGACGGCAAGCTCGACGACCTGCCGCGGGCCTTCAAGGGCAACATCTGCCGCTGCACGGGATACCGCGCCGTCGAGGACGCCGTCCGCGGCGTCAAGCACACCGAACGACCCTGCGCCGGCCAGGCGGTCGGCAAGAGCCTCGGCGCCCCGGCCGGACCCCAGGTCGTGACGGGCACCGCCCGCTACACCTTCGACGTCGAGGTGCCCGGGCTGCTGCACATGAAGCTGCTGCGCTCCCCCCACCCGCACGCCCGCATCCTCGCCGTCGACACGTCCGCCGCCCTGCGGGTCCCCGGCGTGCGGGCCGTCCTCACCCACGAGGACGCCCCGGCCACGCTCTATTCCAGCGCCCGGCACGAGCACCCCACCGAGGACCCCGACGACACCCGCGTCCTGGACGACGTCGTCCGCTTCGTCGGCCAGCGCGTGGCCGCCGTCGTCGCGGACAGTGAGCAGGCCGCCGAGGAGGGCTGCCGGCGGATCGAGGTGACGTACGAGCAACTCCCCTACGTCACCGATCCCGAGGAGGCCATGCGCTCCGGGGCACCCGTCATCCACGCCGGCAAGGGCCCGCGGGAGCGGATCGCCCGCGTCGAGAACAACGTGGCCGGTGAGGTGCACGGCGAGATCGGCTGCGTGGCCGACGGATTCGCCGAGGCGGCGGTCGTCTACGAGGAGACCTTCCGGACCCAGCGCGTGCAGCACGCCAACCTCGAAACCCACGGCTGCGTCGCCTACTTCGAGCCGAAGGAGGACGGCGGCGGGGAGCGGCTGACCGTGCGTTCCAGCACCCAGACCCCGTTCCTGACCCGCCGTGCGCTGTGCGCCCTCTACGACCTCCCGGAAGACGACGTCCGGGTGGTCGCGGGCCGGGTGGGCGGCGGCTTCGGCGGCAAGCAGGAGATGCTGACCGAGGACATCGCCGTCCTGGCCGCACTCAAGCTGCACCGCCCGGTCAAGCTCGAGTTCACCCGGGCCGAGCAGTTCTACGGCGCGACCACCCGCCACCCGTTCACCATCCGCATCAAGCTCGGCGCCCGCGCCGACGGCACGCTCACCGCCGTCCAGATGCGGGTGGTCTCCAACACCGGCGCGTACGGCAACCACGGCCCGGGTGTCATGTTCCACAGCGTCGGCGAGTCCTTCGCCGTCTACCGGGCCCCGCACAAGAAGGTCGACGCCTACGCCGTCTACACCAACACCGTCCCCTCGGGCGCCTTCCGGGGCTACGGACTCGGGCAGGTCACCTTCGCCGTCGAGTCCGCCATGGACGAGGTCGCCCGACGCCTGGGCATGGACCCGTTGGCCTTCCGGGAGAAGAACATCATCGGCCCCGGCGACCACATGATCACTCCGATCGGCCACGACGAGGACCTCTACATCGCCTCGTACGGACTCGACCAGTGCCTGGGCATCGTCCGCGAAGCCATCGCCGAGGACCGCAGCACCGAAGAGGTGCCGGAGGGCTGGCTCACCGGTCAGGGCGCCGCCCTGGCGATGATCGCCACCGCCCCGCCGAACGGACACTACGCGGACGCCACCGTGACCCTCCTTGCCGACGGCACCTACGACCTCGCCGTGGGCACCGCCGAGTTCGGCAACGGCACCACCACGGTTCACCGGCAGATCACCGCGGGCGCCCTCCACACCACCGTGGACCGGATCGCCGTCCGCCAGTCCGACACCGACGTCGTCCGCCACGACACCGGCGCCTTCGGGTCCGCCGGCACCGTCGTGGCGGGCAAAGCGGTGATGCTCGCCGCCGACTCCCTGTCCGGACGGCTGAAGACCTTCGTGGCCCGGTACACCGGAGTGCCCCGCCACCTGTGCACGCTCGGTGCGGAGGCGTTCGACTGCGCGGGCCGCGCGGTCACGCTGAAGGAGCTGTACGAGGCGGCCCACGCTCAGGGCGCGCAGGCCGAACTCACCGCGGACGGCTACTGGGGCGGCAGCCCGCGCTCCGTGGCCTTCAACGCGCAATGGTTCCGCATCGCGGTCGACCCTCGGACGGGCGAGATGAGGATCCTGCGCAGTGTGCACGCCGCCGACGCGGGAAAGGTCATGAATCCCCTGCAGTGCCGGGGCCAGGTCGAGGGCGGGGTCGCCCAGGCGCTGGGTGCGACGCTCTTCGAGACCGTACGGCTCGACGAGCGCGGCAAGGTGACGACCGCGGCCTTCCGCCAGTACCGCCTCCCGCAGTACGCCGACGTGCCGCGCACCGAGGTCCACTTCATGGAGACGTCCGACTCGACCGGCCCGCTCGGAGCCAAGTCGATGAGCGAGAGCCCCTTCAACCCGGTGGCCCCCGCCTTCGCCAACGCCTTGTGCGACGCCACGGGCATCCGCTTCACCGAGACGCCCGTGACCCGCGACCGCGTCTGGCTGGCGATCAACCAGCAGAAGGCACGACGGGGCGAGTCCTCACTCTGACCCCGGTCTTCACCGCTCACTTCGCCCCGCACCCCGTGCGAGAGCCGGCTCGGCGCGGGGAAGCCGCTCCGCACGGCCGGTCACACCCTCCCCCTCGCCCCCTCACACCCCTGATTCTCTGAACTCCCAGCGAAGGAGACCACCACCATGCTGGACATCGCCGAAGAGCTCGACCGGTGGATGCGGCAGGGACGCGAGTTCGCCGTCGCCACGCTCGTGGCCACGAACGGAAGCTCGCCCCGGCAGCCCGGTGCGGCCCTCGCCGTCGACAGTGACGGCACGGCCATCGGGTCGGTCTCCGGCGGATGTGTGGAAGGCGCGGTCTACGAACTGTGCCGAGAGGCCCTGACCGACGGCCGGAACACCCTGGAGAGCTTCGGCCATAGCGACGAGGACGCCTTCGCCGTCGGTCTGACCTGCGGCGGCGTCATCGACATACTCGTCACACCGGTCCTGGCCCACTCACCCGCCCGCGCTGTGCTCGCCGCAGCCTGCGCCGACGCCGCACAGGGGTCGGCGGCGGCACTCGTCCGCGTCACCGAAGGGCCGCCCGCACTGCTCGGCCGCGCCCTCCTGGTACGCCCCGACGGCAGCTACGAGGGCGGGCTCGGCGGCCACCCCGGCCTGGACCGGTCGGCAGCCGGCGAGGCCCACGCCATGCTGGACGCCGGTCGGACCGGCTCCGTCGTCGTCGGCGGGGACGGCTCGCGGTGCGGGCAGCCGCTGACGCTCCTCGTCGAGTCCAGCGTGCCCGCCCCCCGCATGATCGTTTTCGGGGCGATCGACTTCGCGTCGGCGCTCGTCAGGATCGGGAAATTCCTCGGCTACCACGTGACGGTGTGCGACGCCCGCCCCGTCTTCGCGACGAAGGAACGCTTCCCCGAAGCGGACGAGATCGTCGTCGACTGGCCGCACCGCTACCTGGAGGCGACCCGGCTCGACTCGCGGGCGGTGCTCTGCGTCCTCACCCACGACGCCAAGTTCGACATACCCCTGCTCAAGAGGGCGCTCAAGCTGCCCGTGGCATACATCGGCGCGATGGGTTCACGCCGCACCCACCTGGAACGCAACGAGCGGCTACGGGAGGCCGGCGTCACCGAACTGGAACTGGCGCGGCTGCGGTCGCCCATCGGGCTCGACCTGGGCGCACGGACACCGGAGGAGACGGCGCTGTCGATCACGGCGGAGATCGTGGCCGTCCGGCGCGGCGGCTCCGGTGTGTCGCTGAAAGGAGCCCACACACCGATCCACCACGACGGGGCGAGGAGCCCGGAACGAGGGATCGGTGAGGTCGCCTAGAGGGCGCCGTCGAGTGCGGGCCTGGCTCGCGGCCAACCGGGGGACCACGAAACCTGGTCGTCCGTGTCACCGGCCCGCCTCGCCGAGCCGTTGGCCGGCAGCGGGGGCCATGAGGTCGGTGCGCCGAGCCCGCCACCACGGCACAAGCTGGACGACGCCGAACGCCACCTCGGCGACGAAGAACAGCCACAGCCAGCGCGGGGCACCGTGGGCCAGCGCATACGCCTGCCACGCGGCGAAAAGCGCGCGTGCGATGCCGTCGAACAGCCCGTGCACCGGGAGCGGCTCGGTGATCCGGAGGAGCGCCCAGACGACCACCACCGAACCCATCAGATTCGCGTAAAGGATCTCTATCGGGTCGAGGGCGGGCAGGGTGCCCAGCCCGGTCGCGTCACCGAGCGTCGACAGCGCGTCGTGCACCAGGGCGTAGGTCCACGGCGTGGCGAATCCGGCTGTGACCACGAGGTCGTACCAAGCGCTTGTGCGTACGACGCGCAGACGGGCGGGGCGGGAAGGGGCGAAAGGACGGATCACGGCGAGGCTCCTGCTGGTCTCCTGCACGGACGCCACGACGGTAAACAGTGGAGTACTGTCCAAGGTCAAGTCCGCAGTTCAGGGGGAGCCGTGCGTATCGGGGAACTGGCCGCGCAAGCGGGACTGACCAGGGACACCATCCGCTTCTACGAGAAGATCGGTCTCGTCACGGGGCGGCGTCTGGCCAACGGTTACCGCGACTTCCCGCCGGAGACAGTGCCCTGGCTGCAGTACATCCGCACCGCACAGACGCTCGGCTTCTCGCTGGCCGAGATCGCACAGACCGGTGAGGAACTGCGGAACGCGCCCGACACCGCGGTGGCGTTGTCCGCGCTGTTCGAGGAGAAGATCAAGGTCATCGACGCGCGTATGGCGCAGCTTGCCGCGCTGCGGGCCGAGCTCGACGCACGTGTGGGCACCGGATGCCCGCTGCGGGCGGCCGGCCGAGCCGGGTGAGCCTCGACGAGGCCGGAGGACGCCCAACGACGGCCGACGCCGACAACCACCGACAGCCAAGTGGTCCGTGATGGTGGGTGAGGATGCGGGCCGCCGATCAGTCGCGCTCGGGCCAGACGGGGCCCTGGTCGGTCCAGATGACGCCCTTGTTTCGGCACAGGCAGAAGGGGTGACCGACCGGGTCGGTGTAGACCTGCCAGCCGTAGCCGTTGGGGCCGATGAAGTCCTGCCTCAGCGTCGCGCCGAGGGCGAGGACGCGGCGCTGCTCGGGCTCGATCTCGTCCACTTCGAAGTCGAGGTGGAACTGCTTGGGGTGCTCGCTGTCGGGCCACTGCGGAGCGCGGTAGTCGTCCACCCGGATGAACGCCAGCTCGATCTCGCCGAACCGGATGCCGGCCCAGTCCTCGGAGCTGTCTTCCTTGACCGGACGGCCCGTCACCTCGGAGTAGAAGGACGCCAGCTTCATCGTGTCCGGGCAGTCGATGATGAAATCGGTGAGTCGCAGCATCCCGCGATCTTCGCACAACTCACGCCGGCTTGACTCGGCGGTCGAGCCTCCGCCGACCGCGACCAGGAGCCCTTCTCCGACGGCTGGAGCTTCTCCGGGCTGAAGGAAGAGGCAGTGGTCACCGCCTCTTCCTTCCTTTGCCCCGGAACTAGTCGACGACGTTGATGAAGCTCATCATGCCGTTGTCTTCGTGGGCCGCGATGTGGCAGTGGAACATGACCTTGCCGGTGAAGTCGGAGAAGGGGACGCGGATGACCACCTTGCCGGGCACGCCGTTGACCGCGTGGGGCACCGGCACGATGTCCTGGCGGCCGACGAAGGACTGGGGTACGCCGTTGATCGAGACGACCTGGAAGGAGTTGGTGTGGATGTGGAAGGGGTGGTCCTCGCCGGCCTCGTTGGTGATGGTCCACTCCTCCACGGTGTTCAGCTTCGCGGGGGTGTCGAACACCGAGGCGTCCATGCCGAACTGCCGGCCGTTGATGAGGAAGCCGTCCGAGTCGTCTCCGCTCAGTGTCACGCTGCGCTTCTGCGCGATGGGGGCGTTGGACAAGTCGGTGAGCGAGTGGGGCAGCGCGCCGGAGACGGTGGGAAGCGCGGGCTGTGAGCGACCGGCGACATTGACCTTGAACAGCGCGGTGTCGGGGTAACTGTCACCGTCGGGCCCGTTGCCGAAAGCAAGGCTGCGCAGGGTGGTTCCGCCGGGTCGGCTACCGGCGGTGACCAGCACGTCGTAGCGCTTACCGGGGGGCAGCAGCAGGGTGTCCGCCGTGGTCACCTTGGCGGCCGGAACGCCGTCCTGGCCGATGACCGTGAACCGGTATCCGTCGAGCTTGAGGTGGTACCAGATGTCAGCTCCCACGTTGCCCAGGCGCCACAGCTGAGTCTCACCGGGCTTGATGGTGAGCACGGGGAGCAGCTGCCCGTTGACCAGACGTACCGTCGGGGCGTCGGAGTCGATCGACGTGGTGGCGGTGTTCTGGACGATGTGACCCGTCTTGTCGAGCTGAACGTCCTTCAGGTTCACGGTGTGCGTGGTGATGTTCCGCAGGGCGGACGGGAGCAGGGCCCGGTCGTCTCCGACGACCATGGCACCGGAGAGCCCGGCGAAGATCTGGTTCTCCACGTCGCCGGGGGAGAAACCGGCGCCGGACGACGGCGGCATCTCCATGCCCGCCATGCTGGAGCTGTCCGAGGGGCAGGTCGTGCCCATGGAGTGACTGTGGTACCAGTACGTGCCGACCGGGTGATCGGCGGGCAGGTCCAGGTGGTAGTGGAACGTGGTGCCCGGAGCGATGCAGAGGAACGAATCGTCCGAGTCGTTCGACGGAGAGACGTGCAGGCCGTGGAAGTGCAGGTTGGTCGCTACCGAAAGGTTGTTGACCAGGGTGATCGTGGCACGTTCACCCGGCACGAGGTGCAGGGTGGGGGCAATGAACGAGCCGTTGTAGGACTGGCCCCACACCTGCTTTCCCGCCACCTCGAAGCGCGTGTCGTGCGCGTTGAGGGTGATCGTCATGTTCGGGCTGGTGACGGTGTCGAGGACCGGCGGGTCGGCGAAGGGCTGTCCGGAGGTCATGCCCGCCTGCTGCTGGGCCGTCGACAGCGGCGGCTCCGTCGCGGACGCCGCCGTCGGGGCGGCCGATGCCCCTCGGGTGTACACGACCGCGGCGGCAATGACCAGAAGTGCGGCTGCCAGCGCCTGGACGGCTATGAGGTGCCGTCCTGGCCGGCGGCGGTTGGCTTCCGGCACGTTGCCGGCTGAGTTGGACATCGGTTCCCCTGTTGGTGTGGTCCTGCGGTGCAGTGGGTCTGTCACCGAACGCCGCACCCGGGCATGGACGTTGACCTGTCAGGGGCGCAGCGCACGCAGAGCGGTCGCGTTGGGTGGTTGTCGTCGGACGAGTCCGGACGTCGTCAGAAGTCCGGCTTCACTGTGGCAGTGGCTGGTATCACTGCAGTCTCGTCGGCGTCTTGTGCCGCTCCGGCCGCCGACACCGCCGTGCCGTGCCGGGCCGGGCCGTGCCGGGCCGTGCTGTGCTCTGCTGTGCGGGATCGCTGGCTGTCGGCGTGTCCGGACGTCTGCGCAAAAGGCGTGGCCTCGGTTGTCGGCTGCTCGGTACGGTCGCGGTCGCGGCCATGGGGATCGTGCGGGTACCGGGACGGGTGGTTCGACGTGCGGGCACGGGCGGGTAGCAGGGTCCGTGCGGCATGCGCGACGGACGCCGGCCCGGCTTCACCCTGCTCGGCGGCCGCCTTCGGCCTGCGTACCACCAAGCCCGCCCGCAGGCGGAAGAGCCCCGCACCCGCGGCCCAAGGCAGCGCGGCACCCCCGGCCCACGACAGGACCGACGACGGCGTTCCGAGGTGAGCGCCTTCTCCTGAACCGCGCGCCGCTGTCGGCGGAATTCCCGCTGCCTGCATCTCCCGCGGGGCTCCACGAGGAAGCAGACATGAAGAACGAGAACGTCAGGGGAGAGATCGTGACCCATACGGAGGCCGGCCGACGCGCAGGCAGGCACCGATGACGAGGTGGACGCCCCGCCCGGACGGCGGTCGGCCGACGGGCACACCCTGCCGTCACACCTGGACGGCCGACCCGATTCCGCTGAGCGACACGTGCCCGTCATGCGCGGCGCGCGGACGCGCACCGGGCGACCTGCTGGTATGCCTGACCTGCGGTCACGTGGGCTGCAACGACAGCTCCCCCGGCGCTCACGCCACGGCCCACTTCGATTCCAGCGGGCACCCGGTCGCCCGGTCTCTGGCAGGCGACCACGGATGGGCCTGGTGCTACGAGGACGAGGTGTATCTGGATCCGCCGGCCGAGTACCTGCCGCCTTCCGCACCGAGGCCGCCCGAATCCGTCTGGGACTACCCGCGGCCACCCGTCATGAGGGAGGACGACCGCCTCGTACGCATCGAGTGCGGCGGCCAAGTGGTGGCCGAGACCCGCAGAGCGATCCGGGTGCTGGAGACCAGCCATCCCCCCGTGTTCTACCTTCCTGCCCAGGACGTCCGTACCGCGCTCCTGGTCCCGGCGGGCGGCGGCCGGACCTGGTGTGAATGGAAGGGGTCGGCCCGCTACTGGGACGTGGTCGCGGGAGACGTCGTCCGCCCTCGCGCCGCGTGGAGCTACCCCCGTCCCGAGCCCGCATACGCAGCCCTCGTCGGCTTCTTCGCCTTTTACCCGAGCCGTATGGATCGCTGCACGGTCGCCGGGGAAGAGGTGATCGCTCAGGAGGGCGACTTCTACGGCGGCTGGATCACCGCGGAGGTGCGGGGGCCGTTCAAGGGTGCGCCGGGTACCCAGCTGTGGTGAGAGGGGGGAGCGGTTACGGGCACGGGATGCCGGAGACCTGTTGGCGGCCCCGAGCGGCGGACTGAGCTGTCGGGGGCCAGGGCGGTGCCGCGGCAGTAACGCCACCGCGACGGGAATCGTGGGGGGAACGCGCAGTAGGCCGCACAACCCAGGAGGCCGCACTGGCCGCGAACGAGACCGGCAGCATCAAGGGCGGTCGGTGCGCCGACATCGGTCGCCGCCGAGCCGGCTTTCAGCACATCCCGGTGGCCTGTTCGTCGCTGAAAGCGCGGTGAGGCCGTCGTGAAACCCGGACGGCGCAAGCTCTTCTCCAGAACGAAGCCGACACGGACCCCGGCCCCCGGGGACGCGAAGATTCCAAGGAGCACACCACCATGGCCCTCTCCCTCACCGCCCAGGACAAGAACACCCTGCGCACCGCCGCCTACGGCGCCGTCTCCCTCCTCGCCGCCGCCGACGCCGCCGGCTCGCCCCACAAGGTCGCCACCCACGGCAGCATCGCCCTGGCCTCCGCGACCGGTCCGATCGGACACGTGCTCGCCGAGAAGTCGAAGATCAAGAACCTGAACGGCAGGTCCGTGGCCGAACTCGCCGATCACGTGCTGCCCGCCCTCACCGCGGCCATGGACCTGCTCAAGAAGCAGAACCCGGCCGAGGCCGAGAACTTCCGCAGCACCCTCGACATCGCCCTCGAAGCCGGCGTTCGGGCCCGCAAGGGCGAGCCCGGCCCCGCCCTGGCCGACATGCAGCGCAAGATCACCGGAGCCCTCGACGCCGCCTGACCCGTGACCGGTGTCCGGCATGACAGCACGGTCCGACACCTCCGCCGACGGCGGGTCGGGTGGGCCTGTGACCACGCGTCAAGCGCTGGGCCTGGGCGTCGCCCCGGCCACCAGCAGCACGGCCGGCAGGCCGATGCCGATCAGTACGTAGCCTGAGGTGGTGAGCGCGCCGAGGGTGCCGAGCACCGCGACGCCCAGCGCCGAGCCCGCCTGCCGGATGCCGTTGAGGGCGCCCTGGCTGGTGGCTGCGTACTCGGGCGGCGCCGAGACGGCCATCGCGGCGGCGGCGCCCGGGATGGACAGGGTGCCGGTGGCGGCGAGCGCCAGTTCGGCGGCGATGATCAGCAGCAGCGGCGGGTGGTGGCCGCCGCAGCAAGCCAAGAGGCCACCGGAGACGACGGAGGCGGACATGCCGGTCAGCAGGACCGGGCGGGGGCCGTAGCGGGCCACGAGCCGGCCGGTGAAGAAGGGCATGACGCACACGGGGAAGGCGATCGGCAGGGACGCCAGACCGGCCCTGAACGGGCTCAGGTCGTAGGTGTGCTGGAGCCACATGGCGAACATGTACATCCCGCCGAAGTAGGCGAAGCAGGACACCGCGGCCGCGACCATGGCCGCCCGTACCTTGGGCAGGGCGAGCAGTGCCGGCGGCAGGACCGGGGAGGCCACCCGGCGCTCCACCACGGCCACGGCGAAGAAGCAGAGAAGCGCGGCCACGATGGGCACCAGGGCACGCGGCGAGCCCCAGCCCTCGATGCCGGCCTCGACCAGACCGAAGGTGAGCAGACCGAGACCGGCGGTGGACAGGGCCAGGCCCGGACGGTCCAGGGCCCGGGCGGCCCGTACGGGCGGCACGGGCAGCCGGCGGGCGAGGAGCAGCGCGGCCAGCGCGATGGGCGGGTTGACGAGGAACACCAGGCGCCAGCCGCCGAGTTCGACCAGGGCGCCGCCGAGCACGGGTCCGGCAGCGGCTCCCAGGCCGCTGAGCGCGGTCCAGGCGCCGATGGCGCGGGTACGGCGTGCCGGGTCGGGGTTCAGGTGGATCAGCAGCGCCAGGGAGGCGGGCACCAGACCGGCGCCGGCGGCACCCAGCAGCGCACGGCCCGCGATCAGGGAGCCGACATCGGGCGCAAGGGCGCACATCACGGACAGTGCGGCGAACAGGCCGAGCGCGGAGGCGTAGACCCGCCGGGCTCCCCAACGGTCGGCGATGACGCCGCCGGCCAGCAGCAGCCCGGCGAAGACGACCGTGTAGGCGTCGACGGCCCAGGGCAGTGCGGCGGCGGCCGGGTGCAGCGACTTCTGCACGTCGGGCACCGCGACGTTGAGGATCGAGGTGTCGAGCAGGACGAGCAGGTTTCCGGTGGCGATGCCGGCGAAGGTCAGCTTGGAGCGCAGCGTGGAAGGGGCCGGCTCTTCCGGGGGCGCGGCGGGCGCGGCGACGCCGGAGGTGCGGGACACGGGGTCGGCTGTAGTCATGGCTGCAGCGTGTCTCGACAAGGCCGTGACCTGCGACGCCGCAATTCCGATACCCCCATCGGAAAGTCCGATGGGGCGGCTAGGCTGCTGCCGTGGACTCTCGCCATCTGCGCGCTTTCGTCGCGGTCGCCGACCGCGGCGGCATCTCTGCCGCCGCGCAGGCCCTGGGGTACGCACAGTCCAGCGTCAGCGCCCAGCTCAAGCGGCTGGAGGCGGATCTGGGGGTGACCGTGCTGGTGCGCGCGGGCACGGGGGCGGTGCTCACGGAGGCCGGCGCCCGGTTGCTGCCGTACGCGCGTGAGGCCCTGGAGCTGGAGGAGCGGATGCGGCGCGCGGCCGGAGGTGACCGGCCGCGACTGCGGATCGGCGCGCAGGAATCACTGGCGCACGTGTGGATGCCCGATGTGCTGGCGGCTCTGGAGTACGGCGCGGGCGGCCCGGACACCTCGGCAGACGTGGAGCTGACGGTGGCCAACCGCAAGACGCTGGAGCAGGCGTTCGGCACGGGCGAGTTGGACGTGGTCTTCCAGTACGACAACGGCATCCGTGCGCTCGGGCCGCACGCGGTCGTCGGGCACGACCGGACGGTTCTGGTGGCGGCGCCCAGCCATCCGCTGGCCCGGCAGGAGATGGTGACGCCCGAGCAGATGCTCCAGTACGACTTCCTGGTGGCCGAGCCCGGTTGCACCTCGGAGATGCTGGTGGACCGCTTCGGCCGGGATCTGCTGGCGGGGGCCCAACTGACCATGCTCCAGGGGTCCTTGTCGGCGCTGCTGCGGCTCACCGGGCACGGTCACGGGGTCTCGCTGCTGCCGGAGCTGGCGGTCACCCGGGAGCTGCAGGAGGGCGAGCTGGTCGAGCTGCGGCTGGCCGAACGGATCCGCCCGGTCAGCATCGCGGCCCAGTGGCGTCCGCGGCTGGGGCCGGGCGAGCGCACGCTGCACGCCCTGCTCGACGTGGCGCGCCGCGCCGACCCGCTGCCCGAGGTGACCCGAGCGGCACGCACGGCGCCGGCTTCCTGACCCTGCCGCGGGAGGCGCGCGGCACCGGGTTCGAGGTCGAGCAGGGGCTGGGGTTGACCGCCCGGGCGGTCCGTCGGCGCCCCCGGAGCAGTACCTGCCGCAGGCCCGGTACGAGCGAATTCCGTAGCCGGTGCGCACCGGTCGCGGCGCCACGCAATTTCTCCTGCCGTCGACGTCGTGGGCACCGTGCCGGCCGTGCTCAGCCGGGTCCGTCGATCACCAACAGCGGTCAGGCGGGCAGCTGTTGGCGGCGCCCCATCGCTGTTGCGCGTCAGGGCGTAGGTGACGTGAGTTGTCGGCAGATCAGCTGGTGGGCAAGTCGCGCCGTCGCGAGCAGGTCCTCGCGAGGCGTGTCGACGTTGGATCGCACCGACAATCCGTGCCAGACGGATTGGATGAGCCCGGTCAGGGCCGCCGCGTCGGTGCCCTCGACCAGTTCTCCGTCCTTGATCGCTCGTTCGATGCGCACGCGGAGGGCCTGCTCGTTCGAGCTGTGCAGCTCGGCGACGTAGGCGCTGGTATCGAGCGTGCTCGTGCTGTCGGTCATCACGGCGCTGCTGATGAGACATCCGGGGTGCGTGTCGCTCGGCTGGGTGAACTCGTGGACCGAGTCGGTGAGGATGCGTTCGACGACCATCTCGATGTCGTTCTCGGCCACCGCCTGCTGGTAGATCTCGCGGTACCGCTCGGCGTAGGTCCGCACCGCTTCCTCGAACAGTCCGGCCTTGCTGCCGAAGGCGGCGTAGAGACTGGAGGTGGAAAGCCCGAGGGTCGCGGCCAGGGCGCGGGTCGAGGTCCCGGAGTAGCCGCGACGCCAGAAGAGGCGAGCGGCGTCGAGGACCGCACGGTCGCGGTCGAAGGCTCGGGGGCGTCCACGGGTGCGTTCAGTCACGTTTGCATGGTAGATCGTTCGCTCCATAATACATTTATGGAGCGAACGATTCAGAAGAAGCTGCCGGTCGGCGGGGACAGTTGGGTCACGGTCGATGTGTACGGGGAGCCGTACACGCCGGGCCTCGTCGTCGTCCCGGGCGTGATGAGCGATGCGGATGCATGGCGTGATGTGGCGGGCGCCGTCGACGCCTGGCCCTCAGTGGTGGTCGTGAACCGTCGCGGCCGTGCCCCCTCGGGGCCGTTGACCGACACGTACTCGTTGCGGACAGAGGTTGAGGATCTCGGCATGGTCCTGAACGAGTTCGACAGTGCGAGGGCTCTCTTCGGTTGGAGCTACGGCGGCATGATCACCTTGCTGGCCGCCGACGAGCGCCCGATCCACCAGGTGATCGCCTACGAGCCGGTGATGCGGCCGTTCGGACGCCATGCGCTGCCCGACCTGAAGGTGGCAACGCAGACCGCGGACTGGGATCGCTGCGTCGAGATCGTCAATCGGCGGATCTCCGGCTTCTCCGCGGCGTATGTCGATGACCTCCGGGCCGATCCTCACACTTGGGCGATACTGCGCCGCTTGAGCGGACCGCTGTACGCCGAACTCGACGCGCTCAACGCGGCGTCATCGCCTTCGGACGGGATGGCACAGCGGGCGGAGCAAGTCGACTTGATCATCGGCGGGCGCAATCGCGAAACGGCCCCCTACGGAACGTCGTTCGACCTCGTACGGCAGCACGTGGAGCATGCCGAAGTCCATGAACTTCCCGGGCAGGGACACCTCGTCCACATTGAGGCGCCGGAGCAGCTGGGGCGCCTGCTCGACGACCTGGCCGCGACCTGATGGGTTCCCATGCCGGCGCGCCACTCCCCATGGAGGGCCACTGGCCACTGGCCACTGGCCACTGGTCGAGCAATGCCCGTCATTCCGTCGGGGTGCCGATCCGGAGCGGCGAACGTTGCCTGATGCGGGCCCGCCGGGCGCACGACGGCTTGTTCGTGCGCCCGGCCGCCTGCGTGGATCAGCTGGTGGGCATCAGGACGGAGTCGATGATGTACACGGTGGCGTTGGCGGTCTGAACGTTGCCGCACACGACCTTGGCGGAGTCGTTGACGGTGTACGTCTCACCCGAGCCGGAGGTGGTCAGCTTGGACTTCTCCAGCGTGTCGAAGGAGCCGTTGGCCAGGTCCTTGGGCGCCAGACGCTTGCCGACGACGTGGTAGGTGAGGATCTTCGTCAGCTGGGCCTTGTCGTTGAGGACCTTGTCGAGGGTCGCCTTCGGGATCTTGGCGAAGGCGTCGTTGGTCGGGGCGAACACGGTGATGTCCTGTGCGTTGTTGAGGGTGTCGACCAGGCCGGCCTTCGTGACCGCGGTGACCAGAGTGGACAGGGCCGGGTTGTGGGAGGCGGCGGTGGCCACCGGATCCTTGGCCATGCCGTCGAAGGAGCCCGCGCCGTTCTTCGGCACGGCGGAGCACGCCGGGCCGAAGGGCTGGTTGGCCATCGACGTCTCACCGACGCCGGTCATGTTGTCGTCGGAGGCCGAAGCCGGAGCGGAGGCGGAGGACTTGGCGGACGAGTCGGAGGAGCCGCTGTCGGAACAGGCCGTGAGGGCGACGGGCAGGGCGACGGCGGCCGTGACGAGGGCGGCGATACGGCTCATACGGGGGTTCATCGATCTGTTCTCCTGGAGTTGACGCGGCGGATGCCGCACGGGTCTGTTGAAAGGGATGGCTGGTTTCAGGGCGCCTGGGTCATTCGACGGTGACGACGACGGAGTGCCGGCCGCCGGCGCCGTCGGGGATGGTCCGGGTGCGTCTGCCGGTCTGCACACGACCGGTGCGGTCGGTGGCGCGGACGGTCAGGGTGTGACCGCCTTTGGTCGCCTGCCAGGGAAAGGACCACTGGCGCCAGGTGTCGCGGGTGTCCTCGGCGGCGAGGGTGGCCTCGTGCCAGGGGCCGTCGTCGACGCGGACCTCGACCTTGTCGATGCCGCGATGCTGGGCCCAGGCGACACCGGCCACCATGACCGTTCCGGCTCCGGGTCGGGCGAGAGGCTTGGGGGTGTCGATGCGGGACTGGGTCTTGATCGGCGCCTTGCGGGCCCAGCCCCGCTTCACCCAGTAGGAGTCATAGGCGTCGAACGTGGTGAGCTCGATGTCGGTGATCCACTTGCAGGCGGAGACATAGCCGTAGAGGCCCGGCACCAGCATCCGCACGGGGAAACCGTGCTCGAAGGGCAGCGGTTGGCCGTTCATACCGACGGCCAGCAGCGCGTCACGGCCGTCCATGACGTCCTCGACCGGGGTGCCGATGGTCATGCCGTCCACCGAACGGGCCACCAATTGGTCGGCCGTCCCGCCTCGGGACGGTGCTTTCACGCCGGCCTCCGCGAGGAGGTCGGCGAGGCGAACGCCGATCCAGCGGGCGTTGCCGACGTAGGGGCCGCCCACCTCGTTGGAGACACAGGTCAGCGTGATGTCGCGTTCGACGAGCTCCCGGCGCAGCAGGTCGTCGAGGGACACCGTCATCGGGCGCCGGACACCCCGGCCGTGGATGCGCAGCCGCCAGACCGACGCGTCGACCTTCGGCACCACGAGCGCGGTGTCCACCCGGTAGAAGGCGCCGTTCGGGGTGATGAACGGGCTGACGCCGGCGACGCGTACCTGCGCGCCCTTGGGGACCGGGGCGGCCGGCGAACCGGGCGCGGGCAGCACGAGGGACTTGCGGGAGGCGGCTGCGCTGCTGCCGCGTGCCGTGCTCAGGGAGCGCCCCAGGGCGCCGGCACCCGCCGACGCGGCGGCGGCAGCACTCGCCGCGATGACGAACTGACGGCGGTCCCAATCCCTCGCTGAAGCAGATCCTTCCCGTGTGGCGCCGGTGTTCGCCGGGCGTCGCAGGAGCCCGATCAGGACGTACAGCACCAGCGCGCCGACGAGGGCACCGGCGAGGGACGGCAGCGCGTCGGCCGGGCCGGATGAGTCGGGCCGGCCGGTGGCGGCGACCGCACCCACGACACCGAGGAGGAGAACTCCCGCGGCACCCGCCCGCCGGTAACGCGGTGCGGACACGCCCAGCACGAGTGCGAACAGGGCCAGAACGGCGAGGATGCCGAGCTGGAGCACGAGTTTGTCGTTGGTTCCGAAGTGGCGGATCGCCCAGTCCTTCACGGCGGCCGGGGTGCGGTCGACGGCCGCACCGCCGACCGCGACGACGGGGCCGGCCTGTGGGCGTACCCACGCCGACACCAGCTCCGCGACCGCGAGCGCTGCGCCGCAGGCCACCAGGCCGCTGACCGCACCCAGCGCACCGAGCGAGAGCCGGTGCCCTCGGCCCGCATCGGCGGGGTTCGTCTTCTCGTCCGTCACGGGGGTAATCCGAGCCCTGCAGGGGGGCGGATTGGTCGTTCCACCGTTCTGATGAATCTTCGTCTCCCGCCAATCCGGCCGGGAAGCGGCTACGTATTCCTTCAGTCCGGGAGGGGCAGCTCGGCCCAGACGGTGTGGCCGTGAGCCGTCGGCCGGTCGCCCCACGCACGGCAGAGGGCGTCCACCAGACACAGGCCCCGGCCCGTCTCCGTCAGATCGAACGAGGGATGCCGCCATCGTGCGCGCACCGCACTGGTGTCGATCACTGCACCGCCGTCGGACACCTCGATGCGGAGACGGCGCGGGCCCTGCCTCTGCCACTGCAACGTCACGGTGGCCCGCACAGGTGGCCGGCCGTAGCGGTGGGCGTTGGCCACCAGCTCGGAGACGACGAGACAGGCGTCATCGACGAGGCCGTCCACACCCCAGACGATCAGCTGGTCACGCACGCCGGCGCGCAGATCGGACAGGTGACAGGATGCCTCACGGCTGTATCGGCCGGATGCACCGTTCATGGTTGCTCCCTGGACCGGCTTTCACTCCCCTGTGTGATCCGTTGCCCTCCTGACCGCGGATGGGTCGGTGCCGCGGGCCCCCGGTGCTGTTCCCGAGCGTCCGGCAGCGCGCCGCTCAGGATCCGTGGGGTGCTGTGCCATCGTGCTGGTCGGCCTGCCCGGACGCGGCTCGTGGCCGTCCGTACAAATTGCGCGGACGGACCAATCCGCCCGTCGCTCGGCGTCGGATTCCCCCAGAGCATCGTGTACACCGCGGGAGGAGCCTCGTGAAAGAACCCGTCCACATCGGCAGGAGCCCCTCCCCCGAGCCGGACCTGCAACAGCTGATGGGCAGCGTCGCGCTCGGTGATCAGGAGGCGTTCGCGGCGGTGTACGACGCGGTCGCGGGCCCTGTTCTCGGCGTGGTGCGCAGCGTGCTGCGGGACAGGGCGCAGTCGGAGGAGGTCATGCAGGAGGTGCTGGTGGAGGTGTGGCGTACCGCTGCCCGCTTCCGGCCCGACCGGGGCACGGCGATCAACTGGATCCTCACCCTCGCCCACCGGCGCGCAGTGGACCGCGTCCGCTCCGTCGAGGCCTCCGCGGTGCGTGAGCACAAGGCCGCCCTGCTCGATCAGCTGCCGGAGTACGACGAGGTGACCGAGCAGGTCCAGACCCGGCTGGAGCGCGAGCAGGTGCGGCGTTGCCTGCGCACCCTGACGGAGTTGCAGCGCCAGGCCGTGACGTTGGCCTACTACCGGGGCCTGACCTACCGCCAGGTCGCCGAAGCACTGGCCCTGCCTCTGGGCACGGTCAAGACACGCCTGCGTGACGGCTTGATCCGGCTGCGCGACTGCCTGGGGGTGACCGCGTGAACACCAGCGAAGACCTGCACACGCTGACCGGCGCGTACGCACTGCACGCCCTCGGTGAGGACGAGCGCGCCGCCTTCCGCCGGCATCTGGAGCACTGCGCCTCCTGCACCCAGGAGGTCGAGGAGTTCTCCGCCACGGCCGCCCGGCTCGGCCTGGCCGTTGCCGACACGCCCCGTTCCGTGCTGCGCGGACAGGTGCTGCACCGCATCACTGCTGTGCGGCAGGAGCCGCCCGGCAGCGCCGGACCGGCACCCGCGCGGTGGGCGGGCGCGCTGCGCAGGCGACGCATCTCCCAGTGGGCGCTCGCCGCCTGCGTCGCCGGGGCAGCGGCCCTGGGCGGCGTCGCCGTATGGCAGCACGACCAGGCCGAGCAGGCACGAACCCAGGCCCAGCAGGCTGAACAGCGGGTGGCCGGCATCAGCGCCGTGCTGACCGCTCCCGACGCCCGCACCACCACAGCCCGGCTGGAGGACGGCGCCAGGGGCACGGTCGTCGTCTCCCGCAGCCGCAACCAGGCGGTGTTCGTCGCCACCGGGATGAACCGGCCGCCCAGCGGCAAGGTCTACCAGCTGTGGCTGAACGACCACGGCACCATGCGCCCGGCCGGACTGATGAACCCCGACCGCACGAGCGAAGCGGTCCTGCTGCGCGGCGACGTCGTAGCGGCATCCGGCATGGGCATCACGGTGGAGCCGGCCGGCGGATCGCAACAGCCCACCTCCGCGCCGATCGCGCAGATGGCGTTCCCCGCATGACGAACGGGCCCGGCGACGATCAGGGGGAATCCGGTGTTGTCGGTGACGCGGAGACAGTGCGCGCTGTCGACCGACGCGGAGCGAGTTTCGCCAGCTCCACGTTGAACTGAGCGCCGAACAAGAGGGCCAGGTTCGACAGCCACAGCCAGATGAGGAAGACCACCACGCCCGCCAACGAACCGTACAGACGGTAGTAGGTGCTGACGTGGGAGGCGTAGACGGTGAAGCCCAGGGAGACGGTCAGCAGGATGACGATGGCCAGACCGCCGCCCGGTGCCATTCTCCGCAGGGGGCGCGAAGGGGCGGGACCCGAGCGGTAGAGCACCAGGACAAGGGCGACCGCCATCGCTGCCAGAACGGGCCAGCGCAGCGCGTCCCACGCGGTCTGGGGCACGCCACCCAGGTCGAGTGCCTGGCCCAGGCGTCTGGCCAGGCTGCCGCTGACCAACAAGGTGAGCGTCGTGGTGACCAACAGGGTGATCAGAGTGATCGCGGTGATGATGATGCGCGGGGCGGTGCGCCACACCGGCCGGTGTGCACTGGTCCGGTGTATCGCGTGCAAGGCCCTGCGGAAGACACTCAGGTAGCTGCAGCCGGACCACAGTGCCCCTGCGACGCCGAAGGAGAGCAACAGCCATGCGGCGGACGATTGCGCGGCCATCTCCTGGAGAGCGCTGTGCAGGAGCCCACGAGAGGCGGCCGGCACGACTCCCGTCAGCCGGTTGATCACATCCGGGGTCGTCGTGGGCATGGTCAGCCCCAGCACCGAAAGGATCACCAGCAGCACGGGGAACAGGGCGAGGACGGCGTAGTAGGTCAGAGCGGCGGCCCAGTCCGTGACGTCATCGTTCCAGATGGCCACCGGCGTGCGGCGAAACGCCGTCCACCACCCGTGCCCGCGGTGCTCAGCCTCGTCCATGACCACGTACCTTCCCCGGTGATTCGGCCGGGCACCCTCTCGGCCCCTGCACCGGCCCGCACCGCACGGATCGGCCCGATGACACGGGAGCACGATGCGCGAAGGACGGGCCGCAGCCCCGTGGGCCATGACCCGTCTTCGTTCAGGATGCGCCTCAGTGCTTGAAGATGTCCTTCGCCGCGTCCTTGGCCTTTTCCCCGGACTGCTTGATGTCCCCTTCGAACTGCTCGGCCTTGCCTTCCGCCTCCAGGCGCTCGTTGCCGACTGCCCGGCCGACCGCTTCCTTGGCCTTGCCCTTGATCTTGCCGGCGGCGTTGTCCGCCTTGTCCCCGGAGCTCATCGAAACCGTTCTCCAAGCCACGCGCCCATCGCGTTCCCCGGCACCACTACCCCCGCCGCCTCAGGTGATGTCCGATCGGCGGCTGCGAGACCGACCACGCCGGCCGTGACATGGATGCCCTGAGGATCGTGGCCGACGAGGAGACTTCGCTGTCCGATGCCTTCCGTGCCGGCGCCGAACGCCTGACCGGCCGGCCGGCCGATCCTCACCACGCCGACCACCGGCGTGATGGGCTTCGACCGCGAGCCTGGGGGCACGTTGCATTCCATGACGACCGAGGGCAAGACGTACGTCTACGTCACCGACGCGATCGGCAGCGTGGTGGCGCTCGCCGACGTCGACGCCCAACAAGGTCGACGCTTACGCCTACAGCCCGCGCGGGGTGCGCATCCCCGCGCAGTCCTCGGAAGCGGTTCTTCGTGGGTAAGCCGGGGGCTGCGCAGCCCCCGGCTCATCGGAAGGGGCAAGAATGAACTCTCTCGTTCTCATCCTCGTCGTTGTCGCCACAGCGGCAGCTGCTGGTTTCACGATGTGGGCGCAGTCGGCAAGCGCACGTGACTACTGGCGACGGCGTCGCGGACAGTGAGGGCAGGGTGGTGAGTTCCATCGCCGTGGCTGCCTTGGCAGTCTGCGCAACGGTCGCCTTCTTCCTTCTTTTCCGGTCCTTGGCGGAGCGCCGGAACAAACGGCGGCGCAGGCACCCCTGAGGAACCCCCCGACACCCGGCTCGCCCGGCGCAGTTCTCGCTGCGCCGGGCGGTGAACGCACATGTCGATCAGGAAGGGTTGAGGACGTTGCCGTTCACGCAGTGGTTCACGGTGTTGCCCAGCCCGTCGCCGCCGACGGGGACGACTGCCAGTTCCTGGAAGCAGACGGCTGCCGCGCTGAAGTTCCAGTTGTTCGCGGCGTTGACGCCGGACCCGAAGTTCGAGTCATTGTCGGCGTGGGCGGCCGGGGCGGACAGGGCCAGCGCGGCGAGGGGAAGGCCGGCGAGTGTCATGATCTTCTTCATGACCGGTCCCAACGACCGGCCCTCGTCGAAGATGTGGTGGCTGCGCCGTACGGAGTCACCGCCTTTCCTGCCCGGCGAAGCCTCGCTGGTGACGGCCGATCACCTACCGCCGCACCCTCCCCTGGTGAGTCCTGAAAGCGGTTCCCCCAACCGATCTCCGTCAAGGGTGGAGCCCCAGGACGATTGACGCCGCCATTCGGCTGAGTCACCGCCACCTCGACGGCATTCCGGATCCTCCCTGGGGGTGCGAGCCGAGGGGCGCCGCACTGCTACTGGACGGCCGCAGCGCCTTGTACGTCGAGTCCGGGGACGAGCAGCACTTGCCTCCAAACCCGACAGCTGCAGGCGGTGTCACCGACAAGGCGCTCCGAATGAGCCGTGCTCAGTGGACGTCGAGCACGGCTTTGCCCGGCACGCGGCGGGCTGCGAGTTCGGCTGCGGCCCGCGCCGCCTGTGTCCAGTCCGTGCGCAGGGCGACTTGCGGGTCCAGCTCGCCGCGGGCGGTGAGCGCGGCGAGCCAGGTGAGGTCGGCGCCCAGCCCTGCGGCATCGTCCAGCAGGTAGTAGGTGGCGATCTGGCGGTTGTGGCGATGACCGTTACCGAAGAGAGCCCCGTAGGGGAACTGCTCGCCGTCGCCGGATATGTGTCCTGCGGCCACCAGGACGCCGTGGTCGGCCAGGGCGCCGTGCGCGGCGACCATGTGGGCACCACCGACCAGCTCGACCACGCCGTGCACGGGTTCGATGTGCTGGAGCGCGGCGAGGTCGGTGACGATCTCATGGGCGCCGAGTGCGCGCAGTGCGTCCGCCTTCGCCGGATCGCTGGTCAGGGCAGTGACATGGGCGCCGCCTCGGGCCGCAAGTTGCAGGGTGAAGCGGCCCACCCCGCCGCCCGCGCCGGTCACCAGGACGCGTCGTCCCAGGATCGGGCCGATGCGGTGCAGGGCGCGCAGGGCCGTGCCCGCTGCGACCGGCAGGGTGCTGATCGGGCCGAGGTCGGCGCCTGCGGGCACGGTGCCGATGAGATGGGTGTCCACGGCGCGCAGTTCGGCCCAGGCGCCGTCCGCCCCGAGAGTGACGACCGGGGTGCCGACGGCGGGACCGGAGCCGTCGGTGGCTGCGCGGACCACGACGCCGGCGGCGTCCCATCCGGGCACCGTGCCGGCTTCACCCTCGGGGACCACATGGTGGACCTCGCCGGCGTTGAGGGAGAACGAGTGGACCTGGATCAGGGCCTGGTGGGTGGCGGGTTCGGGGTCGGCGACCTCGGTGAGCGCGAGATGTCCCGGGGCTGAGTGATCAATCGTTAATGCCTTCACGCCGAGAGATACTGCCACTGAGTAGCGTAAGCCTACAAGGGGCAAACGCGACTGCTAGGCTCTGCCTCGTGCACACGGATCCGAAAGAACTGCCGCTGCGGGAGCGCAAGAAGCTGCGGACCCGTCAGGCGCTGGTCGACACCGCCCTGGAGTTGTTCACGGCACGGGACTTCACCACGGTCACGCTGGACGAGATCGTGGACGCGGTAGAGGTCTCCAAGCGCACCTTCTTCCGCACCTTCACCTCGAAGGAAGACGTGGCCCTGGCCCCGGAGAAGGAACTGTGGACCGCCTACCTCGCGGATATCGAGGATCGGCCCCTGACCGGCGGGCACCTGCTGCGCGCCTACAAGGACGCGCTGTTCGCGGCACTGGATCAGATGACGGACGGATGGGAGCGGCGCTTCCAGGCCAGCCGCAGCCTGGCCGATCGCACCCCGGCACTGACCGCGCACAGCCTGCGCCACTGCTCAGAGGTCTCCGCGAACGTCGTACGGATCGTGGCGGACCGGTTGGCCGGGCACTCCCCCGGCCACACCGAACTGCGGCTCCTGCTCGACCTCATGCTGGCCGCCTGGCACTGCGCGCTGGAGGCATGGACCTCGTCGGACCCCGTACAGCGGGACCGTACGGCGCTCACCGAGCACGTGCGCCAGGCCTTCGCGGCAATCCCTGCGGTGGCGGCCATGGCAGCACAGGACAGCTGAGCGGACGCCAAGGGCGTCTGCGGCAGCAGTGGTACGACGACCCGCCCGCCTTCACCTGCTCGCGCCGCCGGCCCGTCACCCGGCGACCTGTGGAGCTGCCCGAGCCGACGAGCCCGGCCGGCTTCCTGGGCATGTCCCCGCAGTCCCTGGGTGACACGGGTCCACCAGTCGGTGGACCCCAGGTTCAACCGGTCGCTGCTGTCGGCATCGCCGCCTCGTGAAGAGCATGGACGTCATGAGGAACCTTCCTGTACGCATGGCTCGTTGGAGCGCCGCCCACCCGTGGCGGGGCATCGTCGGCTGGTTCGTGTTCGTGGTCCTGTGCCTCGGTGTCGGCCTCTCGGTGGGCACGACCGCGGCGACCACCGAGGACTTCCGTATCGGTGAAGCGGGGCGCGGCGAAGCGATCGCCGCGGAGGGCGGATTGCAGCAACGCCCGGTCGAACACGTTCTGATCACTCCGAAACCGGGGACCGGAAAGCTCGACATCGCCGCGGCCGATTCGGCTGCCGCCGACGTCACCGCCCGGATGCGCAAACTGCCCGAGGTGCTGTCGGTCGCCGACCCGGTGCACAGCGTGGGTGGTACGGCGGTGCGGGTCAGCGTCACCATGAAGGGCCCGGAATTGGAGGGCAGGAAACACGTCGACCCGCTGATCGAACAGACCGCGGCTGTGCAGAAGGCCCATCCCGGCCTGCGCGTCGAGGAAACCGGTTCGCCGTCCATCAGCAAGGGCGTCGACAAGCTGCGCGGCGACGACCTCTCGCGCACCGAGGTGGTCGCCCTGCCGGTCACTCTCATCACCCTGCTGCTGGTGTTCAGCTCCGTGGCGATGGCCCTCGTTCCGCTGCTGCTCGCCCTGTCCTCGATCGTGGCGGCCGTCGGCCTGTCGATGGTGGCCTCGCACGTCTTCCCGGACGCGGGTGTCGGCACCAACGTCATCCTGCTCATCGGCCTCGCGGTCGGCGTCGACTACACGCTCTTCTACCTCAAGCGTGAACGTGAGGAGCGGGCGCGTGCCGACGGCCGACTGAGCCCGCGGACCGTCGTCGAACTCGCCGCCGCCACATCCGGTCGGGCTGTCGTTCTTTCCGGTCTCGCCGTCGCCGTCTCCAGCGCCACGCTCTACCTGGCCGACGACGTCATCTTCTCATCCATCGCCACCGGCGCGATCGTCGTCACCCTGGTCGCCGTCGTCAGCTCCCTGACCGTGCTGCCCGCCGTCCTCGCCGCACTGGGCTTGCGTGCGGAGCGCCGGGCCGAGCGCCGGGCGGCCCGCGGGATCGCGCCGAAGAAACGGAAGGCGCACAGGACCGGCCCCGGCCGGCTGACCGCCGCCGTGCTGCGCCCCGTCGCCCGGCACCCGGTCGCCACCCTCACCGTCACCGTCGTCGGACTGCTCGCCCTCGCCGCCCCGCTTCTCAGCCTCAAACTCACCGACATGGGCCGGGAGACGCACTCCCGCTCCATTGTCGCCATGCAGGTCTACGACCGGCTGAACGCGGCCTACCCGGAGCTGAAGTCCATGCACCAGGTCGTCGTCCGTGCCGACGCCGACCGTGCGCCCCAGGTGAAGGCCGCGCTGCGCGACCTCGCTTCCGACGTCCAGGAGGACCCGCGCCTGAGCGGCACCTCCCAGCTGACCACGTCGCCCGACAAGCGGATCAGCATGCTCCAGCTGCAGGTCCCGTACTACGTCAGCAGTGACGAGGCCCAGTCCTCGCTCAAGGACATCCGGGGCACCTACGTCCCGAAGACCGTCGGCCGGGTCCCAGGTGCCGAGACCGCGGTGACCGGTGACGTCGCCCGCTACACCGACTACCCGACCCACCAGGAACAGAAGCTGCCCCTCATCATCGGAGCACTGCTCCTGGTCACCTTCGCCATGACCGTCCACGCCTTCCGCTCCGTGGTCCTCGGCCTGGTCGGCATCGTCCTCAACCTCCTCTCCGCCGCCGCCTCGCTCGGCGTCCTCGTCATGGTCTTCCAGCACACCTGGGCCGAAGGCCTGCTCGATTTCCAGTCCACCGGGTCGATCGGCTCCCGTGTCCCGCTCTTCCTCTTCGTGATCCTTTTCGGCCTGTCGATGGACTACCAAGTCTTTGTGATCAGCCGGATCCGTGAGGCCGCCCTGCGCGGAGTGCCGACCCGCAGGGCCGTGATCGAGGGCATAGGCAGCTCGGCGGGCGTGGTGACCAGCGCCGCCGCCGTCATGGTCACGGTGTTCGCCAGCTTCGCCGCGCTGCACCTGATCGAAATGAAGCAGATCGGCTTCAGCCTCGCGGTCGCCGTCCTCCTGGACGCCTTCGTCATCCGGATGCTGGTGCTGCCGTCCCTGACACTCCTGCTCGGTGAGGCCAACTGGTGGCCCTCCCGACGAGTGCACCGTGCACTCCACACCGGCAAACAGGTCCCCCGCACCCGGGAATCGGTAGGCTGACGAAGTCCCCGCCCGATTGTCAACACCCCTATGGGAGAGGTGAATCCGCGTGAGACAGGGGCAGCAGGAGCCGGGCGACCGACTCATTCAGACACGTGTCCTTCGCTGGAACCTGGCAGGCTGGATCCTGTTCGGTCTGCTGCCGCCGGCCATCGCCGTGCTCGACGCCTCACCGGCCCGGAGAGACTGCCTGCTCGGCCTGCTCGCCCTGATCGCCCTGTGTCACACGGTCGTTCTCAACCGGCCGGACAAGCCCCTCCTGCGTCCCCTCACCTACCTCGGCCTCCTGGCGCTCGTCCTGGGGACGACGGCCTGCCTCCTGGACGGCGGGGCCGCCTTCTACGTGGTGTCCCTGCCGCAGTTCTGGCTCTTCACTCGCTCCCCGCGGGACGCGATCACCCTCAGTGGCGTCGCCGCGGCACTCACTGTGCTCGGTGGCACGCTCGGCCAGGGGTGGAGCCCTCAACTCCTCACGGGCAACGCCATATCCACCGTTGTCGCCTATGCCGCCGGGGTGGGTCTGGGGCTGTGCGCGCACCGCTTCGTCGTCCGGAGCAACGAACGGCAGAAGCAGCTGACCGCGGCACTCGCCCTCACCCAGGAGGAACTGGCAGCCGCCCATCAGCAGCAGGGAGCG
Source organism: Streptomyces sp. NPDC028635 (assembly GCF_040637635.1). NCBI lineage: Bacteria > Bacillati > Actinomycetota > Actinomycetes > Kitasatosporales > Streptomycetaceae > Streptomyces > Streptomyces sp. NPDC028635. Next base: position 477,223 of record NZ_JBEZWX010000001.1, on the reverse strand, counting down.
GCCGAGGAACGCGAACGGCTCGCCCGGGAGATCCACGACACCCTCGCCCAGGGCTTCGCCTCCATCGTGGTGCTCGCGGAGGCGGCCCGAGCAGCCGCCATCACCGACCCCATACGCTGCGCCGAGCAGCTCACCTCCATCGAGCAGACCGCGCGCGAGAACCTGGCCGAGGCCCGGGTGCTCGTCGGCACCGCCCCCCAAAGCGGACTCGCGGCAGGCTCGCTGGCCACCACCCTGCGCAGAACCCTGGACCGTTTCGTCCAGGACACCGGCCTCACCGTCACCGCCGAACTGCCCGATGTGGACCTGGACCAGCGCACCCGCGTCGCCCTGCTGCGCTGTACGCAGGAATCCCTCGCCAACGTGCGCAAACACTCGGGCGCATCCGCCGTCGGCGTCGTCCTCACCGAACTCGCGGGCATTGTCGAGCTGGAGATCACCGACGACGGCCGCGGCTTCGTCGTCGAGGAGTCCCGTGGATTCGGCCTCGACGGCATGCGCCGACGACTGTCCGAACTGGACGGCGAACTCACCATCACCAGCTCCCTGGGCGACGGCACCCGCGTCCTCGCCAGCCTTCCCACGCACAGTCAGGATTGACCATGACCGACACCGAGTACGACCGGATCCGGGTGGTCGTGGTCGACGACCACGCCGTGATGCGCGCCGGAGTCATCGCCCTGCTCGCCGACGAGCCCACCATGGAGGTGGTCGGCGAGGCGAGTGACGGCCGTGAAGGCGTCGACCTCGTCAAGCGGCTCGCCCCCGAAGTGGCCCTCCTCGACCTGCGCATGCCGGTGCTCGACGGCGTGGCCGCCACCACTGAGATCGCCGCCCTGCCGACGGCCACCCGGGTATTGATCCTGACCACGTACGACACGGACATCGAGATCGAACGAGCGGTGGAGGCCGGCGCCGTCGGCTACCTCCTCAAAGACACCACCCGCGAGCAGCTCGCCGACGCCATCCGCTCGGCGGCGCGCGGTGAGACGGTCCTCGCACCCAAGGTCGCGGAGCGCCTCGTGGCCCGGATGCGCCGACCCCAGCCGGTCGTACTCACCGCCCGCGAGCGGGACGTACTGAACGCGGTCGCCGACGGCCTGTCGAACGCCGAGATCGGCCGTCGGCTGCTCATCGGCGAGGCCACGGTCAAGACGCACCTCCTGCGGGTCTTCGCGAAACTCGACGTCAGCGACCGCACCCGTGCGGTCGTCATAGCCCTGGAACGCGGCCTCCTCGCGCGTTCCTGAGCCCCACGCGCACGCCTTGCCAACGAGGCCTGGCGCGAAGAGATCCCCATCAGGTTCGTCACCTTGGCACGCGGCATCAACCGCGCCCCTGCCGCCCGCGCGTGGCGGAGCCGCCACCCCCGCCACCCCGCCGCCCCGGCGTCGAATTCGCGCCATTGTCGCGCCAATTCGGGGCGACCACAAAGGGAAATCCTACCGATCCGGTAGGAAACATCGTCAAGGTAAAGGGTGGCAAAATTCGCAGGGGTGGCCTTGAAGCGCTTGCAATTCATCACCTAGGTTCCTGGCTTGGTTCATTCACCCGCCGACGACGCCGGTTCCGAGATCCGGATCCGCCGACCCTGGAGCGAGGATGCCCCACCCATCCGGCTCGCCCCTGTCCCTCTCCGACTTAGCCGAGTCCCTCGTCCACCACGACGAGATCTCCGCAGCCGCCCGCCTGCTGGCGGGACGCATCCGCCGTACCCCCGTGCTCCCGCTCGAGGGAAGCGAACTGCTGCTCAAGGCGGAGCATCTGCAACTGCTCGGCTCCTTCAAGATCCGCGGCGCGCTGAACGCCGTCGCCACCCTCCCCGAGGACGTCCGCGCCCGGGGAGTGGTCGCCTTCTCCAGCGGCAACCACGGCAAGGCCGTGGCCTACGCGGCCGGCCTGTACGGCATCAAGGCCACCGTCGTCATGCCGCACACCGCCCCCGCCGTGAAGGTCGACGGGGTGCGCGCGCTCGGCGCCACCGTCGAACTGGTGACGCCCGAGCGGCGCGACGTGTACCCGTACGAACTCGCCGAACGCACCGGCGCGCACCTCGTGCACCCCTTCGACTCGCGCGCCGCGATCGCCGGGCACGGCACGCTCGCGCTGGAACTGCTGGAACAGGTCCCCGACGTCTCGGCCGTCCTCGTGCCGGTCAGCGGCGGCGGACTGCTCAGCGGCGTCGCCGCCGCCGTCAAGGCGCTGCGCCCGCAGGTCGCGGTCATCGGCGTCGAGCCGGAACTCGCCGGCGACGCCGCCGAGAGCCTGCGCCGCGGCGAGCGCGCCGTGTGGACCACGGCGGACACCTACCGCACCTGCGCCGACGGGCTGCGCGCGACCACGCTCGGGACGCTGCCCTGGGCGCACATACGGCGGCTCGTGGACGACATCGTCACCGTCTCGGAGGACGACATAACCGAGGCCCTGTGTTGTCTGGCCCGCCAGGGAAGACAGCTGGTCGAGCCGTCGGGAGCAGTGGCCCCGGCGGCTCTTCTGTGCGGCCGCCATGTGCCGCCCGCCACGGCGGGCCCGGTCGTGGCGGTCGTCTCCGGAGGGAACGCGCACCCCGCCCTGGTCGCCTCCCTGCTGACCGCACCGTCCCGAAAATCGATCCAGACCATGTGACCGCACCGTCCTGAAATCGATCCACATCATGGGGGAGCTTTGTCACCGCACGCTCGGACCTCACTGCCGGCGGCATGCACGGAAGCGGAATTCGCCTACCAGTCCTTATCGTTCTACCGGGAGTTGATCGATCGCCACGGTCTCGCGGAAAACGGACGTCTTCGTCTGGCGTCGGAGAAGGAATTCCGCGCCCTGCCCTTCACCGGAAAGCCGGATTTCCGTCGCGGATTTCCGGCCAAGGTGATCAACCCCGCGGAATCCCTGCCCCAACTGACCTACACCAGCAGCAGTTCCGGCACCACCGGGGACCGTCTGGTCACCGTGGTCCATCGGCCGCTCCTGGCCGAGCGCATGGCGGTCACCGCCGCCGCCCACCCGGCGCTCGCCGAGCGGCTCCTGGGCGCGGAGAACCGCCGGGTGGCCCGGCTCGCCGCGCCCAACTGCTCCGACGTGGAGTGCGCCACGCCGCTGTCCACCCGCGCCGACCGCACCCTGCCCGACGGAACCCTCGTCCTGTCCGTCTCCCACGACGTGCTCGCCACACCGGACGCGATGGTCGACCGGATGCTGGAGGAGATCACCGACCACGCGCCCGCCTGGCTCTACGCCGACCCCACGCACCTGGCCTTCCTCTGCCACCGGGCCCGCGCACGCGGCGTGACCCGCCTGCCGGTCCGGGCCGTCGTCCTGACCTATTCGCTGCTCACCCACGCCGCCCGCCGCGCGGTCACCGAGGCGCTGCCCGAGGACGCCGTCGTGGCGGAGGTGCTGTCCATGTCGGAGTTCGGCTGGTTCGGGATCGAGTGCGCCCTCGGCGCGCGGCACCTGAACGAGGAGAACTTCCACCACGAGATCCTGCGCGAGGACGGCACCGAGGCCGGCCCGGGCGAGCTCGGCGAACTCGTCGTCACCAGCATCGGCGACCGCCTCTCACCGCACGTGCGCTACCGCACCGGCGACCTCCTGGAACCCGGCGGCGCCTGTGCCTGCGGAGCCGCGGGCCGCACCGTGATCCACCACGGCCGCGCCTCCTCCGGCCTGCTCGACGGCCCCGGCGGACGTGCCGTGACACCCCGCCAGGTGGACGACGCCCTCGCCGACGTGATGGGCGTACGCCACTACCGCGTCGACCAGAGCGAGCCCGGCACGGTCCGCTGCCGGATCATCACCTCCCCCGGCACCGACCCCGCCGAGGAGAGCGGCGCCGTACGGGACCGGCTGCGCGCGCTGTTGCCGCACGTCGAACACGTCGAGGTGAGCACCGTCGCCCACATCGAGGCCGAGCGGTCGGGCAAGTTCGCCACCTGCTCGGGTCCGGGCCGGGTCCGCGAAGGAGCGCTGCTGTGACCGCCCTCGCCGACCCGCGTGCCGACTTCCCCCTGCTGCAGCGCACCGTGGACGCCGGACGCCTGGTCTACCTTGACAACGCTGCCACCACGCTCAAGCCGCACTCCGTCATCGACGCGATCGCCGGCTACTACGGCACCGTCGGCGCGAACATACACCGCGGCAAGCACATCCTGTCCGAGGAGGCGTCCGAGCGGTACGAGCAGGTCAGGGCCCGGATCGCGGAACGGCTGGGCGTGCCCCCGCGCAACGTGGTGTTCACGGCCGGCACCACCGAGGGCATCAACCTCGTCGCCGCCGGCCTGCCGCTGAAGGAGACCGACCTGGTCGCCCTGCCCGTCGACGCCCACCACTCCGCACAACTGCCCTGGCGCGGGCGGTGCCGCACCACCTGGCTGGCCGCGGGCGAGGACTCCACCGTCGACGAGGAGTCCTTCCAGGCCGTCCTGGAGAGCCGGCCCCGTGTCGTGGTCCTCACCGCCGCCTCCAACGTCACCGGCCACACGGCCGACGTGGACCGGCTCGCCGCCCTCGCCCACGAGGCGGGCGCCTGGACCGTCGTGGACGCAGCCCAGCTGGTCCCGCACCGGCTGCCGCGCGTCACCGCGGGCATCGACGCGCTCGCCTTCTCCGCGCACAAGATGCTCGGCCCCACCGGCATCGGCGTACTCTGCCTCAGCGACCGAATGATCGATGCCCTCACGCCCGACCGGCTCGGCGGCGGCACCGTCGACTGGGTCGACCAGGACGGCTACCGGCTGCGCCGCGCCCCGTACCGTTTCGAGGCGGGCACCCCCAACATCAGCGGGGTGTACGGCTTCGGCGCCGCCCTGGAGTACCTCGACCGGGCCGGCGCGGACACCGTCGCCGCACGGGACACCGAGCTGCTCACCGCACTGCTGGAACAGGTGCGCGACCGGCCGTACCTCACGGCGCTCGGCGGGCTCGGCGACCGGGGACGCATCCCCGTGCTCACCGTCACCCTGCGCGGCGTACCCGACCCGTCGGCGATCGCCCGCGCGCTCAGCGACTCCTACGGCGTGATGTGCCGGTCGGGCCACTTCTGCGCCCAGCCGTACTTCACGGCCCACGACCACACGGCCGGACTGCGGATCGCGCCCTACCTGTACAACACGCGCGAGGACATCGAGTACGCCTTCTCCGCCCTGGACGAGGTCCACCGGCTGCTGGCGCGGAGCGTGTGAGATGACCGAGCACACCGAGGGCTTCCACGAACGCTTCCGCGCGGTCGCCACCGCCGCGCCCGATCGCACGGCCGTGATCGGGCCGGACGGCCGGCGCACCACGTACGCGGAACTGGCCGCGCTGACCGAGGCGGCCACCCGCTCCCTCGCCGCCCGGCGGCGCTCCGAGGACTGCGTGGTCGTGGAGGCCGAACGCTCCCCGCGCCACCTCGCCGCCATGCTCGCGGCCTGGCGGCTGGGCCTGGCCTACGTACCGCTGCGCGCCCACGAGTCGCCCGCCCGGCGCGAGCACGTCCTGCGGCAACTCGCCGGCCGGGCCCTGCTCGTCTCCGGCGACGCCTCCGCCGCCCGCATCGGCCGGGTCGACCGGCGCCGGCACGGCGAGCTGACCGAGCCGCTGCGCTGGCCCAGCGGCCAGGCGGCCTACGTCGTCTTCACCTCCGGCAGCACGGGCACGCCCAAGGGGACCGTGCTCACCGCCGAGGGCTTCACCGCCCGGCTCGACTGGAGCCAGCGGTGCTACCCGCTCACCGCCGACGACGTGCTGCTGCAGCACACCGCGGTCTCCTTCGACTTCGCGGTGTGGGAGGCAGCGGCCGCCCTGCTGCACGGAGCCGCCCTGCTGCTCACCGAGGACGGCCCGTACACCGACCCCGAGGAGGCCGTGGAGTCGGCCGTACGGCACCGGGCCACCGTGGCCCACTTCGTCCCGTCGGTGCTCTCCCTGGTCGAGATGTCCGGACTGCTCGCCGGGTGGACCTCGCTGCGCCTGCTCTACTCGGGCGGCGAGCAACTGCGCGGCACCCTCGCCCAGCGCGTGCTGCACCAGGCCCCGCACACCCAGCTGGTCAACCAGTACGGACCCGCGGAGACCTGCGTCGACTCCACCCACCACCCCTGCACCCCGCCTCTGCCGGACGGCCCCGTGCCCATCGGCCGGGCCATCGACGGCACCCGGCTCACCCTGCTGCCGGTGCCCGGCCTCGGCCCGGACACCGGGGAACTGCTCATCGGCGGCCCCGGAGTCGGCTTCGGCTACCTGGACCCGGCCGACCCGGCCGGCGACCGCTTCGGCCACGACCGGCACGGCCGCACCTTCCGCACCGGCGACCTGGTGCGCCGGCTGCCGGACGGCGACCTGCTGTTCCTCGGGCGGGCCGACGACCAGCTGAAGGTCGGCGGTGTCCGGGTCGAGCTCGGGGAGATCGAGTCGATCGCCGCCTCGTTCCCCGGCGTGACCGCCGCCGCAGCCCTGGCCGTGCCCGGCCCGGACGGCACCGCGCTCGACCTGGTGGTGGAGAGCCGCCGCGCCGATCTCGACGTACGAGCGCTGCGCGGCACGCTCACCGAACGGCTCATGGGTCCGGTGGCGCCGCGCCGGCTGCGCGTCGTCACGGCCCTGCCCCGCACCGCGGGCGGCAAGGTCGACCGGGCACGGCTGGCGGCCGCGTCCCGCCCGGCCGGCACGCCGCCCGCGCCCGGCGAACCCGCACAGGCGGCCCCCGTACAGGCCGAATCCGTACAGGTCCCTTCCGCGCCGGCCGCAACCGCCCACGCTTCCCGCGCACACGTCCAAGAGGAGATGCGTTGACTTCAGCGAACGACACCCGCGCCACGGATACCGCGGCCCAGGTGGCACAGGTCTGGACGGACGTCCTGGGCTGTCCCCCGCCCGGCGCGGACCAGCACTTCTTCGACGACCTGGGCGGCAACTCGCTGCTCGCCTACCAGGCGACCGTGCGGCTGCGCACGGCCCTGGACCGGCACGTGCCGCTCAAACTGCTGTTCACCGCCCCGCGGTTCGCCGAGTACACCGCACAACTGGACGCCACCGCCGAGGAGGAGCAGCCCGCATGACCGACGGCTCGATCACCCTCGACGACTGCACCACGCACGGCACGTTCCCGCTGATCGTCACCGCGGACGGCGTCCGGGACGCAACCGGCTGGGCCGCCGCCCACGCCGAGCAGTTACGGACCGCGCTGCACCGCCACGGCGCGGTGGTCCTGCGCGGCTTCCCCGTGCCGGACGAGCGCGCCTTCGAGGACGTCGTCCGCGCGCTGAGCGGCGGTTCCTGGGCCGAGTACACCGAGCGCGCCACCCCCCGCTCCCATGTGGCGGGCAAGGTGTTCACCTCCACCGAGTACCCGCCGGACCGCTCGATCTTCGTGCACAACGAGAGCTCCCACGTCCTGCGCTGGCCCCGCCACCTGTACTTCTGGTGCGGCACGCCCGCGCAGGAGGGCGGCGAGACACCGGTGTGCGACACGCGCCGCGTCCACCGCGCGCTCGACCCGGCGCTGCGCGAGCGGTTCACCTCCGAGGGGTGGATCTACCAGCGCACCTTCGGCACCGGCATCGGCTTCAGCTGGCAGTCCGTGTACGGCGTCGACACCTTCGAGGAGCTGGAGAAGTACTGCGCCGACCACCACATGGCGGTGCGCCGCGACGGCGACACCGTGCGGGTGCGCTACCGGCGCTGGGCGGCGATCCGGCATCCGCAGACCGGCGAGGACAGCTGGTTCAACCACGGCGTCTTCTTCAACCGCTGGAACCTCGAACCCGAACTGCAGGAGTTCGCCGAGGAGTTGGGCGAGGACACGCTGCCGTACAACACCCTGTACGGCGACGGCTCCCCGATACCCCGCGAGGTCATCGAGGAGATACGCGCCGCCTACGACGCCGCGACCGTCGCCGAGCCCTACCGGGCCGGTGACGTCATGGTCGTCGACAACATCGCCGTGGCCCACGGGCGCAGGCCCTACCGAGGGCAGCGGCGCATCCTGGTCACGATGACCGACCCCACCGACGGCACGGCCTTCGCGCCACCCGCCGTCGTGGCCACCCCCGGCTGGTAGCCGGACGGCCGCCCGGCGCGGAGCACACCGGCCCGCGCCGGGCGACCGGACCCGCAGACGAGTACGACGACAAGGGAAGAGCTTTCGTGAACATCGTGCTGTACGCCGTGATCGTGCTGTTCTGGGGCACGACGTGGATCGGCATCAAACTGCAGCTCGGCAGCGTGGATCCGGCGGTGTCGGTCGCGTACCGGTTCCTGCTGGCGGCTCTGTGCATGTTCGTGTGGACCACGGTCCGCCGGCTGCCGATGCGGTTCACGGCCCGCAGCCATCTGCGCTTCGCCCTCGTCGGCCTGCTGATGTACTCGACCAACTACGTGCTCTTCTACTACTGCTCGCAGCACCTCGTGTCGGGGCTGGTGTCGATCATCTTCTGCCTGTCGGTGGGCTTCAACATCGTCAACGGGCGCATCTTCCTCAAGCGGCCCATCTCCCGCACGGTCGTCCTCGGCGCGCTCGCCGGGCTGTGCGGTCTCGCCATGGTCTTCGCGGACGACATCGCCGGCACCGAGGCGGGCTCGGGGCTGGTGACCGGGCTGCTGCTCGGGCTCGGCGCGACGCTGCTGTTCTCCTTCGGCAACATCGCCTCCTCCTGGAACCAGGCCCGCGCCGGGCTGCCGGTCGTGCAGTCCACTGCCTGGAGCATGCTGTACGGCGGCCTGTTCACCAGCCTGGGCTGCCTGGTGGCGGGCAACTCCTTCACCGTCGAGCCCTCGTTCAAGTACGTGGCCGGTCTGGTGTACCTGTCGGTGTTCGGCTCGGCCATCGCCTTCGTCACCTATCTGACGCTGCTGGCCCGGATCGGTCCCGACCGGGCGGCCTTCGCGACCGTCGTCTTCCCGCTGGTGTCCCTGTCGCTGTCGACGATCTTCGAGGACTACCACTGGAGCCTGCTGGCCGTGCTGGGCGTCCTGGTGGTCCTGTCGGCCAACGCGGTCATCCTGGGCGGGCCGCACCTGAAGGCCGCCCTCGGCCGCCTCCGCCCGGCCGGCGCCGACGCGGGCGCGAACGGCGCTGCGGTGCCGGCGGGTGAGCAGGCCGCCGTACCCGAGAGCGGGCCGGGCCGTGGCTGACGGCCGGCCGGGCGCCGCCGGGCGCTACTACCTGCTGCCCTACGCGGGCGGCGGCGCCGGCGCCTACCGGCGGCTGACGGAGCGGTGGCCGGACACCGTCGAGGCCGTTCCGCTGGGCTGGCGGCCGGCCGAGTACCTCGGCACGGGCGGCATCCGCCGGCTGGCCGCCGACCTGGCGCGGCGGGTGGCCGAGGACGAGGCGCGCCGCCCGGCCGCGGGTTACGGCCTGTTCGGGCACAGCATGGGCGCGCTCGTCGCCTACGAGACCGCCGCCGCGCTGCTGGCCCTGGACTGCCCGCCGCCCGCGGTCCTCGTCGTCTCGGGCCGGGCGGCACCCCAGTACGGCTTCCGCCCCGCCGTCGACCCGGACGTACCGCAGAGCACGGCGGCGTACCTGCGCTCGTGCGGCGGTGACCTGGCGGCGGCCGCCGAGGACCCGGAGTTCGTGGACCTGGTACGGGAACGGCTGCGGGACGACGTCCTGCTCGGCGGGGAACACCTCCACCCGGACCGGCCGCCGCTGCCGCTGCCCCTCGTCGCCCTCGGAGGCCGCGACGACCCCCTCACCACACCGCGGGAGACGGAGGGCTGGCTGCGGCACAGCACCGATCCGGGCGGCCTGCACATCTACCCGGGCGGCCACTGGTTCCTGTGGGACCACGTGCCGGCGGTCGCGGACCGGCTGACGACGGAACTGCACACCCGCACGGAAGCGAACACCCCGGCCGGGGAGCCGCACCGGGGCGGGTGAGCCCGCGGCGACTACGGGGGTGGGGGCCCAGGGGATTCAACCCCGGGGCCCCCACGACTCTGCCGGGTCTTGCGCGAGTCGGTGTCGAACGGTTCGACGGCCGGTCGAAGCGGACCACCGCGGCGGCACCGCCTGCTGCCGGCGGCCGGCCCTCGACGACCGGCCGCACTGCGCGTCCGCCGAAACGGCGACCGAGACGCCGCGCACGTCCCACCGGCCTACCCCCCACCGAACCCGGTCCGGACCGCCGTTCCCGCCATGCCCGCAGCCCCCGCCCCCGCTCCCGCTCCCGCCCCGGAAGAGGACATGACCTCACACGCACCCTCCCACGCGACGGTCCCCATACCCGATGCCGCTTCGTCACAGCGCCGCACCCTTCGGGTCCTGGTCGCCGCGCAGATCCTCAGCGGCGCAGGTCTCGCCGCAGGCGTCACCGTAGGGGCCCTCCTCGCCCAGGACATGCTCGGCTCCACCAGCCTCGCCGGCCTGCCCAGCGCCCTGTTCACGGCCGGATCCGCGCTCGCCGCCGTCGCCGTCGGCCGCATCTCCCAGGCGAGAGGCCGCCGCCCCGGCCTCGCCACCGGCTACCTCACCGGCGCCATCGGCTCGGCCGGCGTCATCACCGCAGCCGTTCTGGACAACCCGGTCCTGCTGTTCCTCGCCCTGTTCGTCTACGGCGCCGGCACCGCCACCAACCTCCAGGCCCGCTACGCCGGAGCCGACCTCGCCGCCCCCGGCCACCGCGCCCGCGCGGTCTCCACCGTCCTGGTGGCCACCACCCTCGGCGGCGTCTCAGGACCCAACCTCGCCGCCCCCACCGGCCATGTCGCCGAGCACCTCGGCATCCCGAATCTTGCCGGGCCGTTCCTCCTCTCCGGCGCTGCCTATGCGTTGGCCGCGCTCGTCCTCGCCCTGTGGCTGCGGCCCGATCCGCTGCTCCTGGCCCGCTCCCTCGCCAACGCCGGCGAAGCCGACGCCGACCCGGCCGCCGCCCGGGCCACCGATGCGAACGAGGGTCGCACAGGCGTGGTCCTCGGCGCCCTGGTCATGATCCTCACCCAGCTCGTCATGGTCGCGATCATGACGATGACCCCGGTCCACATGCACGACCACGGACACGGCACCGCCGCCTCCGGTCTCGTCATCGCCCTCCACATCGGCGCCATGTACCTGCCCTCGCCCCTGACCGGCCGGCTCGTCGACCGCTACGGACGCATGACGGTAGCCGCCGTCTCCGGCATCACCCTGCTCGCCGCGGGTGTCCTGGCCGCCGCCGCGCCCGGCGACTCCGTCGCCCTCCTCGCCCTCGCCCTCGCCCTGCTCGGCCTGGGCTGGAACCTCGGCCTCGTCGCAGGCACCGCGATCATCACCGACACCGTGTCACTGGCCACCCGCGCCAAGACCCAGGGCCTGGTCGACGTCTCCATCGCCCTCGCCGGCGCAACCGGCGGCATGGCCTCCGGCATCATGGTCGCCGCCACCAGCTACCCCACCCTCGCCCTTTCCTGCGGCATCCTCTCCCTCGCCCTCCTACCCGCCGTCGCCGCCACCGCCCGCGTCCGCTGAGCACCACCAACGCCGGTACGCCTACGCCGGATGTCACCGTCACCGGCGCCGGACTGCTCTGCGCCACCCTCCTGCTGCACCTGCACGGAGGCGTTCCATCAGGCGTCCGGGAAACGGCCGAGTCGACGTTGCGCAGGGCCGGCAGTCGCCATGCCCGCGACGGCAAAGCCCGCCAGTGGCAGCGGCGTTGACGAGTCTCACCGATCAAGAGCGACCCACCGAAGATGTTCTTACCAGGTGGTGTTGTGATGGGCCGGGTGCGGATGGACGGTTGGCGGGTGAGGGAAGGACGGAACGTGTGGATCGGGCGTTACCGGGTGCGATGGCACATCGTGCTGCTCACCCTCTGGACGGCCGTGTGGTTCGTCGTGGCCGAGCGCCACGGAGGCGTGTCCTGGCACTACCTGCGCGAGGGCCAGGAACTGCTCTTCGGCCAGCAGCCCGGCGGTGGCCTCGCCCTCTACGCCAACCATCCCGACCTGCAGATCGGCCCCGTCAGCTTCGTCGTGGCCGGGCTCTTCTCACCGTTCCCGGCCGACGTCGGTGAGAAACTCGCCGACGCGTTCATGTCCGGCCTCGGCCTGTACATGCTCGTCCTGGTCGGGCGCGCGGCCGCCGACCACAACCGGGGCACCGGCCTCAACCACCGTCGACTGCAGCAGCGCGTCCTGATCGCGGGCACGGCCTTCATCCCCATGTGGGTGGAGGTCTCGGTCCGTTTCGCCCACCTCGACGACGTCCTGGCCCTGTTCTTCGCCACCTTCGCCGTCCGTGCGCTGGTGCGTGGCCGGGCGACGGCGGTGGGTGTGTTCCTGGCGCTGGCGGTGGACTCGAAACCCTGGGCGGTCGGCTTCCTGCCCCTGCTCCTGGCGCTGCCCCGCCCGGCCCGACTGCGCTCGGCGGGCTGGGCGTTCGCTCTGGTGGCAGTCGCATGGCTGCCCTTCTACCTCACCCACCTGGACACTCTGCACGCGGCCCGTTTCGCCATCCCCAACCGACCGGCGTCCGCGCTGCGCTGGTTCGGCGTCGACGACCCCGTGACCCCCTGGTGGGACCGCCCCGCCCAGATGGCTCTCGGCACCGCCCTGGGCACGCTCGCCGTACGGCGCAACCGCTGGCCGGCGGTGGTGTTCCTCGCCGTCGACGCACGCATCCTGCTCGACCCGAGCGTATACACGTACTACAACGCCTCGGTTCTGCTGGGCACCCTGATCTGGGACGCGATCGGTCAGCGCCGCCTGGTCCCGTGGGTCAGCTGGATCGCGCTGATCTCCCTCTACGGCAGCGCCCTGCTGGTCCCTTCGGACTCGGTACAGGGCTTCATCCGCCTCGCCTTCGGGATCGGCGCGGCGGCATACGTGCTGCTGTGGCCGCAACGTGCGCCGCGGGGCGGGCGGGGACACCGGTCTGGGGCCCACTGCACATCCAGTCCGGCCCGGTGCGGACAGCCGTATCAAGACGCTTCAGGCACCCTGCCCGACGCTCGATCCGTGGGAGATCCCTTGGCCTCGTGACAGACATGCCGACGCCGGACTCGGGCCCTGATCCGCTACCGCCGGCTGGATGGGGCGGCCGCTTCATACGGCGCCAAGAAAGCCCGGATCAACGCCATCGAACTGCCGGCATGAGTCCCGGGCGACCCCAAGCAACTCCCCCATGGAAACGGCGCGGCGGCTGGTCGCGGCGATGTCCTGGCGCGCCTCGCGAGACCACAGCGGTGGGAACAGCGACAGGCCCTGCTTACCGTTCAGCGTCCGGACCTCCTCGCGCCAGCCGGACCAGCGCAGGTCGGCATAGAACTCGTCGAGCGCCCCGGACACCAGCCAGGCCAGCCACGTCGAGTGACCGACACCCAAAGCCTCCCAGCGCAGGGAGTCCGGGGCGAAGTAGACGACCTCGCCGGGCCGGCCGGCACCGGCAGGAGCAGCACCGTTGAGAGCGAAGACGCCGCCCAGCACGTCGTGCGCCACCACCAGACCCGTCTCAGGCCGCCACACCGGATCGAACGCTTCGGGGAACCGATTCACGCGAGCCAGGCTCGGCACCCCGTGCGCAGCACCGCTCACGGGGCTGCCGAAGACCCGCAGCCATCCGCCGTCAACCAGCAGACCGCCGCAGTGCAGCGCCACCGCACCCAGATACGACCTGGCCGTGACCTGCAGCTGAAGGATCGACGCACTGCCCAGATCATCATCGAGCGGAAGTACCTCGACAGACACCGGACTCGTATCAAGTGTCTCCCTGAGCTCCGGCCAGGCCGGTTCCTCGACATCGATCAGCTGGCTCAACTCACGCATGCCCGCATCGTCGCACCCGCACTGTGCGTCCCCCTGGGCAGGTCACTTCGACGAGGGACATGATCCACGTCGATCCGGACGGCGCCGCTGTTCACTGATCTTGCTATCAACAGTCGAGCCATCAACAGGCTCGCCCCTGCCGGTCGGGACGGCCCTGTCTGTGGGTCCGGCAGAAGGCGGTCTGGCCGGTGTGGCATGGTTCCGCACGCCGGGGGCCGAGTGCGGAACCATGTCGGTGTGTTCGTGCTCAGCCGGTCGTCAGGGCGGTGTCGTCCACGACGAAGTCGGTCGCGAGGTAGGCGTCTTCGACTCCGGTGAACTTCAGGGTGACCGTCTGGCCCGCCAGCGAGGACAGGTCGAAGGACTTCTGGCTGTAGCCGGAGGCCGCGTCGGCGTTCGAGTACGTCGCCAGGGTCCTGGAACCGGCGGTCACCGTCAGCTTGTCGTACGCGGTGCTGCCGCTCTCCGCGGTGTCGATGTGCAGGTAGAAGGTCAGGGTCGCCTTGCAGCCCGCGGGGATCGTCACCGTCTGGGACAGCGTGTCGGTGTGCGCGGAGCCCCAGCCGTTGAGCCAGGCCGTCCAGGAGCCGCTGTGGGCCGGCTCGCGGCTGTCGTCGGTGATGACGGCGCTGTCGGTCCAGCCGGTGTCGCCGGACTCGAAGCCGGGGTTGGCCAGCAGCTGGGTCGAGGAGCAGCCTCCGCCGCCGGCGCTGACGGTCCAGGAGAAGGCCGCGGTGCCGGTGGCGCCGGTGGCGTCCTTCACGCTGACGGTGGTGCTGTAGGTCCCGGCCGCGGTGGGGGTACCGGAGATCAGGCCGGTGGAGGCGTTGACCGACAGGCCGGTGGGCAGGCCGGTGGCGCTGTAGGTCAGGGAGCCGCTGCTGGTGCTGGACGCCTGGATCTGGAGGCTGACCGCGGTGCCCACGAGGGAGGACTGGCTGCCTGGGTTGGTCACCGTCACGCCGCTGCTCGGCGGGGTGATGTGGCTGCCGACGTTGATGCCCGCGAAGGCGTTGCCGACCGCCGCGTACTGGACGGAGTTGGCGCCGTACAGTGCGGAGGCCGCGTTGAGGGCGGCGGTGCGGGCGCCGGCGTAGGTGGTGCTGGACGTCATGTACGTCGTCAGCGCCTTGTACCAGATCTTCAGGGCGGCGTCGCGGCCGATGCCGGTGACGGCGACACCGTCGGAGGTCGGGCTGTTGTAGGTGACGCCGTTGATCGTCTTGGTGCCGCTGCCCTCGGAGAGCAGGTAGAACATGTGGTTGGCCGGGCCCGAGGAGTAGTGCACGTCGAGGTTGCCGACCCCGGAGTACCAGCTGTCGGCCGAGTTGCCGTCCTTGCTGGGCTTGTCCATGTAGCGCAACGGGGTGCCGTCGCCCCGAAGGTCGACCTTCTCGCCGATGAGGTAGTCACCGGGGTCGGAGCCGTTGTTGGCGTAGAACTCCACGCCGGTGCCGAAGATGTCGGAGGTCGCTTCGTTGAGACCGCCGGACTCGCCGCTGTAGTTCAGGCCCGCGGTGTTGGAGGTGACGCCGTGGCTCATCTCGTGGCCGGCGATGTCCAGCGAGGTCAGCGGGGCGCCGTTCCCGGCGCCGTCGCCGTAGGTCATGCAGAAGCAGCTGTCGTCCCAGTACGCGTTGGCGTACGCGTTGCCGTAGTGGACGCGGGAGTACGCGGCGACCCCGTCGTTCTTGATGCCGCTGCGCCCGAAGGTGTCCTTGTAGAAGTCCCAGGTCTCCTGGGCGCCGTAGGCGGCGTCCGCGCCGGCCGTGGCGGCGTTGGAGTTGGTCCCGTCACCCCAGGTGTCGCTGCTCTGCGAGAACAGGGTGCCGGTGCCGGAGGAACCGTGGTTCAGGTTGTACGTCTTGTGACCGCCGCGCGTGGCGTCGGTCAGGGTGTACGACGAGCCCGACCGGGTCGTGGTCAGCGGGACCTGGCCGCTGTAGCGGGTGTTGCCGACGCCGGTGTCGATGCCCTGGTAGCGGTACAGCTCCTTGCCGGAGGGCGCGTCGGCGATGACGTGCAGCTTGCTCGGCGTGCCGTCGTCCTGGAAGCCGTCGATCACGGTCTCCCAGGCGAGTTTCGGGGTTCCGCTGCCGGCCCAGATCACCTTGCGGGCGCTGTCGGTGGCGGGCTTCGTGGCGCCCAGGGCTTCTGCGGACCTCAGCGCTTTGCTCTCGGCGGATGCCTTGGTGAGCGTCGCGGTGGTGGAGGGCACGGCGATCCGGTGGCGGTTGTTGTACGTGGCGCTCACGGTGCCGGCCGCCAGCGAGGCGGGTGGGACGTGCACGACGAGGTCGCCGCCGAGGACGGGCAGGCCGTCGTAGGTGCGCTCGTAGTGCGTGTGCAGCGTGCCGTCGGCGTCCTTGGTGACGTCCTTGACGACCAGTTTCTCCTTGGCGCCCAGGCCGAGGGTGCGGGCGGTGCCGGTCGTCGTGCCCTGGGCGCTGCGGATGAGGGCCTGGTGCTGGGCCGGACTGAGCCTGGCCTCCAGGGCGCCGTGGCGCAGTCCGTCGGGCCGGCTGTCGGCGGCGGCACGGAAGGTGCCGTTCGCGGCTGCCGCGGAGCCGCCCTCGGCTGCCGCGGCGGCGGTGCTCGCGAGGGCGCTCGCGAGGCCGGCCGTGAGTGCGAGTGCCGCGAGGGCCGCCGTGAGTCTGGTGGGGTGCACGTGTGCTCCACGTTCGTCGGGGGGTCGGTGGGATGCGGCCGAGTATGAGCGTGAGCATGACGAGAAAGGGACATCCCATCGGGCATAAGACCGGTGTTATGACCGGCACCGTCCGGACCGCTCCGGCTGCCCGTCGCCCTGCTTATGCTGGTGAAATGCAGTTGGAGTTGAGGCATCTCGAAGCTGTCCTGCGGATAGCGGAAGCGGGCAGTCTGGGCCGTGCGGCGGTGCGGCTCGGGGTGTCCCAGCCGGCCCTGTCCGCCCAACTGCGGCGTATCGAACGGGTAACCGGCGGAGAGCTGTTCGTCCGCGGCCGCAACGGCGTCGAACCCACGGAACTGGGTGAGTTCGTGCTGTCCGCCGCGCGCCGGGTGCTCGGCGAGATGGAGGCCCTGGCGGCCGGAACGAGAGCCGCCGCACCGCATCCGACACTGCGTCTCGGCTGCGTCCTGCTCGTCTTGGTGGACCGGTTGTTCGGGCACTTGGAGGAGGAGTTGCCCGACCATGAGATCGACGTCACCACCGAGCACTCGGCGACCACGCTCACCAGGATGCTCGGTGCCGGGAAGTACGACGCGATCCTGTACGGAGAAGTCGGCGACCACGAAGTGCCGCTCCCCGACGGCGTGGCCGCCCGCACCCTCGTCCCGAAGGAACCCGCCTGCGTGCGCCTGTCGGCCACCCACCCCCTGGCCGGGCAGGAGGAGATCGAGCTCGCCGACCTGGCGGGCGAAACCTGGACGCCGCTGACCGACGACGGCGACGGCGGTCCCGAGGCCATGACCGACGCCTGCCTCCGGGCCGGCTTCACGCCGAAACTGCGCTACCGGATCGCCGACCGCAAGATGCGCTGGGAACTGATCGCCGCCGGACGGGCCATCTCCATGTGCCAGCCCACCTCGCCGTATGTCGAGGGCACGGTCCTGCGCCCGCTGGCCGGCGACCCGCTCACCGAACGCATCCGGATCGCCTGGAACCGGGCCGCGCTTTCGCAACGGCGCGCCGACGCCCTGTACCGGGCGGCGGGACGGGCGTACCTCGACAGCGTTCCTCACAACGCCTTCTACCGCACGTGGTGGGAAGCCCGCCCCGAACTGCACCCGGTCCTCGACTGAGCGCATGCCGATCGATGCTGCCCGGCGGGAGGCGGGGCTGCGGCGACGGCCGGGAAGCGGCCAGGAGGAAGCGGCCAAAGAGGCGGGCCAGCACGCTGGATGAGCCTATGAGCGCTGCTCCTCGACGTCGCAAGGCGGATCGTCATCCCGGGCGCTGCCCCGCTTGGACGCGGGCGCGCCACGCGCTGCCACCTTCACCCCGGCGCCTCTCGAGCGCGTCCGTGTGACCTCCCCGCGGATCGGGACGAGGCTCAGCCGGGCCGACCGCCGTCAAGGGGCCCCGCGCGCTGGACGGGCGCCGAAAGTGCCACGTACAGGCCCCAGTTGGCCCACGGTCCTGGCGTCAGCCCGGCTTCTTCGCGAGGCGTTCCAGGTCCGCGCCGCCGATGCGCCCGAACTCTTTACGGCCCCGTAACGAGCGAGTATCTTCCCGGTGCGCAAGGAGTTGCAGCAATTTTCCGACATCCCTTTCAGGTCGGAGGCGCGCTGCATGCCGCGGTCCTGCGGCGCCACAGGGCCGTACGGCGGAGATCCACACGGGGTTCCCCTCGGCGGGGCCCCGCATGTCGGAGACCGCGGCCGCCGGCCGCGGCGCACCCCTTGGAGGGTTCGTGGTGAGACGCACCCCGGCCTGGCGGCCAAGACGCCCCTGGGCGGCACTGGCCGCTGTGGCGGTATTGATCAGCCTTCTGTCAGCCCTGCCCGGCGCCGGCCGTACGGCGAACGCGGCGCCGGCCGCAGCCGAGGCCGGCAACACGGCCACGGTGTTCTACTACACGAAGACCCGCAACTGGCCGCAGTACTACCTGCATTACGCGCCCGACGGGTCCGCTTGGACCTCGGTGCCCGGCACCGCGATGGACGCCGGCTGCACGGACTGGGTGAAGAAGACCGTCAGCCTCGGCGCGGCCACCTCCTGGCAGGCCACGTTCAACAACGGCAGCGGCACCTGGGACAACAACGGCGGCAAGAACTACGCCCTGGGCACCGGCACCATCACCGTCAAGGACGGCGTCATAGCCCACAGCGATCCGTGCGGCGGCAGCGGCGGCACCGACCCGTCGCCCTCACCCACTCCCACCTCCGGTACGACCAGCGCGACCGTCTTCTACTCCGCGCAGACCGTGGGCTGGAGCACCGTCAACCTGCACTACGCCCCCACCGGCGGCGCCTGGACGTCCGTGCCGGGCGTCGGGATGGAGCAGGCGTGCCCGGGATGGTTCAAGAAGACCGTCGACCTGGGCGGCGCGGCCGGGCTGGCCGCGACCTTCAACAACGGAAACGGCACCTGGGACAACAACAACGGCGCCAACTACGCCCTGCCCACCGGCGTCAGCACCGTGAAGGACAGGACGGTCACCAAGAACGCCACCGACCCGTGCGCGTCCCACCAGCCGGACACCACGGCGCCGACCGTCCCCACCGCCGTCAAGGCCACGGCCACGGACACGTCGATCGTCCTCACCTGGGATCCCTCCACCGACGACACGGCCGTCACCGGCTACCAGGTGACCCGCACGGGCGGCTCCAAGGGCAGCCAGGTCACCAGCGTCGGGTCCACCGTGCTCAGCGAATCGGGCCTGGAGCCGAACACCGCGTACACCTACACCGTCAAGGCACTCGACGCGGCCGGCAACGTCTCCGCCGCATCCTCCGCCGCGACCGCCACCACCGGTCAGGCGCCGCCGCCGGCCAAGCCGGGCACCATGCTCGGCGGCGACCCGCGCAAGGACCCGATCTACTTCGTGCTGACCGCCCGCTTCTACGACGGCGACAGCAGCAACAACCGCGGCGGCAACCAGGACGTCAAGTCCGGGAACGCCGCCAACCACGACCCGATGTTCCGCGGTGACTTCAAGGGCCTGGTGCAGAAGCTGGACTACATCAAGGCCCTCGGCTTCTCCGCCGTATGGATCACGCCCGTGGTCCTCAACCGCTCCGACTACGACTACCACGGCTACCACGGCTGGGACTTCTACAAGGTCGACCCCCGCCTGGAGTCCGCGGGCGCCTCCTACCAGGACCTGATCAACGCCGCCCACGCCAAGGGCATGAAGATCTACCAGGACGTCGTCTACAACCACAGCTCGCGGTGGGGCGCCAAGGGCCTGTTCGTCCCCACCGTCTACGGCGCGCGCGACTCCCAGTGGTCCTGGTACTACGACGAGAAGCAGCCCGGCTTCGAGTACGACGGCCTGACCGTCGAGCCCAAGTCCGGCAAGTCGTACTACAACGGCGACCTGTGGTCCACCGCCGAACCGTCCGGCAACACCTGCCTGAACTGGGGCAAGCCCAACGGGTACAAGTCCCCCGAGGGCTACACCCTCTACAACTGCCAGTGGCCGAGCCCCACCAGCGGCATGTTCCCGTCGAAGTACTACCACCAGTGCTGGATCGGCAACTGGGAGGGCGAGGACTCCCGCTCCTGCTGGCTCGCCGACGACCTCGCCGACTTCAACACCGAGAACCCCGCGGTGCAGAACTACCTCATCGGCGCCTACGACAAGTACATCGACATGGGCGTCGACGGATTCCGCGTCGACACCGCCGTCCACATCCCCCGCGTCACCTGGAACCGCCGCTTCCTGCCCGCCATCCAGCAGCGCGTCGCCCAGGACTGGGGACCGGACAAGGCACAGGACTTCTTCGTCTTCGGTGAGGTCGCCGCCTTCGTCAACGACAAGTGGAACCGCGGCTCGGTCAACCACTCCGCGCAGTTCTACACCTGGAAGGAACGCAAGGAGTACACCGACGACGACGTCCAGGCCGCCCTCGACCAGTACACCTACGAGGAGCAGCTCGGCACGGGCAACCAGCCCACCTCCACCAACGCCTTCCTCAACGGCAACACCTACCACGCCCCCGACCACTCGAAGTTCTCCGGCATGAACATCATCGACATGCGCATGCACATGAACTTCGGCGACGCGCACAACGCCTTCAACAACGGCAAGGACTCCGACGACTCCACCAACGACGCCACCTACAACGTCGTCTACGTCGACAGCCACGACTACGGGCCCAACAAGTCCAGCGTGCGCTACACCGGCGGTCAGGACGCCTGGGCCGAGAACATGGCCCTGATGTGGACCTTCCGCGGCATCCCCACCCTGTACTACGGCTCGGAGATCCAGTTCCAGGCCGGCAAGACCATCGACTGCGGCCCCAGTTGCCCGCTGGCCACCACCGGCCGCGCCTACTACGGCGACCACCTCGAGGGCACCGTCACCGCAGCCGACTTCTCCCGGACGGCGAGCGCCACGGGTGAGGTCGCCACCACCCTGGCCCAACCTCTGGTCAAGCACCTCCAGCGGCTCAACCAGATCCGCCGCGCCATCCCGGCCCTGCAAATGGGCCAGTACTCCACCGACGGCGTCTCGGGCGGCGGCATGAACTTCAAGCGCCGCTACACCGACGCCGCCACCGGGACCGACAGCTTCGCCCTGGTCGCCGTCACCGACGGCGCCACCTACACGGGCATCCCCAACGGCACCTACAAGGACGCCGTCACGGGCGACGTCCGGCAGGTCACCGACGGCACCCTCACCATCGGCGCCCCCGGCAAGGGCAACCTGCGCGTCTACGTCCTCGACCTCGGCGGCAAGAACGCCGCACCGGGCAAGATCGGCACCGACGGCCCCTACCTCAAGTAGCCCGGCCCCGCCTCGGCCGGTTCCTGACGCAGCTCCGTCAGGAACCGGCCGTCCGCACCGTGCACCTCCCCGCACTCCCGGAGTCCGCGCCCACGCCTCAGCCCCGGCCAGCGATCTCACGTTCGACGTCATGCACGTCGCGCGGCGTGTTGATGGCCCGCCAGGGGTTGTCGACCGGGTAGCCCATCAGTTGCTGCGTGCGGATCAGCATGGGGAATGTGGTCGTCTCATGGTCTCCTTCGTTCGGCAGCATCTCCTTGACGGGGGGTTCGAAGACGAAGACGCCGCCGTTGACCCGTAGCGGGGCAGGCTCCTGCGAGGCGAGTGCGGTCACCCGGCCCAGTTCGTCGCAGTCGGCTCTGCCCCTGGGCAGCCAGGGCCGCGGAAGGGCGACCGTGGCCAGCGCGCCGTGCCGCCGGTGGTGAGCGAACATGGCGGTGAGCGGGAACCGGGTCCAGATGTCCCCGTACACCGCCAGCCATGGTTCGTCGGACCGCTCCAGCGCAGCGGCGGCCAGCTTCAGACCCCCGCCCCGGCCCAGAGGCTTCGTCTCCACCACCACGTCCGTGCGAACGGGCGACGGACAAGCCTGAAGGTAATCACTGATCACCTGTGCGCGGTGGCCTGCGGAGATGACGACCCGTTCCACTCCCGACTCGGCGAACCAGTCGAGTTGGTGACGCAGGATCGGTGTGCCGTGCACCTCGACCATCGGCTTCGGCCTGGTCGACGTGAGCGGCCGCATCCGGCTCCCGACGCCACCGGCCAGGATCACCGCCTGGCGCACCACACCGAGGCCGGCACGCTCACCATCCACGCCATCAGTCAGTAGCCACATGATCACAGACCGTACAACACGACAGCCGACTGGTGTGGTGGCTTCTCCCGCCGGGCGGCCGGCGCCTCGGCTCGGGGCAGGGGCCGGGCCTGCGCCGGTCCGGCGCAGCCGTCGCCGTGCCCTCAGCCTTGATTGATCGTTTGGACTGGCGTGACGATCAGTGCTGCTCGGGTGCAGGCGGTGAAGGGGGCGACCGTTGGTGCCGTGCTGGCGATGGTCCTCGCCGGAGGCTGCACAGCGGCGTCACGGCCGACGCTGCCCACCTCGGAGCAGGGCCGTAGCGACCTGATCAAAGCGGCCCAACTGACGCTCGTGAAACGGTGCCTGACGTCCCGTGGTGCTGCCGGGCCACCCCCGGACGAGAAGGCGCTCTTCGGTACAGGACCGGCCGAACTGTCGCTCACTCTCGCCACCGGCTATACCGTCCGCGCGCACACGGACGGCTGCCTTGCCCAGGCACAGCGTTTCCTCTACGGCGACCAGGCCCGCTGGTTCCGTGCCGAGGTCACCGTCGACAATCTTCGCGCCGAGGCCGAGGCCCGGCTCGGGAAGGACCCGGCTTACCGGGCGGCACTCGCTCGCCGGGCCGCCTGCCCCGACGGGGACACCCGCTGTGTGCGCGCCAGCGGCCTGGACGAACTGCGGGCCCGGCTGGAGCCCGCCCAGCTCGCCGAGGTCCGTGCCGCGCACCGGAACGAGATCACCACCTACCGCCGGCTCCGCGACCACGCACTGCGCCGCGCGGCCGACTTGCCGGCGGACCCCCCACCAGAAAGGCCATGACCCCTCATGATGAAGAACAGGCTGCTCACCGTCGCCACCGCAGCACTTCTCCTCCTCGCAGGCGGCCTCGCCGCAGCCGGACCCGCCGGCGCGGCCGACTGCCCCAGCGGCGAGTTCTGCGCGTGGACGGCAGCCGACTTCCAGGGCCAGCGGGCCGATTGGTCCGGCGACGACGACGGATGGGAGTCCTACATCGCTGACCAGGACTCCTCCTGGGCCAACCACGCCATTTCAGGCCCGGGCACCAAGGACCACGTGCAGGTCTACTCCCAGGCCGACCTGGGCGGTCGGATGACGATCTGCCTCGCCCCCGGCCAGGAGGTCGACCACAACAGCGCCGCCGATGACAGCGGCGCTTCCCACACATGGGCCATGAGCTGCTGAATACGTGTCGCATGGGCCACCGTTCCCCGCCGGGCACTGCCCGGTGGGGAACGGGTCAGCCGGGCACTGTCCGGCGGACGGTCAACGAAGCCACAGCCGGAGTCGTGGCGACGAAGGCGTCCGGTGGGGGTCAGCGTCCCTGCGCGGTGAGTGTCCCGGGTCGGTGGTCGTCACCGTGCCAGGTGGGCCAGCCGAGCAGGCGTGGGCGTTCGGTGACCCAGGCGCGGGTGTCGGGACCGATCTCGGCGTCGATGAGGTCCTCCAACCGGGCGCGGTAGCGCTCGACCAGGTCCCGGTGGGCAGGGTCGGCGGCCAGGTTGTGCGTCTCGGCGGGGTCCTGGTCGCGGTCGTAGAGGACGACGTCGTTGTCGGCCAGGAGGGCGTCGGTGCTCGCGGGGCGGTTGGGGTTCAGAGGGGAGAAGTAGCGGCCGAAGGTGTAGCGGTGGTCGCTGTAGCTGCGCAGGAAGCCGCGCTTGTTCCAGTCGGGACGCAGGTCGCCGGAGGCGACGCGCTGGGGTGCGGCGGGGTCGGCGAACTCGAACCAGAAGGAGGCGTCCAGCGTCGTGATCGACTCCACGGCGTTCAGGACCCCCTCACGCACCGGCCGGCCGTGCAGCACCGGCGTCAGCGATTTCCCCTTGAGAGCGGGATGGCGGGTGGCGGTCTGCGCCGCGTCCAGTCCGGCGAACTCCAGCAGGGTGGGCGCGATGTCGACGGAGGAGGCGAGGGCTTCGGTGCGGGCTCCGCCGGTCACGTCGGGGTGGGCGATCATGAAGGGGACGTGGAAGTTCTCGTCGTAGACGAGGTTGCCCTTCTGGCGCAGGCCGTGGGAGCCGGCCATCTCGCCGTGGTCGGAGGTGAAGACCACGACCGTCCGGTCCGCCTGACCGGAGGCTTCCAGCGCGTCCAGGACGAGTTCGACGCTGCGGTCCACGTCGCGGATGGCGTTGAGGTAGAAGTTGAGGCCGTCATACCAGTGCTGGTCGTCCGCGACCGGACCGAAGACCGTGTCGATCATCCGCGCGTACTCGGCGATCGCCGGGGCGGCGCCCGTCAGGTCGTCGTGGAGACTGGCGGGCAGGTCGAAGTCCCAGCGGCGCTGGTAGACGGGGATGTTCGCGGCCGCTCGGGTGACCACGGCGTGGGCGAGACCGAACGGAAGCTGGACCTGGGGGCGGCCGCCGTAGTCGAAGCTCATGATGTCGTGGGGGTTGACGAAGTTGACGGCCATGAACCACGGCTGGTCCTCGCTGACGACCGGCGCGCGGTTGCGCAGCCACTTCACCGCCTGCCCCGCGATCACCGGGTCGAGTTTCAGGCCGGCCCAGGCGCCGCCGTCGATGTCGCCCCAGTCGTTGAACTCGCTGAACCCGTACGGTTCCAGGGCGTCGGTGGTGGGTCCGGGGTTCTCCGCGGTGACGTAGCAGTTCGACAGGTGCCACTTGCCCTGGTAGGTGGTGTAGTAGCCGGCCTGGCGCAGCATGGTGCCGAGGGTGCCCAGCTGGGGGTCCAGGGGACGGATGTAGGGCATGTTGTCGTTGTCGTAGATCTCGGTGATCGGCACGTGCCGGCCGGTGTAGATGGCCGATCGGGCGGAGCTGCACTGCGCGGAGGCGGTGTAGTAGCGCTCGAACGTGGTCCCCCGTTCCGCGATCCGTTCCCGGGCCGGCAACAAGTACCCCTGGGGCCGGGGAAGGGCGGCGCGTTCTTCGTCGGTGACGATCAGCAGGATGTTGGGGCGCTCGGTCATGCCCTGCCCTTCGCTCGTCACGCGCCGACGGTGATCGGATGGTGGTCGACCGCCGCGCGCGGACCGGTACGGATGCTGTCGAATCTAGGGCGGGCAGCCGGCCCGGGCCGCCCAGGACACGGCCGGCCGCCGCCGGATGAGTGATCGCCTCGTCCGCGGGAGTTCAGGTGGGTCCCCCGCGCACGAAGCCGGTGTGGTGCTCGCCCCGTTGGCAGGTGAGCCACTCCAGCCGCTCGTCTGGGTGGTACCGGCGCGCTCGGACACGTGAGCTGACCCTCCCGAAGGACGCCGTCGTCCCCACCCCGGCACGACAGGCGTTCATCCGACCGGGTGGGGCACGGCCGGTCCCGGTCGCAGGAAGGGCCCCGGCCGCTCGGCGGCAAGGGTGTACGAGCCCCCGGGACGACGCGTCCGCGACGTGAGGTGGTCGGCGGGCCGTCTCGTGTCGTTGACGGCGGGCACGCCCGGGGTGGCGCACAGTGGGCGGACGAGATCGCCGCTTGGAAGCGACGGGACACCGATGACCGTGACCACCGGGAGCCGACCGCCCCGACCGGCGCCTCCGGCCACACCCGCCCACCGCGGGGGCCGGCCGTGAGCGGCAGTGGCTGGACCGTCGCGGCGGTCTCCGCGATCGCCGCCGGCTACGCACTCGCCTCCCGGCGGCTGGCCACCTCGCCGGTGTCCGCCGCGATGGTCTTCGTCGGCGCCGGTATCGCCATCGGCCCCGTCGGTCTGGGCCTGATCAGCCTGCACCAGGACGCCGGACCGCTGCGCACCCTGGTGGAAGCGGCACTGACCCTGGTGCTGTTCACCGACGCCACCAGCGTGCGCCCGGCGGACCTGCGCAGCGGCGGCGCGCTGCCGGGGCGGCTGCTGTCGGTCGGACTGGTGGTGACCATCGGCGTGGGATGGCTGCTGGCCTGGCCGCTCCTGCCGGGCCTGACCGTGTGGGAACTCGCGCTGGTCGCCGCGATCCTCGCCCCCACCGATGCCGCCCTGGGCAAGAGCGCCATCTCCGACCCTCGCGTGCCCGGCCTGGTCCGGCAGACCCTCAATGTGGAGAGCGGACTCAACGACGGTCTGGTCCTGCCCTTCTTCGTGCTCTTCCTCGCCGCCATCCCCCACACCTCCTACGCCCACCAGGGGATGGCCGACACGTTCTGGCGCTCCTTGCTGCTCAGCCCCGCTCTCGGTCTCGCCGTCGGCGGCCTCGGCGGTCTGCTGCTGCACCTGTCGCTCCGGCACGACTGGGTCGCCCCGGAGTGGCGCCCCGTCTACGTGCTCGCCGCGGCCGCCGCCGCCTACGCCCTGGCCGCCGTCACCCACGGAAGCGGCTTCATCGGCGCCTGGGTGGCCGGCTTCGCCTTCGCCTACGCCCTGCGCCGAGGCGAACACCCCCGGCACGTGGTGGCTGACACCACCGAACTGGCCGAAGACCTCGGCGGCCTGCTGGCCATGCTGAGTCTGCTGCTCTTCGGCGCCGTCCTGCTCGGCCCGGCCCTGCAGCACCTCAGCTGGCGGATCGTCGGATACGCCGTGCTGAGCCTGACCGTGGTGCGGATGCTCCCCGTCGCACTCGCCCTGACCGGAAGCAGACTCAAAGCGGCGACCGTGGCCTACATCGGCTGGTTCGGCCCACGCGGCCTCGCCTCGGTCGTGTTCGCCCTCCTGGTCGCCGAGGAGCACCTCCACGGCGCGGACCTGATCAGCCGCGTCGTCGCGATCACCGTGGCGCTCAGTGTGCTGCTCCACGGAGCGACGGCCGCGGCTTTCGCCGCCCGCTACGGACACTGGTACGAGCAGGCCGTCGCAACCACGCCCGACCTGCGCGAACGCACCACCACGCCGGTCACATCACGCCGCCGCCGATTCCACTCGGCGGCAACCGACTGAAGTACCAACTGACCGGCGGCCCGGGCCGTGCCTGGGGCGATGACCCGGCCGTCCCCGTCCAGCGCCCTCGTGCGCTCCGCCGGCACAAGGGGCGGGTGCGGCGCCTCGTTCAGGGCGCCGGCACGGCATGTCAGGTCTGGCACTGGGAGGTGGCGGCGTGGGACCAGTTGCTCCAGGCGCCTCCTGCCGGCCGGACGTGGACGCGGACCGTGATCTTCGCGTTGACGACGAAGCAGACGCGGGTGGAGGCGGCGATTTCGATGGGGCCGACGGTCGAGCGGCGCTGGACGAGGGTGCGGCCGTTGCCCATCTTCATCCAGTCGTTGCCGTCACCGGCGACGTGGAGGAAGGCTTCGTACTCCACGTAGGTGGCGCGGGCGCGGGTGTTGGTGATGACGGTGTGGGCGGTGATGTCGCGGAAGAAGATCTTTCCTTCCTTGAACTTCTCGGCTTTGATGCAGCCGTTGGCGGCGATGCCCTGAGTGGAGACGGAGCCGCCGCAGGCGATGGCGGCGGCGTGGGCGTCGGCGGTGGGGATGAGGACGGCGAGGGCGGTGGCGGCGGTGAGGGCCGCGGTCTGTCGCAGGCGCATGGACTGTCCTTGTCTCTCGGCGGCCTGAGGCTAGCCGGGAGCGGGGTGGGAGCGTGTCATCTCCGCGAGCTTTTCCCCCCGATGGCCTCCGCAGGCGCGAACATCGGCAGTCGTTCCACCGCGCGGACGCTCGTTGCGTCGATCGCGCATTGCGACCAGCGGCACATGCAGCCCGACTCGCTGCTGACGGCTGCTCACGCGAAGCGCTCGGCCGGGGAACCCCAGCCGAGCGGCACCGTTGAGGTGAGAGACGTGCTTCCGAGGCCGCCTCGATCAGCGGCGCCCGTGTGGGCGGTTCAGCACTGAGGCAGCAGGTCCTGAGCGCGCCAGAAATCCGCGTCCGACAAATTGACCATGTTGACGTACACGTTGGTGTGGCCGGTGTCGTCATCGGTGCGCAGCCAGGCACCGGAGACATGGCCGTTGTTCGAGTACCAGTCGCCGGCGGTCCAGCAGTAGAAGTAGTTGCGTCCTGCGTAGAGGGTTCCCGCGTGGCTGTGCAAGTTGGGCTGGTAGTGGGTCCACTGGGTGACGGATGTCGTGAGATAGACCTTGCTTCGCGCCTGGGCGGAGGCCGCCTGTGCGGGACTGGTGCAGGCGATACCCACCAGACCTGTCGCTGCGAGCACGCCGATGACGCTGTTGCGGAGCCGATGCTTGCGCACGTTCTGATTCTCCCTGGATAGCTCTGTGTTGCGACGTCATGTGTAAGCGATGTCCATGAGAGCTGATCGGTTCCACACCGGAGGAGGTTCCTCGGCCTGCCCCTGCCCGCCCCCGCCCACCCTGCGTTGGCTCGACGGGGCCGAAGCCGTTTGCGTCCGTCGGCGTCGGCTCGAAATCGAGGGCCGAGGCCATAGCGGCGCCGGCGGGTGATCGGGGTTCGGTCTCAGGGCCGCAGGTCGAGGACGCGGACCGGTTCACCGACCCATCGGTCGGGGGCCGTGGTGGCGATGATCGCCCCGTCGGGGCGGTCGGGAGTCGGCTGCGCCGCGTACTGGCAGTGTGCCGCCGCCCAGGTGTCGTGCCGGGCCACGGCGAGGGCGGCCGGGAGGTCCAGGTCGAGCACCGTGATGCCCGGCAGTGCGGCCAGGTGTTCCGCCGTGCCCGGCCGGACACGGTCCGCTTCGACGAGTGCGCAGGTGGGGGCGTACAGGTACCAACCGGCCTGGGCGTGGGCGCGGTGGATGAGGCGGGAGGCGAGAACGTTGCCCTGGCCGGCCGCGGCCATCGCGGTGTCGTCCAGGACGACATGCATGGCGTCACTCACCGGCGGCCGCCCGGGCCAGGCGGCGGTCCAGCTCGCTGTCGAGGTCCCGTTCCTCGGCGAGGGTGGGCGCGTAGCCGTTCCACTCCTTCAGCGCCGCCCGGGCCTGTGCCGCCCGCGCGGCACGCTCGTCCGGGGTCAGAAGGGTTTCGGCCAGCCGGGCCAGGTAGGCGCGCAGCGACATGCCCTCCGCTGCGGCGATGGCGGCGAGCCGGTCGCGGGCTTCCTCGGGAATGCGGACATTGGCGTCAGGCATCATCGGGCTCCCTCCCTGCGCACAGGATACGGGTACGTACCCGTACCCATACTAGCGAAAGCGCCGGGTCAGGCGCGCTGGAAGAACTCCACCTCCGCGAGGGCGAGCCGGCGACCCGCCGTCAGGCCGGCCGGGGAGCGCAGGGTGAGGCTGATCGTGTGGACGTCGCTCAATCCGGTGGGGAAGGTCTGCGGGCCCGGCTTGTCGGCCAGGGTGAGTTCGCTGCGGTGCTCCTCGCCGTCGCCGGTCGTCACCACGAGGTCCATGCGCAGGGCGCGCGCCTGCCCGGCGTACTCCTGCGGGTCCGTGGAGGAACCGTTGGTGATGATGACGTCGACCAGCCGGAAGGGCGTGTCGAAGGTGTACGTCACCGTCGCGCCGGCCGCGGGTGCGGCCCAGTAGCTGTTGCTCACGCCGTCGGTGGTGTTCGTCGCCGGATGCCCCGGCGACCCAGCGCTCGCCGTCGTCCGCGCCGGGGTGACCTGCCGGGCGTCGCCCAGCTTGTCCCGCGTGTCCTCGAACAGGGCCCGTCCGGCCGGGAGCAGCAGGAACCCGCCGACGCACAGGGCCAGGACCACGCCCAGGATCACCAGCAGCCGCACCGCCCTGCCCGAACCCGACCGCACCCCGCGGCGGAACGGCCACACGGTCCGCCACCAGGGCAGTGCCTCGGGCGGTGCGACGGGGTCCAGCGGGGCCGCGCAGCGCCGGCAGAAGCGGCGGCCGGGTGGATTGGGCACCCCGCAGGAGGGGCAGGGCGGCCCCGTCACGTCGTCGTCGGCCGCCGCCACCGGCCGTACGACGGGACGGGGGGCCACCGGTTTGGCGGGGAGCACCGGCTGGACCGGGGCGGGGGCCGGGTCGGAAACGGGCGCGGGCGTGGGCGTGCTGGGTGTCACGGGGCGCTGGGCGGGGGGCGCGGGCGTGCTGGGTGTCACGGGGCGCTGGGCGGGGGGCGCGGGCGTGCTCGGTGCCACGGGTCGCGGGGCGGGACGCGCCGCGGGCTCCGTCGTCCCAGGACGGGCGGGACGCGCGGTGGGGGGCGGGCCCGCGGCGGGGGGCGTGGTCCGCTCCCCTGCCCCGGCGGTGCCGCGGCCCCTGCGGCGACCACCCGGCGGAGGGAGGGCGGGGGACGCGGCGGGTGAGGCTGATTGGGACGGGGCGGAGGCGGGTGGCTCGGCGGGTGGGACCGGTTCGGACGGCACTGGTTCGGACGGGGCTGCGCCTTCGGACGGGGCTGCGCCGTCTGCGCCTGCGGAGGCCGTAGGCCGGTCACCGGGCGCGAGCGGCGCGGTCCGGTCACGGGTGGGCTGTGGGGTGGCCTCCGGCTGCGTCGCGGACCCGGCCGGGGACGGCCGCGGCACGGGCCCGCCGCGCGACGGCTCGGCCGCCGGCGGCTCCTCGAGGTCCGGCGGCGACGGCTCCCCGGGAGCCGGTGCGGGCTGACCTGCGGACGTGCCGCGGGCGCCCGGGCGGTCCGACCAGCCCAGGTAGGCGCCGCAGTTGCCGCAGAAGTCGTCGGTGGGGTCGTTGGACGCCCCGCACGCGGGACAGGCACGCACGGCGTCACCTCCCTTCGTCGTCGGTGGGCGGGCCGGGCAGGACCTCCACCCGGCAGACGGTGTGCACCGGGCACATGGCCGTGACGACCTCCTGGACCCGGTCCGGGTCCACCGGGCCGCCGACTTCGGACCAGACCCGGACCAGGACCTCGGCGGGGGGCGGCGGGGGCAGGTCGGCGCCCGGGGTGGCCGACCACACCGCGGCGCCGTCACCGCCGACCTCGGCGTGCACGCCGAGAGCGAGCCGCAGCGCCTCGACGAGGCCGCGCCGGGTGCCGCGCCACCGGTGCAGTTCCACCGCGCGGCCGACCGCCTCGCGGCGTCGCTCCACCGGCCATGCCGGATCGTCGGCGGCGCCCACCCAGGACCCCAGCCAGGTCAGGAAGTCGGCCGGGGCCACCCGTGGGTCCAGATAGGCGGGCAGGTTGTCGAGGGTGGCGAACACCGGGGCGAGGACGGTGTCCAGTCCTGCGGTGAAGCGCTGCGCGAAGTCGTCGTCGGCGTACAGCGCGGGCAGATGCCCGCCGATCGGGTACCGGCTCGGCAGCCCGGGTATCGCGGCGCGGCTCATCCCCGGGCCCCCGTCCATACGGCGGTGGCGCACGCGCTCGTCGTCGTCGTGGCGGGCCCGGTCGTCGTCGTAGTGGCGGACGCGCTCGTCACAGCCGTGGCGGTCGCGCTCATCCCCGCACCTCCCCCCGGTCCTGCGGTTCCACCGCGGTGACCACGACCTGGTGCTGGTAGGAGAAGACCAGTGCGCCCGCGGCCACGTCGATGCGGTCCGTCGGCGCCCCGCGCCGCCCGGTCACGGGGTCGGCGGGGAACAGCAGGATCTCCTCGACCAACGCGTCGGTGGCGGCGCGTTGCAGCACGCCGAAGACGTCGCCGTACTGGACGGGCCGGCCGAAGGGCCAGCCGGATCCGTCGGGGCCGCCGGTCAGCGGGTTGAGGTGGCGGTAGAGGGCGGCGAGACAGGCGTCGCGGACGCGGTCGGTCGCGGCGGCTGCCGCGGCGAGCCGGGCGACGACGGTGACGCCCTGGTAGACGGGCGGTTCGACGACGAGCCGGGTGCCGATCAGCCGGCGTTCGTCGAGCTGCGCGGTGACCGCCCGCAGGACCTGGTCGGACGGGATGAGCTGCTCGAAGCGGAGCCGGTCGTCGCCCTCGTCGGCGACCGCGTCCGGCACGACGAGGACCCGTACCGCGCCCGCGCCCCCGGCGGGCAGGCAGCGCACCCGGCGCAGGGAGGGGGCCGCCTGGCGCGCTATGGTCTCGTGGTCGCCGGCGGTGACCGCGCGTTCCTGCATCCGCAGCGCGTCCGGAGCCCGCAGCCTGGCGTTGGCGACCGTCTCGCCGGCCACGCCGCCGCTCGCCGCCTCCCGGTTCACGACCCGGGCGATGTACGGGACGGAGCTGCGCAGGACGCAGATCGCGCCGCGCGCGACGTTGCCGGCGGGGCCGCCGCCGGTGCGGTAGCGGGCCACCCGCACGAAGGCGCCCTTGGGCGGCACCGCGCCGCACTGGCGCAGGGTGCCGTCGGCTTCGCGCAGGGCGGGCGGGAACGTGAACTCGCCGGTGGTGGCGTCGACCCGGACGTGCCGGTCGGCCGGTTGCGAGCGGCCGAAGTGCTCGACGACCTCCCAGCGCTGCCAGCCGTCGGCGGAGGACACCTCCACCACGGGCGGCTCCCGGTCGAGGAGGACGGGCGGGCGGCCGATGCGGAACGTCTGCCCGGCGACCCCCTCGGAGGTGCCGAGCGGCACGTCGGTCTCGGTCTCCGCGTGCTCGACCGTCATGGTGCCGCCGACGGTGAACACCGACGCCTCCCGGACCGTCGGGGACTCGGAGTAGAACGGCTGGCCGGGCTCCGGGGCGGTGACCCGGCAGCGCAGCCAGCCGGCCCGGACGCCGCCGATCACGGACGCCGTGTGCCCGGCCGGCACGTAGACGATGACCTCGCCGGGGCGGTTCAGGCCGCCGGTGGAGTCCTCGCCGGTCTCGCAGATCCGCCAGCCGGAGCCGTCCCACGCCTCCCACACCAGCGGGGGCTGGCGCGGGTCGACACCGATGCCCTCGACGCGGCTGTCCAGGCGCACGGCGACCACGCAGCGCGGCACCGCCGCCGGCAGGCCGAACAGCAGCGCGTCGCCCGCCTCCGGCGCCGCCTGGAAGGCGGGCACGTCGCGGCCCTCGGCGAGGTCGCCGGTGCGGTCGCTCTGCTCGCCGGTGCGGGGCGCGGTGACCAGCCGGACCAGTTCGCTGGGCACGATGCGCAGTTCGTCGGTGGTGGTGAACGGGACGGCCGCGTCCACCTCGCCGCCGGCCGTGGTCACCTCGGTGCCGGCGGGCAGCGTCACCGTGTCGGGCTGCGGCGCGGACAGCCAGAAGTCGACCTCGGCGACGGCCGCCGCGGGCGGGAACAGGCGGATGCCGAGCAGGTCGAGGAACGCGGTGTAGTTCTTGTCCGGCACCCGGTTCAGCCGGTACAGCAACTGGTCGACGAGGTAGGCGAACGTCTCGATCAGGGTGACGCCCGGGTCGGAGACGTTGTGGTCGGTCCACTCGGGGGCGCGCTGCTGCACGTACCGCTTCGCCTCGTCGACGAGTTGCTGGAAGCGCCGGTCGTCCAGGTTCGGGGAGGGCAGGGCCATCAGGCGGCGCCCCATTCCTCGGCCCCCTCCTCGGAGGGGATCGTGTAGAAGGGAAAGACCAGGTTGCGCCGGTCGTTGGTGGAACGAAGCGTGTAGTGCACGTCGATGTACAGGGTCCCGGCCTCGACCGCGTCGTAGGCGACCACCACGTCGTCGACCGCGATGCGCGGCTCCCAGCGTTCCAGTGCCTCGCGCACCTGCCGGGCGATGCGGCCGGCGGTGGCGCCGTCGCCGGGCGCGAAGACGTACTCGTGGATGCCGCAGCCGAATTCGGGGCGCATCGGGCGTTCGCCGGGCGCGGTGCCGAGGACCAGCCGAATGGCCTCCTCGATCTCCCGTTCCCGCTCGACCATGGCGATGCCGCCGGTCGGTCCGACGCGCAGCGGGAACGCCCAGCCGCGGCCGATGAACCGCTCGTTCATCACTCGCCCCCGATCAGCACGGTCGGGTGGCCGGCCGAGATCATCGCCCCGCACGAGGTCTTGTCGCGCATGCGCGCGGCCGGCAGCCCGCCGATGAGGACCCGGCTGCGGACGAGGGCCGCCGGGTCCGGCATGACCACGTTGCCCGGGCCCAGCGCCAGGTGCGGGGGCACGGCGCAGGTGTGCAGGCTGCCCGCCACGGCGGCGGGACGGCCGCCGATGAGCACGGTGGCGACCGCCCTGGCGGCGCCGGGCGGCGGGGTGGCGATGACGCCGCCGTGGTTGGTGGGGTCACCGCTGCGGGCTGCGGCCGGCATGCGGCGCTCCTTTCGTCGGTCCGACCGTCCCGACGGTGCACGGGATCGGTCGAGGGGTGCGGGTCGGTCGAGGGGGGCGGTCGGTTGAGGGGGTGGGTGGATCAACAGGGACGGTGGATCAAGGGGGTCGGTGGATCGAGGGGGGCGGTGAATCGACGGGGTCGGTGGGTCGGGGGGACGGTGGATCGAGGGCAATGCGGGCTCAGTTGATGCGGATGAGCTTGGCTTTGAGGACGCCCAGCAGGCCGCCGTCGACGGTGACCTCCGAGCTGCCGGACACACGGACCTTGCGGCCGGCGACGTTCACGCCGACCCGGCCCTGGATGTCCACGTTGCGGCCGGACACGCTCACGTCACCCCGGCCGGCGTCCAGCGTGATGCCCTTCCTGTCGAGCCGTACGGAGGTGAGCGCCTGCCGGGTCCGGCCGGCGTACACGGTCAGCTCGATGCGGTCCCGCCGGTCGTCCAGGAACACCTCGAGGCGCTCGTCGGCACTGCGCAGCCGGACTCCGGAGGGTCCCGGCGCCCGGGCGTCGAGGAGCTCCACCCGGTGTCCCGAACGCGACACGAGGGAGCGGCGGTTGACCCGGCCGCTGGTGCCGTCGACGAGCGGCACGTCGTGCGCCGACGGGGTGTCCACGCCGTTGTACAGGCCGCCGATGACGTACGGGGCGTCCAGCAGCCCCTGTTCGAAGCCCACCAGCACCTCGTCGTTGACCTCGGGGCTGACGACGCCCCCGCCGCCC
Organism: Streptomyces sp. NPDC028635; assembly: GCF_040637635.1. NCBI lineage: Bacteria > Bacillati > Actinomycetota > Actinomycetes > Kitasatosporales > Streptomycetaceae > Streptomyces > Streptomyces sp. NPDC028635. The sequence goes on along the minus strand of NZ_JBEZWX010000001.1, from coordinate 442,601 downwards.
TTGCCGCCCCACTGCACGGTCCGCACCCAGTCCGTGACGTAGGTGTCGTCCAGCCAGGGGAACTTCAGCCGTACGGCGCCGCTCTGCGCACCGCCCGGCTCCCGTACGTCCGTCACCACGCCGATCGCCAGACCGGGCATGCGCGGGCTGCGGGCCGGGGCGTTGGCCCCGGTCACCAGGCCGGTCAGGGAGCGGTCCGGGCTGGCGCTGACCCAGACCGTCGTCCGGTACCCGCCGTGCGGCTCCAGGACGTGATGGACGGCCGTCGCCGTGTACCGGCCGGAGAACGCCTGCCCGACGTTGCCGAGCGCGACCGGCAGACCGGCCCGCAGCCGCGGGTTGCCCTCCACCACGGCCTCCAGCTCGCCGAAGGAGGCGCTGACGTGAGCGGCCGTCGCGTCCGCCGCGGCCTTCGTCTCCGCCTGCGTCCGGTACGGCGTGTCCGTGACGGTGAGCTTCGACGACCTGCCGAACCGCGCGCTCAGCGCCGGGCTCAGCCCCGGCACCACCGTGTCGCTCTCCACCGAAGGCGCGCGGGCCACCAGCGGCCGCTTCGTCGTGACGTCCCAGCCGCGCACCTCCACCTGCGAGGCGCCGTCCGCCGCCGACAGCGAGGCGCGCAGCGCCAGCAGGTTGCGCCCGTACTCCAGCACCATCGGATCGCGGGTGGCCGGGGTGGACGGCGCGGGTGCCCCCGACGCCTTCCGCGGTGGCACGAAGTGCAGCAGCCCCTTGTCGTCGACGTGCACCTGCGCGCCGCTCTCCTGCGCCAGGTACTGGAGGAAGTCCCAGTCGGAGACGTTCGCCTGCGAGAGCTGCCCGTAGGTGACGGGTGCCGCCTCGACCCGGCCGCACGCCAGCCCGGCGCCCGCGGCCACCTTGCGGACGATGGCCTCCGCCGTCATGTTGCGGTACGCCACCACCTTGCGGCCCCGTTGCAGACGGTGCGCCCGGGAGTAGGCGCGCACCACCGTGAACGAGCCGGTGCGGTCGCGGTCGACCTCCAGGCCGGTCACCTCGCCGTCGAACAGCCGCTCCCGCGCCTGCCCGGAGACGGTCACCACCGACACCCGCACGGGCGTTCCGATGGTGATGCCGGTCGCGCGGAGGAATTCGTGGTCGGGATCGCGGAAGGTGAGCACCGCCGCGTCCGGCAGTCCCATGTTCTCGTCGACCACGCAGCTCACCAGCTGGGCGGCCCAGATCCGTGGCAGTTCGCCGGGCGTCTCGATGACGGGGTCCGCCGCGAACGACCGGCCGCCCCGGGCCTCGGGTGTCGTCACTGTTCCTCCTGGGCGCCGGCGTCGCGCAGCCCGGGCACCACCAGTTCGGTGCCGGGCACGAGCGCCATCGGGTCGTCGATGTCGTTGGCCTCCGCGATGACCCGCCAGGCCGTCGCGTCGCCGTACTCCCGCCACGCCAGCAGCGCGAGGCTGTCGCCGGCGACCACGGTGTGCGTGCTGCGGGCGGTGCGCGCGCCGGACGTCGGGTTCTGGCCCGGCGGGTCGACGCTCGCCTCCTCGATGGACAGCGCGCAGGTGGCCCGCAGCGGCCTGCCGTCCACGTCGAAGAGCGTGTACGTCACCGACAGGCTCGACAGCACGCCGTCGAACGAGGTGGTGCGCGCCGTACCCCACTCGAACCGCACCCACGGGCTGGCCGGCTTCTTGCGGCCGAGGCTGGCCGGGGTCGGCACGCACGCCTCCATCAGCGTCTCCACCGCCTGCTCCACGGAGTTGTCGTGGGTGGCGGTGGCGTCCAGGAACACCTCGAGGCTCAGCTCGCGCGGGCCGCTGCCGACGAACTCGGGCAGCGCCGACTGCCCGGCCATCCGGGACGGGGTGCGCCGCCACTCGGTGGACTTGCGCAGCTGGAGCGTCGACGGGTTGAACTGGAGGTCGAGCCGGGCGATCGTCCCGCCCGGCTTGGCGCCGACGGAGGCCGGGGGCTCCTTCAGGGTGAGCTGGGCCCGGGCCCGGCTGGAGCGGACCGCTGAGAACATGCCGTGGCTTCCTTTCCGGGGGCGGGCGGCGGTCGGGGACGGGTGGTGCGGCGTCCTGGGGACGGGTGGGACGGCGTCCTGGGGACGGGGGCGGGTCAGGAGGGGCGCAGGCCCTGGTGGGCGATCTCCAGGGTTTCGATGGCCGCCTGGGAGCTGGCGGGGTCGAAGGACGGGCCCTGCCAGCGCACGGGGACGATCCCGAGGACCTGCCAGCTGATGATCCGGCTCAGATCCGGTCGCAGCGCCACGATCTCGCCGTCCTTGGGCTCCACCCGTTTCAGCGTCTCGTCGAGCCAGCGGGCGATCTTCGCGGTGTCCGCGGTGACCGGGCGGGTGAGCGTGATGTTCGACCAGGACACACGGCTCGGGAGCTGCCAGGTGAAGCCGTTGTTGCCCCCTTCGGCGTACGTCTCCATCTCGACCTCGGCGCCCATGCCGGAGCAGGTGTGGAAGGCGCCCAGATCACTGCCGCCGATCGCGAGCCGGAAGAACACGCTCGTCGCGAAGATGCTGTCGGTCATTTCTCGTCACTTGCCAGTCGGGGGTCGTCGGTCGTGCGTCGGGGGTCGTGCGATGCGGTGCGGGTCGTGCGGTGTGGGTCATGGGTCGTGCTTCGTGGTCGTGCCGTGCGCGGGGTCTGTCGTGCGTTCCTGGGGTGCGCGGGTCTGTCGTGCGGTGCGGGCCGTTCTCAGCGGCGTCCGTCGTGGGGGCGGCCGGTGCGCTCCCGGCCGCGGCGCAGTTCGGCGCGCAGCAGCCGGGCCACGGGGTCGATGAGCCGCCGCGCCAGGTCGTCCAGGTCGAGACCGGCCTCGCCCTGGGGGTTCTCCGGGCGACGGGCCGCCGCCTTGCCCGCACCGGGGGCGGCGGCGGACGGGAGCGAGCCGGTCGACGCCGACCGGGGCCGGCCGTGCGCCGCCGTCTCCTTCGCCGCTGCGCCCCGGGCGGACCCGGCGGCGCCGGTGGCGCCGGTGGCGTCGCGCTGCACGGGCGCGGCCGCGCCCGGCGCGACGACCCGTGCCCGGGCCACGGGAGGGGGCCGCACCGGGTCCGGCGGCGGACGGTCCGCGAGCGGCGGGGCCTGCGGGGCCGTCACCGGCAGAGGGCGCGACCGTACGGCAACCGGCCCATCGGCCGCGGGCGGCCCAGGCAGAGCGGGACGCACGACGGGTACGCGCCGGACGGCCTCCGGGAGGACATACGGCACCGTGGGCGCGGCGGAGCCGTGGTGCGCCAAGTTGGGCGCGGCGGGGAAGGTCTGATGGTCCGTCGACGGCGCCGGGCGCCCTGCCGGTCCTGCGGCCCACGCGGGGGCCGGTGCCGACGCCCCGCCCGCGGACGGCCCGGCGGTGCTGCGCTGAACCGGTGGCATGGTACGGCCCGGCGTGCGTCCGGCGTCCACGCGCCGGGCCGGGGCCTCGGCGGACCGAGTGGTGTCGCCGGGTCCTTCAGCCGGTGCGCCCGGCCAGCGCGCCGCCACCACGGGGCGGCTGCGGGGCGGGGCGGCGGCGCCCGACTGCGCGCCCTGCGGGGTCGGCGTGCTCAAGGTGAGCGGGCGGCCGGCGAGCAGCGGAACAGTACGGGACACGGCCGGGACGGCGGAACGGGCCACGGTGAGCGGGGCGGCGCCGGGCGAGCCTGCCCGGGCCGCCGCTGCGGACGTCCGGCCGCCCGCGGTCCCGGGCGCGCCGTGGGCGACCGGGGCGTGCCCGGCACCGCCCTTGGTGACGGCGGCCGGGCGCGTGGTGTCGGTTCTCGCCACGGTGACCGGCGTGGACGCCTGGGCCCCCGCAGGCGCGGGGGTCGGCGCTGTGATGCGTACAGGGTCGGGCGCCGGCCCGTCCGGTGCCGGAACACGGACGCTGCCGGACGCCTGAGGGGGCGTCACCACCGGTGTGGCGGGGCTGTCGAGGGGACCGGCGACGGGCGCGGCGGGCGGCGCGCCCGGGGTGGCGAGACGGCGCTGGACGTCGGCCGTTCCGAGCAGCGGCGCGTCGTCGGCCGGTGCGCCGGCCGAGGAGGACGGCGCCGTGGTGGTCGCGGCGCCCCTGTCCTTGGGTGCCGAAGTCCGCTGGACGTCCGTGACCGACGGCGCGGTGGCGGACGGCAGGCCGGGGGACGCCTCGGGAGAGGCTCCCCCGGACGAGGGCCCGGTGGTGGTGGCGGGGCGTGCGGCGCTGGGCGGGAGGGCGGACAGCGGCGCGCCCAGGCCGCCGCGCACACGGGCGCCGGAAGCACCCCGGGCGGGCGCGCTCCGGTCGCGGGCGCCGAGTGCGGTGCCCTGCGCAGCGTCACGGACGTCCGGCGTGACCGTACCCGCCCCACCGGTGCCGCCGGAGCCCGTGCGAGTGTCGCCGTGCGGCGCGGGGGCGTCGTCGGTCCGGCGCTGGAGGACGGGCAGCGCGGGACCGGGTGCCGCGTCGGCACTGGCACTGGCACCGGACCGTGCGGCGGTGGGCGGGCCCGGCTGCGGCTCCGGTTGCGGGATGGCCGTCGGGGGGAGGCCGCCCAACGGCGCACCGAGCGGCGCCCGGCCGCGCGCCGCCGTCGCGGTGCGCTGCACGGAGGCGGAGGCGGACGTGGAGGTGGAGGTGGAGGCCGGCGGGCCGGTGGGTGCGGGCGCCGCCGTGCCCGTGCGCTGGGCGGAGGCGGAGGCCGGCGGGCCGGCCGGTTCGGGCGTCGCCGGGGCGGGGGCGGCGCCGGAGGCCGGGCGCACCGTTGCGAGCCGGCGCACGGGGGTGACCGAGCGCCGGGCGACGGTCAGACCGGCGCCCGTCGGGACGGTGCGGACGCGGGGGCGCGGCTCGCCGGTCCGCGCGGTGCGGGACGTCTGCGGCTGCTCGCCGTCGCGTGCGGCTCGCGCTCCGGCGCTCGGGGCGTCGGCCTGACGGGCGGCCGGGGGCGCGGACGTACGGCCGCTGTCGTGCGTGGCATTCGCGGCGGGACGGTTCCGGGACCCGGGGGCGACGGCCGGAGGGACCACCGCCACCCGGCGTACGAGCGGGGTCGGCGGGGCGGCGGTGCTGTGACCCGAGGCCGCAGCGGCACCGGTGACAACGGGCGCCGTGCCGGCACCGGCGTCGTCCGGCGTCACGGTTCGGGAACCCCTCGTCGGCGCCGGAGCGGCATGGGAGAGCACGCCGGGTGACTGCTCCGACGTAAGGCCCCGGGAGCGCCCGGGCCCGGCGTCCGCTGACCCGCGAGCGTCGGCACGGTCACCGGCGGCATGGTCCGAGGCGGCATCGGCGGCACGGGCGACGTCAGCGCGCGAGGAGGCCCCGCCCGGCGGGCGGGCGCCTTCGCGTGCCGGAGCCCCGCCCTGCGGACGAGCCCAGTCACCTGCCGGAGCCCCGCCGGGCGCGGGGTCGCCGCCACGCGAAGGCGTGCCAGCACGCGAGGGAGTCCCGCCGGCCGCCGGAGTGCCGCTGCGCGAAGGGGTCCGGCCGGGCGAAGGAGCAGCGCCGGTCGAAGGAGTACCGCCGGGTGAGCCGGTGGCCGGCTGCCTTCGCGGTCCCGCCGGGGCCTCGCCGGGTGAGACCGGGGCCGTTCGGTCGGCGCTCCGGTCGGGGTTCCGGTCGGCCGTCCGGTCGGCGGTACGGCTACCGCGCGTCGCGCCGGCCCGGGAGCCCTGGGCCGGCCTGGCGGGGCCGGGGCTCCACGGGCCCGGGACGTCGTCGGCCGGGGGTTCCGCGCCCTGCGGGCGCACCGCCCTCAGCAGCAGCGGTCCCCCGGCGGGCTGCGTGGGCCGCGGGGCCGCGGGGCGGGTGACGCCGCGCACCAGACCCGTGGGGGCCAGGGGCGTCAGCGCGTGTCCGAGACCGCGGTCGAACGACGGGTTCTGCCAGGCGGTCAGCCCGGCCCGGAAGGCGAGGCCGTCGCTGACCCCGAGCGGGGCCCGGGACAGGGTGAGGTCCGGCGCGGCGGTGCGGCGCCAGCCCCCGTCCCAGTCGCTCGGCACAGAACGGCCCGTGTCCGACGGCCCGCCCGCACCGGCGGAAGCACCCGGGGCGCCGCCGGGCCCGCCGGAGGCTCCCGCGGAACCCGCCGCACCCGAGGGATCCCGGCCACCCGCAGGACGGGGGGCGTCCGGGGAGCCCGGGACGCCGGAGCGGGCCGCGAGGGTACGGCGACGGAACCTGTCCCGCCACGCCATGTGCTAACCGCCCTCGTTCATACGGGTGTTGATCCGGGCGATCTCCGCGACCCACTGCCGGCGTTCGTCATGGGTCAGGTCGAGGATCTCCTCGCGCCGCCAGTGGAAGTGGTAGGCGATGTACGCGATCTCCTCCCGGAGCCGGGGAAGGGCGTACGTCACGATTCCCCCAGGCGCCCACCCGAGAGGTCGACCTCGAAGCCGCCCTCGCAGTGCGGGCAGGTCACCGCGGCGCGGGTGTGGCCCTCGCTGTTGACGCGGCGGTAGAAGTCCTGGAGGAAGGCGACGTCGGTGGCGTACATCCGCTCCACGACCCCGGCGTGCACGTCGGTGATCGTGCCGATCCGGGTGATCACCTGGCTGAGCAGGACCACGCTCAGGTACGCCGGGTTCTCCTTGACGCGCAGGTCGATCTGCGGGCGCAGTTCGTCGCGTGCCGTGGCCAGGCGCATCGCGCCGTGCCGGTGCACGGTGCCCGCCTCGTCGACGTACCCGCGCGGCAGCTCGAACTCGAACTCGGTGCGCAGCCCGTGCTCCTCCCGGCGCGGCGCGGCGGCCGGGGCGGGCGCCGCCGCCTGCTCGGGCGCGGCGGCGGGGGCGGGCTCGGTCGCCTGGAGGATCTCCTCCAGGCTGCCCGCCGTCACCGTACGGCGTCTCATTCGACCACGATCTCCTCGAACACGATCGTGACGGACTCGGTGGCCGCGGACGACTCACCCGCGCGCAGCGACGGCCCCTCCCACCGGGAGGCCCAGCCCTGCATGAGCTGGATGCGGCGCACGGTGCTGCCCTCGGAGTCCTTGATCTCGATGGTGAGGTTCTGCCGGGCCGAGTTGACCGCCCCGTTGTTGAGGGTCTCCTTGATCCAGTTGGTGAACTCGCTGCTCTGGTCGAGTCCCCGGGTGATCGTGATCTCGCCGGCCTGCCGGGCGCCCGGCTGCTTGCGGATGATCTGCTTGCCCTCCGCGGTGACCTGCTTGACCTCGACGACCTCCTCCTCGACGGTCAGGCCGCTGATCTCCTGGATCGATTCGACCAGGTAGCCGCCGAGTTGCACGCCGAAGACGTGTGTGGACAGTGCGTCGCCCGTTGCCATGACTGTCTGTCACCTTTCCTGTGGACCCGCGGGTCACTCGTCGATGAGGCTGGTGCTGTCGGAGAACTGGGCCAGCCGGAACACCACGAACTCCGCGGGCTTGACCGGCGAGACACCGATCTCGCAGACGACGCGGCCCTGGTCGATGGACTCCTGCGGGTTGTTGTCACGGTCGCACTTGACGTAGAACGCCTCCTCGGCCGTGCGGCCGAACAGCGCGCCCCGGCGCCACTCCTCGGTGAGGAACGCGGTGACGTTGCGCCGGATGCTGGACCACAGCCGGTCGTCGTTGGGCTCGAAGACGACCCACTGGGTGCCCAGGAGGATGGACTCCTCCAGGTAGTTGAACAGGCGGCGCACGTTCAGGTAGCGCCAGGCCGGGTCGGAGGACAGGGTGCGCGCGCCCCAGACCCGGACCCCGCGCCCGGGGAAGGCCCGTACGCAGTTGACGCCGATCGGGTTGAGCAGGTCCTGCTCGCCCTTGCTGAGCCGCAGTTCCAGGTCGACCGCGCCGCGGACCACCTCGTTGGCGGGCGCCTTGTGCACACCGCGCTCGGCGTCGCTGCGCGCCCACACGCCGGCGATGTGGCCGCTCGGCGGGACGGTGGTGTTGCGGCCGGCGGCCGGGTCGAAGACACGGACCCACGGGTAGTAGAGGGTGGCGTAGCGGGAGTCGTAGCCCGCCTCGTCGTTGCGCCAGGTGCGCACCTGCTGCGCGGTGAGGCCGGGCGGGGTGTCCAGGACGGCGACGCGGTCGCCCATCTGCTCGCAGTGCGAGATCACGGCGAGCTGCACGGTGCGCACGCCCTCGGCGTCGATGTCACCGCGCTGGTAGGCGCTCATCAGGTCCGGCACCGCGACCATGGTGATCTCGTCGATGCTCTCCAGACCGCCGAACCCGGTGCGGGCGCCCGCGTCGCCGACGTACTCCGCCGGGTCGAGGCGGGCCACGTCGGAGGCCGTCGCGGCGGGCGCGGCCGGGGCGTCGGGCACGGCGAGCGTCTGCGCGGCCGGCCGGGTCTGGGCGGCGCCCTGCTGCTCGGCGACCTGGATCAGCCGGGAGGCGCGGACCTGGTTGACCAGGTAGCCCTTGACGTTCTTGCGCACCGAGGCCTCGTAGGTCTCTGCGACCTGGTCGCCCTGGCGGACCAGGACCTTGAAGCGGTCCTCCGGCGGGTTCTCGCCGTCGGCGTCCGCGATCTCCACGGAGACCCCGGTGACACCGGGCCGGGCGGCGACGAGGAAGCCGCCGAGGGCGACCGGCTGCGCCGCCGGGGCCGGCCGCCGGGCGGTGTCGCCCGTCGCGGGGGCCGAGGCGTCGTCGGCGCGGCCGCCGATGCGCACGATGTAGGCGGCGCCGCCACCGTTGGCGAAGTAGCCGTAGACGGCGTGCGGCAGATAGGCGCCCTCGGTGAAGCCGCCGAAGAGCTGGGTGTACTGGTCCCAGCTCGTGACCAGCGTCGGCGTGTGGAACGGGCCGTTCCCGGCGAATCCGACGAACGCGGCGACGGCGGTGCCGACCCCTTCGATCGGCCGGGCACCGGACTGCACCTCCTCCACGTACACGCCCGGGGTGAGGTACGTCGGCATGCTCGCTCCTTCGGGTCCTGCGGCTCGTTCGGCTCGGCCAGCTGTGTCCAGGACGAGTCTGCGCGGCCGGTGGCCGCGACCGGCAGGGACGCGGGGACCATGCCGGGGGCAGCACCGCTGCCCCTCCCGCCCCCCGCGGCGGCCCCTTCGCCGCCCCCGCCTGCCCCCGACATGCCCGTCCGTCCCTGGACGGCCCTGCGGGCCGGGCGGTCCACTGAGGGCCGCAGCAGGGGTGTGCCGACGAGGAGGCAGCGCAATGCGAAGGTCCGGGGCGCACGCCGAACAGGACGAGGTACGGCAGGACGCGGACGGCCCGGCCGCCGCCCGCCGCGATACGGGCGCCGGCGCCGCCGTGCCGCCGCCGCTCACCGCCGACGCACTGCGGGCGGCGCAGGGCGACGCGGGCAACGCCGCGGTCTCCGCCATGATCGCCCGCCGGGTCCGTCCCGTGACAGTCGAGGAACAGCCCGATCCGGGTTTGCACGAGGTGCTGCGCGGCTCCGGCAAACCGCTGGCCGCACCGGTCCGCCAGGACATGGAATCGCGGTTCGGGACCGACTTCTCCGACGTGCGCCTGCACACCGGGGCCGCGGCCGCGCGTTCGGCCCGCGCCATCGGAGCCCGCGCCTACACCTCGGGCAGCCATGTCGTCCTCGGCGACGGCGGGGGCGACTCGCACACCCTGGCGCACGAGCTCACCCATGTCGTCCAGCAGCGCCAGGGGCCCGTCTCCGGAACCGACAACGGGGCCGGTCTGAGCGTGTCCGACCCGTCCGACCGGTTCGAGAAGGAGGCGGAGGCCACCGCCCACCGGGTCATGAACTCCCCGGCCCCGGCCCAGGACGCGCACGTGCACTCCCCGGCCCCGGCCCAGGACGCGCACGTCCACTCCTCGGCCCCGGCCCAGGACGCGCACCTCCACTCCTCCGGCGACCTCGGCGTGGCCCGCGCGGTGGACCGCGGGGCGGCGGCCGACGGGCCGGCGGTGCAGCGGGCCGCCGCCGTAGACGTCCAGCGTCTGGAACTCGACATCCAGGGCGGCGGCGCCGAAGGTCCCACCACGATCCGTTCCGCGTCCGACCTGATGGTGTGGCTGGTGGGCCACCCCACCCGTCAGGCCCCGCTCAACTGGGCGGAACCGGCCGTCCTCCAGCGCGTCCTCGCACAACTCCAGCGACTGGACGGCCCCGTGGGCGGCGACGCGGTGTGGGGCGCGGTGCGGTCGGTCGTCGAAGCCCGGGCGCGGGCCCAGCAGGGAAGCGACTCCAGCAGCGATTCCAGCAGCGACAGCGAGAGCGGCGGCGGCTTCTTCCGCCCCACCCGGGCGCGCGGCGACAGCAGCAGCGAGAGCAGCAGCGACGAGGAGTCGGACAGCGCCAGCGTCACCTCCTCCCCCTCCCTCACCGGAGAGGACTGGGACGAGGGCCAGTGGGACCAGGACGACATCGGCCTGGCGCAACCGCACGAGTTCCGCCGCCAGATGCCCGACGACGAGCGCACCCGGCGGCAGGCCGAGATCACGCAGAGCCTGTCCGGCTACCGCCTGGTCGGGTTCCACGGCACCCACGTCGAGAGCATCGGCAGTCTGATCGCGCACGGACCCGACGCGGAGAAGTTCGGCAAGGGGGCCGGCACGGGCAAGGGGAACGGGTTCTACGTCGCACCGGTCGTCGCGCCCGCCGGCAAGTCGGCGTCCGGCACCGGTGCCGCGAAGAAGGAGGCGCGGCAGTGGGGCGGCTTCCTGGTCGCCGTCTATGTGCGCGAGGATGTCGAGGTGGTGGAGGCCGCCGGCGGGTCCGACGACGGGTTCGCGTTCGAGAGCGGAAGCGAGAGCGGCGCCGCCGACGCCTCCGGGCCGGTGATGACGTACCACGGCTCCGACGAACTGGTCATCCCCGAGGAGCTGTTCGGCAGTGTGCGGCTGGTCCGCAACCCGGACGACTTCGCGATGGTGTCCGACCCCGCCCTCGACGCGGTGCCGTACGAGGACGGGGTGAGCGAGTACAACAAGGGCAGGAAGAAGTGACCCGGTCGGCGGGGGCGGCCGCGGCTCAGGCGCCGACGGCCGTCTGGAGGTAGGGGCCGAACTCGCCCTCCAGGACGAGCCGGCCCAGCTTGCGGTACTCCTGCGCGATCGCCGTCACCAGCCCGTGCATGGTGAGCGGCGCGCCGGACTCGGCCGCGAAGTAGGCGGCGGTCACCGCGCACGCCCGGATGGAACCGCCGGCCAGCTCGAAGCGGTCGGCGCAGAAGGCGAGGTCCAGGTCGGCGGCGCGGGGCAGCCGGCCGCCCAGGCAGCGCTCCCACAGCGCGAGCCGCTGACCGGCGTCGGGCACGGGGAAGTCCGCGACCACGTCCAGCCGCCGGGTGAACGCCTCGTCCAGGTTGGCCCGCAGGTTCGTGGTCAGCACCGCGATCCCGTCGAACGACTCCATGCGCTGGAGCAGGTACGCCGACTCGATGTTGGCGTGCCGGTCGTGCGCGTCCTTCACCTCCGAACGCTTGCCGAAGATGGCGTCGGCCTCGTCGAAGAGCAGCACGGCGTTGACCGCGGACGCCTCGGTGAAGATCCGCTCCAGGTTCTTCTCGGTCTCCCCCACGTACTTGTCGACGACCGTGGACAGGTCCACCACGTACAGGTCCATGCCCAGGTCGGCGGCGACGACCTCGGCGGACATGGTCTTGCCGGTGCCCGACTCGCCGGCGAACAGGGCGATCACACCGCGGCCGCGGCCGCCGCCGGGCCGCATCCCCCACTGCCCGAGCACCTGCTCGCGGTGGCGGGCGCGCAGGGCGAGTTCCCGCAGCCGCCGGTGGGTGGCCGGCGGCAGCACCAGGTCGTCCCAGCCGACGCCCGGCTCCACCCGGCGGGCGAGCCGGTCGAGCCCCGCGCCGTTCTGCGCCCGCACGGCGGCCCGCAGGTCGTCGGGGCCGACCGGGCGCCCCGCGGCGGCGGCCGTGCGCACCGCCACGTCGGCGGCGCGGCCCACCTGCCGGGCGTCGAGGCGGTGCGCGGCGACCGCCTCCGCGAGGTCCGGCACGTCGTCGGACGCGAGGTGGGGCACTCTGTCCGACGCGAGGTGCGGCACGTCGTCGGACGCGAGATCCGGCACGTCGTCCGACGCGAGGTTCCGCTTCGGGCCGCGGGTGTCGTGCGCGGCGGCCCGTTCGAGGGCGTGCCGCCAGCGTGCGGCCTGCCGCTCGGGCGACGGCGCCGGCACGGCCAGGGTGACCGGCGTGTCGGCGGCCCATTCCGGGTCCCAGCCGATCGAGCCGTGCGTGATCAGGGGGATGCCGCGCAGCGCCGCGCACACCGCCCGTACGGCGCGGGCCCGTTCGGCCGGTTCCCCGGGGAGCGCCTGGAGGGGGCCGAGGACGACGGCGGCGCCGGTGAGCCGTGCTTCCAGAGCCACCAGACGGGCCAGTTCCGGTACGTCTCCGGGGCGGCGGGCGAGCGCGGCCGCGTCCAGGGCGAGCGGGTGCGGTCCGGCCGTGCGCAGGGCGGCGACGGCGAGCCCGGCGGCGTCGCCGCCCCGGCTGCGCAGATGGACGAGCCCGATGCCGGTGCCGGCCGCGGCCGCCGCCCGCCGTACGTCCGCCGGGTCGGCGGTCGGGTCCGGGTGGACGTCGTCGAGCACGCCGGCGAGCCGGGCGTCGGGCCGGTCGTGGCCGAGCAGGTGCGCGGTGACCCGGTCGGGGACGGTCACCGTCCTGGACAGCGGGGGCCGTTCGGGCTCCCTGACCTCCACCAGGCCGCCGGCGACGAGCGGTGCGCCGGGAGCGAGCCGGAACCGCGCGGCGACCGCTCCGGCCGGCCCGCACAGCTCCAGGGCGAGCCCGACCGTGGGGCGGCGGCGGGTCAGGTCGTCGTTGAGGTAGCCGTAGAGGCGCTCGAACCGGGCGTCGATGTCGGGCGCGAGGGCGACCAGGAGCAGGTCCAGGTCCAGCGGGGACAGCCCGAACCGCCGGGCGAGACGGCCGAGGACGGATCCGGCGGGCGGCTCCCACGGCTCGTGCGGGGGTACGTCGAGGCCGCCCGGCTCGTCCAGGAGCCGGGCGACGGCCTCCGGCGTGAGGTACTGCCCACGGTAGGGATCACCGGGATCGGGATCGCCGGCCCGCCGCCCGGCCACGGCCCGCCGCACCCGCTCCTCGACGACCGCCAACCGCCCCCACAACCCCTCCGCACCACCGGACTCCGACGGCACGGGCGACAAGGTCTCACCGGGGGCACCGACTTGGCCGTCGACGGGCCCGGCGACTACGACGTCGGCGGTGGCCCCGGGCACGGCAGCCGTGGTTGCGGGCGCGTCGGGATCGGCGGGCGCGGCGGCTGACGTGCCGGACGCGCCGGACGCGACGGCTGTGTCCGGCGCGGCAGCGCCCCGCGTGGCCCGCGTCGATGCGGAGGTGACGGGCGTTCGGGCCGTGGTGGGCGTTCGGTTCGGGGTGGAGGTCATGGCTGGCGGTCTCCTCGGCGGCGGCGGGTGGGGGCGGGGCCGCGGTCGCGGGGGCCGGCGAAGCCGTCCGGGCCCGGGTCGGTCGTCTCCCGGTAGCGCAGCCGGCGGCCCGGTGCCGTCCCGCCGTCCGCGCCGCGGGTGGCCGAGCGCACGACGAGGCCCTCGGTGACGGGCGTGGCGGCCGCCCGGGTCACGCCGGCCAGCGGCGCCCGCACCCGGGCCTGGAGCGACGCCTTCAGCTCGCCGCCGAGCGCCGACCACACGTCGGCGGGGGACGGCGTGTACTCCCCGGCCCCGGTGGTGTCCAGTGCGACGGTCAGCCCGAGGTCGGCGAGCGTGCCGGTGAGCAGCCGGGCGGGCAGGGTCTCTGAGGACACCAGCGTCGTCAGCACCTGGGACAGCAGCCGGTGTTCGTCCTGCGGGCGGCTCGCCCACGCCGTGACCAGGTACGTCAGCTCGAACCAGCGCGGCGGGCTGCGCCGTGCCACGAGGTGGCCGTCCGCGTCGTACACCTCACCGGCTCCGCTGCCGCGCCGGGTGGCGTCCTCCCGGATGTCGTACAGGAAGACGCAGACGGTGGGGGCGCTGCGGCGCGCGGCCCAGTCGCGGGTGGGGGCGTCGAAGACGACCTCGACGCCGGATGCCTCGAGACCGGACTCGGCGAGCAGCCGTCGCAGGGCCTCGTCGACCTCGTGGATCACCGGCGGGTCACCTCGTCCGGCGGCTGGATGCTGCCGTTGACCACCAGGAAGTCGGTGGTGACCGGGGAGAATCCGGGTCCCTTGGCGGTGATCACGCGCGGTCCTGTCTGGTCCTTGGCGAGGATGAGGAGCTGGCCGATGAAGGTGCCGTCGGGACCGGGGACGGTCGGCGCCGCCGCCGCGGTGATCCCGGGTTTCCAGGTGAAGCGGACCGGCGCTCCCGGCGGGAAGTCCTTGCCGCGCACGGAGGTGACGAAGCCGGGCTTGCCGATGTCCGGCACCGCGACGATGCGCGGCTGGAGGATGCGCAGCCGTGTCCGGGTGGTGTTGTCGCGCGGGTCGGCGTCGGTGCCGGTGGTGGTGAGCCGGCCGGTGACACGGCCGGTCATCGCCTTGTCGGGGCTGAGCACGACCCGGACGACGGTGCTCGTGCCCGGTTCCAGGTCGGGCAGCGCGCACTCCCAGGAGGCGTCGCAGCCGGGTGGCGGACCGTTGTGGGGGATGCCGCCGGGCAGGCCGATGCGCAGCCGCAGCCCGGTCGCCAGCGCGTTGCGGCCGTTGCGCACGGTGTACGTCACCACGACCCGCCCGCCGACATAGCCGGGGTTGGGCTGTGCGGTGACCCGTACGCCGGGGCCTGCGGCGGGCGCGGGCGGCTCGGGCGGCACGGTGGGCGTCGGCCGGGGCGTCGGAGCCGGGGTCGGCGTCGGAGTGGGGGTGGGGGTGGGGGTGGGTGTCGGCGGGGGCGGCGGTGCGGCCTCGCGCACCGGGACCACGGTCCGGCCGGCGTTGTCGCCGGGCTGCGGGTCGAGCACCGTGCCGGTGACGGACCAGCCGATCGGCTGGTCCCCGGGGGTCAGGCCGGTGAGGGTGACGTCCACGGTGACGGTGGCGCCGGGACCCACGACGCCGACGTCGCAGGTCAGCGCCGTGGCGTCGCAGGTGCCGCCGGGCCAGGTGACGCCGGTGACGCCGACGCCGGGCGGCGGGTCGATGGTCAGGGTGGTGCCGGGGGACGCGGCGGGCCCCTGGTTCACCAGGTCCACGCCGATCGTGGTGGAAGTGCCGACGGTGACCTTCGGGGTGGTGCCGGGCGCCCGGACCGCCAGGTTCACCGACTGCTGGACGCTCGGCTCCTTCTGCCGGCCCGGCAGCGAGGTCATCAGATGGGTGAGCTTCCCGGTGGCGAGGTCCAGCAGCTTCAGTTCCTCGGGGCTGTTGACCGCGCGATCGGGGCGTGCGCTGATCACGAGGCCGGTGCCGTCGGCGGTCCAGGCGGCGTCCCGCGGCTGGAACGGGCCGGTGGCCTCGGGCAGTTCGCGCCGGCAGGCGCCGGGCAGGTCGCGGGCCGTGGGCGGCAGCAGCACCCGGCAGTCGTCGCCGGCCGGCGAGGTCAGGATCAGCCCGGCGTGTTCGTCGATCCGGCCGCCGCCGTTCTTGCGGTTGAAGACGACCGAGCGGCCGTCGGGCGAGAACGCCGGGCTGTCGTCGATGACGTCGCAGGCACCCGGGCAGATCCTGGCGCTCAGGTCCAACTGCCGGTCCAGCCGGCTCACGGGCACCGTCCACACGTGCTTGTTGCCGCCGCCCCCGCCGATCACCTCGTTGCGGGTGAACGCGAGGGTCGTGCCGTCGGAGGACCAGGCGGGCTGGGCGTCACCGCCCGCCCGCTCCCCGGGCGGCGGGGTGATCTCCCCGGTGATGGCACCCGTCGCGACGTCCGCGATCAGGATGCGGCTGGGTCCGCCGACGCCGCCCGGCGAGGTGCGGGTGAACGCGAGGTGCTCACCGTCCGGGGAGAACGTCGGGTCGGTGTCCCAGTCGGTCTCGCCACGCCCCGCGAGGGGCAGCCTGGCCGGGTTCCGGCCGTCGGCGTCCACCATCCAGATCCGTTCGACCCGGCCGTTACCGCCGTCCTCGAAGCGGGTCACCGCGATACGGCGGCCGTCGGGCGTGTAGTTCTGCCGCTCGGTCCACGGGTCGAACTTCGCGGAGGGCCGGAACAGCGGGTCCTTCGCCGGGTCGGTGTTCGTGTCGGCCGCCGGGTCCTCCTTGAGGATCGGCAGCCCGAGGTCGCGCGGGTCGGAGCCGTCCGCCCGCACGTCCTGGAGCGTCACCTGGTGGCCGTCGGCCGCCGTGTCGCGTTCGACGACGGCGCGGCCGCCGTCGCGCGGTCCGAGCCAGGTGACCGAGGTGACCTCACGGTCCTCGCTGAGCACCACCTGGGGCGTGGCCTCGGAATGCGCGGGCACGCGGAACACATGGTCCCAGTTCCCCTCGCAGCTGCACGGCCGGTCGGGGCTGAGGAACAGCACGTCGGTCCCGTCGGGCAGCCAGGTTGCCCCCCGGGTGCGCCAGCCGGCCTGCGCGCCCGCCAGCAGCGGACCGTCCGTGGTCCCGTCGGTCACCCGGAGCCGGGGATCGCGCTGCCCGGTGGCGACGCCGGTGTACGCGATCAGGCCGCGGTGCGCGGCGTCGTCGACCGGGTTGAACACCGGGTCGGTGGCGGTGCCGTTCGCGGGGTCGGTGACCCGGGTCGCGGTCCCGCCGGCCAGGGGCCGTACGTAGATCTGCTCGCCGGCCAGGGCGTCGGCGTCGCTCGCGTACGCCAGGCGCCGTCCGTCGGCGGAGACCGTCGGGCACTCCTCGTTCGCGGGGGTGTCGGTGAGCCGGGTCAGACCGGTGCCGTCGGTGCGCACCAGCCACAGGTCGCGTTGCTTCCTGCCGTCCCGGCCGCCCGGCCCGGACGCGTCGAACACCACGGACCGCCCGCCGGGGGTGAGCCGGGGGTGCGCCGCGTCCATCCCGGCGGTCAGGCGCCGTACGGAGCCGTCGGCCGCGCGCAGGTAGATCTGCGGCTGCCGCTCGTCGCGCAGACTGGCGAAGACCATGAGGTCGCCGAGCGCGGACGGTTGAACGTCCTGGTGGGTCGGTGCCTCGCCGAACAGCGCGTCGGAGCGGGTATCGGTGTCGGTGGCCACCCGGCCGAGACTGCGGTGCCGGGTGCCGGCGTAGGCGATCCGTGTGGCGTCCGCCGGGGCGGCGGCAGCGGCTCTCGGCACGGATCCGGCGTCGCCCGGTCCGGCCGCCGCGGTCACCCCGAGCAGGGGGACCAGCAGCAGCAACGACATCCCGAGTCTGCCCGGGCGGTACCGCCCGCCGCGGCCAGCGGTTCGCATGGAGGTCCCCCTCGCGGTCTGGTGCGGCACACGTGGGTGTGCCCCCCGCCACCCTGCGCCGGACGGACGCCGGACGGCAGGGCGGCGGGGCCGTGTCCGGGGGAAGAGCGCGGTGTGCTTTCGGGCAGCGCGGGGTGCCCGGCCGCCCTCAGATGAGCCCGTTGCGCAGCGCGTACCCCACCGCGTGGGCGCGGTTGCGCAGTTGCAGCCGGGTGGTGATCTCGTGCAGGACGTTCTTCACCGTCCGCTCCGAGTACGCCGTCTTGCGGGCGATCTCAGCGGTGTCCAGGCCCTCCGACACCAGGCGCAGCATGTCCGCCTCGCGGGTGGACAGCGTGGACAGGGACAGGCTGCCCGGGTCGAGGGCGGAGCGCTGCGCGCTGCCGACCTGGCTGAGCAGTCTGCCGAGCAGGTCGCCGGGGAGCACACCCTCGCCGTTGGCCGCGGCCTGGACCAGATGGACGAGCCGGTCCTGGTCGGCCTCCGCGCGCCGCAGCACCGCCGGGACGCCGCACTCCAGGACGCGTTGCAACGCGCCCGAACCGAGGGAGCCGACGACGAGGCCGACGCGGGTGGCGGAGTTGACGCGCAGCCGATTGAGCAGGTCGGCCACGGGGTCGTCGATGGTGTCCACGACCACCAGGGACACCTGCGCGTCCTCGCGGCCGCTGTCGCCGACCAGGTCGATCTCGGGACGCTGGCGTAACTGCTGGACGACGCCGGCGCGCAGGATCGGATCGGCGGCGTAGACGGTCACGGTCACCCGGGGTGACGGGCCCGAGCGGGCGGCCCGTTCCCCGGGAGCGGTGAAGGGTTCGTGGGAGGTGGCGAGGGACATGGCGAAGCTGCTCTTCTCTGCACGGGACATGGATGCGGTCACCTGACGGGACATGGGTGCCGTCACCTGACGGGGCATGGGCGCGGTCACCTGTTCGTGAGCCGAGGGGAGGATCGTCTGGACGGGACGACCCGGCGAAGGCGGCGCGCGGGCGCCGCGGGGTGACGTCAACGACACGGCGCCCACGGTGAGTTGGCGGTGGCCGTGCGGGCACCGGAACTGCCCGGTCGTTGCCCTCGCGCCCCTCGGCGCGGCCGGGCGGACGCTTCTAGCGTGGCGGTGTGACGCCTTCTGCAGCCTCTTCCGGTCCCGGTACGCCCGGACTCGACATCCCGGTCGTGACGGTGGCCCCCGGCGGCACCGCGACGACCAGTCTCACCGTCCGGAACGACAGCGACATCGTCGAGGCCTACAGCCTGGAGGTCGTCGGGGACTGCGCGCCCTGGTCCACCGTGGAACCCGCGCGCGTCTCCCTCTACCCGGGCACGTCCGAGACGGTGACGATCCGGCTGGAGCCGCCGCGCTCCCCGGAGATCCGGGCCGGAGAGACGCCCCTCGCGGTGCGGGTCCTGCCGACCGAGCACCCCGACGGGGTACGGGTTCCCGAGACCACCGTGCACATCGAGGAGTTCCACGAGCTGCGCACCGAGCTGCTTCCGCGCCGGCGGCGCGGCTGGCTGCGCGGCCGGTACCGGCTGGCGGTGCGCAACGAGGGCAACACCCCGGTGCGGGTGGGCTTCACACCGGGCCAGGCGGGCGAGGAGCTGGCGTTCGCGTTCAGCCCGGCGGAGCAGAGGCTGGAGCCCGGCGAGTCGGCGGAGACCGGGCTGCGGGTGCGTACCGGCAAGCCGGTCTGGTTCGGCGCCCCGGTGGTGTGGCCGTTCACGGTGGACGCCGCCGAGACCGGGGAGCTGGAGGAGGCGCGGCCGGACGACAGCGTCCACCGGCCCGCGCTGGAGGCGGAGTTCGTTCAGATCCCGCTGTTCCCGAAGTGGCTGATCGCGCTGCTCGCGGCGCTGCTGGCACTGCTGCTGGCGTGGTTCGCGCTGGTCCGGCCCGCGGTGCGCAGCGCCGCCAAGGAGGCGGCGCACGAGGCGGTGCAGCCGCGCCCCACGACGGCCGGGGAGCAGGGCGACGCCGGCGGGACGGGCGGCGCCGGCGGCGGCGCGAGCGCCCCACCGGGCGCCCGCAAGCCCGGCCAGGGGCAGAGCCAGGGCACGGGGACCGGCGACGGCGGCACCGGCGGCACCGGGGCCGGGCCCGGCACGGCGTCCGGCGGACAGCAGAGCTCGGCGACGATCGACCTGACGACCTCCGGCGGGGAGACCAAGTCCGGGACGTACAAGGTCCCCGAGCAGAGCGTGTTCGGTGTGACGGACATCGTTGTCGCCAACTTCCAGGGCGACGAAGGGGTCATGACGATCACCTTCGGCGACCGCAAGATCACCACGATTGCCCTGGAGACCTTCCGCAACCAGGACTACCACTGGGTCACCCCCATCAAGATCGCCGCCAACGACACCGTGACCATCGAAGTGACCTGTGCGAAGCCGGGCACGCCCGCCACCGGCCGGCGGGCGCAGGGCTGCCACGAGGTGCTGAACGTGAGCGGGCTGCTGGGTCGTACTGACCAGTAGATCGGACGTCGTACTTCCGCATCATTCTCGGTCGGTGGTGACTACATCTGTAAAGAGTGACCGCGGGTTCAGTCCGGAAATCGACAACGCCGGTCCGAAAATGACGCACCATGATCATCATGGCGGCTGTAGGGGCCGGACACATGGTCACGCCGGGCCGGCACGCTCAGGTCCGGGCGGACTCCCCCGTACCCGCAGCGTCGAACGCTCGGGGCGGATGTGGTCGGCAAGGGCGGGTCAGTGAGCCGAGTGGCGTGCGAGCACGGGTCGGGTCAGGCGGATGGGGGCGAGACGCCCGGTTCCGTTGCCCTGACCGGGCGTTTGGGCTCTCCGACTGGGCGGGGAACCAGATGCCGACCGGGGGAAGCAACGACGGCTCGCGACGACCCCACGGTGGGTACGGCAGCCGCAGGGCGGCCGCCGTGCCCGGGTGACGCGGCGCTCGTGCTCGGCGGGGCCCGCGTCTACCAGCGCACCGGCAGCTCGCGCAGGCTCCGCATGAGACTGGTGCGCCACCGCGGTGTGCCGTCACCGTCGAAGGCCAGGCGAGGGAAGCGGTCCAGCAGGATGCGCAGGGCCAGGGTCGCCTCCAGGCGGGCCAGCGGGGCGCCCAGGCAGTGATGCAGGCCGTGCCCGAAGGCGAGGTGTGCGCGGGTCGCGGCCGGATCGCGGCGGATGTCGAACCGTTCGGGGGCGGGGAAGCGTGCGGGGTCGCGGTTCGCGGCGGCGATGGAGAGCACGACACGCGCGCCCGCCGGTATCCGGGTGCCGCCGAGGGTGATCGGTTCGGCGGTGTAGCGGTAGGTGCCCGCCGGTGCCGGCGACTCGAAGCGGAGCGTCTCCTCCACGGCGCCCTGCAGCAACTCGGGGTCGGCGCGGAGCGCGGCGAGCTGCCCGGGATGGCCGAGCAGCAGGTGGACGGCGTTGGCGATGAGGTTGACGGTGGTCTCGTGCCCTGCGACGAGCAGCAGGAAGGCCATGCCGAGCAGTTCCTCCGGGGTGAGCCGGTCGGTGCTGTCCCCGTCGTGAGTGCGGACCAGGGCGTGCAGCAGGTCGCTCTCCGCTCCGTCCCGAAGCCGCCGCTTCTCCTCCGCCAGCCCGGCGAGGTACGCGGCCATCTCCCGCGAGGCGCGGGCGGACTGCTCCGCGTCGTCGAGGGCGACGACCTGCGTGGACCACGCCCGGAAGGCGGCCCGGTCCGCGTCCGGCACCCCGAGCAGCTCGCAGATGATGGTGAGCGGCAGCGGATAGGCGTATGCGGCCACGAGGTCGGCGCGGCCGTCGGCGGCCACGGCGTCCAGGAGCGCATCGGCCGCCTCCTGCACGCGGGGCCGCAGCGCCTGGACGCGGCGGGCGGTGAACTCACGGGCCACCAGTGTCCGCAGGCGGGTGTGGTCGGGCGGATCGACCTGGAGCATGTTGCGGCCCACGGCGTAGAGCCCGTCGTCCTCGAAGTCGGCGGAGTGCCGCACGTCATGGCGCAGCCGGGGGTCGGCGAACGCGGCGCGCACTTCCTCGTGCCCGACGACCAGCCATGACTCGTCCCCGGTCGGGAAACGCACGTGGTGGACAGGCCCGCGGGAGCGCAGCGCGGTGAAGGCGGAGTAGGGATCGGCGGTGAAGTCGTCGGTGAGGTCGGCGAGTCGGACGGTGGGGTGCTGCGTGCGCATCGGCGGCTCCCGGACGGAAGCGGGGAACAGTCCCCGTTTATAAGTCGGGTGCGACCATAACATGAAACGGGGACTGGTCCTCGTTTCGGTCACGGCGCGGAGCCACGGTAGAGGCCGCCGGTGCGCGGGATGGCTGCGTCCTTCGCGGCCCGCCGGCCCGCCCGGGACCGCTGCGTCCTTCGTGGGCCGCCGGCCGGCCCTGGACCGAACTCCCTTCCGTCCGTTGTCGCGTCGCGGACGAGGATCGACGGCGATGTCACGGCCGCGGACATGGACGCGGACACGGACGCAGGAGCCTTCCTGAGCAGGGGGGTTGGAGAGCCTGCGGCCGACGCGCCCGGTGCCGGGGGCACTCGGCGCGGGTTGCCCGGATGTCGCGTCACGACTATGACTCGTCACGTGACGACGACCCCAAGCGAATCCCTGCCCCCCTGGACCCACGTCGAGGACTTCCTGCGCGACCGCGGCGCCGACCGCATGCCCCACCCCGGCGGCACCCTGCTGGCCCATCTCTCCCGCGTCGCCCGTCTGCTGGCCGCATGGGGCGCCGATCCCGACGTCCAGTCGGCGGGGCTGTGCCATGCCGCCTACGGCACCGACGGGTTCGACGAGGCCCTGCTCAGCACGACCGAACGGGCCACCCTGGCCGGCCTCGTCGGCGAGCGCGCCGAGGCGCTGGTCCACCTCTACGGCAGCTGCGACCGCAGCGCCGTGTACCCGCTGCTCGGCGGGGACGCCCCGGTGGTCTTCCGCGACCGCTTCACCGGGGACGAGCACATTCCCTCCGACGCCGACCTGCGCGCGTTCATGGAGATCACCGCGGCCAACGAACTGGACGTCCTCGCGCACAACGAGGACCTGACCGCCCGGTACGGCGCCGCCCTGTACGGACTCTTCGCCCGCTCGCGCGACCTCCTCTCCCCCGCCGCCTGGGCCGCCTGCACCCGGCAACTGGGGCCTGACGCCCGCGCGTGAGCAACGCCGAGGCCGCGGGTCACGAGTCCGTGGGATCACGGGATCACGGGATCGTACGAAGGCCGTGCTCACGGGAGCCGGCCCTCGCCGGTCAGCCGACTTGGTAGTCGAACCAGATGCGATGCGTGCCGTCGGCGTCAACGGCCATGCCGCCGGTCCCGGAGATCCCGGCCAGCTCACCGGTACCGCTGGACGGCACGATGGAGAAGAACTCCGCTGTGCGGTCGCTGCCGGATGTCGTGGCCGAGTGCACGAAGTTGAAGGACCCCTCCCGTCCCTGCAGCGAACCTTCGAACGACTCCATGGCCACATAGGTACCGACGCCGGTCGACTGGTCGAACGCGGCAGTGAACAGGGTCGCCGAACGTCCGACGACCTCTCCCTCGAAGCGCTTCTCCATCCTCGCGACACCTACCGGCAGCCCCGTGGACACAGCAGGCTCGGGCGTCAGCTCAGTCGGGACGAACGCCTTGACGCTGAAAGTTGCCGTAGCTCTCATGCACCGACGGTACCGAGGGGGTCTGACAAACACCGCGGCAGAGTCAGATCTTCGGGGCCATGCGAGGGCGGTCGGGATGGGCGCGAAGCTGCGGTGAGGTGAGTTCGAGGGCCCGGTCGTCGCGCCCGGCGCTCATGTGGTTGAGCCAGCGTTCGTACCATTCGAGGAAGTCGGTGGCGGAGGAGACGTTGGGGCCCCAGTACCCGTCACTGTTCCCGATGAGAACGCGGCCGGTGAGGGGACCGGTCACCGCGATGACGCAGACGTCGGTGCAGCCCATCTCGATGATGTGGAGGAAGAGGTCACGGCCGTGAGCCTTCGGGTCTGTGCCGTTGAAGCCGCGGGGTGCTCCTGGTTCTCCGCGCGGATCCATGACCAGCAGGGAGCATCGCTCCAACGGCATGAGGCCGTAGAAGGGCGCCGCGCCTGAGCTGCCGATGTGCGTGAGGAACTGCCGATAGGCATCGGGCAGGAGGATGTCATGCTCGGCCTCGAACGCAGCGACGCGTGCTTCCGCCAGCTTCGGACCGAGGCGAAACTCGTGGTGCTCTTCTCCGAAGGAGTGGCTGCGCAGGGGTTGGAACGGCATCGCGGCCAGCTTGCGACGCAGGCGGGGTATGCGGGGATCCAAGGTGCATCTTCTCTCGTCTTCGGAGGGGTCGATCACAGGCGCTCGGTCCGCCGGCCGTATCGACGGGTCGGCCCCGGCAGCCGCCTCCCTCAGTGCTCGCAGGGCTCCCCTGCCAACTGGCTGTCCAGTGGGCTGGGGCCGTCCAGTCGGCCTGCGATGCCCTCGGCGAAGTAGTCGCGAACGGACGTGATGGTGGTGGGAGAGAGTCTGCGGCAGCACTCGTTCCCGTCCCAGACCCAGATGCGGCCGTCGGGCGTACGGAAGTCGACGAGCGTCCACATCGCGCAGCCGCGGTCCATGATCGGAACGATGCCCGGCGGGACGGTCTCGTCGTCCGGGTCGTCGGTGGGAGTGGTGAAACCGCGGTAGAGCTCGAGGATGTCCTCGCCATCGCAGAACCAGTGGTCAGGAAGCGGGCTCAGTGAGGCGCACTCCCAGCCGTCGACACCGAAACCGCCGTTGGAGACCTCGGTGTAGAGCCTGCGCAGGAAACGGGGCATCGGATGACAGACCTCCGCCTCGACGGCAGCGATCACTGTGGGAGTCGCCACCGGAGCCAGATTGCCGGCGGGCGTCTGCTTCCTGATCAACGCGAGCAGCTCGTCCTCGGTCATGTCGTCCCCTCGGTTCATCAACACACGGCCCAGCATGAGGCATGTCCGGTAAGGCCGGGTGAGCTCGCGGCATCGGCAAACGCCTGCTGTGTCACAGGAGACGTGTCAGGGCCGTCTCGGACGGGCTTCCGGCCGGTGCCTGGTACACGATGATCACCTGTTGTTCGGCGCCGCCGACGGTGAGCGCCTGCCTGCGCAGGGCGAGGCTGCCGACGACCGGGTGCTCGAAGCGCTTGAGTTCGTCACGGGCGGGCCGTGTCTCGTGCCGCGCCCACAGACGGCGGAACTCCTCGTCCGTCTCCAGCTCGGCGACCAGGCGGACGGTCCTGGGGTCGCGGGGGTCGGCTTCGGCGCGCAGGGCCGCCGCGGTCTGCGCGGCGACCTCGGCCCAGTCGGGGAAGAGCCGGCGGGACGCCGGGTCGAGGAACACCGCCCGGACCAGGTTGCGTCCAGGCTCGTACATCGGGGCGAGCGCGCGGGCGTGCTTGTTCGCCGCCAGCACGTCGAAGCACCGGTCGCGCACGTACGCAGGGCGGTCCGCCCACGCGTCGAGCAGCCGGTGCACGTCCGCGGAGACCTCGGTCCGCGACGGCGGCGCAGGGGCCGGCCCGGCAAGGGCGTGCAGGTGGGCGGAGGCGTCGTCGTCCAGTTGCAGCGCCCGCGCTAGGGAGCGCAGCACCTGGGGCGAGGGGTGCCGGTCGACGCCCTGTTCGAGCCGGACCAGGTACGGCTCGCTGATTCCGGCGAGCCGGGCCAGTTCCTCCCGGCGCAGTCCTGCCACCCGGCGACGTCCGCCCACGGGCACGGCCACGTCCGCCGGAGCGACTTGTCCACGCCGGGCCTTGAGGAAATCGCCCAGAAGATTGTCGGCCGCCATGGTGCGAGGGTAACCCTGCGGGGGTGCTGGCTGCCGAGGTGCGCAGCGCGCAGGCTCGATGCCATGAAGACCTGGTTCATCACCGGCGCGTCCCGCGGCTTCGGCCGTATCTGGGCCGAAGCCGCTCTCGACCGCGGCGACCGCGTCGCCGCCACCGCACGTGATCTCGAGACCCTGCGGCCCCTCGTGGACGCCCACGGGGACGACGTGCTCCCGCTCCGCCTCGACGTGACCGACCGCTCCGCCGCGACTGCCGCGGTGCGGCGGGCCGCCGAGACCTTCGGCCGCCTCGACGTGGTCGTCAACAACGCGGGGTACGGCCTGTTCGGCATGGTGGAGGAGACCACCGAGGAACAGGCACGCGCCCAGCTCGACACCAACCTGTTCGGCCCGCTGTGGGTGACGCAGGCGGCCCTGCCCTACCTGCGGGCCCAGGGCAGCGGTCACATCCTGCAGGTCTCCAGCCTCGGTGGCCTCGCCGCCTTCCCCACGCTCGGGCTGTACAACGCCTCCAAGTGGGCCCTGGAAGGGATGAGCGAGGCCCTGGCCCAGGAGGTCGCCCCGTTCGGGATCCACGTGACCCTGGTCGAACCCGGCCCCTACGGCACCGACTGGTCGGGCGCCTCCGCGGTGCACACCGAGCCGCTTCCCGCCTACGAACCCGTCCGCGCCGCGCGCCGCGCCGGTGCGTCCGCCCGCACGCCTCAAGACGCGCGGGCCACAGCCGCCGCGGTTCTCGCACTCGTCGACACCGACGCACCACCCCTGCGGCTCTTCCTCGGCACCTACCCCTATCCCGTTGTCGAGGCGGCCTACCGCAAGCGGCTCGACGCATGGGAAGACTGGCGCCACCTCGCGTCCCGGGCGTGATCCTCGAACCTCGCCCAAACCCCTTGTGCGCAGGCGACTTGAACGTCATGCTCCCGACGCTGAGACCTGGCCAACCATCAGCTGATCACAGGTCTCAGGTCTCCGGCTTCCGGCGATCTGTTGAGATATCTAGACGCCTCGCTCACCTCCAAGAACGACGAACACGCCGTAAATGAGAAGCTGTGGCCGCCGCGCTGACGGGCCCGTGTCCGTCAGGGCGTGACGGTGATGACCTGTGAACCGGCCAGTCCTAGGCCGATCCTGTCCGGAGCACCGCGAGCGTTCCGTCCGCAAGATCGAGCGCGTACACCTTCGCCGTCGTGTCGTTCACGGCCAGCGCGCCGAACTGACGAGGCGTGCCTAGCGGAGCCTGCGTCAGCAGCGTGGTGCCATCGGCCATCCCGAGGCCGCCCGGCGCGCCGCCGGTGTTCTTCTGTGCCACGAAGACCCTGTTGACGTTTCTCAGCACGGCGATCTTGTGCGCCGCGTTCCCGAGGGCAGTCGACACACCGCAAACCGGTGCCTGCCCCGTGACCGTCGTCCCTACGATCCGGTCGATCCGGCCTCCGGACCCACCGCATTGCGTTCCACCGCCGAGGTAGACGTAGACCGCCCCCGCCGCGGGATTGTAGACCGCAGACATCGCAGCGTAGATCGGCCCCACCGGGTCGTCGATCGCGGTTGAACTGCCGTCACTGGGGTTGATGGCGATCGTTGTCGCGACGCTTTTCCACTGGCCCGGCTTGTCCGGGTCCTGAACGCACCTCTTGGCGAGGAGGTAGACGAGGTTGCGGTGTGGATCGACAACGGTCCTGCCGCGAACGGAGTTGGCGAGGAGGGCGTTCACGTCGGTGGCGCAGCCCGACTTCGTGGGGAACTCCACTACGACCCTGGCCTCGTGGCTCTGCGACGAGATGGCGAAGAGGCCGCTGTTGGTGGCCGGGGTCGCACCTATGGCGTTACCCGACTTTGCGAAGTACACCGCATGATGCTCGGGGTCGAATTGGAAGTCCATGCCGCTGATGTCGTTCACGAGTCCCGAAGCGGGCAAGGGGATCGGCGTCGCCGACGAGCCGCCGGCCGCGATGTAGGCGACCGCCGAGGTAATGGCCGTACTGCCGCCGACGTAGACGTCACCGTTCTCAGGGGAGACGGCCAGACCGCTGACGGTCGTCGTATAGCCGCCGACATGGGTCACTTGATTGCCGTGGACGGTGTCGATGATCGCGACACCGCCCGTACCCCCGACGTAGACCCGCCCCGAGGCCGGGGCGACCGCGATCCGGGTCGGGCTCGTCACCGCGCCGGAGACGTCGATCGGTGAACCGATCGGGGCGTCGGTCCTGCCGTCGATCACGAACACGTTGTTGCTGCCGCTGGATACGACGTACACCCGATTGGCCTTCTCATCGACCGCGAGGTCGGTCGGATTCGCGCCCACCGGGACCGCTTCCGCTCCGCTCTCCGTCGGTGAGGTGTCGTACAGCGTGAACGACGACTTCTCGCCTCGGCCGCACTTGTTCTCCTCGCCGACCGCCACCATGTTGTAAACCGGTTCGCCGGCCAGCAGTCCATCGGCTTGCAGATCATCGACAGTCCCGTAGTGTCCGTGCTTCGCACAGTAGGACTCTTCCGCCGTTCGCAGGGTGGCCGCGTCAGCGGCGACCGAGTTCTTGCGGCCCTTGTCGCCGATGCCCCTGACGGAGAACACCACGATGGCGGAAAGGACGCCCAGGATCACGATGACCACGAGCAACTCGATGAGCGTGAAGCCGTCCTCGCGTCTGGTGCCCAAGAGGAAGGGGCGATGGTGCGGTCTCATGGCAGTCGGGGCTTCCTTCGGTCGATGGGTCACGTCCCGCCTGGGCGCACGCGCGAGCCATTGCCGTGTCACGGCGTTTCCCTTCGCACGGGCTTGACGTCCTTGGGTCCCGGCAGGTCAGGACACGCAATGCCGTTCCCGTCGCCGTCGAGACGATTCGGGTCGGCCGGCGCGAAGCGCAGGACGGCCTGCGCGTCCGCCTGGCTTGCGAAGTCCGGGCAGTCGTAGGCGTCATTGCCGTAGCGCAGGAAGTAGCGAGCGTCGAAGGGCCTCTTGGGCTGTGGGCAGAGGGCACTGCGGGTGTCGCCAGGAACGCACCTGAACTGCCGTGCGGCGCGGGCAACCGGAGTGGTGTCGCGTGGTTCCGGCAGTCCGCGGCATGCGACGCCGCCGCCGTCGTCGAGATGATTCGGATCGCTGGGGTTGGCCCGCAGCACCGCCTGGGCATCCGCCTGGCTGGCGAAGTTGACGCATCGGAAGGCGTTGCCGTGGGTGGTGTACTCCTTCGCGTCGAACACCTTGCTGTGTGGGCAGAGTGCGCTGCGCTGCGTGCCCGGTGTGCACCACGCGGGGTCGGCCTTCTGGGCCTGGGCGGACGCTTCCGACCCGCCGCGCGCGAGCGTCACAACGACCAGCGCCACCGAGGCCACCGCGACTACCAGCGCACCCCACCTGGTCGCACGCGAGCGCGACAGTCTGCTCAACGGTCCCATCACTCGGCTCTGCCCATGGTGTCGCCAGCCCCTCTCGTGCGTCCGTCAACGGGCCGACGACACACTTGTCCGCCGGCCGGTTGCAGGTTGGATACGTGCATTACATGCACAGCGAGCGCGGTTGTCAATCATTGACTACTGGGCTCCCAAGTGAGCACCATGCAGGCAGGTGCGGCACGATCACGCCGGGAAGCCCCGCAGATGCCAGGATTTCTGGCGTATCTGTCGACCCCCGTCTGCGGGGCCTCGTGCGTCGGCCGCCATTCACCGGATCGATCAGGAGTAGCAGATGCAACGAAGGTCCAGACGCTCTCGGAGCGCTCCGAACTCCGGCATCACCGCGATGCGCCGGATACGGAACGCGTTCACGGTGGGCGCCCTCGCGACAGCACTGATCACCGTCGCGGCACCGACAGCACTCGCCACGACGAATTCGCAGGTCGGCATCGCGAACAACATGTATCCCGCCGTGAAGGACATGAAGGGCACGATCGCATCACTGGAGACGTTCACGCCGTTCACCGCGAACTCCGCCTCCCAGGTGGGCGGTTTCTGGAACAAGCCGGCGATCGATACGTCGACGATGCGGGGGATCACGTCGGGAAGTCTGCGTCAGCAACTGAAGAGCGCCGGCCCCTACACCACGTGCAACCCCTCTTCGTCGAACAACTGCGTCGACGGGCCGTTGCATATCGACGCGTTCCTGTCGGCGGACGAGGCCAACGTGGACGCGGTCATCCCGACCTCGGTCGGCGGGACGTGCACGGCGAGCGCCAGCGTCGAGTGCAACGGCGACATCAACAGCAAGCACGCCGTGGCCATCGGGCACCTGGCGATCTACAGCTGCAGCGGCAACTGGGCGGGCTCGACCAAGGGTGACGACCCGTCCAACGGCGGTAGCCCGCCGCTGCCGTTGGGCGCGGACGCCAATGGCAGCGGTAACGGCAAAGCGCAGTCGCCTCGTTGTGACGCTACGCCGATCAACGGCGGCGCTCCCACGACGATCTCGGGGGTGGTGAGCTGGCTTGCGACGAGCGGGCACCGGATAGCGGTCGCCGATCCGGCCTCGGCCCCGTTCGGGGCGGCGTCCAAGCAGGCGCTGACACAGAACGGGTTCTCGTGGGTCGACAGCGGGACGGGGCAGAACGTGTTCCGCGGAAGTGCGTGCGACAGCGCGGGTACGGCGTGCAAGGTGCGCCTGGAGTCAGGGATCAGCCAGGTGCGCGGCGCGGTGACGGCGAACGCCGGAGGGAACACCCAGCTGGGTCTCGTCGCGAAGTCGAACGTCGTGCACGTGAGCTGGACGTCGAGTTCACTGAACGGCACTACAGGCAATGACCCCAACACGTGGACCGAGCTCGATCCGAGCGCGTACTCCGGTTACGGGGACATCGAGCAGTACGGCGTCGCCCTGAACGGCGGCAACACCGGCGCAGCGGCTGCCTGGAACGACCTCTTCACCAACCAGTGGGACTTGGACACCACCATCCAGTCGACCCTGGCCGCCTACGGTTACTAGGCGAGCCTGAGCACGAGGCAACGGACCGTCGGCCGGGAGCACATGCCCGGCCGGCGGTCCCGGTCTGGCGGCACTCGTCACCTGGCCCCCGCCGACCGGCGAGAGAACCGCCGGCGTGCGCGTCCCGCGGCGACACCGACGCCCTCGCCTCCGCCGCAAAAGCTGTCAAACGATGACTACCGGGGGCCGCCGTCCAGCGTCGACCGGTCGCCTCGGCACAGTACGTTACCGATTTGTTTTATCAGGCCCTGAGGAGGGGCCTCACCCATGAGCAGATCACCACGTCGGAACCTCCCGCCGGACGGCCGCGCAGGCGCCGTCACGCGCGGTCGCTCACCCCGCGTTCCGGCGCTCATCTTCGCGGTGGCGACCGTCGTCCTGGCCGCCGGCCCGGCCTCGGCGACCGGCGCCGACACCACCGGCTTCGCCACCGCGGTCAACCTCGACGACACCGGCCGCGGCAGCTCCGCCGTCGCCGTCGGCGATCTGAACGACGACGGGAAACCGGACCTCGTGACGGCGATCCGCGCGGAGGGCCTGGGCGTGTTCCTCGGCTCGGGCGGTGGCGGCTTCGGCGCCGTGACCAAGTACGCGGCGCCGCGCACCGCGTCGAGCGTCTTCCTCGGCTCCGTGGCGATCCGCGACGTCAACGGCGACGGCCACAGGGACGTCATCAGCCAGGACGCGCGTGGCAACGTAGCCCTGGTCTGGCTCGGCGACGGCTCCGGCGCTCTCGGCGCCGGCGCGGCGGTGCAGCTCAATCCGACGCCCGGGTGCGACAGCACCGGCGACAACCCGTGTGTCGTGCGCTTCCCGACCGACATCGCCACGGGCGACTTCGACGAGGACGGCAAGCCGGACCTCGCGACGTCCAACGCGAACACGAACAACGTCTCGGTGGTGCGCGGCAACGGCGACGGCACGTTCGGCGCCGCCACGCAGTTCGCACTGAACGGCGGTTCCGGCCCGCAGGGCATCGCGGCCGCCGACCTCGACGGCGACGGCCATCTTGACCTTGTCACGTCCAACTCGTCGACCGGCACGCTCTCCGTGCTGCCGGGCGACGGACACGGGGGCTTCGGCACGGCGTCGAGCGTCCCGGCCGGTGTGGCCCTGCCGTCCAAGCTCAAGCTGGCCGACGTCAACGAGGACGGCAAGCTGGACGCCGTCGTCGTGGCCCCCGGCTCGCCGGGGCGCGTCGCTGTCCTGCTCGGTAACGGCGCGGGTGGCTTCGGCACCGCGAGCGTCCTGTCGGCGGGGGCGAACCTCACCTCCGCGTCGGTGTCCGACCTGAACGGCGACGGCCACGCCGACCTGGTCGCGTCCAGCGCCCTCTCGGCCGAGGTGGTGGTGCTCGAGGGCGACGGCACCGGTGGGTTCGGCAGCCCGCTCGCCTTCGGGCTGAACGGCGGCAGCAACCCGCAGGCCACGGCGGTGGCCGACCTCGACGGTGACGGGCGTCCCGACGTCGTCACGGCCAACAGCAACAGCTCGGCGACGTTCGTCAACGACGCGTCGGTGCTCCTCAACACGACGAACCGGCCACCGACGGCCGCGAACGAGTCGTACGGCCACGTCGGCGCGGACACCCCGCTCGTCGTCGGCGCTCCAGGCGTCCTCGGCAACGACACGGACCCCGACGGCAACACGCTGACGGCGTCGGTCGTGACCGGCCCGGCGCACGGCACCCTCACGCTGAACCCTGACGGCTCGTTCGGCTACCAGCCCGACAGCGCCTACGTCGGAAGCGACAGCTTCACCTACAAGGCGACCGACGGCACGGACGACTCGAACGTCGCGACCGTGTCGATCAGCGTCTCCGCCGGCTGTCACGGTCTCGCCGCGACGATCACCGGCAACGGGGCCGTGACCGGCACGAGCGGCGCCGACGTCATCGTGACCGGCAACGGGAACGACAGTGTCAGCGGCAACGGCGGAAACGACACGATCTGCACGTTCGGTGGCAACGACGCCGTGTCGGCCGGCAGCGGGGACGACTCCATCGACGGCGGTGACGGCAACGACGCCGTCAGCGGCGGTGACGGCAACGACGCCGTCCTCGGCGGCACCGGCGACGACGCGCTCTCCGGTGGCGCCGGCAACGACACCGTGGTCGGCGGCGCCGGCAACGACACCCTGGCCGGTGGCAGCGGCACGGACGTCTGCGCCGGCGACGCCAACGGCGGTCCGGCGCTTCCGGGTACGGATTCCGTCGCGGTCGGCGGCTCCTGCGAGACCGTCGTCGAGGTGCCGTAGCCGACGAGCCGGTTTCGGCGGCTGCCCGGGATACGCTGACGGGACGTCGCGGGTTCGGCGATCGGATCCCTCGATCGCCGAACCCGGTTCTCGTGCCGGCCGGTACCGGCCCAGTCGAGCCGTGGCACGCACCCGGCGGGGACGTGGACGCCGAGGGGGGATGTCCACGGGCCCGACGTCAGCCGGTGCCGACCGCCGGCCGCGTCGAGTCGATGTCGACGGCGTCGAGAAACCGGCGCGCTGCGCGGACGTGTTCCAGCCGCCAGGTGTAGATCGCGCGGGTCAGGTAGTCGCCGGCGTGCTCCTTGGCGCGCAGCGACTCCTCGATCTCGTCGATGACGACCCGTTGGCGCTCGACCAGGCGCGTGGGGCTGGCCTCGCGACGCTGGAGCAGCAGGAGCTTGATCGTGAGGTCGGCGCGCACGTCGAACAGCTGGGTCACGGGTTCGCTGAGCCACCGGCTGACCGCCAGCTTCGCCGAGCGGGTGGCGGCGTAGACCATGCGCTGCGGCCCACGGTTGCCTTCCTCTGCGCCGACCGGCGTGATCAGTTCGCGCTCGACCAGCCGCGTGATGGACCGGTAGACCATGGGTCGCGAGATGTACCAGAACTCACCGATGGCCGCACCCTCCGCGGTGAGCGCTGCGATGGCGAAACCGTGGCTGGGTCGTTCGGCGATGAGTGCGAGCACAATCCACTCGGCCAGTGGCAGATCAAGTTTTCCCATGGTAACCAGGGTAGGGATCGCCGATCGTGCCCGTGACGTCGCCCCGGCCCGGAGCCGGACCGGCTCGTATGCGGGCCGGAGCGCCGGAGAGGGGACCCGGCGGACCGGGAGGCGGGCGCGCGAGGAAACAGCCTGCGGATCGCGTCGGACCCGGGCTGTCATGACCGGTGGTCGACCGCCGTGAGCGGCGCACCCGTCGCGTACGGGTCGCTCACGCTCTCGTACCAGTGGATGACAGGAGCGCCGACGAGGAGGGCGGCGATGGCGCCGGCGGCGAGGAACACCCCGAAGGGGAGACGGGTGTGGCGGGTGGCTCGCCCAGCGGCCATGAGCGCGACGCCCACCAGCAATCCGGCGAAGCTGCCGGCCAGCAACGCGAAGATGAGATACCACGGTCCGAGCCAGCCCAGCCCGGTGCCGAGCAGTCCGGCCAGGCGCACGTCGCCGAATCCGAGCCAGGCCGGCCGCACCCAGTGCAGGGTGAAGAAGACGGCGAACGCGCCCACTGCGCATGCCGCGGTCACGCCGAGCCGGTGCCACTGGCCGGTGGCCGCCGCGGCCGTGAGCAGACAGGCGGCGGTGAGCCCGAGAGTCGGGTAGATCAACCGCCTGGGGAGCAGGAACTGCTCGGCGTCGCAGGCGGCGAGGGCCAGCAGCCCCGCGGTGAGGACCAGCGCGGCCGGCAGCATGTCCGACCAGCCGAAGCGCAGTGCCTCGGCGACGAACAGGATGGCGGTGAGCGCCTCGACGAGCGGGTAGCGCGCGGGGATGGGGACCCGGCAGGCGCGGCAGCGCCGGCCGAGCAGGAGCCAGGACACGATGGGGATGTTGTCCCGGGCGGCGATCGGCGTGGCGCATCGCGGGCAGGCGGAGCGGGGCCGCACGACCGAGCCGCCGGCCGGCACCCGTGAGACGGCGACGTTGAGGAAGGACCCCACCGCGAGCCCCAGCAGGCCGATGATCACGACGAGGGTGGGTGGCATGCGAGCGATGTTCCTTACGGTGCGTACCGATGGTCACCGGCGGCGAGGGCCCCCGCGGCTCAGGCGGTGCAGGGGTTCGCCTGGCCGCCGGGAAGCGCGGTCTTCGGCGTGATGTCGTAGGTGGCACCGTTCACCTTGACGTCGTACCAGGCGGAGGCGCTGGAGAGGAACCCGCCGGTCACCAGGTCGTCCATGCTGCCGTAGACGCCACGGTTGTCACTGGCGAAGTAGGCCTCTTCCGCGGTCTGGATCGTGGACTTGTCGGTCTTGCACGCCGAACCCTGGCCCTTGTCGTTGATGCCGCGGACGGAGAAGACGACGATGGCGGACAGGACGCCGAGGATCACGATGACCACGAGAAGCTCGATGAGTGTGAAGCCGGCTTCCGCCGTCCCGTTCAGTGCGCGCATGCGTCGGCGCAGCATGTCCTGCAGGTAAGTGGACATCTCTCTCCATCTGAAGCGACCGGTTCAGCCAAGCCGAGTAGCTAGTAACTGACTGATTAATCAGCGGCAGACTACTCAGCCGACAAGGGACTTACAAGGGGTTGTTCCGGCGTCGACTGTCGGCATGAGGGCGGATGACAGTGCGGTTTCGTCGCTGTAGTATCCGGCTGACTAATCAGCGGCTGACAGTTATTGTCGAGAAGGTCGCGGGTGACGATCGCCCGTTGTTCCGGCTGTGTGAACGGGGTGGGTGCTTTGACGAATCGCCGGCTTCTGCGTCGCCGCGCGGCGACGACAAGCCCAGTGGGCGAGGACGGCACCCCGCCCGACGAGGTGCACGGCCCGGAGTCCTCTCCGGCCCCGGCGGGCGAACCCGTCCCGGCGGGCGAGCCGGTCCCGGGCACCGCGTCCGGCACGGCGCAGTCGTCGCCCGCAGGGCGGACGCGGCCCCGTCTCGGGGAACTGCTCGTGCAGCGCGGGCTGCTCACCCCGGCGCAGGTGGACGAGGCACTCCTGCAGCAGTCGGCGTCGGGCAAGCGTCTCGGCGTCCTGCTGGCCGAACTCGGCATGATCGACGAGCGATCGCTGATCGAGGCGCTGTCGGTTCAACTCGGCGTCCCGGTCGCCGACCTGCGCCAGAGCGAACCTGATCCCGAGGCGGCCGCCCGGGTGCCGGAGGCGCTCGCCCGCTCGCTCGGCGTCGTCGCGGTGCGGCGGGCCGAGGGCACGCTGCTGATCGCGGCGGGCGACCCGGGTGACCCGCGCGTGCTCGACGAGGTCAGCCGGGCCGTCGCACCGGATCGGGTGCAGTTGGCGATCGCGGCTCCCTCGGACATCCGGCGCTCGATCAACAGCGCGTACCGGGCGTTGTCCGGCGTCAGCAGCCTGGTCGAGGCGTTCGAGGCGACCGAGACCGGCCGCAACGCCGGTGCCGGGGCCAGAGTGGTGAGCGAGGACGCGCCGGTCGTGCACCTGGTCAACCTCATGCTGACCCAGGGCCTGCGCGACCGGGCCTCGGACATCCACATCGAACCCCACGCCGACCGGGTCCGGGTCCGGTACCGCATCGACGGCGCCCTGCACGACGTGCTGAGCCTGCCGGAGAACATGGGCCCGTCCGTGGTCAGCCGTATCAAGATCATGGCAAACATGAACATCGTCGACCGGCGCCGCCCGCAGGACGGACAGATCACCACCGAGATCGACGGCAGGCCGGTCGACATCCGGGTCGCGACCACCCCCACCATCTGGGGCGAGAAGGCGGTGCTGCGG
This sequence comes from Streptomyces sp. NPDC028635, assembly GCF_040637635.1. Lineage (NCBI taxonomy): Bacteria > Bacillati > Actinomycetota > Actinomycetes > Kitasatosporales > Streptomycetaceae > Streptomyces > Streptomyces sp. NPDC028635. The sequence continues at coordinate 407,074 of NZ_JBEZWX010000001.1, read as the reverse complement.
CTGCTCGACAGCAACCGCACCCTGCTGCGGCTGGGCGAGCTCGGCATGCCCGCCGCGACCTACGAACGGTTCTCGTCCCTGCTGCGCTCCCCGTACGGCATGGTCGCCTGCGGGGGACCGACCGGCAGCGGCAAGACGACCACCCTGTACGCCACGCTCGGTGAGCTGAACCAGAGCGAGCGCAACATCACCACCATCGAGGACCCGGTGGAGTACGTGGTCCCCTCGGTCAACCAGATCCAGATCAACGAACAGGCGGGCATCTCGTTCGCCACCGGGCTGCGCTCGATCCTCCGGCAGGACCCCGATGTGATCCTGGTCGGCGAGATCCGGGACGCCGAGACGGCGCGGATCGCCGTCGAGTCCGCTCTCACCGGCCACTTCGTCCTGTCGTCCATCCACGCCGCCGACGCCTGTTCCGCGCTGCACCGGTTCGCCGACATGGGTATCGAGCCGTTCCTGATCACCTCCACGGTCGCCGGGGTGGTCAGCCAGCGACTGGTGCGGCGCATCTGCGACCAGTGCCGCGAGCCCTACCGGCCGGGTGTGGACGAACTGGCCTTCTTCGCACAGGCCGGCGGATCGACCGACACCGGGTTCTGGCAGGGGCGCGGCTGCAACTTCTGCTCCCGTACCGGCTACCAGGAGCGGATCGGCGTCTTCGAACTGCTCGTGACGAGCGATGCGGTCAAGCGGCTGCTCGTCGAGAAGGCGCCGGTCGCCGCCCTGCGCAGGGCCGCCCGCGAGGAGCACATGGACAGCCTCCTGGACGGAGGCGTCCGTCTGGTGGAGGAAGGCATCACGACCATCGCCGAGATCATGTCCAGCGTGTACGTGGCGTAGTGCCCGACTCGCCGGACGCGGCACCCGACACCGACTCAGCGAACCTCTGACACCCGCACACCAGGAGGGCACCGGCATGGCCACCTTCAAGTACGTCGCGGTCGGCCCGGACGGAAAACGGGCCTCCGGCGTGCTCAAGGGCTCCAGTGTCGACGGCGTGACCGACAGCCTGACCCGGCAGGGCTACGACGTGCGGTCGGTCAAGGCCGCGGGCCGCAGCCTGCTGCAGCTCGAACTCACCGCGGAAAAGGTCGACCTGGTCGAGCTGAGCAACTTCTCCCGCCAGATGGCCGCCTTCATCAAGGCCGGAGTGCCCATCCTGGACGCCCTGGAGATCATCCGCGCCGAGACCAAGGACAAGAAGCTGGGCAAGGTGCTCGTCGACGTCATGGACTCGCTGCGCTTCGGCGAGAGCTTCGCCGGCGCGATGGCCGCCCACACCTCGGCGCTCCCGCCGTTCTACGTCTCCGTGCTGCGCTCGGCCGAGGCGACCGGTGAACTCGACGTGGTGATGGCCCAGTTGGGCCGGTACATCGAGCGCGATGTCGAGGGCCGGCGCAGTATCCGCTCCGCCCTGACGTATCCGAGCCTGGTGATGGGTCTGGCCGTCGCGGTCGTCCTCGTCCTCGTGATCTTCGTGCTGCCCCGTTTCAAGCTGTTCTTCGCGTCCTTCCACGCACAACTGCCGCTGCCGACGCGGATCCTGCTGGGCTTCACCGACTTCGTCACGGCCTGGTATCCGGTCATCGTCGGCGTGCTCGTCGCGCTCGTCGCGGCGGTGATCGCCGGTCTGCGGACCGAGCGGGGACGGGTGCTGCGCGACCGCTTCCTGCTGGCGATGCCGGTGGTCGGCGACGTGGTCCGCTTCATGGTCATCGAACGGTTCTGCCGCATCCTGACCTCCATGATCAAGGCCGGTGTGCCCATCCCGGAGGCGCTCGGCCTGGCCGGTTCGGGTGCCAACAACCTGGTGTACGAGCGGTCCATCGGGGCGGCCCGGACGGAGATGCTCGAAGGCGGCGGCATCTCCCGGCCGCTCGCCCGCACCAAGCTGTTCCCCGGGTCGGTCACCCAGATGATGCGCGTGGGGGAAGAGACCGGGACCCTCGACGACCAGCTCGAGAACGTGTCGGATTTCTACGAACAGGAGCTGCAGTACAAACTCAAGCGGCTGACCAGCCTGTTCGAGCCTGCCGTGGTCATCTTGGTCGGGGTCGTCGTGGGTTTCGTGGCCGTCGCCCTCATCTCGGCGATCTACGGCGTCTACAACCAGGTCGAGGTCCAGTGACCGGCCCGGCACGCGGCCCACGCCACTCACGCCGCCGCCGCGGCGACGAGGGCGAGACCCTGGTCGAGGTTCTCGTCGCCGTCGTACTCATGGGCGTCGCCTTCGTGGCCGTCCTCGGCGGCCTGGGCACCGCGATCATCAGCTCGGTCGCACAGCAGAAGATGACCAGCGCCGACTCGGTCATCCGCAGCGCCGCCGAGAAGGTCGTCAGCGACCCGTACGTGTCCTGCGCCAGGAGTTACGAGACTCCGGCGCCACCGGCCGGGTACACCGTGACCGTCGAGGTCGAGTACTGGGACGGGGTGGGTGCGTTCGGCCGCCCCTGCCCGACGGCCGACACCGGAGTGCAGAAGGTGACGCTGACCGTGCACTCATCCGGCCCGCGCCCCGTCAGGGACGCGACGCTCGAGGTGGTCAAGCGGGAGTCGATGCTGTCATGACGACCCGACGTCCCACCGACGGCCCGGAGTCGGGGTTCACCCTGACCGAGTTGCTGGTCACGATCGTCATCGTGGGCATCATCGCGGCTCTGCTGCCCAAGGCGATCATCATCGGACTGCGGTTCACCGCGGGCACCGAGAAGCGGGTGGCCGCCACCGGCGCGGTGGGCACCCTCAACCGCTATTTCTACGGCGATGTGCACAGCGCGGACAGCGTCACGACCCGCCCCGCGTGCGGCGCGGGCGGCGTGATCGTCCACCTGAGCCGGCCCGGCACCGACACCGTCTACACCTACGACCAGCAGACCGGCGCGCTCAACCGGGTGACGTGCACCGACAAGGGGGTCGTCACCACGTTGCTGGGCCGGTTCGACAACGCCCCGTCGACTCACCCGGTGACGCTGCGCTGCGGTGCCGAGACCTCGTGCACCTCTCCCATGGAGGTAACGCTGACCGTGCGGACCGACCCCACCGCTCCCCCGGCGACTCTCACCGCCGTCCGGCGATCGAGCGCGTCATGACCGGCCGCCCGCATCCGCGCCGCCCGCGCGACGACGAACAGGGCGCGACGTTGATCCTCGCGCTGGCCTTCGTCGTCGTCTTCAGCCTGGTCACGGTGTCGCTCCTGTCCTTCGCCGGCACGGGGCTGAAAGCCGCGAGCGTGTACGCCGACCAGGGCAGACGGGACTACAGCGCGGACGGTGCCACACAGCTCGCGATCAGCCACTTCGCGCAGGGCAACCCGTGCGCCGACTACACCGCACCGCCGGTCGACGGGCGGCGGATGATCGTCCACTGCGACCCCCTCAACGCCTCTCCCGTGACCACGCGCGCGACCCAACCGCAGAACGCGCTACGCAGCCTGGGCCGGGCGGCACAGGACGGCATCCACGTGACCACGCACGGCCTGCGCGTACAGGGCAGCGTGTTCTCCCGCTCGGACATCACCACCGGCACCGGCACATCCATGGTGGTGGCGGGCGACGTGTCCGCCGTCGGCGACTGCTCCCGTGCCGTGTCACAGCCCCAACTGCCCGCGGCCCAGGCGCCGTACGTGCGCGACTGCGCCAACGACACCCCGTCCGCCCCCGCCGACGAGGTCATGGGCACCGACCCGGACTACGCGCCGCCCGCGACGGCCGTCCCGGCCCGGCAGACGGTGCCCGCCTGCCCCGGCCCCGGGTCCTGGCTGGTGCGGCTGCGCCCCGGCTACTACGACGACGCCCGCGCCCTCAGCCGCCTCACCGGGGGCGACTGCCCCGACGCGGTGGTGTGGCTGCAGCCGGGTGTCTACTACTTCGACTTCACCTTCACCGGCGGCACCGCCGTCTGGACGGTCGACGACCCCACGGTCAGCGTGGTCGGCGGCACGCAGTCAGGCTGGGATCCCGGAGCCCCCACCCGCCCGGCCGTTCCCGACCCGGGCGGCTGCGACAAGACGCGGCCCGCAGGCGTCGAGGTCATGATGGGCGGCGGCAGCCAGTTCCGGGTCGACCGCGGGCACGTCGAACTGTGCGCCCCGGTGACGCCGGACGCACAGCAGATGGCGGTGTACGGGGTCCAGCCGCCGAAGCCGTCACACACGCTGAAGCCGACAGCGGTCGTCACGAACACCGGCTTCGCCAACCCGGGCCAGGCCCTGACCACGGGCGAACAGCCGACTCTGCCCGGGTGTCCCCAGCCGACGGGCACCGCGAGTTGCACGGCCGACGCCGTCCTCGACCCGACGAAACGTCGATCGGCCTCGATACAGTTCGCCGGCTTCACCCCACAGGTACCGCCCGGCTCGGTCGTCACCAGCGCGACGCTGCGTGTCGGACACCAGGACGACGGCGACCTGAGCGCTCCCGGCGCGGTGAAGGTCACCACCGCCGTCGGCGGGGACACCTGCCGCAGCGACACCCTGCCCCGGCACACGGCGCTCACCGAGGATCCCCCGATCGACCTGCTGGGCCCCTGCGGGCTCACCGACCCGGCCCGGCTCACCGGCCTGACAGTGACCTACGCCGCCGCCCTGGACGCCGACGGCACCACCGCCACGGAACGCCTCGACGGCATCAGGCTGGAGGTGGCCTACCGCACGCCGGCCACGTTCAAGCCGACCGCGGTGACCGCGTCGACCGGGTTCACCGCTGCCGGCACCGACCCCGACAACGCCCTGGAGATCGGCGAACAGCCGACCTCGTCGGTGGCCGGCGCCGTCCTGACCGAGGCGGCCCCGTCCGCGTCGATCACCCTCGCCGGGTTCGGCCTGCCGCCCCTGCCGCCGGGGTCGACGATCGACTCCGCCGTGCTCCGGGTCGCCCACCAGGAGACCGGCGACGCGGCGGCGCCGAGCATCACCGTCACCCCCGCGGGCGGCGGTGGCCGCTGTACCGCCCTGCCGCTCACCGCGCGGGCCGGCCTGGGCGACGACCGCGTCGACCTCAAGGCATGCGGTATCACCGACCCCGCCCAGCTGACCGGCCTGACCGCGACCTACAACGCCGGACTGAACGGGGGCGGCAGCGCGGGCGCCGACTCCCTGGACGGCATGTGGCTCGAAGTCGTCCACGACCCGCCGCCGCCCCGGCCGGCGACGAACGCGCGGTCGACGACGTTCCTCCCCGCAGCCGACGCCGAGGCGATCGACGGCACCGACACTGCCCGCACCACACTCGACTCGGTCACCACGCCGACCGCCGCCATCGACCTCAGCGGTTACGACACCCCTGCGGTGGCGCCCGGTTCAGTCCTGGACGGGGCCCTGCTGCACATCGCGCATCGCGACGATCCCGGGGCGGCAGGAGGACCACCGCCGACGGTCGCGGTCACCCTGTCCGGCCCCGGCATACCCCGCTCCTGCACCACCCCGCACAAGCTCGCCGCGCACCGGGACGCCCTGGCCACCGACACCGTGGACCTGGTCGCCACCTGCGGGCTGACCGACCCCGCCCAGTTGACCGGTCTGGTCGTCACCTACACCGCCACCCTCGGCACCGGCAGCACCACGGGCACCGATCAGCTCGACGGCGTCACCCTGGAACTGGCCTACCGGCCCCCGCTCTCGGTACGGCCCACCAAGGCGAGCAGCCTCGCGACACCCACCACCGCGGCGTTCCTCGACCCCGAGAACGCGCAAGCGATCAACACCACCACCTCGACCGCGACACTTGCCGCGGCCACCCCGTCGGCGTCCCTCCGGCTCGCCGCGTTCGCGATGCCGCCCCTCCCGGCGGGGGCGGTGATCGACAAGGTCGTCCTGCGCGTATCGCACCGGGACGACGACACCACCCCGGCACCGCCCTCGCCCGCGCAGCCACCCACGACGGCGCTGACCGTCTCCGGCACCGGCACGGCCTGCGACGCGAACCACGCCCTGACCGCCCATGAGGGAGCACTCGGGGTCGACGTGGTCGACCTCGGCGCCTGCGGGGTCACACGGGGCGAGCAGGTGTCCGAGCTCGCTGTCGACTATGCGGTGAGGCTGGGCACGGGCAGCGCCGACGCCGTCGACCGGCTCGACGGCGTCGAGCTCGACATCGTGTTCCGCGCCCCCTCCATCCGGGCTTTGTCCGGCTGCCTCACGGCGGGGAGCCGTTGCGCGGTGCTGAAGTCGACCGACGACGCCGACACGGCCACCGACCGAAGCCGCCTGGTCGTCAACGGCACCGTCTACGCGCCGACCGCCGCCGTCGACCTGTCGATGAGCCAGGTCGCCACGCAGGTCGTCACCCGTGGCATCATCGCCCGGACCATCGGACTCGGCATCAGCCCGGCCACCGGATACCTCCGGCCCGTGATCGGAATCCCACCGGAGCCGGTGCTGTTCACGACCTATCCGGCCGTGATCGCGAAACCCTCGTCGGTCACCGCGGTCACCGGGTTCACGACCCCGGCTCCCGGCGCGCCCGTCGACGTCACGGACGCCATCGTCCCCGGCGGTGGCCAGGCGTCCCTCACCCTCGGCGGCTACGCCCAGCCGGCGCCGGCCACGATCGGACCGCTCGACCACGTCGTCGTGCAGGTGACGCACCACGAGGACGGCGACGTGGAGTCGGTGAAGATGTCGGTGGACTTCCCCGGCAGCACCTGCACCGGCGTCGACACCTCACTGGACGTACCGGTCCGTCTCGGCGCGAGCGGCCCGGTGACCGACCAGGTCGACCTGGCACCGTGCGGCCTGACCAACGCCTCCCAGTTGGCCGGGCTGACCGTGACCCACACCGTGACCGCCGGGAGCGGCGGCGCGACCGAGCACCTCGGCGGCACCCGGATCGACCTGCTGTCCGGCCCGCTCCTTCAGGCCGCCGTGTCCTTCGACGGCCACACCAGCACCGTCAAGCAGTGGACGGTCCTGCCATGAGCAAGCACACCACCGTGGAGACCACCATGTCCGGGCCGAGTTCGGCGATCATCGACCACCTGCTCGGTGAGCTGTGGGAACGGGGCGGCAGCGACCTGCTGCTCACCGCAGGATCGGCGCCGTTCGTACGCGTCGACGGTGCCCTGCGACCGGTCGACGGGGCCGCGCTGACCGAGCCGGAGGTCGACCGCCTGGTCACCGGCGTGCTGGGCGAGGAACTCACGGAGCGGTACCGCCGCGACAAGCAGGTCGACTTCGCGTTCAGCTGGGGGGAGAAGGCCCGGCTGCGCGGGAACGCTTTCGTGCAGCGCGGCGCGTCGGCGCTGGCGCTGCGGATCATCCCGTTCGACGTGCCGTCGTCCGAGCGGCTCGGACTCCCCCCGGTCGTCATCGGATGGGCGGGCATGCCGCGCGGCTTCGTGCTGGTCACCGGGCCGACCGGGTCGGGGAAGTCGACAAGCCTGGCGGCGCTCGTCGACCACGTCAACACGCACCGGTCCCTGCACATCCTCACCATCGAGGACCCGATCGAGTACCTGCACCACCACAAGCGCTCGGCGGTCAGCCAACGCGAGGTCGGCACCGACGCCGACTCGTTCCCCGCCGCGCTGCGCTCGGCCCTGCGCGAGGATCCCGACGTCCTGCTCCTCGGCGAGATGCGCGACCCGGAGAGCATCTCGGCGGCCCTGACCATCGCCGAGACCGGGCACCTGGTGTTCGCCACCCTGCACACCAACGACACGGCGCAGACGCTGGACCGCATCGTCGACGTGTTCCCGGCCGAGCAACAGCCGCAGATCCGCCTGCAGTTGGCGCACACCCTGGTCGGCATCCTCAATCAGACGCTCATCCCCCGGATCGGCGGGGGCCGGGTGGCCGCCTTCGAGGTGCTGGTGGGCACGTCGGCGATCCGCAACCTGATCCGCGAGGGCAAGACCCGCCAGATCCGCAACGTGATCTCGACGGGCCACCGTGACGGCATGCAGACCCTCGAGACCAGCATCAACGCCCTCGTCGCGGCCGGCGTCGTCGCCTACGAGGAGGCCGTACGGCACACGGCCCACCCGGAGGACATCCAGCGACCCTACGCCCCGGCCGGTCGCACCTGACCGTCCGACGGGTGGCGTGTCGAGGAGCGCCGGGGGGGGGCAGAGTGCCCGGGCGGGCCGTAGTCGTCGCTCCCGGTGCGTCGGGCCGGTCACCGCGGCACAGCAGGGCGGCCCACAGGTCGGTCCATGGCTTCATCCGCCGGAACGGACCGCGCGGGCCAGGAAGTGGCGCGCGGCGTCCTCGTAGCAGGCCAGCTTCCAGCCGGCGGTCTCCAGGGCGGGGCGCAGGTTCTCCTCGGCCAGGGGGTCGTCCGGGTCGAGGGGGCAGCCGTGACGGGCGGCGCGTTCGGCGCGACCCGAGGGGTGGAACAGCAGGAGGACACCGCCGGGGGCGGTGACCCGGGCCCACTCCCGCAGGGCCGCGTCGGCGTCGGGCACGTGGTTGACCAGGCCCGCACTGAAGACAGCGTCCACGGCGCCTGCCGACAGGGGCAGCCGGCAGGCGTCGGCCAGCAGCAGCCCGGCGAGACCGGCGCGGCCCTCTCGCGCGGTGGCCGTGAGCATCGCCGGGGTGAGGTCCAGGCCGACGACGACCCCCTTCTCGCCCACCTGGGCGCGCAGCGCGGGCAGGGCCCGGCCACTGCCGCAGCCGACGTCCAGGGCGCGCTGCCCGGGGCGCAGTCCCATGCGGGCGACGGCCGCCGCGTACACCGGGTTGTCCGCGGCGAAGCGTTCCTCCCAGGTGGCGGCGCGGGGTGTGAAGAAGGTGCGGGTCGCCGTGCCAGGCGCGCGTTCCGTGACCAACGAGGCGAAGCGGGCGAGGACCTGGTCGCGGTGCGGGGCCGGAATGGCCAGCTCCGGGCGGGCGGATTCCACCGGCCCACGTGCCGTTGCCGGGTGGCCCGCGAACGCCGCCGCGACGGCATCGGCGGCCCTCTTGCCGGCCTCCAGGTGGAAGCGCAGGCCCCACGCCGTGCCGCCGATCCGGAACGCCTGGACCCGGCGACCGTCGCAGGAGGCCAGCACCGTGGCCCCCGTCGGCAGGTCCGTGGTGTCCGCGGGCCGGTGTGGGACGCGGAGCCGAGGGGGCAGCGCGGAGAAGAGCGGGTCGGTGTCCGCGGCCGGGTACAGGTGGATCCCGCCCCAGTCGGCGCCGAAGTCGTCGCCGCAGCGGGCCGTTCCGCCCGCCGCCGCTGCCAGGAGCTGCGCGCCCCGACCCACTGCGAGCACCGGCACCTCGGCCTCCAGCGCGGCGCGCAGCAGCGCCAACTCGGCCGACCGGCCGGGGAGGTCGTCGCAGGCCTCGTCCCGCGTGGGTCGGCGAGCGCCCATGAGTACCAGGGCGACGGTGTCGGCGAGTGTGGCCGGCACCGCGTCTCCTGCCCAAGGGCGGCAGACCCGCAGCTTCAGCCCGGCCGCCTCCAGGGCCGTGGCGACGGCGGACGGTCCCTCCTGCGGCGCGTGTTCCAGGACCAGGACGCGCGCGCCGGGCGCCGGGCTCACCAGGTCCCGCCTGTCGCGGGGTAGCCGCCGTCCACCTGGATCGTCTCGACGCCGCTGATGTGCCGGGCCCCGCAACGATCCTGCCGGAGCACCAGTTGCGGGCCGACGCGGTCGAGCGGATCGCCGTCGAGGGTGACGCCGAGCAGAACGGGGGCACGTCCGAAGTCGGGGTCGATTTCAGCCCATGACAGCAGTGCGTGGTGGCCGTCCGCGCCCCGCACGGCGATCAGGAAGCGCAGTCGGTCCTTGCGGCGGGACGGGTCGATGGCGGGGACCGCCGCGGTGAGGACGTCATGCAGGAGCGGTCCGGTGAAGCGGTGGTGCTGGACGCCGCTGGTGGCGCACCCGAAGGCGACGTGCGCCTCGTGCTGGGGCCAGGCGAGCAGGCCGGGCACCGTCAGCCGGGCCGGGCGGGCGAGATCTCCGCTGATGACGATTTCCGCCAGCTCACCGGCGGACGTACGGGCAGCCGCGAGGGACTGGGTCACGAGCCACCACCTCCGGCATGACCGTACCCGACGAGCCACTCCATACAAACGCACATGCGAGGTCGGAACTGTCAGCACCCGGCTCATGCGAAGCTACAGGTGACCTTCACCTCGCATATGCGGAAGGATCATTCCGCTGTGCCGACCACCGGGTCGAGGAGGCCTCCGCCTTGCTCGGCGTCAGCCCCGACAGCGTGAGGGGCCCGGTCGGCGGCTGGAAACCGGCGGTCGAATGCGACGAGCCGGGGCACAGGGGCGACCCCCCGCCCGGCCGTCGCGGCCCACGCCGCAAGACGATGAAGACCGTCACGGACAAGGGCGACGCGGTCGGCACCCCGGCCACCTTCGTACGCAATCAGCTGGAGATCGCCGCGCTCCCCGGCAACCCCGACAAGCCGGCCTCTCTGAAGGACCTCACCAGGCCGGGGCTGAAGGTCGCGCTGTGCGACAAGACGGTGCCGTGCGGCACCGCCGCGCAGAAGGCCCTGACCGCGAGCGACATCAAGCTCACCCCGGTGTCCTACGAGGAGGACGTCAGGTCCGCCCTCAACAAGGTCGTGCTGAAGGAGGCCGACGCAGCGCTGGTCTACAAGACCGACGTGAAGGCGGCCGGTGACAAGGTGCAAGGCGTCGACTTCCCCGAGTCGGCCAAGGCCGTCGACGACTACCCCATCGCCCTGCTCAAGAACGCCAAGAACGCCGGAGCCGCCGAGGCGTTCATCGCGCTGGTCCAGTCCCCCGAGGGCCAGAAGATCCTGACCGGAGCCGGTTTCCTCAAGCCGTGAGCCCTCTCCGCGAGACAGCGCGGTCCACGCCCGAGCGGGTGGTCCCTGGCTGCGGCGCGTCCGCGGAAGCAGCCGTCCCTGTCCGGCGACGCCACTCTTCGCTGTGCCCATGCGTTCGCGACATCCGGCGGTGCGAGGTGGCCGGTCTTCAGACACACGGCGACCAGCGACCGACGCCCCGGAGACACCGTGTGGGCTTGCGTCAAGGCACCGGGACACCGGCATACCGGGCCCGAGAAGACGGGCAGAGGGCCGGCCGGATGATGGGGTACCGCGTGTGCGAGCCGTAGCAAGATCTTTCGCTCGCGTATGCGACGGCCCTCACGCGGCGCTGCTCCTGCCGCACTAGCGTGGAACGCGGCATACGAAGACAGACGAACCACCCATACCTGCGAGGCGTCCGACCATGAGCCTGAGTATCCGCAACCAGATGCCCGGTACCGTCACCTCCGTCACCCCGGGCGAAGCCATGGCGACGGTCAAGGTCCGCCTCGACGGCGGCCAGGACGTCACCGCTGCCATCACGGTTGACGCCGTCAAGGACCTCGGTCTCGCCGAGGGCTCTGCGGTTCGCGCCCTCGTCAAGGCCACCGAGGTCTCGCTGGCCACCGGCCGGGTGGAGGGCTTGTCCATCCGCAACCAGCTGTCCGGCACCGTACGGGAGATCGCGACGGGCGCCGCCATGGCCACGGTCAGGGTCACGGTCGAGGGCGGGGAACTGACCGCCTCGATCACCAAGGACGCCGCCTCCGACCTGGGCCTCAAGCAGGGCTCCTCTGTCACGGCCCTCTTCAAGGCGACGGAGGTCTCGCTCTCAGCCGTGTGATCCCGTCGGCCATTCGCCGTGGCCGCGTCCTGGATGTGAGAACGTGCCTGCGGCAGACCTGGCACGACGGACTTCAGGCGCTCAGCCCCGGCGGCGGCGCCACAGAAACCGTGCTGTGGCGCCGCCGCCCCCCCCGGGGGGGGGGGGGGCGGCGGGGGAGCGCCCCCGGGGGGGGGGGGGGGGCGCCCCCGCGCCCGGGGCGTCCCCCCCCCCGGGGGGGGCCCCCCCCCACCCCGGGGTGGGGCCCCCCCGCCCCCGCGGAGTGCGGGGGCGGCGGCGGGTCAGCGCACCTTGCGTGGGTGTCGCTCCGCCCATGCTCCGGTCTCGTCCCGCAGATAGGCCGGGACGCACCAGCGGGGCCGGTTGAACCATGCCACCAAGAGCTGGAGCACGACGCCCGCCAAGAAGACGACGAACAGCAGGGCGGCTATGACGAGCGCCACGGAGGGACCCTTGTGCGGGCGCTGGCCGACGCCGACGGCGATGAACATCACCATCGCGGCCAGCAACGCCACCAGCCCGACCGCGAAGGGGGCCCAGCCGCGCACCAGTCCGCGGCTGACGTCGGCCTTGAACCGGAACACCCTCTGGTTCACCACGCGCCGGTAGTAGTCCGGATCCTTCCACAGCCGCTGAGCACGCCAGGCGGAGAAGCAGGCGCTGCCGCCCCAGAAGACCAGTAGGAGGACTCCCACAACATTCGCTCCGAACCAGAACCAGAAGTGAAGTGCCGAACCTGCGAGGACGGATGACATGGGCGGGCAAGTCCGCCGTTTGTGCGGTACGGCAGTCACCCCCCAGAGGCTCGGCTGGGAGGAAAGTCTGCCTCAACCGCGCAGGGCGGAGGCCAGGATCGCGGGCAGCGCCTGCCACCGGGGACGAGCCGCGAACGCGGTGAGCAGGCGGCTGGTTCGGGCTCGGGAAACACGCTGGGTGAGCTGGTGTCGACCACTACACCCCGTTCAACGTCGTCCTCGACAACTCTCCGCCGGATGGTTCCGTGGGTGTCCTTGTCGGCTTCCTCGAGGGCCGGCACGCCCGCGAACTCGCCGAACGAACGGCTGACGAGCGCCGAGCTGTCGTGCTCGACACTCTGGTGACTCTTTTCGGGGAGGAAGCCGCGTCCCCGCTGGAGGTCGTCGAACAGGACTGGATGGCGGAGGAGTTCACGCGGGGTTGCTACGGGGGCCGCATGGCACCCGGCGTATGGACTCAGTACGGTGCCGCACTGACCAGGCCCTGCGGACGGATCCACTGGGCCAGTGCCGAGACGGCATCGATCGGCAACGGATACATGGAGGGCGCGATCCGCGCGGGGCGTGCCGCGGCCGGCATGATCCTCAAGCGGGAGCTCGGCGCGGCCCTGTCATCCTGACCGGCTGACGCCTGGCTACTCCACGGACGCCGTGAGCGGGGACCACAGGCCGAACCACTGCTCGGCGCCCCACTCCTCGAACCGCTGTACCTCGGTGAAGCCCAGCTTCGCGGCGAGGCGCATCGAGCGGTCGTTGGCGGTCTGGGTGCAGAGCACCACCGGCTCGCCGGGAAGCGCGTCGGCGAACCAGCCGAGCGCCGCCGCGCACGCCTCGGCGGCATAGCCGTATCCCCACGCCTCCGGCACGAACATGTAACCGAGTTCGGCCTCCCCGGCCTCCGGGCGGACGTGCCCCGGACGCTCGGCGTCGCGCCGTTCGAGCGTGACCGTGCCGATCATCGCTCCGTCGAGGTCGACCACGAAAACACCGGTGCGCCGCCCGGGCACTTCGGGCACCGCGCCTTCGAGTTCGGCACGCGGTCGAGGGCCACCGAGGTAGGTGCGCACCTCCGGCGACGCGAACAACTCGATGAACGCCGCACGGTCGCGGGCCTCGGACTCGCGCAGCACGAGCCGTTCGGTCCTGGTCGGGGCAGGTGGCCAGGCGACGGGTCCGAGTCCGGTCATGGCGGGCAACCTACCGCACCCCGCGAGCGTGCACAGAAGGGAGAGGGAGACGGCCTGGTCGTCGGCGGGGCACCGGCCGGCCGATCCGGTCCGCCCGGGTGACGAAGGAGGCGGGGCCGTGCAGGCCCCGCCCCCTCAGACGCATCGGTCCGGCCGGATCAGAGCGTGCCGGTGGACCTGCGGCGCCACCAGACGAGTCCGGCGCCCGCCGCGAGCAGCAGTACGGCCGCCGCCGCGACGACCGCGACCTCGGTGCCGGTGTTCGCCAGACCGCCCCCGCCGCCGTTGTCGCCCGGCGGTGTGGCCGGCGGCTGCTGGTGGTCACCCTGGGCGGTGTGCCCGGGGCTGGGGGTGGGCGTGGCCGCCGGAGTCGACGAGCCGCCGCTGGGGGTGGGTGTCGGCTTGTCCGTGGGTGTGGGTGTGGGCGTCGGGGTTCCCCCGCCGGTCCCGGTGTGTGTGGCCGTGTTGCCGCCGAGGGCGAGCAGGCCCTTGTTCTCGGCGTCGTCCGTCATGGCCGCCTTGACGGAGATCTCCGTGGTGCGCGGGAGATAGGTGTGCTGGGTGTGGAACTGCGCCTTGTCGATGTCCTTCTTGGGTGCCTTGGAGAAGTCGACACCGCCCGACACACAGGTGGCCGGCTGGCCGGCCTTCTCGCACGGGTAGCTGTAGTCGCCCTCGGTGAAGGACTTCACGTACTCCTTGTACGTCTGCTGGGGCGTCCAGGAGCGGTTGCCGCCCCGCAGCGGCCAGTCCGTGACCTTGTTGCTGTTGATGAACGCGTGGTAGTCCGTCGGGGACGCGGCGTCCTGGCGGCGGATCCATTCGGCGGCGACCCGCGCGCTGTAGACGCGCCGCAGGTCGGCGTACGCGGCGCCGGTGTTCACCTTCGTCTCGATGTCGGGCACGATCATCGAGTCCATCAGCTGCTGCACCCGCTTGTGCTGGGCCTCGGTGAGGTTGCAGGGGCCGTTCGGGCTCGGCGTCCTGACCTCCTGCGGCACGGAGTTGACCTGCAGCGGGGCGTCCAGGATGTACAGTCCGCCGTCCTGTTCCCGCACCACCGCCGGCTTGGGCACGATCCAGTTCCGCACGCCGTGCGTGCAGGGGATGTTCTCCGCGGCGAGCGTGTCGAAGAGCTTCTTGCCCACGCCGGTGCGGGGGTCCATGTCCTTCGCGAAGTCGTGCTTCATCTGCAGGTCGGCCTGGAGCAGCACGCGTCCGGCGTCGGTCGTGCCGAACGTCTTGTCCATGATCCGGTCGGGCTGGTCCGGGTTGAGGTTGACCCAGAACCGGTCCGGCGTCAGCGACAGCCAGGTGAAGAAACCGTCCGAGATGAGCTGGGCCTTCTCCTTGCCGCCGTAGCCGAGGCCGGCGGACTCGTCGACCTTCTTCGCACCGAACGAGTAGTTCAGGCCCTGGCCCTTGACCGGCTTGCCCACATAGCGCAGTTCGAGGGTGGAGAAGTCCACCCCGCCCGGCCCGCGCCCGCGCAGACCCTGCGGGTCACCGGCGCGCATCCGCGCGTTGCGCTGCGCCATCTCCCCGGCGGTCCCGGGCGACTCCCGTACGACCTCGGAGCCGCGGCCGATGCTCCTGGTGGTGTCCTGCGCGGTGTACTTGCCCGGGGTGTACTCCGGCGCCGGGGTCGCGATGTGCTCGTACGTGGTCACCCGGCCGGAGCCCGCGAGCTGCTTGAGCCCGGCCGTGAACCGCCGGGTGTCCTCGGACTGCGTCTCACCGAAGGCGTACCGGAGCTTGTAGTCCTTGTACTTGGGGTCCTTCAGGAACGCGCGGTCCTTCGGGGCCTGGCTGGCGTCGTGGTTGCCGCCGGACTTGATCTCGACCGCTTCCCGGGTCCGGCGGTTGAAGGCGTCGAAGCGCCGCTTGTAGGGCTTTCCGGTTTCCGGGTCGGTGACCGTGACCGTCTCCTCGCAGATCCAGTCCGGTCCGGTCAGCTTGAGGTCCTTGACTATCTTGGCGTGGAAGGCGTTGCCGCGCGGGTTGCGCCCGTACACGTCGATGTAGGCCTCTTGCAGCCAGTTCTGGAAGCCGCCGTACTTGGTGTCGGTGCCGCCGTTGCGCTGGAGGTAGTTCTTGTAGGTGGCGTAGACGCGCTCCTTGGTGCCCTCGGCGTACATCTTGTAGGGCTTGGTGAGTTTGTCCAGGATCGCGTCGCGCTGCGCGGGATCGTCCGGCAGGGTGAGGCCGTTCATGGCCATCCGCTGGTTCGGGTACCCGTAGGTGTCCCACTCGGCCTCCGGCCGGACCGCGTCCCTGGTCGCCCACGGCAGGTCGGCCGGGTTGGTCGGGGTGGTGCCGGTCAGGCCGAACATCTCGTCGCAGCGCTGCGCCCGGACGGCCGCGTCCGCCGTGCCCTGAAGCTGCGGCAGGCCGCTGAAGGAGAGGATCCCGACGGTGGCGAGCGCGACGGCCGCGCGCGCCCATGTGCGCCGGCCGCGTCTGTTGTCCGGATGGTTCACGCGAATCTGTCTTCCCCGGGAGCCCAGAGCAGGTTGGGGAGGAAACGGTGTGACGCCAGGGCCCCCGTGCTCATGGCGTCGAACAGACACGCTAGTCACCCGACGCACAGGAAACCCAGAGTTTTCTCAGGCGCGTTGCGCTCAACTCCTCTTCTGCACAGCTTCGTTACGTCTCAGAACGCTCTGAGTGCGGGTGCGGCCGGGGGTTGCGTCGGCCCCTGGGTCCGGCCCGTACGCTGTCGGCATGAGCGAGCAGCAGTGGACGGATCACCCCCGGCTTCACGCGTGGCTGCGGCAGCAGGAGGCCGCGTTCCCGGGGTGGTGTGCCGACCACCCCGGTGTGTGGGACTTCTCGCCGGAGTCGGTCGACCGGCTGGAAGCGGTGGTCAGGGCCCGCTTCGGTACGGCGGCACAGGTGCGCGCCGCCCGCCGGACCCCCGAGGTCACCGTCCCCGCCTGGTATCTGGGCGAGGTGTGTGTGCGCGCCGGCGCGGTGTGGAAGCACAACCCCGGCGCTCCGGACGACCCCGATGCCTGGGAGGGCCTCTTCGTCGGGGTTCCCGACGATCCGATGGAGGACCCGGACCACGAGGACCTGTACGAGGACGAGGACTACCGGCCGGCCGCGGTCCCCGTCGCCGAGCTGCGGGGCATGTTCACGAAGGGGAGCGACTGGCGGCTCAGGAGGGTGGTGGAGGAGTTCGCGGAGTGGGCCGGGGGTGCGGGGTGAGCGGTGGCCGGTACGGGTGACCAGTGTCCGGTGAGGGCATCGGGGTCGGCGTCCGGCGCGCGTCAGGTCCAGCCGGGAGCCGGCGGGAGCGGCCAGCGCGGCGGGGTCGGCAGCGACACGTCCGAGCGGAGCCGATGGTCCGAGCGGAGCCGGTGATCCGAGCCGAGCCCGTGGTCCGAGCGGAGCCCGTGGTCCGTGTCGCGTCCGGCGAGCCAGGCGAGAAGGGCGTGGGCGGCGCCGGTCACGGTGAGGCCCGTTGCGGAGAGCGTCCAGGACCGGCCGAGGTCCTCGGCCACGACCCGGGCGACGGGGAAATGACGGGCCGTCAGCGCGCTGAGGGTCTCCTCGAGCGCCCAGGTGACGTAGTCGGCGGGCCAGTCGGCCGGGAGGTAGCCCAGATCCAGGTCGACGTGGTGGGTCTCGAGTTCGCGCCGGCAGCGGTACAGGGTGAACCAGGCGGGATGGTGCCAGCCCGCCAGCGCGGTGACCAGCCTGGTCCAGCCCTCGGCAGGCATGACCGCGGCCTCGTCCAGCAGCCGGTCCAGGCTTTCCCGCAGATCGGCGACCAGTTCCGCGGCGCCGCGAGCGGCGCCTTCGCGCAGCGCGCGGTCCAGTGTGGCGGCGTCGGCCCGGGGTCCGGGCTCGGTACCGGTCCGGGCCAGGGACAGCAGCCAGCGGTAGGCGTCGGCGCTGCGGGCGAGGTGGGTGACGACGTGGCCTCGGCTCCAGCCGGGCAGTGCCGACGGCTCGCGGGCCAAGAGGTCGCTCAGCCCCTCGAGGGTGGCACCGAGGCGGGTGACGGACCTGCGGATGCCGTCGAGGACGAGCGCGACGTCGGCCGCGGTGATGGCGCTGCTGTCGGACACGCGCCCGTACTCTACGGCCCGACGGCGAGCAGATCGCCGACGGCCGCGACGCCCGCGGTGATGGCGCGCTCGCTCACGTTGCCGAAGCCGAGGACGAGTTGGGCGGGCGCGGCGTCCCGCGAGGCGCGACACGCGCTCATGCCGTAGAGGCCGACGGAGCGGGCCCGGGCGGCGGTGACGACGTGGTGTTCGTCGGCGCCGCGGGGCAAGTGGGCGACGGCGTGGAAGCCGGCCGCCAGGCCGGTCACCCGCAGGCCCGGTGCGTGCTCGGCGAGCGCGCCGAGCAGGGCGGTGCGGCGGGACGCGTAGCCGGCGCGCATGCGGCGCAGATGGCGGTCGAAGCGGCCGGACTCGATCAGCCGGGCCAGGGCGAGCTGGTCGAGCGTGGACGTGCCGCGGTCACTCAGGTGCTTCTGCTCGGCGAGGGGTCCGGCGAGATCCGGTGGGCAGAGCAGCCAGCCGAGCCGCAGGGCGGGGGCGAGGGACTTGCTGACGGTGCCGATCGCTATGACCCGGT
Source organism: Streptomyces sp. NPDC028635 (assembly GCF_040637635.1). Classification (NCBI taxonomy): domain Bacteria; kingdom Bacillati; phylum Actinomycetota; class Actinomycetes; order Kitasatosporales; family Streptomycetaceae; genus Streptomyces; species Streptomyces sp. NPDC028635. Next base: position 388,972 of record NZ_JBEZWX010000001.1, on the reverse strand, counting down.
CGGGCGCGAGGCCCTGGAGCGCGCCGACGGGCTCGCGGTCGTAGCGGAACTCGGCGTCGTAGTCGTCCTCGATGACGATCGCGTCGCGGTCCCTGGCCCAGTCGAGCAGCGCCAGTCGCCGCTGCGGGGCGAGGGCGACGCCGGTGGGCCACTGGTGGGCGGGGGTGACCACGACGGCGCGGGCGTCGGTGGCGGCCAGCGCCCGCACGTCGATGCCGTGCTCGTCGACCGGCACGGGAACGGCCCGCAGGCCCGCCGCCGCGGCGGCCGCGCCGACGGTGGCGGGCGAGCCGGGGTCCTCGAAGGCCACGGTCCGCACTCCGGCACGCGCGAGGACGCGGAGCGCGAGGTCGAGGCCCTGCGCGTAGCCGTTGCACACGACGGTGCGCTCCGGGTCGGCCGCCGCGGCGCGCACCCGGCGCAGGTAGCCGGCCAGGACCTCGCGCAGGACCGCGCTGCCGCGCGGATCGCCGTAGTCGAAGGCCGCCGTCGGCATGGCGCGCGTGGCCTCGCGGGTCGCCCGGAGCCAGTCCTGCACCGGGAAGGCTCCCAAGTCGGGTACGCCCCACCGGAAATCGGCCACCAGGCGCGGTTGCGGGGACGGCGGTCGGGCGGTGGCGGCCGGGAGCGCGGCCGCGGCCGCCACCCGGGTGGCCGAGCCGGGGTGGGTCACCAGGTAGCCCTCGGCCTGGAGTTGGGCGTAGCACTCCTGCACCAGGCCCCGTGAGAGTCCCAGCGTGCGGGCGAGCTCCCGGGAGGACGGCAGCCGTTCGCCGACCTGCAGCCGCCCCGTGCGGATCGCGTCCCGCACCCCGTGTTCCAGCTGCGCGCGCAGGGGCCGAGCGCTGGTCCGATCGACGACCAGCAGCAGTTCGGGCGAGGAACCGGACCACTCCAGCGGCACGGAACTGGAGCTTACCGGTGATCCGGCCGGCCGCTTAGCGTCCTTGCGTGACCGCCTCCTTTGACTCGACTCGCCCCTCTGTCGCGCAGCGCCCGCCCCTGGTGACGCGGCCGCTCCTGCTGCGCTTCGTGTCCATGCTGGGCGCCTCGTCCAGCTTCTACCTGCTGCTGTCGGTCGTCCCCGGCTATGCCGCCGACCGCGGCGGGGGAGGCGGTACGGCGGGGCTGGCGACCGGCGCGCTGATGCTGGCGACAGTCGCCGGCGAACTCGCGACACCGGCTCTGGTCAACCGCTTCGGTTACCGCGCCGTGCTGGCCGCCGGACTGTGCCTGCTCGGCGCGCCGGCGCTGGTGCTGGCCGAGACCCGGAACCTGTGGTGGATCGTTGCGGTCTGTGTGCTGCGCGGCCTGGGCTTCGCGTTCACGGTGGTCGCGGGCGGTGCTCTGACGGCGTCCCTCATCCCGGCCGAACGCCGGGGCGAGGGGCTGGCGCTGGTCGGCGTCGTCTCCGGGGCGCCCGCGCTGGTCGCGCTGCCGCTGGGCGTGTGGCTGGCCGCACACACCGGCTACCCGGGCGTGTTCACCGCCGCGGCCGTGGCCGCGCTCGCCGCGGTCGCGTCGGTCCCGGGCCTGCCCGACCGGCTCCGGGACCCAGGAAGGCCCGTCGCCCTGACCGAGGGCCTGCGGGCGCCCCAACTGCTGCGTCCCGCCGTGGTGTTCGCGGCCACCACCGTCGCCGCGGGCATCGTGGTCACCTTCCTGCCGCTCGCGGTTCCCGCGTCGCGGACCGGCCTGGTCTCCCTGGCGCTGTTCGTCCAGCCCGCAGCGGCCACCGTGGCCCGCTGGTGGGCGGGCCGGTACGGCGACCGCCACAACCCCGCGGCTCTCGTCCTTCCCGGCTTGCTGATCTCCACCGCCGGAACCCTCCTCATGGCTCTGCCCGGCAGCGCGGTCGCCGTCATCGCTGCCGTCACCGTGTTCGGCGCCGGCTTCGGGATCACCCAGAACGCGACGCTGTCGCTCATGTACGCGCGCGTACCCGCCTCCGGCTACGGCACGGTCAGCGCCGTGTGGAACGTCGCCTACGACGCCGGCATGGGCGCGGGCGCGGCCGCCTTCGGCGCTCTCGCGGCAGGGACCGGCTACGCCTGGGCCTTCACACTCACCGGCGCCGTCATGCTGACCGCCGTCACGCCTGCCCGCCGCGACCGCAGGGCCACCGCCCGCGCCGGCTCGGACCAGTCTGCGCCGAGCCTCGCACCGAGAGAGTGAACGCCTGCGGCGACCGGCGAGGGTGGCCCCTCGCCGGGGAGTGCCGCAACCGTCCCCGCGTCGCGCGCGATGGTCCGCAGGGAGTTCTGCCGGCGCCGGCTCTTCGGGGCGGTCAGGCCGCCGGCAGCTTTCCCGCCTGGTCCGGGCAGTACACCTCCACCGCCGCCGACACCAGGGCCGCGGCCTCCTTGGGTTCGAAGTTGTGGAAGACGGCGTACTGCATCGCGTCGCCGTACGAGCTGCCTCGCAGCGTCAGGCAGATGTCGGTCCCGGTCGAACCGAGGGTGTCGGCGAGCTGATCCGTCTCCATGTCCCCCAGGCCGTACGGGTCGGCGGCTGCGACCGCGTCGGCGTATTTCCTGTCGTCGGCGGACGGCCCGCCCGACGAGCAGCCGACGAGCAGGAGCCCGGCGAGCAGGGTGCACGCCGCGGTGTTGATCTTTCGTCTCATGGTGTCATCATCGCCGCCCCGATGATCATGCTGTTAGTGGCGTGATGGTTCTGTGACGACTCCGGCGACGGATGCACCTGTGTACGTGTCCGCGGTCGGTGCTCGCCGGCGTGGCCGGCTGTCCACGGCGGTGGAGCCTTCGGCAGTCTGCCGGTCGGGCCTCGGTTCTCTCGGCCGCCCCGTGCTGCCGGCCCAGGCGCGGTGAGGGCTCGGCGTCCCGCTGCGGAGGCGGCGGATCTGCCGCCTCCGGTACGTCGGGTATCAGGCGACGCCGGGGATGCCGCGGGCCCGGAACGCGGCGCGGACCGCGTCCGCCGCGCTCTTGCCGTACATCTGCTGCGCCGTCGCGACCGTCGTGTTGGCGGCCGCCGCGAAGCTGGTGTCGGGGGCGAAGCCGAACTGGGCGTCGACGATGATCCGGTCGGCGACGCGCGCGCCGAGGGCGGTGCGGATGTCGAACAGCGCGCGGGACCAGATCTCGCCGTCCGCGTGGACCTCGCCGACCCGGTCCGCGTACGTCTTGTCGGAGTCGATCCGGCGCAGACAGTGCGGGGCGTCGCTGTACATGACGGAGTCCCAGTCGGCGACGCAGGCGACGTCGGTCTTCATCGGCCAGCCGTAGCGCGCGGCGGCGTGCTCGCCGACGGTGACGGCGAGGTAGTCGCCGAAGGCCTCGCCGATGGAGCCGGCCTCCGGTGAGGTGCCGAAGCCAGGCACTTGGGCGTTGTGCACGGCGTGACCGTATTCGTGCACGATGACCTCGGCGTCCTCGGCGTCGTCCACGCCGCCCTTGCCGTAGCGGATCTCCGCCTTCTTGTCACTGAAGAAGGAGTTGTCGGCGCCGTACTGGTTGATACGGACCGGCTGGACGCGGTCGTTGGCGCCGGGCAGTTCGCTGCCGAAGCCGAGGCCCTGCAGGTACTCCTGGGCCTCGTTGACCCAGAAGTACGCCATGACCTGCTCGAACTGGTCGTCGTGCCGGTTGTACGAGGCGGCGTCTGCGACCCGCGCGGAGGCACCGGTGTCGGAACGGACCGACACCCAGCGGCCGGAGAGGCCACCGCTGCCGTCCAGGTTGCGCAACGCGACGGTCGCGTAAGCGGAGGCCGGAACGGCGTCGGCGGCGTCCTTGGCGTCGGTGAGGGTCTGGTCACCCGACGACTGAACGGGGTTGACCATGAAGACGCGGGCCTGCGGGCCGAGCACGGGGACGGGGGCGGTCGTCGTCGCGGAGGCCGAGGCGGCCGTCATGAGCAGGGCCACGGTGGCGGTCGCCCCGGCGAGCAGACCGCGGGGTGTGCGGTGAGCCATGTACATCCTCCCGTTGGGATGGCGTGGACGCGGCGGTGCGGAGTGGGCGTGATCTTCGCGCACCGCCCGGCTCTTGAACAGGTCCACGACGAAAACAGAGTCCCGCCTTGGGGCGTGCGCCGCGCGGCCATCTCACCTACCCGTGCCCGGATGCCGTCCCCGTCCCAGTTCGCCATGCGGCGTGCGCGGGGTGATCAGCGGGGGCGGGCGTCGGGAACACGGCGCAGGTGGCCGTCCCGTGGGCGTACAGCTTGCCGTCCTCGGCCCCGGTGAGCCGTCCGTGTGGCTCAGCCCGAAGAAGTCGCCCCTACCTACGTGTATCTCGCCCGTGTATATCGCCTCGGACGCGGACCCGAGCTTCACCGTTGGTAAAACCATCGCCGTCACCGGTGGTCTCACCGACACACGCTGAACCGGCCCGGTGCCGGGTCAACCGGTCTGGGCGGTGGGCAGGCGACCCGGCCGGGGTTGTTGTTCGAACTCGGAGCGGGCCGTCTCCAGCAGGCGGCGCCACGAGGTGACGGTCGGTCTTCGGCGGAGCAGCGCACGCCGTTCGCGTTCGGTCATCCCGCCCCAGACACCGTGATCGATGCGGGCGTCCAGTGCGTAGGCGAGGCACTCGGTCCGTACGGGGCAGCCCGTGCACAGTGCCTTGGCCCTGTGCTGCGCTGCTCCGTCGGCGAACAACTCGTCAGGGTCGGCGTCCTTGCACGCCGCGCGCTCATTCCAGCCGCTGTCCATGATCACAACCATGCCCGCCCACTCCCCTTGTACGCCCCGCACCGTGGATCACCGGTGACGGGAAGGTACGCCGTGAGCGCGGACGGCAGAAGAGCGGGCCCGCAGCAGGCCACCTTTTCGAGTGACACCTCTTGCGGCACCCGACGCGGACGTGCTTGGGGACGCGCGAGCGTATCGCCAGCCATACTGCAACGCGCCTCCGAACTGGTCCTCCTGGTCGGCGGGCACTGGCTCGGCGGAGGCAAGTGGTTGTCGAGGCGGTTGGCTGCGGCCGACTCCGGGATGCACCGCGCGTTGTCGGGGGCTGCCGCGCCGGCGATCCTCCGCGAGCTACTTCTGCCGGTAGTTCTGCATGGTCCACCGCCACAGGCCCGTGGTCCACTGTGCCGGAGGACGCCGGTCCTCCTCCCCTCCCCTCCCCTTTGCAGGCCCACCCCTCGCCCAGGCCGTCGGCGCGACTGCCGTCGGCCGAAGGAACAGGAGTCGATTCCGTGCCGTCCCATCGTCGAGCCAAGCAGCCGAGCCGTGCGCGTGTGAGCGTGCTGACCACCGCAGCCGCCGCTGCCGTCGCGCTCAGCGCAAACGCCGCCGAGGCCACGCCCGGTCAGCGGCTCGGCAAGGACGAGGTGAAGGCGAAGGTCGACCAGCTCTACGAGCAGGCCGAGCAGGCCACCGAGAAGTACAACGGAGCCAACGAAAAGCAGCAGAAGCTCCAGAAGGAGATCTCCGCCCTCCAGGACAGGGTCGCCCGCGGCCGGCAAGACCTGAACACTCTGCGTGAGGGCCTGGGTTCGCTGGCCTCGGCCCAGTACCGTTCCGGGGGCATCGATCCCTCGGTGCAGCTCCTGCTCTCCTCCGCCCCGGACGACTTCCTCGACAAGGCGACCACCCTCGACCAGTTGAGCGGCCAGCAGGTCAAGGCGCTGAAGGAGATCCAGGACAAGCAGCGCGAACTCGCTCAGGAGCGCGCCGAGGCCACCGAGAAGCTCAAGGACCTGGCCTCCACCCGTACCGAGCTGGGCACCAAGAAGAAGGAGATCCAGAGCAAGCTCGCCGAGGCGCAGAAGCTGCTCAACACCCTGACCGCCAAGGACAAGGCGGCCCTCGACGCCGAGCAGCAGCGCGCCAGCCGCTCCTCCGCCGAGCGTGTGCGGATCGGCCACCACGCACCCGCGTCCGGCCGGGCCGGGGCCGCGTTCGCGGCCGCCCAGAGCCAGCTCGGCAAGCCCTACATCCGGGGCGGCACAGGCCCCTCCTCCTACGACTGCTCGGGTCTGACCTCCTGGGCCTACGCCCAGGCCGACGTCTTCATACCGCGTACCTCCGAAGCCCAGTCGGGCATCGGCACCCGCTTGACGAGGAGCCAGCTCCAAGTCGGTGACCTGGTCTTCTTCTTCAACGACCTGCACCACGTGGGCCTGTACGCGGGCAACGGTCAGATCCTGCACGCCCCTCGCACCGGCACGGTCGTCCGGTACGAGTCGATGGACACCATCGGCGGACCGTTCATGTTCGGGGTCCGCGTCTGACCGGACAGGGAGCGGCGTGCGGTGACGTCGTCCGCCCGGCACCGCGCACGGGCCCAGGCTCCACCGTCTCCTGCGGGCCTGCCGCGGTCACCCCTGCCAGACGTCGGCCACCGAAGCGGCCGACGCACGGGCTTGGGCGTGGCCCGCGCGGGCGGCAGCCGGCCGGCGGGTGTCGTCGGCCATGTTCCGGCCCATCACGCGCCGCGCGGACCGATCGGGTGACAGCAGGACGACTCGCGCTCCCTCCTCGGACAGTTCCGCGGCCTGCTGCGGGGCGCTCGGATGCGGCCCGACCGCCCGGGATACGGGCGCGATCGCCAGTACCCGGTGGTACCCGCGTGCGAGCTGGAGGTTGGCGGTCGAACGGCTGCCGCCGTCCATCCAGCGCCGGCCCGCCACGGTGACCGAGGGCCACACGATGGGCACGGCACAGCTCGCCGCCACCGCTTCGAGAAGCGTCGTCCCGGAGTGCGCGTCGAACACCTCGGTCTGTCCGCTCCGCGCGTCCACCGCGGCGATCCGCAAGTCCCGTTCGGGCCAGTCGCGTACGTCGCCCAGGAGCGCGCCGACCGTGTCGAAGACGTCGGACTGCGGGCCGGTGCGGGCGCGGAGTGCTGCCCGGGCGAGGCGTTCGATGGACCGTTCGGGGTCGCGGGAGCCGAGGGCCGCCCAGAGGAAGCTCGCCGTCTGGCGCGCTGTCACCGGCAGGCGGACCGCGTCCGCTCCGGAGAGCTGGCGCTCGTAGAGCTCCGCGGCCGGGACGCCGGACCGGAGCCGCGATCCGAAGACGGCTCCCGCGGACGTGCCGATCACGACGTCGGCGCCGCCGAGATCGATCCCGGCCTCGGTGAGTCCGGCGAGCACCCCGGACAACCAGGCCCCGCCCACCGGTCCGCCGCCGCCGAGCACGAGTGCGCTGCCGGACATGCTTCCGCCCTCCCCGTAAGCGACCGCGGACGGCCCGCCCGCGTAAACGGGGAGTCATCCCCGCTTCGGGTGACGATAGCATCCGTAGCGGGGACCACTCCCCGGTACGGCGCAGGAAGAGGGAGATGTGATGGGCGACCGTTCGCCGGCAGGGCGCCGCGACGCGCAGCGAAACCGGAAGCTGCTGACAGACACAGCCCGCGAAGTCTTCGCCGAACAAGGGCTGCACGCCCCGCTCGATGTGATCGCCCGCCGGGCGGGCGTGGGCAACGCCACCCTCTACCGCCACTTCCCGACCCGCGCCGCACTCGTCGACGAGGTCTTCCGGGACGCGCTCACGGAGACCACGGCCGCGGGCGAACGCGCGCGGACCGCCCATGACGCGTGGACGGGACTGACCGAGTACGTGCGGACCGTGTTCGCGAGCCTGGCCGCGGACCGCGGCACCAACGACCTCATGACCACGAACCTCAAAGGCGTCGCCTCCCTGGAGGCGATCCACGCACACAACCGCGAAACCATCGACGAGTTGCGCCGGCGCGGACAGGAGCAGGGCACCGTCCGCCCGGACCTCACCACCGAGGACCTGCTCTTCATGCTGGCAGCGCTGGGCCGGACGGTACCCGCGCTCACCGCGGTCGCCCCGGATGCCTGGTTCCGCCCCCTCACCCTGCTCCTCGACGGGCTGCGCGCCGACCCGGCCGCACCTCCTCTGCCCGCGCCGGCTCTCAGCTCCGACCAGCTCGGCACGGTCCTGCTCACCATGGGTGCGAACAGCGGGACTTGAGAGGCTCACGACGTGGGGGCGTGCGCACCGGCCCCGCAGACAGGAGGAGCAGGGTTCCACTGCTGGGCCTGCGGGGCCGGTGCATGACACACGTACCCCGCGATGCGTCCGATACGCCCGATCCCTCCCAACTGCCCAGAGGGACGGCCCTTACGAGAGCGGAGCCCTCTTCTCAACCAGAAAATGGGACCCGGCTTCTCAACGAGAAAATGGGGCCCGGCCGTATCCGGCCGAGCCCCATCACCTCACGCGCGTGGCGCGCTCCTCGCGCCGGGCGTCCTTTCCTCTACCAGCGGTACCAGCGGCCCTTGCGGCCCGCACCGTCCGCGGAACGGACGACGAAGCCCAGCAGCCACACGATCAGCACGATCACCGCGATCCACCAGAGCGCCTTCAGCGCGAAACCCGCACCGAAGAGGATCAGAGCCAGCAGCAGAACCAGAAGCAGGGGAACCATTGTTATCAACCTCCTGGCCAACGAATGCCCTTATCTCAGTCCTACAAGCCCACAAAATGTGAGTTACTTCCGCGCGGTGCGGGGCATATGCACGCGGCACGCCATGCAGGGTTCCCCGGGTCCCGCCTCGCACGCACCACGGCCGGGCAACGGCTCCGGCCGTCCGCCTCGGCTCAAGCGGTCCCGTCAGACGCGCACCACGTGCAGGGTGAGCGCGACGCCGTACTCCCCGGTCAAGGCGAACAGCCGGCTGCCGTCCGGGGACCAGGCCAGCCCGTGCGGACGCAGGTCCAGGCCGGTGCCCGGGTCCAGGTCGACGACCTGAGAGGGCGCATCGGCGCCCGGGGCGAACAGGTAGACGTCAGGGCCGTAGGAGTTGTCGATGCCGGCGGCGACGGTGCCGTCGGGCGCGACGGCGACCGCGTCCGGGTAGGCCTCGGTGGGGTAGACGTGCTCCACCGACAGGTCCGCGAGACGGAAGGCCAGGTGGTGGTACGGCGCGCCGCTCACCGCGAACAGGGTCCGCCCGTCGGGTGTCAGCGCCAGGTCGCCGACGTCGGAGATGCCGCCCGGGTTGTTCTGCGTGGTGCGCACGACGGGAGCGCCGGAGGTCACGTCGTACACGGTGACCGTGCCCGCGGTCGAGTGCTGGTCGGCGGCGATCACCAGGCCCGGCGCGCTGGGGGCGGACAGCAGCATCGGCGGGCCGGGCCAGGTGCCCTCCGGGAGCTGGGCCAGCCTCACCCGGGGCCGGGCGCCCAAGGTGAGGGAGCCGAGGTTGCTCTCCCACTGGTCGCCATAGGCGAACCAGAGGGTGTTGTCCACGAGGGCCATGCGCAGCGGGGCGGTGCCGGCGCCGGTGGCGTAGCGCGCGGTCGTCCGGTAGGTGGCGGTGTTCACGGCGGCGATGGCGTCGCCGCGGCTGAGGGCCACGTACAGGGTGCGGGCGTCGGGGCTCAGTACCAGGTCGGCGGCGCCCGGCAGACCGGTGAGTGTGCGGGTGACGCGGCCGTCGAAGTCGGTGACCACGACGGAGCCGGTCACGATGTCGGCGATGTACAGCCGCTGGTGCACGGCGTCGACGGCCATGTCGGCGTGGTACTCGACCGGCAGGGTGGTGGTCGTGACGGCCGGGGTCGCCGCGGCGCCGGGCGCGGCGCCGACGAGGGCGAACAGGGTCAGGAGTAAGGCTCCGAGCAAGGCTCTGAACCGGATGCGTCGCATACGCACGTCGTCCTCACGTACGAGCGCCCCCCACGGGCGCGATCGGCAGGGATCAAGCGCTGCGACGTCTGCCCCCTCCCGGCGTGTCCATGTGCGTACGCCACCGGACGTAACCCTTCCGTGCCCGGGTGACGTTGCGCGGCGCCGGGCGGCCCCGAGGGCCGGTGTGAGGCGGCTGCTCTCCGGTGCGCCGTCGCGGCCGGAAGCAGGTGCTCGTGCGCGCCGTCACCGGCGTTCCGACACGGCGCGAGCCACCTCGGCGCCGTACTGCTCGCATCGAAGTGGAGCTCCGGCGGAGGGTGGGGCGCAGAGGTGTGCGCCGCCCACGGACTTCCCAGTCGGACCACTGGTCCAGGGCTTGATCCTGGTTACCGCCGGCCGTACATCCCGACGACGAAACGCGCGAACCCGGCCGGGTCGTGGGGGCAGGCCCACACCTCTCGCGTCTCCAGCACGTCCGTCAGGTCGTCCAGCTCGTCGTCGAGCGGCACGTCGTCGCACGGGTGCGCCGCATGGCCCGCACGGCCCGCACGGCCCGCGACCCAGCGCTCGTTCGGCCTCGGCCATCACCCCAAGGACCTGAGCCTCGGCCGCCGCGTCCGCGTACGCAGTACGGACCCGTCAGCACGTGCTCCAGAATGAGGAGATGGTCACGCTCGAGACTCCCCGTCTGATTCTGCGTCGTTGGCGCGAGGAAGACGTCGCGCCCATGGCTGCCATCCATGCCGACCCCGAGGTCATGCGGTGGATCCGTGACGGCAGTGTCCTCGACGAACGGCAGACGCGCGGCCGGGTGCGGACATGGGAGAGCGAGTGGGAGTCCCGGGGCTTCGGCCTGTTCGCCGTGGAGATCCGGTCCACCGGCGAGCTGGCCGGGTTCACCGGACTCTCGGTGCCCGACTACCTGCCGGAGGTGCTGCCGGCGGTCGAGATCGGCTGGCGGCTGGGACGTGCCCACTGGGGGCAGGGCCTGGCCACCGAGGCCGCCGCGGCCGCGATGCGGTTCGGGTTCGGCGAGCGAGGGCTGGAGCGGATCGTCAGCATCGCTCAGGTGGGCAATGACGCCTCCGAGCGGATCATGACCAAGCTGGGGATGCAGCCGGTTCGTGAGACCGTCAATCCTGCCGGCGGCCGGCGAGTACGCGTGTTCGCGGTGTCGTCGGAACAGTACGCCGACCGGATCGACGGCCGCGTCCGCTGAGGCGAGAGCCTCCGACGGCGTCGGAACTGAGGGGAACCCCGGCCGCCGAACGGCTGGGGTTCCCCTGGACGGTGAGCGTCGGTCGGCGGGCGGACGGGCTGACGCCGTGAGCCGCTCGTCGACAGCGGTCGCAGAGGGCACCAGGGCGCGGTCACCCGTCAACCGGGGTGGTCAGCGGCGCAGGGTGAGGACACCCGGCCGCCATGGCAGCTGGTCGTAGGGGCCGCTCGCGGTGGGGGACTTGCCCTGGTAGAGCAGCTGGAGGTTGCAGGGGTCGATGGTCATGGTCTGGTCGGGGTTGTTGCGCACCAGGTCACCGTGGCTGATGTCGTCGGTCCAGGTGGCCCCGCTGTTGGCCTTGCCCGCGAAGGGGTTGCTCTCGCTCGCGGCCTGCGGGGTCCACGCGCCGCTCAGGCTGGAGGCCGTGAAGGAGCGGAAGTAGCGCTGCTCGTTCGCACCCCGAGCCTCGACGATCATGAGGTACTGGTTCTGGCCCTGAACCTTGTAGACCTGCGGCGCCTCGAAGAGGTTCTTCACCGTGTCGCTCATGACGGTCGTGTACGACGAGCCGAAGTTGCCCGGGAAGTTCCCGATCGGCATGCTCGCCCGGTAGATCTTGCCGTTGTCGCCGGCGAAGAACAGGTACATGTTCTGGCCGTCGCCGATCAGGGTCTGGTCGATCGGGCCGGTACCGGAGTCGGGAAGGCTGCCGGTGAACAACGGCTGCGGCGCAGACCAGCCGTTGGGGTTGGTGGGGTCGCTCGACGTGCGGTAGACGAAGGGCGACGCGCCCCACTGGTAGGCCAGCACCCAGATGTTCTTGGGCGCGAAGTAGAACAGCGTGGGCGCCACCGCGGCCTGGCTCATCCCGGTCTGGCCGGCCGACGCCATGTCCGACCAGTTCGTGAACGGGCTGAACATCATCGAGCCGTACGACGATCCCGACACGTTGGACGCGTAGACCAGGTGCTTGCCGTTGTAGACGACGTCGGTGAAGTCCTTCAACGCCGCCCACCCGTTCGCCGGCTGTGCCAAGGCACCCGTCGACGTCCACCGGTACGTCGACGGAAGGGAACACGTGCCCGGAGGGGTCTGCGTCCCGGTCAGGCCGGTCCACTTCTGGCCGGTGCCGCCGTTGCACGTCCCGATCTGCACCGCCGTACCGTTGGCCGTACCGGAGCCCTGGGCCTCCAGGCACAGCCCGGACTCCACTCCGACGACCGTGCCGTCGGAGTTCACCTGCCACTGCTGGTTCGCACCACCCGAGCAGGACCAGATCTGCACCCGGGTCCCCGGCGCGGTGGCGTGACCGGGAACGTCCAGGCACTTGTCGCCGTACACGGTCAACTGCCGGCCGTCCGTCAGCGTCCACTGCTGATTGGTCCCACCCCAGCAGTCGTAGAGCTGGAGGTATGTGCCGTTGTCCTGGGCGGCGCCCGGCACATCGAGACACCGGTTCGAACCGACACCGCGCAGGGCGCCGCTGGTGGCCGCCTGAGCCGGGGTGACGGCAAGCATCGCCGCCAGCGCGGCCAGGACCGCGACCGACGCGGCGAACACCGCAGACGTATGCCTGCGACCGAAACTTCCTCTGTGCATGGGGACTTCCTCAACCTTGAGTGGGGGATTCCGGCACTTCCGCTGATTGGCGAGGTCATGACATACACATGCATGGGCTTGTTCGACATCACGAACGTGAGTCGAGGTGTCGAGCATCTGAATGATAGGGAACCCGTGAGGGCCGTCAACAGCTTGCGCATGATTCGCCGTCAACTCCGAATGTGAGGGCTGGCGTCCGCGCGAACAGTCCAGACACCGGGGCACCTGCGGTTCGCGCCGCCCTGGGCGTGCGGGACCATGCGATCAGTCCTCTGCGACCCCTCCACTGCTGCACGAATGACAGACCAAGGACCTCCGGGGAGGCCGCGCCACCACGCCATGAACTTCGAATGTTTCGGTCCGATGAGTGAAACTTTATTGGCGACGAGTATTGACGATGCGTCATCGCCACCTCAATCATTTCTGCCGGAGCAACCGGCCACAGGTCGATGTCCCGAACCCGCACGTGCCTGGGACGGCCCGTGCCGCACCGCAGATCTACGCACAGCCGCACCGCAGATCCGCGCACCAGCACACCGAGGTGTCCGGCCATTCCGTGCTGCCCGGACTCCGGCCTGCCCCGTCGGTTCACCTGCCCCGTCGGTTCACCTGCCCTTCCCTTCGCCTGCCGCACGGCAGCGGAGGGCGCAGAACTTCCAGCGCTTCAGTCCTTCCGTGATTTCCCCCCTTCTTTTTTGGAGGCACAGTGATGGGCTCGTACGCCCCACCCAGGCCCGTGGTCCGCCGGCGGATCCGCGGCCCGCTGTTGACGCTGGTCACCGGCGTCCTCGTCGCGGCCGCCGCACTGGTCGCGCCGCCGACCGCCCAGGCCGCCCAGGCCCCCCAGGCCGCCCAGAGCACTCTCGGCGCCGCGGCGGGGCAGAGCGGCCGCTACTTCGGCACCGCCATCGCCTCGGGCAGGCTGGGCGACTCGACGTACACGTCGATCGCGGCCCGGGAGTTCACCATGGTGACGCCCGAGAACGAGATGAAGATCGACGCCACCGAACCGCAGCGCGGCCAGTTCAACTTCACCGCCGGCGACCGCGTCTACAACTGGGCGGTGCAGAACGGTAAGCAGGTGCGGGGCCACACCCTGGCCTGGCACTCCCAGCAGCCCGGCTGGATGCAGAGCCTCAGCGGCAGCCAGCTGCGCCAGGCGATGATCGACCACATCAACGGCGTGATGGGCCACTACAAGGGCAAGATCGCGCAGTGGGACGTCGTGAACGAGGCCTTCGCCGACGGCAGTTCGGGCGGCCGCCGCGACTCCAACCTGCAGCGCACCGGCAACGACTGGATCGAGGTCGCCTTCCGCACCGCGCGCGCCGCCGACCCCGCGGCAAAGCTCTGCTACAACGACTACAACATCGAGGACTGGACCTGGGCCAAGACCCAGGGCGTCTACGCCATGGTCCGGGACTTCAAGCAGCGCGGTGTGCCGATCGACTGCGTCGGATTCCAGTCGCACTTCAACAGCGGCAGCCCCTACAACAGCAACTTCCGCACCACGCTGCAGAACTTCGCCGCGCTCGGCGTCGACGTGGCCATCACCGAACTCGACATCCAGGGCGCCCCGTCCTCGACCTACGCAAGCGTCACCAACGACTGCCTGGCCGTCGCCCGCTGCCTCGGCATCACCGTCTGGGGCGTACGCGACACCGACTCCTGGCGCTCGGGTGACACGCCGCTGCTGTTCAACGGAGACGGCAGCAAGAAGCCGGCCTACACCGCCGTCCTCAACGCGCTCAACGGCGGCAGCTCCACGACTCCTCCCGCGGATTCAGGCCAGATCAAGGGTGTCGGTTCGGGCCGCTGCCTGGACGTGCCCAGCGCCAGTACCACCGACGGCACCCAGGTTCAGCTGTGGGACTGCCACGACGGCACCAACCAGCAGTGGACGTACACCTCCGCCGGCGAACTGAGGGTCTACGGCAACAAGTGCCTGGACGCCGCGGGCACCGGCAACGGCGCCAAGGTGCAGATCTACAGCTGCTGGGGCGGCGACAACCAGAAGTGGCGCCTCAACTCCGACGGTTCCATCGCCGGTGTCCAGTCCGGCCTCTGCCTCGACGCCGCCGCAGCCGGAACCGCCAACGGCACCCTGATCCAGCTCTACTCCTGCTCGAACGGCAGCAATCAACGCTGGACCCGCGGCTGACGGCACCTTCCACGCGAACGGAGGCTCGCATCGACGACGGCCCCGAGGTGCGGTCTCTCCCGCACCTCGGGGGCCGCCGGCCTGGCCATGTGAGCTGCGCCGGCGGTGGCACCGGCCTCGGTGCCATCAGTCGGGCGGTGCTCAGGCGTCCCGGCCCGATCAGGAACGCCAGCCTGGCCACCGCCATCATGCGGTACAACACTTCTACGACGAGGGGTCCGTACGGCAGGTAGTCGTGCTGTACTTCGCCAAAACCGGCCAGGTGAAGGAGATCGAGGCCCGCATCGGCGAGGACGACGCCTGGGGGCTGACCCTCGCCGAGCCCGACCCCGCCGAGGCATCCGCCAGGCCGCAGTGGGCCCCGGCAAAGCCGGGCGCCACCGGCTCCCGCACGTCGGGTACGCAGCCGGGCAACTGACGCACCCGCTCACGGGTGAGGGACCGCATCCCCGGCGCACCTCGGGGATGCGGCCCTTGCTCCTGCGACTCGGCTACTTTCTGTCGGCCGCGGCGCGGAAGACGTACGCCGTCATGGGGGCGGTGACCGGCCCGGGGCCCAGACGGGCCGTCATCTCCTCGATGACTGTCGTCCGGACAGCTGGTCCCTCGCCGCGTTCCTCAACGGCCGCGCGCACCGGTGTCCCGGTGAGGTACCCGGTCGCAAGGTCGGCGGTCGAGGCGGCCCGCCCCTGAAGCGTCAGCTCCTGCTCTTCCTCGACGGCGAACCCGGCGGCCTCCAGATCGGCGACCACGACGGCGGGGTCGGCGTAACCATGGGGAACCGTCGGGAAGAACCGCGGCGGGTCGACCGGAAAGGCCCGCTCCAGCCCCGCCTGCAGCGCGACCTCGAAAGCGTGCGTCGCGAGCGGACCCCAGGTGTTGAACAAGAACCGGCCGCCCGGGGTCAGCACGCGCCGGACCTCGGTGAAGGCCGCGACCCGGTCGGGAAAGAACATCACACCGAACTGGCAGACCACCAGGTCGAAGCTGCCGTCCGGGAACGGCAGCCGCTGCGCGTCGGCCTGCCGCCACTGCGCACCCGAGGCGCGGGCGGACCCGTGAGCGACCATGGCCTCGTTCAGGTCGGTGGCCGTCACTCGGGCCGACGACACCTTCTCGAGCAGCCTTGCTGTCAACGCGCCTGTTCCGGCGGCCAGTTCGAGAATGAGCCGAGGGCTGAGCGCGGCCGCCCTCGCCGTCAGATCCTCGGCGAAGGGCCGGAAGACCACCGGCACGAGGTACTGCTCATAGGCCGCCGGCATGGACTCCGACCACAGCTGGTCGGCGTTGATTTCCGTCACCCTCAGGACGGTAGTCCCGCGCCCGGAGCGCCTCGGCCCCGGCGCGCCGCCATGCGCCCCTAAGTCAATCGCTGTTCGGGGCCCTCGAGGCCGGTTGCCCCGGCGCGAGCCGTGGCTGCCGCCTCCAGCAGGGACCAGCCGTCGATTTCCCGTACGCGTCGCTCCTCCGGCTGCCACCCCGCGGCCAACGCCGCGTCGAGCAGGGCACGGACAGCGCCGGGTTCGTGGAGGTTCAGGGAGGCACCGTGGACGTATCCCACGTCTCCCGAGCCCAGAGGAGCGCCGCCCGGGACGTACGTGCCCGGGCCCTCGGCGAAGACGATGCGCAGGATGCCTCCGGTGCCGGCCGGCTGCGGGTGCAGCGTGAGGGTCTCGCGGCAGGACCGGCCGCTGTCCGCCCCGCTGTGGCTGTGGCGGAGCGTCCACAGGTACGCACGCCCTTCGGCGATCAGCCGACGGGGCTTCTTCGGATGACGGGGCACGGCGCCCAGGGTACGCGGATGGCAGCACATGCCTCTGGCGGTGGCCGAGTCAGCCGATGATCTGGCGTGCTGCGCGGACGAGCGCGGCGTTGTCCGGGGCGGGGGCGCCGTCGGGGAGGTGAAGCACGTCCTCCAGGCCGATTCGGGCATCCAAGCGGCGGGAGGCCGCGAGTCGCAGGACGGGCCATGCGGCGGTTGCTTCACCGTGCAGGAGAATCGGCCTGGCAGCCGGTTCGAGTTCCTCCAACAGCGCGGCCGCGGCGTGGAGCGCGTCCTGGGGGGCGGACTCGGTGATCTCGGCCAGGACGCGCAGGACTCGGCCCGAGCCGGGCCAGTTCACGAACCGTTGTGCCGCGGACGTACCCGAGTAGATTCCGGCTTCGATGCCGATCCCCCGCTCCAACAGGGCCGCGGCGACCTCGGCGGCGCCGTCCTCGTGCCAGTTCACGGAGGCGTGGTCGGGCACCACGGTCCAGGACCGGACCTGCGCGGCACGGGCACGAGGATCCGGCGTGGCCCACGCACCGGTGGTGACCCCCACCGGGACACCCGGCACAGCAGCCCGCACCGCGCTCACAGCGGCCGCGACGGCGGCGGCTTCCAGCGTGTCCCGACCGTCGCGGTCCTTGGGGTGCAGATGGACGTCCTCGGCGCCGGCGGCCACCGCCTCACGAGCGGCCACCGCCAACTCGGCCGCTGTCAACGGCAGATGGGGACACTCGGCCCGGCTTCGAGCACCGTTGAGACAGACCTGCAGCATGACGTCATCTTCGCAGACCGCAGACAGGGCTCGGCCTCGGTGTCCTCGGCCGTTCGGCACGGATCAACCATCGGCGCCGTACGGCGCGGACCCCGCGGCGTCTCCCACTCCCGCCCGGCGGACGGTGTGCGTCAACGGATCCGAACGGCATGAGGTCGAACATCGCCACCAGGGCCAGGCCGCCCGCCAGCGCGGGGATCACAGCGGAGAGCACCCCCAGGGGGACCAACGAGCTTCAGCGGGGAACACCATCGCCTCGGCGTCCGTGGCCGTCGGCAGAGCCGAGCGGCCCAGCGATCGGTTCCCTAGGAACGGCAAGTGGACGGTCAGCGCGTCAGGAGGTCGATCACTCCCGTCAGGTCCTCTTCGCCGTTGCTCTCGCTCAGGCGGCGGCGCATCAGCTCGAAGTAGGGGGTGAGCAGTTCCGGGCTGACACCCTGCTGCTCGGCGGTGCTCAGGAAAGTCGGCGTGCCGGCCACCTGCATGGCGAGGCTGGAGACGACACCCTCGGTGTAGTCGCCGCTGCGCAGCGCTTCGGCGGTCCGGTGCACGGCCGGGGCCATCGCGACGAGCCAGTCGGCGAGCAGCGGGGCGAACGCCGTGGGGTCGATGGCCTCCTTGCGGATCAGGGCGAAGGCGTGCGCGGCACCGGCGAACATCCCGTACATGGCGCTGAGCAGGGCCACGTCGTGCAGCGCCGCGAAGCCCGCGTCCTCGCCGACGTACGTGGTGCCGGCCGGGACGGCAAGGGTCTCCCGGTGCCGCTCGAACAGCTCTGCCGAGCCGCTGTAGAAGACGTAGCCGCCGGCTTCCGGGACGCCGATCATCGGAGGGACGGCCATGATGCCGCCGTCCAGGTAGCGGGCGCCGCGCTCGCGGGCCCACTCGGCGCGGGCGCGGGCCTGGGCGGGGGTGCTGGTGGTCAGGTTGACCAGGTCCCGGCCGGCCAGGTCGGTGCCGGCCAGCGCCTCGCCGACCGAGGCGTCGTCCAGCAGGCAGACGACGATCAGGGTGTTCGCCGCGACCGCCTCGGCGGCGCTGTCCGCGGCCCGTGCGCCCTCGGCGGCGAGTGCCGCTGCGCGGGCCGGGGTGCGGTTCCAGACGGTGAGCGGGTGACCGGCGGCGAGCCAGGTGCGAGCCAGTGCGGTGCCCATCGCTCCGAGGCCCAGCAGCGTGACGGGAGTCTTCTCAACGGTGTTCTGTGTCATGCCGATTAGGCTGGTCAAAGGCCTGGCGGTGAGCAAGTACGCACTTCGGTGTGGGTGGTTACCCCGGGGTGAGCAAGCACGTCGGAAGGGTGGGGCATGACGACGCTGAACCGGCCGGGCACGCGGGACGGCCATGTCTGCGGGATCGACACCGCGATGGAGGTGATCGGCGGCAAGTGGAAGGTGCTGATCCTCTGGGCGCTCCATGAACATCCCTGCCGTCGCTTCGGGGAACTGCGTCGGCTGCTTCCCGGGATCACTGAGAAGGTGCTGGCCTCTCACCTGCGTGAGCTGGAGGCGGACGGTGTCGTGCACCGCGTCTCCTACGAGGAGGTGCCGCCCCGCGTCGAGTACTCGCTGACCGAGGACGGCAAACGTCTCAACGACGCGCTCCAGCCGCTGGCCGCCTGGGGGCGCGAGCGGCCGGCCGCTCGGGGGCCTGAGGAGAAGGCGGGCCGCGGCCTGTCGTTCGGATCATCGCAGCCGGACGACAGACCCCAGAGCACGTCCGGGCTCATCGGCGGGCCTTCTCAGGTGGTGAGCAGGCGGCCACGAGATCGGACAGCGCCGACCGGAAGCCCGCGAGAAGAAGGTCGGCTTCGCCCGGTGTGAGCAGGCCGGTGCGGCATTCGAGACGTCCCGACAGCCGGCCTTCGCCCTGGAGCAGCGACAGGGTGACGGGGTACTTCGCACGGTCGGGGGTCACGGGCACACTGCGGCTCACCAGGCCGTCGAGGCGGACCGCGGGGGCGTCGTCGACGCTGAGATACAGCGGGGGGAAGTGCGGCGGCAGCGGCAGGTGTGCGCGCAGTGCGGTGAGGAGCCGGGGGAAAGGGATGTGGCCGTGGCCCTTGACGGCCCGGTCGAACTCGTCGCGCACCTGGTCCAGCAGCGCGCGGCCGGTCGCCGTCGAACGGAACGGGCCGAGCAGCACGGTGTTCAGCAGGCAGCCCACGACGCCCTCGGACTCCGGCGTGTCGCGGCCGGAGACGGCGACGGCGAGTGTCGTCCGGTCGGATCCGAGCACGTCGGCCAGGGCGCGGCGGTAGGCGGCGCACAGGAGGACGAATGGAGTGTGCCCGGCCCGCGCGGCGGCGGTGGTCACCGCGTGCGCGAGGTCGTCCGGGAGGTCGAACTCGCTCGCGTGCACGTCTCCTTGGAGAAGGGCGTCGGCGTGGTCCGGTCGTGCCGCGGCGAGCAGGGGGGTCAGGTCCCGCACGGCGCGGGCTAGGTCGGGGTGCCGTCCCCGGTCGGTGTCGTCGGCTTGCGCCCAGGTGTTGAGGTCGCAGACGGTGACGGGCCCGGAAGCGGTTGGCGTGCCAGGCATGTTGTGGAACCGGGACAGGTCGTCGAGGAAGAGCCGCAGCCCCCAACCGTCCATGATCAGGTGGTGCCAGGCCAGGAGCAGGGCGGACGGTGCGCCGGGCGCGTTGAACAGCACCGCGCGCAGCAGGGGCCCGGTGTCGATCGTCACCGGGCGGGCGGCTTCCCGCCGTGCCAGGGTGAGGGCCGCGCCCGGCGGCAGTTGGGCCGGCAGGTTGCGCACGGTGAGGGCGATGCTGTGGCGTCCCAGGACGAGGTGGGGTTCCCCGCCTCGGATCTCCACGGCGGCGCCCACCGCGGGGTGCCGGCGGGCGGCGCCGCGTACGGCGTCGGCCAGGCGCTGGACGTCGAGGTCTCCAGTCAGTTCCAGGCAGTGGGTCTCGGTGTAGAGCAGGGGGTCGCCGGCGAGCTGTTCGTGGGCGAGGATCGCCCGTTGACCTGCGCTGAGGGGGGCGCGGGTCCTGCCCGTCTCGCGGTCGGCGCCCGGTTCGGGGTGGGACGGGGCGGCGGCGACGGTCGCGGCCAGGTCGCCGGCCGACGCGGCGCGCAGGACGTCCTCGACACCCACCGAGCGGCCGGTCAGCTCGCGGAGCCGGGCCGCGGCGCGGGCGGCTCCCAGGGAGGTGCCGCCGAGTTCGGCGAAGGTGAGCCCGGGGCGTACGGGACTGCCGGTGGCGTGCTGCCAGACGCGGGCCACCGTGCCGAGGAGGGTCTCGTCGTGCGGGATCGTGTCCTGCGCGCCGAGGAGGACGTCCGCGGCGGCCCGGGACGCGGCGAGCGCCGTGCGGTCGAGCTTGCCGTTGGGGGTGAGCGGGAAGGCGTCGTGGGTGGTGACGGTGGAGGGGACCATGTAGTCGGGCAGGGTCCCGGCGGCGAACGCGCGCAGGGCCAGCGGGTCCACGCTGCGTCCTGGCGCGGGGACGACGTGGCCGGCGAGGCGCGTGTCACCGGGGTGGTCCTCGGAGACGGTGACCGCTGCCCGGGCGACGCCGGCGTGCTGCTCCAGCACGTTCTCGATCTCGGCGAGTTCGACGCGGAAGCCGCGGACCTTGACCTGGAAGTCGACGCGTGTGAGGTAGGTGAGGGTGCCGTCCGGCTCTGGCCGCACCAGGTCCCCGGTGCGGTACATGCGGGTTCCGGGGGGTCCGAACGGGTCGGCCACGAAGCGCTCGGCCGTCAGCGCCGGCCGGCCGAGGTAGCCCTGCGCGAGTCCGGCGCCGGCGATGTACAGTTCGCCGGCCGTCCCGGCGGGGACGGGTCGGAGTGCGTCGTCGAGGACGTACACCTGGGTGTTCCTGATGGGGTTTCCGATGGAGCCCGGAACCGTGGTGCCGTCGACGGTAAGGGCGGTGGACCAGATCGTGGTCTCGGTGGGGCCGTAGAGGTTCGTCACCTGGCAGCCGAGGGCACGCATCCGCTCGGCGAGGGCCGCGGGAAGGGCTTCTCCTCCGACGAGCATGCGCAGTCCGCGGACGGCGTCGGGCACCTCGGCAACCAGGGCCTGCCACAGGGAGGGGGTGGCCTGGAGGGTGGTGGCGCCGGTCCGCGTGAGCAGTCCGGCCAGGGCCCAGGGGTCTCGTACCTCCTCGCGTGCCGCCAGGACGACGGTGGCGCCGCAGGCCAGCGGCAGGTACAGCTCCAGAGCGGCGATGTCGAAGGCGACGGTGGTGACGGCGACCAGGCGGTCGCCGGGGGCCAGCGGGAACAGCTCGCGCATGGCGGCGAGGAAGTTGGCCAGTGCGGACCGGGGGACGACCACGCCCTTGGGGCGGCCGGTCGACCCGGAGGTGTACAGGACGTAGGCGGGCCGGTCGGGTTGCTCGGCCGCGGACGACGGTGAAGACGCCGCGGGCGCCGGTGGCTTCTGCGGCGCCTCGGGCGCGGGCGGGACGTACGGCGTCCCGGTCGAGGGCGGGCCGCCCTGTACGTGGATGAGCGGGAGGCCGGGCGCGACGGTGGCCGCGAGGCTCCGGGCGGCCGGGTCGGGCGCGGTCAGCAGGGCCTTCGGCGCGGCGTCGGCCAGGACGTGGGCGAGGCGCTGAGCCGGGTGGTCCGGGTCGGCGGGCACGTAGGCCGCGCCGGTCTTCAGGACGGCGAGCAGGGCCACGAGCAGGTCCGCCGAACGGGGCAGCAGCAGCGCCACCCGGTCCTCGGCTCCGACGCCCCGGTCCGCGAGGACGCGGGCCAGCGCGTCGGCGCGCGCGTTCAGCTCCGCGTACGTCAGCCGGGTGGTGCCGCAGATGAGGGCGAGCGCGTCGGGGGTGCGTCCGGCCCACGACTCGAACAGTTCGGCCGGGGACGGGTCGGGCGGCGCGCCGGGCTCGGTGGTGCCGGGCGGCGGGAGCTCGCCGGCGCGCTCGGTGACGTGGTCCAGGCAGCCCTGACGGGCGTCCGGGCCGTGGACGGCCGTCCATCCGGCGGGGGTCGCGGTGCCGGCCGGCCACAGGGAGAGCCGGCCCCGCCGATCGGCGAGCACCAGGTAGGCGCAATCCGGGTCCTCGAAGGGGTTGGTCACGATGAGCCTCCGTGCGCCGCGGCTCGCTGATGGCCACGGCTTGGTGTGCGGGCGTCCGTACGGTCCGCCGATCGGTCGGCGCGCTGCCGTTCAGGGCGCCGTGGCGGACTCCTGCGGGGCGTGGTCGCGCCGGGCGGCGGCGCCTTGGTTGCGGGCCGCGCCGGCGGCCAGGTGTCCCAGCGCCGTCAGAGCGCCCAGCCCCAGGCATCCCAGCCACAGGCCGCGGTCGGTGTGCTGAAGGACGTAGCCGCCCAGCGAGGGGCCGATGAGGCCGGCCACGTTGTACGACACGGTGAAGAACGCCTGATAGCGACCGCGCATGTGGTCGGGCGAGAGCGAGGCCGCGAGGGCGGGCCCGGTGGCGGCGTTGAGCATCTCGCCGGTGGTCCACACCAGCGTGGAGACGACGAAGAAGGCCGCGGAGTGCCCGACCGCGATGACGGCGAAGCCGCCTCCCATGAGCGCGGCGGCGAGGGCGAGGATCCGTTCGGGCCGCCGTTTCGCGACCAGGCGGGGCACGAAGAGCTGTCCGAGGACGATGACGACGCCGTTGAGGGTGATGAGCCAGCCGTACGCGGCGGGCGGCAGGCCGGCGTCCTGCACGGCGAGCGGGAGTGTCGACATGTGCTGCATGAACACCACGCTGAACAGCACCGCGAGACCCACCAGCGCCAGGAAGGGGCGGTCACGCAGGACGACACCCACCCCGCCGCCGCGCTCGGTACGGCCCGCACGCGCCGCGGAACCGGACGGCACGCCCGGGTCGCGCGCCGGTTCGGGCACCGCCAGGAGGACGACCACGGCCGCGACCAGCGTCGTCCCCGCGTCCAGCAGGAACAGCAGCCGGTAGTCGACGTCGATGACGAACCCGGCCAGTGCGCCGGCGACCGAGAAGCCGAGGTTCACGGCCCAGAACTGCAAGGAGAAGGCGCGTGGCCGGTGTTCCTCGGCCACCAGGTCGATCATCAGCGCGTTCACCGCCGGACGGATCATGTTGCTGGCCATGCCCACGCCGACGGCGAGCAGCAGGATGCTCACCCGGTCCCGTGCGAAGCCCAGCCCGGCCATGAGGACCACGGTGGCGAGGTTGCCGGTGAGCAGGGTACGTCTGCGGCCGAGGAAGTCGGCGACGAATCCACCGGCGAGGGTGCCGAACATGCCGCCGCCTCCGAAGGCGAGGCCGACGACCAGCCCGGCGAAGGAGGCGGAAAATCCCCGTTCCTTCGTCAGGTACATCGACATGAAGAGGATGACGAAAGAACCGAGCTGGCTGACCAGGGTGGCGCCCCACAGGAACCAGAAGGCGCGCGGCAGCCCTCGCGCGGCGCGTGCCGCCCGGTCGCGCAGCCCGGTCATGCGCCGTTCCCGGGGCCGGGATCAGCGCTGACGGCCTCGGCCAGGGACGCGGCGAGGCCGGCGCCGAACACGCTCGCGTCGGCGACCAGCCGTACCGCGGCGCCGCTGCCGTCGGCGCGTTCGGTGCCGTAGACGCGCAGGGCGCCGTGCAGCCGGTAGGCGCCCATGGGCGGTATCTCCAGGGCTCTGCCCGGCCGGCCGCCGATCCGCGGCGGCTCCTGCTCCGTCAGATAGTTGAACAGGGCGTAGGGGGGCAGGGGTTCGCTCGGCAGATAGCGCGCCCCGTACCAGCGGGGTTCGAGACGGCGGACGACCTCGGCGTGATGCAGGGGGTGGCCGCGCAGGGAGCGGAAGACGGCCTGGGTCACTTCGTGGACGGTGTCGTCTGCGGTGCCGCCGACGGTGAAGGAGGTCACCTGCCAGTTGGAGAGGAACCCGGCCATGTTCAGCTTCTCGGGGCTGGAGCGACGGGAACTCTGGAGCAGGAAGCGCAGTGGTGCGGTGCGGTCGGCCGGTTCCAGCACACGCAGCAGGGCTGTGGAGACAGCGGCGAGGACCCGGGCGGAACGGCCCAGCGCGGTGCGGGCGTAGGGGGCTCCGGGGTCGAAGGCGACCGTGGTGTGGGCGGTTTCGGGCGCCACGGTGACGCCGGCCGGGCGGGCGAGGTCCGGGTGCAGCGGAGGGTAGGTGGTGCCGCCGGTGGTGCGCCGCCAGTAGTCCAGGACCTTGCGCGCGGCGGCGGAGTCGGCCGCCTTCAGTTCCTCGTGGAAGAAGGCGTCCGCGGGTGCGGGGGGTGGCCCGGCGGGTTCCTCACCGCGCAGCAGGCTGAAGAAGTCCGCGACGACACGGTGGTAGCTGTGGCCGTCGATGACGAGGTGGTCGATGCTCAGGCCGATGAGGGTCTCGTCCGCTCCGGGGCTGACGACCAGGCGCGCGAGCGCTCCGCCGATCAGGGCGAGGGGCGCGCACAGCACGCCGAGGAAGTCCTGCGGCGAGGTGACGGCGAAGGTCTGGGCGGTGATGGCGGTGGCGCCGTCGCGGCGGCAGGTGAACGTGCCCGCCCCGGTGTCCTCGAAGACGCTGCGCAGGGTGTCGTAGCGGGCGACGACCGCGTGCCAGGCGGCCCTGGCCCGGCGCGTGTCGACGGCGCCGGCGAAGG
The DNA here is from genome assembly GCF_040637635.1 of Streptomyces sp. NPDC028635. Classification (NCBI taxonomy): domain Bacteria; kingdom Bacillati; phylum Actinomycetota; class Actinomycetes; order Kitasatosporales; family Streptomycetaceae; genus Streptomyces; species Streptomyces sp. NPDC028635. Next base: position 364,305 of record NZ_JBEZWX010000001.1, on the reverse strand, counting down.
ACCAGGCGAAGGTGGGCTGGTCCTGGCTCGGCTGCCCGGACGCCCACAGGGTGAGCCGTTCGCGCTGCGCCAGGGACACCGGTGGCGTCACGGCGCCGCGCGCGGGAGGCGGGGCGGGGTCAGCAAGCATCGAAGGGGTCCTCACACAGGCGTCGCAGGGTGTCGAGAAAGCGCTCCGCGAGAGCGGTACCGAAAGCGGAGGTGGTGCGGGTGCGGTCGACCCGGACGGTCAGCTCCCAGTTCTTGTCCATCGGCTGCCGGCCCACCTCGACGACGACGGGGAAGCTGGTGCGGTCGCAGAACCACCAGTCGACGACATGGACGGCGTGCAGCTCCGCCAGCGTGTCGAAGGGCCGGAAGTCGGTGTAGTTGAAGAGCACGGAGAACGGCGCGCCGCCCGCGAGGGCCTGGATGTCCGCGAGCGGGAAACGGCGGAACGGGGCGGCCGCCCGTTCCTCGGCGAACACGGACCGGATCAGGTCGGCCCAGGTGCCTCGGGGCGGTGCGGCACGCAGCGGCACGCTGTTGAGGAAGAGTCCCAGGGCCTGTTCTCCTCCGGCCTGCTCCGGACGGCCGCCCGTCACGACCCCTGTGACGGGCCGTGGGTCGCCGGTGGCCGCGCGCAGTGCTTGCAGGTGGGCCGCGAGGTACACGGACTTGGGGGGCACGCCCAGGCGGTCGCCCACCCCGCGTACGGCGTCGACCAGGTCCGCGGGGATCCCCAGCCGCGCGTCGGGGTCGAGGGCGGGCGTGGTGTCGGCGCCGTCGGGCGGGGGCAGCCGGGTCGCACGGGCGTCGCGCACGAGGCGGGTCCAGTGTTCCCGGGCGGCCTCGGACCGGCTGTCGGCGCGTTCGAGGGCGACGTAGGCGTGGTACGGGAGGGTGGGTGCGGCCGGTGGTGCGGGGGCCGGGTCCAGTGCGCGTGCGTAGGCGGCGGTCAGCTCGGTGACGAGCAGGGCGAAGCTCCAGCCGTCGAGGATGCTGTGGTGGGCGGAGACCGACAGCTGGAAGGTGCCGTCGTGATGGTCGTGGACGTGGCAGCGCCACAGGAGTGCGCCCTCCAGCGTGAACGCGTGCTGCCACTGTCCCCGCCACCAGGCCCTGACCGCCTCGGCGGCGGTGGCCGCCGGGGGCAGTTCCTCGCCGTGGTGCAGCGGCACGGTGACGTGGTCGTGCACCAGTTGCAGGGGCTCCGAAAAGCTGCCGAGGTCGAAGGTGGTGCGCAGGATGTCGTGGCGTGAGGCCAGTGCTTCGAGGGCGCGGTGCAGGGCGTCGGGGACGAGCGGGCCTTGGAGGCGCACGCTCACCACGTCGTGGTAGAGGGTCGGGTCCCCGGAGAGCTGGGACTCGAAGATCATGCCGAGTTGGAGGGAGGTCAGCGGGCAGGCCGTGGTGACGCCCGGCGGCAGCCGGTCGGCGGTGGCCGGTGCCGTGCCGCCGGCGGGGGGAGCGGTGGTCTCGGTGGGGGCGGCGGTCGCGTGCGGGGCGAGGGTCGCGACGGTCGGATGCTGGAACAGGTGCTCGACCTTGAGGTCGAGTCCGGCCTCGCGGGCCAGGCCGACGACGTGCAGCGCGACGAGGGAGTCGCCGCCCAGGGCGAAGAAGTTCTGGTCGTTCTCGACCCGTTCGCGGCCGAGGGCCCGGCTCCATATGCGGGCCAGGAGCTGTTCCACGGATTCGTCCGGGCCGGGCCGCGGTTCGTCGGCGGGCGCGTGGGGCGGGGCGGGCAGGGCCTTGCGGTCCAGCTTGCCGTTCGGGGTCAGCGGGAAGGAGTCGAGGAGGACGAGGGCCGAGGGCACCATGTGCGCGGGCAGCCGCTCGGCAAGGGCCCGGCGCAGCTCGTCAGCGGTCGCCGTGGCCGTCGGTGCGAGCACCGCGTAGCCGGCGAGCACGGCCTCACCGAAGGCGTCGGTGCGCAGCGTCACGGCTGCTTCGCGAACGCCCCCGAGGGCGCCGAGCGCCGTCTCGACCTCGCCCAGTTCCACGCGGAATCCGCGCAGTTGCACCTGGTCGTCGGCGCGTCCCCGGAACTCCAGCTCGCCGTCCGCGGTGAGCACCGCCAGGTCGCCGCTGCGGTAGAGCCGTTCACCCGGGGCGCCGAACGGGTCGGGCACGAAACGCTCGGCGGTCAGCGCCGGCCGGCCGAGGTACCCCAGGGCGACACCGGTGCCGCCCACGTACATCTCGCCCGTCTCGCCGGGCGCCACGGGGTTGCCGGCGGGGTCGAGGAGGTGGACGCGGACCCCGGGCAGCGGGCGTCCGATGGGGCTGCGCGCGGTGCGGCAGTCGTCGGGGGTGAGGCTCTTCCACGTGACGTGCACGGTCGTCTCGGTGATGCCGTACATGTTGACCAGGCGCGGGCGATCGGTGCCGTACCGCTCGGTCCAGGGCCGCAGGGCGGCCGGGTCGAGGGCTTCGCCGCCGAAGACGGTCAGGCGCAGCGCGGTGTCCGGGAAGTCCGCCGCCTCGGCGGCGCGCAGCAGTTGCCGGAAGGCCGTCGGGGTCTGGCTGAGGACGGTGACGCGTTCGGCGCGCAGGAGCCGCAGGAAGGACTCCGGGGAGCGGCTGGTGGTGTAGGGCACGACGACGAGGCGCCCGCCGTGCAGCAGTGCGCCCCACAGTTCCCATACGGAGAAGTCGAAGGCGCAGGAGTGGAAGAGCGTCCACACGTCGTCCGAGTCGGCCGCGGCGATGCCGAGTTCGTCCCGGCAGCCGTCGAAGAGGCGGACGACGTTGGCGTGGGTGACGACGACGCCCTTGGGGGTGCCGGTGGATCCGGAGGTGTGGATGACGTACGCGGGGTGGTGTGCGTTCGCGCCGCCCCGGGGGTCGGTGTCGCTCTCCCCCGCCGTGTCGCGCGCGGACAGGTAGTCCGTGCCGGGGAAGGCACCGCGGTGCCGTTCCTGGCCCACGACGACGCCGCACCCGGTGTCGTCCAGGGTGAAGCGGAGGCGGTCCGCGGGATAGGACGGGTCCAGCGGCACGTACGCGGCACCGGACTTCAGGACCGCGAGGATCGCCACCACCAGGTCGGCGGAGCGGTCCGCGCACACCCCGACGAAGGTGCCCGGCCCCGCGCCGCGGCGCAGCAGCGCGTGCGCGAGCCGGTTCGCCGCGCGGTTGAGCTGCGTGTAGGTGAGGGTGCGCGGCCCGTCGGTGAGGGCGACGCGGTGGCCGGCGCGGGCGGCGCGGTGTTCGAAGATCCCGTGCAGGGTGCTGGTGGCGCTCCCCCGGGCGTCGGCGCCGGCGTGGGCGGCGGCGGTCATGCGGAGGTCTCCCGCCGGGTGGTGAGCGGGCGGATGTCGGTCCACACCGCGGCGACGTGATCGAGGCACTCCTGGTGCGATCCGCTGAAGCCGAGGGGCCGCCAGCCGGCCGGCCGGGTCCGGTCGGCCGGCCACAGCGAGTGCTGGCCCTCGTCGTTGACCACGACGTCGAAGCGGCGGGTGGGGTCCTGTGGTTCGTACATGGCACCTTCCTGTTGCGCAGAGGTCACCGGGACCGGGCGAAGGCCGACGTCGGTCACGGCTCGCGGCCGCCGAGGAACGGTGCGGCCTCCCGCGCGAAGTCCCGCAGCCGGGGGTGGTCCATGAGGGTCCGGATCGGGATATCGGCGCCCAGGACCACCTTCAGGCGCGCGATGGCACGGACGGCGAGCAGCGACTGGCCGCCGAGCGCGAAGAAGTCGCTGCCGGCGTCGACCGGCCGGTCCAGGATCTGCTGCCACACGGCCGCGACCTCGGCCTCGAGCCGGGTGGCGGGCGCCCCGCCGGGCGGGGCACCGGTGGGGGCGGGCCGCCCGGGATCGGGCAGGGCGCGCCGGTCGAGCTTGCCGTTCACGGTGGCGGGCAGCGTGTCGAGGACGACGATGTCGCCCGGGACCATGTAGGCGGGCAGGGTCTGCGCCAGTCGGTCCCGCAGGGTGGCGGGGTGGAGCCGTGCTCCGGGGGTGGGCACGGCGTACGCCGTCAGCCGGGCGGACTCGCCCGACCCGTGGACGTGGGCCACGGCGCTGCCGACTCCGTCGAGGACGCGCAACGCGGCCTCGATCTCGCCGAGTTCGATGCGGAAGCCGCGGACCTTGACCTGGCTGTCGGTGCGGCCGAGGAACTCCATCGTGCCGTCGGCCCACAGCCGTGCCCGGTCCCCCGTGTGGTACATGCGGGCACCCGGCGTGTCCGCGTACGGGTCGGGCAGGAACTTCCGCGCCGTCAGCGCCGGTTCGCCGTGGTAGCCGGAGGCCAGGCAGTCGCCGCCGATGTACAGGTCGCCGGGGACCCCGACCGGTGCCGGGCGCAGCTCGCCGTCGAGGACGTAGTAGCGGGCGTTGTCGATGGGGCGGCCGTAGGGGATGCTGGGCCACTCGGGGTCCACCTCGGTGATCCGGTGGAAATTGGACCAGATGGCCGCCTCGGTGGCGCCGCCCAGGGAGACGACTTCGGCGCCGGGGAAGGCGGCGCGTACGGCGTCCGGCAGGCTCACCGGGATCCAGTCGCCGCTGAGGAAGACCAGGCGCAGCGCCGCCGTGGGGGCCGGGTCCCGGAGCTCGAGCAGCGGTTCGAGCTGCTGGAGGGCGGCGGGTGCGGAGTCCCAGAAGGTGACGGCTTCGCCGTCGAGGACGGCCAGCAGGCGCCGTGGGTCGCGGATCTCCTCGTCCGACGCGACCCGGACGCTGCCGCCCGCGGCGAGCAGCCCGAACACGTCGTACACCGACAGGTCGAAACCGAAGGCGGTCAGGAACAGCACCCGGTCGCGGGGGCCGACGGCGAACGTGCCGTTGACCCAGCGGATCAGGTTGACCACGGGTGCGTGCCGCAGCAGGACGCCCTTGGGGGTGCCGGTGGAGCCCGAGGTGAAGATGACGTAGGCGAGGTCGTCCGGGCCGGCCCGGCGCGGCCGGGGGGCGTCGCCGGGGACCGCGGCGACGGCGGCGTCCACGATCGCCGGGCTGTGCGCTCCTGCCGGGTGGGGCCGGGCGGTGGGTGCCTGCTCCGGACGGGGCGGGGCGGTGCCGGGGGCGGCGGTTGTCTGTGCCGGGGTGGTGTCCTCGGGTGGGTCGGTCCAGAGGATGTGCCGCAAGTGGGGCAGGTCGGCGGAGAGTTCCCGGAGGGAGGCCACGCGGCTTCCCGCGCACACCACCGCCGGGCAGCGCAGCGACCGCAGCAGGTGCCGTACGCGCGCGGCGGGCAGGGAGCACTCGACGGGGGCGTACGCGGCACCGGACTTGAGCACACCGAGCAACGCGACCACGCTGCGGACGGTGCGCTCCAGGTGTACGGCCACGAAGTCACCGGGGCCGATGCCCCGGGCGGCGAGCCCGGCGGCCAGCAGATCGGCCTCCCGGTCCAGTTCGGCGTAGGTGAGCCGGTCCTCGCCCTGGACGACGGCGACGGCGTCGGGGGTGCGTGCGGCCTGCCGCTCGACCAGCTCGTGGATGCAGGCGGGATCCTGCGCGGCGGTGCGCGTGTCGTTCCACTCGTGCAGGAGCCGGCGTACCTCGTCCGGGGAGAGCACGTCCAGTTCGCCGAGGTGCGTCGCGCCGTCGGCGGCGGCGACGGCGGCGAGGGCCTGCCGCAGGTGGCGCAGCATCCGCGCGGCGTCGGCGCGTTCGACGCGGGCGGTGTCGTGGTCGAGGTGCAGGGCCGGCCGCTCACCCAGGGTCGCGGTGACCTCCATGGCGAGGGCGGCGTCGGCGGGCGCCGCGGGCCCACCGCAGATCCTGATGACCTTGTCGTAGAGCGGCACGTCCGGCTCGAGGTCGCTCAGTACGGCGATCTCGCCGGCCGTGAGCACCATGTGGCGCGGCTCGGGGAGGGCCTCTTGGAGGGCGGCGAGGAGTTCGCGCACGTTCTGGCCGGGACCGGTCTCGACGCGCACGGGCAGCGGGGCGGTGGCGGGCCGCGCAGCGGACTGGGCCGGCCCGGGCCAGGTGGCCGGCGCGGGGACGGCCGCCCCGTACACGAGGTCGCTCCCGCCGCCGTAGCGGACGAGCAACAGGGTCCACGCGGCGAGGACGAGCAGGCCGGGGTCGACGCCGAGGCGGTGCGCGCGGGCCCGCAGCGCCTTCTCCTCCGCCGGGGTCAGGGCCTGCTCGTGCACGGCGCGCGGGCCCGGCGCGGAGGCGGGGCGTTCGATGCCGAGCACGGTCGGTTCGCGGAAGCCGGTGAGCCGGTGGCGCCAGTACTTCTCCGCTTCCCGTACGTTCCGTTCCACTTTCTCCCCGCTCTTCCTCGACACACCCGCCCCTGTTTTCCGCACAGCGGAATCGAAGTTTCAAACGCCTGAGACAATAGGCCGGATTTCGTGAACCCGTCAAGCAAGGTCCTGTAATTTCTCTTCCGTTGCCCGAACCGGCGGCAGACCACTACCCGCCGTTTCTTCCTTCCTTATTCGGAGATGATTCACCGTGTCCGACCCCTGGCTCACCGCGATACCGCGGACGCGTTCCGGCGTCCGCCTCTTCCTGTTCCCGCACGCCGGCGGCGCGGCCTCCGCCTACGCGCGCTGGCTGGACCTCGGCGGTGGCGCGCTGGACGTCCGGGCGGTGCAGTACCCGGGCCGGGAGAGCCGCTTGCGGGAACGTCCGCCGTCCGGCCTGGTGCAGCTCGCGGAACAGCTCGCGCACGCCGTCGCCGCGGACGGCGGTGCCGGCGCGCCCTGCGCGTTCTTCGGCCACAGCATGGGGGCCCTGGTCGCCTTCGAGACCGCCAGGCACCTGCGTGAGCTGGGAGAACGCGGCCCCGACCATCTCTTCGTGGCCGCCTGCGCGGCTCCGCAGCTCCCTCGCGAACCGCACTTGAGCACCCTGCCGGACGAGCGGCTGCGCGCCTGGCTGGAACACCAGAACCCCGCGGTGGCCGAGGTGCTCGCCCATCCCGAGCTGGCCGCCCTCGTCCTGCCCGCGGTGCGCGCCGACCTGACCGCCGTCGAGCACTACCGCATGCGACCCGGCCCCGTCCTGGGCTGCCCGGTCACCGTGCTCACCGGGGATCAGGACACGGTGCGGGGCACGGACGTCACCGGCTGGAAAGAGCACACGACCGGTGAATTCAGGCATCACGAATTCCCCGGCGGCCATTTCTTCGTGCAGCCGTCGGCTTCGACTCTCATCACTCTGATCCGGGACCTGGTCACCCCGCCCGGGGGGAATTGACCCGGGAAATACCGGGCGCCGGAAAACCAGCTCCGCACCGAAAGGGGGGCGGTTCTGGTTTTCCGGTCCGGTCCCGACGTTGTGCGGCTAACGTCCCTCCGGTCCGGACATTCCCAGGGCCGCCGCGACGGCCGGGCGGTCGATCTTGCCGTTCGCGTTGAGCGGCAGGGCGGGCAGCGCGGTCAGCGTCTCGGGCACCATGTACGCCGGCAGCCGGTCCTGGAGGGCCGCGCGCAGCCCGGCCGGGTCCACGGCCGCCTCGCCCGTCGGGCTGAAGGCGGCCGCCAGCCGCACACCGGAGTCCGAGACGGGTGCGAGGACGACGGCGTCGGCCACTCCCGGATGGCTTCGCAACGCCGCTTCCACCTCGCCCAGCTCCACCCGGTAGCCGTGCACCTGCACCTGCTGGTCCAGTCGTCCCAGATGGACGAGGACGCCGTCGTCCCCCAGCTCCACCCGGTCGCCGGTGCGGTACCAGTGCGCGTCGGTGAGCGGCGTCGCCGGATCGTACGGCGACCCGTCGGGCGCCAGGAACCGTCCCGTGTTGTGGGCTGGGTCCAGGTAGCCGTCGAAACGCTGCGGGCCCCGCACGCACAACTCGCCCTCGTGCAGCAGGATCTCGGCTCCCGGGTGGGGTCGGCCGATGGGGACGGTGCCGTTGGCGGGCTCCGGCCAGCCGGACGGGTCGGCGGACAGACGGTGGGTGACACAGGTGACGGTCAGCTCGGTCGGGCCGTACCCGTTGTCCACCGTGCCGCCGGGAGCCGCCCGCTGCCAAGCCAGCGCCTGACGCAGCGTCAGCGGCTCGCCGCAGAACATGCTGCGCCGCAGTGTGGGCATGCTGCCGGGTTTCAGAGCACGCAGCCGGCCGGCCAGCGTGATCACGGACGGGACCGAGTTCCAGTGGGTGAGGGCGCGCTCGGTGACGAACCGGACGGGAGCGAGCACCTCGTCGCGGGTCGGCACCACCAGCGTCGCCCCCGAACCCCAGGCCGCGAACATGTCGAACACCGACGGGTCGAAGGTGAGGTCGAAGGTCTGCGAGAGCCGGTCGCCCGGCCGCACCCCGTACCGGGCCACCGCGTGCCTCAGGTACGCGCACGCGTTGCGGTGCCGGATCGGCACGCCCTTGGGCACCCCGGTGGACCCGGACGTGAACAGGATGTACGCCAGGTCGCCGGGACGCGGCCGCACCGGTTCCCGCCCGGCGCCCGGCTCCCCGGCGGCGGCCCGCGGCGCCCAAGCGCCCGGATCCCACTGCCGGACCGGCAGAGCGACCTGGCCGGCGACCTCTCCCCCGCCGTCGGTGAGCACCAGGTCGACGCCGGCCGCGGCCGCGACGGCCGCGTTGCGTGCCGCGGGGAAGGAGACGCCCAAGGGCACGACCGCCGCGCCGAGCCGCTGGACGGCGAGATACCCGGCGTACGCCTCCGCGGTGCGCCCGGCGAGCAGCCCGACCCGGCGAGGCCGGTCACCGCCCGTGTGGCGCACGAGTCCGTCGGCGATCCGCCCGGCGTATCCGGCGAGTTCGGCATACGTGAGCCGGCGGCCGGACACCTCCAGGGCCGTGTGGTCCGGGTACGCGGCGGCGGAACGCGCGAACCAGTCGTACAGCGTGTCGTGGCACTCCTCGGTCGTCATCGGTCGATCGCCTCGTTCGGTGTGCGGGTGCGGGTACGCGGGGGGCAGGTGCCGTGGGGAGCGGTGAACGCGCAGCTGAGCGGTGTGCCGAACCGGTCGCGGAGGCTGTGCCAGGCCAGCCCGCGCCAGGTGCCGGAACGGGCCCCGAGCGGTACGTCGATCGTCCAGGGACGGACCGCCAGGCCCCGTCCGGTGGCCTTGGCGCAGGCCTCCTGCGCCGTCCACACCCAGGCGAGTTCGCGTGCGGCGGCGGGTGCGGGCAGGGTGTCGAGTTGCGCCGTCCGCTCCCGCAGCAGGCGCCGCGCCAGCGTGGGCGAGGCCCACTGCGGCGGGTGCTGGACGTCCACGCCGACCGCCCGGCCCACCGCGACGGCGGCGGCCACGGTACCGGCGTCGTGCGCGATGCTGACGCCGAGACCGGGATGGCCCTCCAGCCGCGGCGCGCCGTGCGGGCCGGCGACGGTGGGAGCGTCGGCGGCCTCGGGACGGACCTCCAGCAGAAGGCGGCGGAGCAGACCGCGTCCGGTGAGGAACTCGCGGGCCCGCCGGGCGGGCATCGAGCGGGCCGTGTGCCGGTCGCCGGGATGGGTGCTGACGGGGAGGTCCCCGCCGTCACCGGCGGCCAGCCACACCCCGGGGGCCACCGGCACCGTCACGAACCCGCTCACGGCGCGCCGTTCCCCGCCCGGCCACCGACCGCGTCCCGCAGGTCGGCCGGGGTGTCCGGGTGAAGTTCCAGGTCGTGGAGCCAGGCGGCGTCCGGGTCGTACCGGGCCCGGAACGGCCGCCCCACCAGGGACGGGTCCCGGGCTTGCAGCATGCGCAGCTGGAACCAGCGTTCCGGGCCCGTCTCGTCGATCCCGTCGACGACGACCTTTCCAGGGGTGGCGGACATCACCGGCCCGCGGACGGTACGGGCGAGCCCCGGCAGCGTGCGATACGCGTCCTGGAAGATCTCGGTGGCCCTCGCGAGGGGCACCTTGAAGTAGTCCTGCGGGCCGGTGTCGCGCTCCACGAACATGTAGTACGGCACGGCCCCCGCGGCCAGTTCGGCCCGCCACAGCCGCGCCCACACCTCGGCGTCGTCGTTGACATGGGAGATGAGAGGGGCCTGGCAGTAGATGACGGCGCCCGTGTCGCGGATGCGGCGCAGCGCCTGCCGGGCGAGGCCGGTGGACAGCTCGCGCGGATGGCTGAAGTGCGCCATCACGGCGAGCTGCCGGCCGGACGCCACCACCTCCTCGAACAGACGCAGGACGTCGTCGGCGTCCGGGTCCGTGACGAAGCGCTGCGGCCAGTACGCCACCGACTTGGTGCCGATCCGCACGGTACGGACGGACTCGACGCCGAGCAGGGGTTCCACGTGGCGGCGCAGCCGTTCGGTGGACATCACCATGGGGTCGCCGCCGGTGATGAGCACGTCGTGCACGTCGGGGTGGTCGGCCAGGTGGGCGAGCAGGCCGGACGGGTCGGGGGCGGCGAACCGCAGGTCGGCGTCGCCGACGAACTGCGCCCAGCGGAAGCAGTAGGTGCAGTAGGCGTGACAGGTCTGTCCCTGGCTGGGGAAGTACAGCACCGTCTCGCGGTACTTGTGCTGGAGGCCGGGCAGGGCGGCGCCGTTGTGCGTGGGCACGTTGAGCTGCTGCTGACCGGAGGGATGCGGGTTGAGCCGGCGCCGTATGGCCGAGACGGCTTCACGCAGCAGCAGCCGGTCGGCCGGGTCGGCGGACAGCTTCTCCAGCTCGCGCTCGTCCTCCTCCGTGAGCATCCCCGGCTGCGGGAAGGTCAGCTGGAACAGCGGATCCTCGGCGCCCCGGTCCCAGTCGATGAGCTGGTCCAGGACGTAGCCGTTGACGCGGAAGGGCAGCACGAGGGAGATGCGTCGCACCGTCTCGCGGGTCTCGGGCGCCAGGCCGTACCGGTCGGCGATCTCGTCGATGTGGCGCGGCCCGAAGGCGCGGAAACGCTCACCGGGCGGGCCGGCCGGACCCCGCGTGGCCCCCGGTGCGGTGACGGTGGACTTCATCGTGCGGTGTTCCCTTCGTGCTTCTTGCGGAACAGCGCGTCGCCCAGGACGAGGAAGTCCAGGTCCAGAGCGCGGAACGTGGCCAGGGCGTCTCCCTTGGTGTTGACGATCGGTTCGCCTCTGCCGTTGAACGAGGTGTTCAGCAGGACCGGTGGCACGCCGCGCCGCTCCAGGGTGTCCAGGACCGCGCCGACAGCGGGGGCCTCGTCGGCGTACAGCACCTGCGGCCGGGTGGTGCCGTCGACGTGCACCACTCCCGGCGCGACCCGCCGGCCGAGGTCGGTGGCCCGGGCGGCGCCGAGCATGTACCGGCTGAGGTGTTCCTGACGCTCCCACAGCCGGGCCCCGTACTCCGGGCGGGTCACCCCGGCGAACGGGCGCCACTGCTCCCGGTCCTTCAGGGTGTTGACGCGGGTGTTGACCTCGGCGGTGTCGGGGACGGCGATGATCGAGCGGCGGCACAGTGCGCGCGGACCCACCTCGGCGCGGCCCTGCGCGACGGCCCCGACGCGGCCCGCCAGCAGCAGGTCGGTGACCCGGTCGATGTCGAGGTCCTCCCGGATCAGGTCGGAGGTGTCCAGGGGGGCCGGGGTGCGGGAGTGGGACGGGCCGTCGACGTCGGTGCCGAGGTAGGGGTCGAGGGGTTCGCGGGTGCGGTCCTTGGGCGGGCACACCGTCCAGGCGGCACCCAGGGCGACTCCGGCGTCGTGCGGGACGGGCGGCACGTACACGGGGCCCGGGAGGGTGCCGTTGGTGCTGCAGTTCAGGGCGACCCCGCCGGCCAGGCAGAGGGCGTCGGTACCGGAGATCTTCCGGGTGACCGCGGCCAGGGCGGTGACCGTCTCCTCCACGACGCGCTGGGCGGTGTAGGCGACGCGGACCGCGTTCGGGTCGTCGGCCAGGCTGCCCTCGGGCGCGGCCGGGGCCTCGGCGCCCACGAGCGTGGAGTAGCGCTCGCGCCAGGCGGCGAGGGTCCGGTCGTACTGCTCCTTGACCTCGTCGGCGGTGGCGCGGCCGGGACGCTCGGCGAGAGGGGGGACGGCGAGGCGGAAGTCGTCGGCGTCCACGTCGACCAGGGATTCCACCGGGAGGCCGCGGGCCCGCCCGTAGGCGGCGAGTCCCATGGTCTTGCCCGCGTTGAGGAAGGAGAAGCCGAGCCAGGTGGAGGCCGCGTCGTAGGCGTAGCCGAGCGAGGAGGTGCGCGGCCAGCTGCGTTCCCGTCGCGGCTCGGCGCCGTCCTCGAAGGTCCAGATGGTGGTGGACTCGTTCTCGCCGTGCCCGTCGACGACGAGGACGCCGGCCTTGGGGAAGGGGGAGGCGTAGAAGGCGGAGGCGGCGTGTGCGGCGTGGTGCGGTACGCGCACCACCTCGGGCAGCCGGTCGCCGAAGTCGAGGCCCACGGCGAAGTCCAGGAACTCGGCGTCGTCGGCGAAGCGCCGCGGGTAGAGCTGCTCGGTGTTCCAGCCGATGGCGACGACGTCGAGGTCGGCGGCGGTGATGCCCGCCTGGTCGAGGCAGTGGCGGGCCGCGTGGAGAGGCTTGCGGTACAGGGAGTGACGTACCCGGTTGCAGCGCTCCTCCTCCGAGAAGGCGATCACCCGGCCGGTTCCGTCGATGAGACAGGCGGCCGTGTCGTGCCAGCCGGTGGGGGGCGCGTTCACACCGAGAATCCACATGGGTCGCTCCGTAGGTCGTGGGGGTGGAAGGAATCGGCGGCCGGGGCCGGTGTCACGGCGTGGCGGCCGGCGCGGTGGTGAGACGCAGCAGGTCGAGTTCACTGCGCGCGGAGTCGGCGACGATGGACCGGACCACTTCGGTGGCTCCGCCGCTGATGGCGAAGATGGCGGCCTGGGCGCGCAGTTCCTGGATGCCGCCGCTGGCGAATCCGTGGGCTCCCTGGAGCTGGCCGCAGGTCTCGAGGACATGGTTGACGGTGGTGCCGGCCGCCGCCTTGAGCGAGGCCGCCGCGGCGGCGTCGTGGCCGTGCACGACGCGGTCGCGGAGCCCGTCGCACAGCGCCCGCAGTTGCTGGACCCGCACCAGGCTCTCCGCGAAGAGCTGCCGGACACTGTCGAGGTCCCACAGGGTGCCCGTGCCGTGGGGTCTGCCGGTGAGCCGGCGCAGGGTGCTGTCGAGGGCGGTGCGGCACAGTTCGACGCTCCACAGGGCGCCGGCGAGGCGTTCGGGGCCGATGTGCCGGACGAACGCGGGCAGTCCGAGTCCGACGCGCCCGACGATGTGGGACAGCGGGAGACGTACGTCCACAAGGTCGATGTCGCCGGTGCCGGAGCCGTCGAAGAGGGCGGTGTCGGCGGGCCGTACCGTCACCCCGGGGCTGTCGGCGGGGACCAGGAACCAGGTGAAGTGGGTGAAGTGGGGGCCGGGCCGGTGCCGGGCGAGAACCAGCAGCTGATCGGCCGGGACGGCGTTGTTGATCCAGCGTTTGGCGCCGTCGAGCACGGCGTGGTCCGTACCGATCCGGGCTTCGGTGCGCAGGGAGGCCAGGTCCGATCCCGCGGTGGTGTCGGTCGCCGCCAGAGCGGTCACCGCCCGGCCGGCGAGGGCTTCGCGGAGCGCGTCGGCGCAGGGGCCGGGCGCGGTGCGGGCACCGGTGGCGAGCAGGGGCAGGGTGGTGGCGGCCTGGACGCAGAGGGACATGGTGCTGCCGAAGGCGAACCGCTCCCCGGTCACGGCGAGGACGCGGGCCAGCCGTTCGGGTAAGACGCCCCGGTCCGCCTGTCCGTCCGGATACATCCAGGCGATCAGTCCCGCGGTGCCCAGGGCGGCCCACAGGTCGCGCCCGGTCGCCTGGGGCGGCAGGTGGGCGACGGCGGCCCGCACCTCCTCGTCCCCGCCTGCCATGCGGTCGCGTTCGGGGGCGGTGTCGCACCGCGGTGGCCGGTCAGACAAAGCACACCTCCCGGTCGAGCAGGGCGAGCCGGCCGTCCGCCAGGTGCAGCCGGTCGTTGTGGTAGTTCAAGGTCGCCGAGCGCAGGTCGCGCAGGGTCTGCTCCAGCCGGGTCGGGGAGTCCTTGAGGTAGCCGTGCTGCAGGCCGACCGCGTCGATCAGATCGTCCACGGCGGCGCGGCACTGCTCGGAGGCGCTCAGTTTGAGGCCGTTGAGCAGGAGTTGGGCGGACGGCGCGGTCAGGTCGGGGGTGCTCTCCACCATCCGCAGGGTGTGCCGCAGCTGGGCATGGACCGCGTCGAGGCGCTGGCGGGTCCGGGAGAGCCGGGTGAGGAGCAGTTCGGAGCCGACGTCGAAGCGTTTGCGCCCCTGCGGGCTGCGGATGAGGTGCAGGACGCGGGAGAGGGCGCCGGCGGCGGCGCCGAGCCAGGCCGCCGACCAGCCCAAGTGCGCGTAGGGGACGAGGACCCGGTCGGCGATGGTACGGAAGGGCACGTCGGGGGCGAGTACCTGGTACGCCGGTACGGTGCCGGTGAGCTTCAGCGGCGCGCTGCGCGTGGCCCGCATCCCCATGGGCTGCCAGTTCCCGGTCCGTTCGGCCAGCAACTGCTCGCGTGCCGCGTACACCAGGGCGACGTCCCGGTCGTGCGTGGCCTGCGCGTTCTTCATGGTGATGAGGAACCCGTCGGCCTGCTCGCCCCCGGTGACGACCGGCGCGAAACGGTCGACGACGAGGTCGGCGCCCTCTTCGCGCAGGGCGGCGTGCGCGCTGTAGACATGGCCTCCCTTGCCGCTCTCGGTGCTGACGGACGCCAGGTAGTGGCGACCCTCGCCGAGCACCGGCAGCAGCCGGGAGCGCAGCGGCTCGGCGGCGAACTCGACCACGGCGGCGACCTGTTGGCAGTGCATGGTGAAGATCAGTCCGAGCGACATGTCGCACCGGCCGAGGGCAAGGCCCGCGTCGACGACGTCGCGCAGACCGCCGCCCATGCCTCCGTGGGCGCGCGGCACGACCAGGCCGAGGAGCCCCTCGGCCCGCATCGCGTCGAGGGCGTCGCCGGGGAAGGTGGCGTCGCGGTCGGCGGCGGCCAGGTGCTGCTCGGCCACCCCGGTCACACGGGCCAACGCCTCGGTGAGAGCGGGGTGTCGACCCTCGGCGGTACTGGCGGCGGGTGCGGTCACAGGGCCACCGACCCGTCGGGGAGCTGTACGGTGACCGCTTTCCAGAGGTTGCCGGGGGTGGCGAAGGTGGTCTCGTTGAGATCGGTGTCCGGCAGGGTGATGTCGTAGGCCTCCTCGATGCCGAACAGCAACTCGATGGACCGCATGGAGTCCATGCCGAGGTCGCGCAGGCTGGTGTCGGCGGTGATCTCGGTGGAGCTCTCGACTCTGAGCTGCCGGCGCAGGAGGTCGATGAAGGCGCTGTCCACAGCGGGCTCCTCTCTCAGGGAAGGTCGTCGGGCGGGTGGGGCTCGCCGCGGCTGGGACGAGCGACGGGCGTGCGGTCCGCGCCCCGGGACGCGTGGCGGAGGGCGTGACGCGCTCGAGGTACTCGGACTCCCCTTTCAAGGGGCGGGGGTCCGAACTCCCCTCGCGGCGAGGCGTGTTGATGCCGTACTGGTGCTCGGGCACGGTTTCTGGGGCCCCGTCCCGCACCCCCGGGAACGGGCGAGGCAACCCGCACGCGGCCCGGGGTCGGGGTGAGCGTTCGGGCGTCGCCGGGCCGGAATCGGCGGCGGGAAGTCGGACTGCGGGGAAGTCGGACTGCCGGGCGACAAGACCCGGGGCCCTCGGCCCGGCGTCCGGGCCCGGCGTCCGGGCCCGGCGTCCCGGCGTTCGGGGCCGGTGTCGTGGACCGGTTCCGGAGCAGTCGCCGGACGGCACCCGTGAGGCGTCCGCCGGCGGCCTGCCTGCGTCACCTCAGGGCTCGGCCGGTTCCCGAGCGCCCCGGACGACGCGGCACAGCCCTTCGACGCTCCGCAGGTTCTCCGGAACCAGGTCGTCGGAGTCGAATTCGACGCCGAGCTCGGCTTCGAGGCGCTCGATGATGTCGACCATGCGGAACGAGGTGAATCCCTCCACGGTACGCAGATCGGTGCCGGCGCCCAGCGAGCCCGGGTCGCCTCCGAGTACGGCGGCGACCACTTCGGCGACCTGGACGCGCACCCTGTCGGAGGCGGCGTCGCCGGGCAGGCCCGCGGCGGTGGGCGGCGCCGCGGGTTTTCCGGTGTCCGG
Source organism: Streptomyces sp. NPDC028635 (assembly GCF_040637635.1). Taxonomy (NCBI): domain Bacteria; kingdom Bacillati; phylum Actinomycetota; class Actinomycetes; order Kitasatosporales; family Streptomycetaceae; genus Streptomyces; species Streptomyces sp. NPDC028635. Next base: position 348,342 of record NZ_JBEZWX010000001.1, on the reverse strand, counting down.
GAAGACGTTCCGGTCCGCTTCGAGGAGTTCGGCCAGCCGGTCCACCAGGCCCGGTGGTTCGGGGCGCCCGCGGGCCACCCGGCGGTAGGCCACGTAGGTGTGCGTGACCAGCTGGTTCCATCGCTCCAGGTGACGTGCCGTCTCCTCGTCGGGTGCTCCGTCGGCCACGAACAGCGCGTGCAGGGTGCGCGAGCGGGCGAGCAGCCAGGCGTCGCCGGTCAGCCGGTGCAGCACTGCTTCCCGGTCGGCGCCCTGGTGGAGCGCGGCGAGGTAGTCGTCCATGGGGACGTGCTCCACCCGGATGCGGGGTCCGTCACCGGCACCGGACGGCCCGGGCGCGATACGGAACAGCTCCACCTCGCCGAGGACGGCCAGTTGGTCCGCGGTGAGAGTCCAGGCGCCGGGTCTGGCGGCGCCCCAGGGGGTGTCGTTGTCGTAGGCGTCCACGACCGTCCAGCCGTCGTCGGCCGCGTCGGGCGCGATGAGCAGGAAGCTGTGGTCCATGTGCCGTCGGCGGTGGTAGGGCAGCCAGGGCATCTCGTAGGCGTCCGCGACGGCGTAGCAGGGCGCCCCGGGCTGGACGGCACCGGGCAAGTCGCCCCCGGTGACCGTCTTCTGGCCGGTGACACGCAGGTCCAGGCATCTTTCCGCTTCGACGAGCTGTTCCGCGAGCGGGGGGTCGACGGTGGGCAGCCCGTCCGCACCCGGGTACCACCGGCTGCTGAGCCGCGAGCCGAGTCGCAGGTGGGTGCCCCGACCGTGGAAGTGGTCGGCCAGCACGGCCAGATTGGACTGCACACAGTCCAGGAGGTCCGCCCGGACCGCGGACAGCGCCGCGAGCCGGCGCTTCGCGTCCGGGAGCCGGTGTTCTTCGCTGTCGTGCTGCACACATCCCCCATCGGGTCGGTCGCGAGTCGACCGGTCGATATCGGTACGGCGGGCCGCGGGACGGCCGTGTCACCCCGTGCGCTCCTGCACAGGCGGCGGCAAGCCCGCCCTGTGGCCCGCTCAGCACTGCCGCCGGGAAGTGGTCTCAGCCACTGGGTCCACTTCCGTGATGCGGAATATTTCATCCGCATTGCAACATCACGCTGCCACGCATCAACAGTCAGGACAATGCACAGTGACTCAGATCACTACCCCCAACTGGCCATCCGCTCGAGCTGGTTGACGCCACGGAAGTACCCCACTTACAGTCGAGTAACTTTCCGCACTTCGAACAGTCATTTCCGCATTATGGAATGCGCGAGGAGCGCTATGCACGACCTCGGGGCACTGGACCCGATCAACGCGTCCACGGACCGGTTCATCGCCACGGTCGCTTCCCTCACCGATGCCCAGGTCGACGGAGACACCCTGGTCCCCCCGTGGACCCGTGGCCACGTCATCACCCATGTCGCCCGCGCCGCGGAGAGCCTCTGCCGACTGCTCACCTGGGCCCGCACCGGCGTGGAGACGCCCCAGTACGCGAGCATGGAAGCCCGTGCCGCCGAGATCGAGGCCGGGGCCCGGCGGCCCGTCACCGACCTGGTCGCCGACCTCCGCGACACCGCCGCCCGCTTCGAGGAGGCGGTGCGCGCCCTGCCCCCCGCGGCCTGGCACGGCGAGGTGCGGATGCGCACCGGGGAACTGCGCACGCCCTCGACCCTGGTCCCCACCCGGCTGCGCGAACTGGAGATCCACCACGCCGACCTGGACGCCGGCTACGGCTTCGCGGACATACCGGCCGACGCCGCCCAGTGGATCCTCGACGACATCGTCGAGGCACTCGCCCGGCGGCCGCAGACCCCGGCGCTGCGTCTGGAGGCGACCGACACCGGTCTCGTCCACACCCTCGGGACCGGTGGACCCACGGTCAGCGGACGGCAGGCCGACCTGCTCGCCTGGCTCAGCGGCCGCTCCCCGGGTACGCGGCTCGTCGCCTCCGGCACCGACACGGTTCCGCCTGCTCCCTTCTGGATCTGAACGGCTCTGGATCTGAACGGAATCTGAACGGCTCTGGATCTGAAACGGCGCCCCCGTCCCCGTCCGGGCCCCGCACCACACCGCTTCACGAAAGGACCGATGACCGGCATGGTGACCGTCCGTGAGGACGCGCGGCTCCTCCCCCACGCCCGACCACGCGAGGACGGGACGAGATCCGAGGCCCGCCTGTTGCACGAGTTCCTGCTGGCGGGCGCCTGGCTGGTGCCCGACCGGACCGCCGTGTACGAGCTGGGCGACGACGGTGTGCCGCAGGCGCTCAGCTATCGCGAACTGGAGCGCCGCGTCCACGCCTGTGCGGACCTGCTGGCCCCGCTCGGCCTCGACGTGGGAGACCGGGTCGTGCTCGAGGCCGACACCTCCGCGCACGCTGTCGCCCTGCTGCTGGCCTGCTCCCGGCTCGGCCTGACGTTCGTGCCCGTCAGCCCGGAGACACCGGCACGGCGGGTGGCGGCCATCGTGGAACTCGCCGAACCCGCGCTGTTCCTGACCACCGCCGGGACCTGCCGGATCCAGCCCCCGGCGGGCATGGGCACCGGCCGTTTCGGGCCCGGCGGGATCGAGCTGTGGACCCGGCCGCGCGAGCGCGTCCGGCACCGGCGCGCGGTCGTCGAGACCGACCCCGCCTACATCATCTTCACCTCCGGTACGACGGGACGGCCCAAGGGCGTCGTCATGACGCAGCGCGGCATCGTGTCGTACTTCCGCATGCTCATCGCGGACAGCGACATCGGCCCGGACGAACGCGTCGCCACCACCGCCCCCCTGCAGTTCGACCTGTCCCTGTTCGACATCGGGATGGCCCTCGGCAGTCTCGCCTGCTGCGTGCCGGTCCCACGTGCCCTGCTGCGCTGGCCGCGCCGCTTCCTGCGGTTCCTGAAGGAGATGGCCGTCACCCAGGTCAACGGGGTCCCGTCGATCTGGCGGCAGGTGCTGCGGCACGAGCCGGACATGTTCGCGGACCTCACCGACCTGCGCGCGATCCTCTTCTCCGGCGAGGAGTTCCCGCTGCCGGAACTGCGCCGGCTGCGTGAACTGCGGCCCGGCATCCGGGTGCTGAACAGCTTCGGGCACACCGAGTGCATGTCGTGCTCGCTGACCGAGGTGGCCGACCCGCTTCCGGCCGAGACCGTACGGCTGTCCATCGGCACCCCTCATCCCGGCTCCGAGGGGATGCTCCTCGACGCCGACGGGCGGCCGATCGAGGAGGCCGGCGTGACCGGCGAACTCTATCTCCGCTCACCGGCCATGTTCGCGGGCTATTGGGGGGACCCGGAGGCAACGGCGGCCGCCCAGGTGCCCGACCCCCTCAACCCGCGTTCGGGTCAGCCCGTCTTCCGCACCGGTGATCTCGCCTACCGGGGTGCCGGGGGCGAGCTGTACTACTGCGGGCGCAAGGACTCGCAGGTGCAGCTCCGGGGCAACCGGGTGGAACTCGGCGAGGTCGAGACCCGTATCGAGGAACACCCCGACGTGGCCGCCGCGACGGCGCTCGTCCTGCCCGACGCCACCGGGGAACAGGTGCTGTTCGCCTTCGTCACCGGCGGCTCCGGCAGGGCGGAGATCGATGCCCGGGCCATCCGCGCGTTCTGCGCCGAGACCCTGCCCGACTACATGATCCCCGAGGAGGTACGGATCCTGCCGGAGATGCCGCTGACCCCCAACGGCAAGGTGGACCGCGCCGCCCTGCGGGAACGGGCCTGAGCACATGGCCTGAGCACATCGCTTGAGCACATGGCCCCGAGCACATGGCCCGAGCACATGGCCGGGTCTCGTCGGCCACGACGATGCGACGACAGGACCCCCGACAGGTCCGGCCGCACCCTCCGCGTTCCCGGATCCCTGGCCTCACCACCGCACACCCCGCAAGGAGCAAGCCACGTGTCACCGAGCCCGGACGACCTCGTACGCCGTATCGCCGACGAGGAGGTGCGCTTCCTCGACATCAGGTTCTGCGATCTCCTCGGCCGGGTGCAGCACTTCAGCCTGCCCGCCGCCGCCGTGACACCGTCCCTGCTCGCCGAGGGCGTGGCGTTCGACGGGTGCTCGATCCGCGGCTTCACGTCCATCGACAAGTCGGACATGCTGCTCCGCGCCGATCTGGACTCCGCCTGGATCGACCCCTTCCGGGAGCGCAGGACGCTCGTCGTCAACGCCTTCGTGCACGACCCGGCGACCGGCGAGCCCTTCAGCCGCGACCCCCGCCACGTCGCGCGCAAGGCGGAGGCCCACCTCGCGGCGTCCGGCGTCGCCGACCGCGCGTACTTCGGCCCTGAGCCGGAGTTCTACATCTTCGACTCGATCCGCTTCGGCGAGGACGCCCACACCGCCTTCCACCACATCGACTCGGCCGAGGGCTGGTGGAACACGGGCCGTGAGGAGGAGGGCGGCAACCTCGGCTACCGCATCCCCTACAAGGAGGGGTACTCGCCGGTCAGTCCCCACGACCGCTTCGCCGACCTGCGCGACACCATGGTCTCCCTTCTGGAGGACTGCGGGATCGCCGTGGAGAAGTCGCACCACGAGGTCTCCTCCGGCGGCCAGACCGAGATCAACTACGTCTACGGCACCCTGCTGCGCTCGGCGGACGAACTGCAGTTGCTCAAGTACGTGGTGAAGAACGCGGCCTGGCAGCACGGCAAGACCGTCACCTTCATGCCGAAGCCGCTCCAGGGCGACAACGGCAACGCCCTGCATGTGCATCAGTCGCTCTGGAAGAACGGCGAACCGCTCTTCCACGACCCCCTCGGTTACGGCGGCCTGTCCGACACCGCCCGGTACTACATCGGCGGCGTCATGCGGCACGCGGCAAGCCTGTGCGCGTTCACCAACCCGTCGCTCAACTCGTACCACCGGCTGCTCCCCGGCTTCGAGGCCCCGGTCAACCTCGTCTACTCGCAGGGCAACCGGTCGGCCTGTGTGCGGATCCCGGTGACCGGGGACGACGCCCGCGCCAAGCGGGTGGAAATCCGCTTCCCGGACGCGACCGGCAACCCGCACCTCGCCTTCTCCGCGCTGCTGATGGCGGGACTCGACGGTATCCGCAACAAGATCGAGCCCCCCGCGCCCGTCGACGCCGACCTCTACACGGACGAGGGGGCCGAACGCCTGCCGGAGAACCTCGCCGAGGCCGTGCGCGCCCTCGAGGAGGACCACGGCTACCTCCTCGAAGGGGACGTCTTCACCACCGACCTCATCGAGACGCACATCCGGCTCAAGCGCGAGCGGGACATCGACGCGATCCGTCACCGCCCGCACCCTTACGAGTTCGCGCTCTACTACGACGCCTGATCCCGCCCGAAGCAGCGCTCGAGTTCGTTCAGGTCGTAGAACTTGCTGCCCTTGGACACCGGAGTGCAGCCCTGCTTGAAGGCGGTCTCCTTCTCGTTGTAGAGCATCCGCACGAGGTAGGTGCCGCCCTTGCGGAAGACGTCCCACTGGATGTTCGCGCCCAACGGGGACACGGACGCGCCGCGCCAGGGGTTGTCCGCGTACGTGTACGGCTGCTCGGCGGTGACGGGCTTCGTGCTCCCGGGCAGGCCCATCAGCGCGGCCAGCGGGATGATCTCCTCCGCGTGCGTGAAGCGCAGCTCGGCACCGAGGTCACTGGTCCCGTCCCGTTTGGCCTCGACCTTCTTGAAGAGGTCGTCGAGCAGGACACCGGCCATCTTGTAGGTGATGTCGCTGTCCGTGAAACCCGGGCCCTTCTGGTAGAAGTCCTCGGCGTCGCTCAGGTAACCGAACCAGGCGGCGTCGCTGGGCGGGACGTACCGCTCCATGCCCCATCCCTTGCCGTCGGGGCTCTCGTTCCTCATCGCCGGAGCGATGCCGTACAGGTTGTAGACCGCCTCCGCGGCGTCGACGTCGCTGCCGATGGAGGAGAACTCGCCCTGGACGACGCGCTGCACGAAGGCGGGCTTGAACAGCTTGCCGAGGACACCGCGGGCGGCCCGGTGGGTCGCGGGCTGGTCGGTGATGCTCTTGAGGGTTCGTGCGAGCCGCTCGTCGGTGGCGATGTAGTCGCGGTACGCGGCACCGCCGGCCGCCTTGTGGAAGTAGAGCACGTCCTTGTCGGTGCGGGTCGCGCCGATGAGCGGCGCGAGGCGCGGGTCGGTGGCGGCGAGAGCGGCGGTGAAGGCCTTGCCGCTGTCGACGGCCCGTGTCTGTCCGGAACTGACGACGTCTATCTTCTCGTTCTTCTCGGCGATCCGGGTGAACAGCTCCGGAAGCCGCTGCTCCATGCGTGCGGCCGTGCCCGCCATCTCCTGCTTGCCGCGCCCGCTGAGGTTGCCGTACCCCACCGTGGCCATGGCGTCGAGCAGCAGTCGCACACGGGGCCCGAACTCCCGTCCCGCTCGGGTGAGTTGGCCCTCGCTCTCGGCCTTGTCCCACAGGGCGAGGATCAGGTCACCGTCCTCGCTGTCGCTCGCGGCGCGCGAGCCGTGCCGGGAGACGTTCTCGGTGAAGACAGGGGTGAAACCGGCGGGCGCGGGCTCATAGCTCCGCGGGTTCTGCCGGGGGGCGTACGGGGCCTTGGTCCCGTAGCTGTCGGCGTGCGCGGTCCTCTCCGTGGTGGCGTGGGCGGGCAGGGCCGTGGCGAGCAGTGCGCAAAGCCCCAGGGCGAGGGCGGGAGTGACAGTACGTCTCATGGGCGCATCGTCAGCGCCGGCCGTGAACGGGAGATGACCTCGAGGTGGCGGGCCTGCGGCCGGGCGCAGGTGCGTGTCACGGGGACGCGCAGCCGAGCGGGCCGCGCGCCTGCCTCGGTCGGTGATCCTCGCCCGAGGGACCTCCGCGCTCCGGGTCATCGCGCAGACGAGCAACGGAACGCCGGCGAGCGGTGCGTCAACGGCCTGGCGCGTGGCCCGGCGCGTGACCGCGGCGGTCGCACGGCGGGGTGATGCCGGGAGCACCACCACCCGCACTCCGTCTCCGGGCAGCTGAGTAGGCGTACTCATGCCTGGAGGGGACTCGCGAGGCAGGATCGGCCCATGCAGCCTTCCGCCTGTCCTCCCCGGCACCGCTCGGCCCAGCGACGGCCGGTCGCGCCGCGTGTACCCCCTACCTGGTACATCGCTCCCGGTGCATCGCTGGGTCTGGCGTTTCTGTGCGTCGGGTACGCCGCGGCTCAGTGGTGGAAGGCCGTCACCGGGCAAGCCGCTGTGGGTGTGCAGAACCGCCTGCTTCATGTCGTCGACACGGTGGTCTTCGTGCTCAAGGACTCGTTCGGGGACGGCAACAGCCCTCCTGAGCGTCCTCATCACACGGTGGAGGCGGCGCCGCACCACCTCGATGTGGGCCAGCCCTTGCTTCTGGCCGCCGTTCTGGCTGCCGTGGGGCTTGTCGGCCTGGCCTGCTTGGCGGCGGTGCGGCGCAGGGCCGGCTCGTAGTCGACGTCGCGTCAGAAGTCGTACGGCTTCTTTGTGTTCCAGTTCAGCACATCGGCCTCGTTCCAGCTGAACTGCGGCTTCTCGCCCTTGCTGTCGACGGAGTAGAACGGGCCGTTGTGACCGTCGGCGCCGCGCAGCGCGAGGGCGAACGACTGCGCGGTGTGGTTCTTCGAGCCGTAGTCGAAGAGGTTCACCGCGCTGTATGCCTTGGCTCCCGGCCGGAGCACGATGTGCCGGTCGCCGCCCGGGTTGTCCTTCTTCGAGTGGGGCAGTGCGGCGCTGTCGACGTCTCCCCCGAGCTTCACCGCCGGGTACGAGGTGACCCAGCACGGCGTGGAGCCCTCGTTCGTCGCGGTGACCAGCAGGTGGTCGCCCTGCTGACCGGCGAATCGGTGCACCGCGGTGACCAGCATCTCGTCTCCGCGGCACGGCCGGGCGTCACTCGTCGTGCCCTTGCTCGCGGTCTGGTCCGTCCCGCTGGAGGGCTTCGCCGAGTGCGTCTCCGCCTTGGCCTTCCCACCACTGCCGGTCTGTTCGGTGCCGCCCGTGCCGTCCCCCTGGGACGCGGGCCGGCTCTGCGCGGTGCCGGAGGTGTGGCCGCCGCCTGCCGGCTGCGAGCTGTCGTCGGCGCCCCCGCAGGCGGTCAGGCCCAGCGCCAGCGCGGCGGTGACGGCGGCCAGAGCGGCCGGACGGGCGGTACGGCGGGCACGGTGTGTGGTCATGATGAAAGCTCCCCCATGGTGTCCCGGGACGCGGCGCCCGCCCTGCTCACGCAGAGCGACCGGCCGTATCCACTGTTTCACTGCACCCCTTGAGATGACGTCAGGACGCGCACCGTTCACTCCGGTCTGTCCGCATTCGGTAACAACGCTGCGGGGGTTGCCCCCGCGCGAGGAGGCCGCGGCGACCGGTCGCGGGTGCGCGTGGCCGCGCGCACGGGTCATGTGCGGACCTTGAGTCACTTCAGTCGCTGATCGGCGGCCACTCGGCGGAGGCACCGCCGACCATCCGGTGCCGGGTGCCCTCGGTGACGGCGTGGAGCTTGTCCGGGTTGGCGACGTTGTGGATGGTCGAGATGCGGCCCTCGGCGTCGAAGTCGAAGGTCAACGTGGCGATCACCCGGTCGGGGCCGTGGAAGACCACGCCCGGGCCGCCGTTGATCGTGGTGAGTTCGGCCCGCATCTGTCCGGGCTCGACGCCCTGGTAGGTCGCCGTGCCCAGCGCGGAGAACCAACGGGCCACGGTGTCCAGGCCGATGACCGGCTTGAGGGCCTGGCGGACCTTGCCGCCGCCGTCCGTCCACAGCGTCACGTCCGGGGCGAGCAGTTCCATCAGCGTGTTGATGTCGCCGCCGGTCGCCGCGGCGAAGAACCGTTCGGTGACGTCGCGTTGGCGGGCGCGGTCCGCGGGGAAGCGCGGCCGCCGGGCCCGCACATGCTCGCGGGCGCGGTGCGCGGCCTGCCGTACCGCCGCCTCCGATCGCTCCACCGCCTCGCCGATCTCCGCGTAGCTGAAGGCGAAGACCTCCTTCAGTACGAACACCGCGCGCTCCAGGGGGCTCAGCGTCTCCAGCACGACCAGCAGGGCCGTCGAGACCGAGTCGGCCGCGGCGACGCCGTCTGCGGTGTCCGGGTCGGTGAGGACGGGCTCGGGCAGCCAGGGCCCCACATAGGTCTCGCGCTGGTGGCGGGTCGAGCGGAGCCGCTCCATCGACAGGTTGGAGATGATCCGGGTCAGGTACGACTTGGGGTCGGCGACCTGGGACCGGTCGGCCGCAGACCACTTCAGCCAGGCGTCCTGGACGACGTCCTCGGCGTCGGCGGCGGTGCCGAGGATGCGGTAGGCGACGGAGAAGAGCAGGGTGCGGTACCGCTGGAAGGCGAGCTGGTCGGCGTCGGTCTGCTGCGGCTGGGTCATGTGGCGCTCCTGGTCCGGGTGTAGCGGCCGCCGTGCGGCCAGAAGGCGCCCGAGGCGGGCATCTTCTTCATGCGGGCGAAAGTCGGCCATGGCGCCGCGCTGACCGTCTCCTTGTACCGTGCCGCCCGCTTGCCGGTCAGCACGATCCGGCGCGGGCTGTCGTCGGGGCGGGTGAACTGCACCACGGCGTCGTTCCGGCCGAGGCTGACGGGGGTGTGGTAGTAACCGAAACGGAAGGGCTTGGGGTCCTTGCCGGCCAGCACCCGCAGGATCGACAGGGCCGCGTGCACGCCGGTGGGCATGCCGCCCTGGCAGGTCCCGTGCATCACGCCGTAGCCCTGCCGGATCGCCGCCGCGTCGCCCACGGCGTAGACGTCGGGGTGGGAGACCGAGCGCAGCGCGCTGTCGGTGAGCACCCGGCCCCGCTCGTCGACGGCCAGGCCCGCGGCCGTGGCCAGCGGGGGGACGCGGGTGCCGCTGGTCCACAGCACCGCGGCCGCCGGGATGCCGGAGCCGTCCGCGAGCTCGACGCCGTCCGGCAGCACCTTGACCACCTCGACACCGCTGCGCACCCGCACACCGAGCCGGGCGAGCGCCGCGTCGAGGTGGGCCTTGGCCTTCGGGTGCATGCTCGCGCCGGGTGCCCGCCGGCCCAGCAGGACCACCTGGAGCCGCGGGTGCCGCTCGGCGATCTCCGCTGCGGCCTCGATGCCGGTGAGACCACTGCCGCAGACCACGACGGTCCCGCCGTCGAGCCCGGCCAGCCGCTCGGCGAGGAGGGCGGCGTCCTGCGGGCCGTCGAGGGTGTACGCGTGGTCGTCCGCGCCGGGGACGGTGGCGCTGTCCGCGATGCTGCCCAGGCCGTAGACCAGGGTGTCGTAGCGCAGGACACGGTCGTCGTCGATCCGGACGGTCTTCGCCCCGGCGTCCACGGCGGTGACCCAGCCGCGGACGAAGCCGGCCCCGGTGCCGTCCAGAAGTTCCGGGATGTTCAGCTGGGCCGTCTCCTGGCCGGTGGCGGTCAGGTGCAGGCGGAGCCGCTCGGTGAAGGTGTCGTAGGGGTTGACCAGCGTCACTCGCAGGTTCCCGCGCTTCCTGGTGCGGGCCGCCAGCTGGATCGTGGCGGAGAGCCCGGCGTAGCCGGCGCCCAGGACCAGGACCTCGTGTTGCCGCGTTGTCGCGTTCATCGCTCTGCTGCCTCTTTCGTGTCGGCCGTTCCCGCCTTGCGGACGACCACCGGACGCAAGCTGCCTTGCCGTTCGTGACATGGGGCCGATGTGACCCGCGTCACTTGAAGAGGAGAGGTCTGGACCGGGGGTGGCGATCACCGTCCTCGGCGCACCCCGAACGCATGGAGCAACGACGCCCCGGGCACCCGCCTGTGCAGGTCAGCCCCGCCGAGACTCTGGAGATCCGATGATCCGCAACGCCGTGACCTGTGACCGTGAGGGCTGCCTGGCCCTGTACCTGGAGCCCGAGGAGCCGGTGAACGCCCGGTTCGAGGAGCTGATCACCGAAGCCGGGTGGGTCCTCCGGCCGGCGGCCCAGGTCCTGCCCGGCCACCCGGCCGCGCCCGACGTCCTCGCACACCTCTGCCCCGCCTGCGCCGCGGGGCGCGGCCCGGTCCTCGAACGGGGAAAGTGCCCCACGTGCACCGGCCTGGCCGAAGACCTGGAGGCCGGGTCCACCTGCCACTACTGCCGCAAGGTCGTCCCCCACCTGGCCGACGAATGGTGCTGACCCGCAGACGCCGGGACACCCCCGCCGGCACCGGCCACCGTGATGCCGGCGGTGCATCCGGGGCATGCGGGGCCCTTCACCTCGGCTGCGGCGGGTGAGCCGGGGCAGTGATCCACCGGACGCTTCCCGAGAAGGGGTGCCGGTCCGACGGCCACCGGTGTCGGTCACCGAGGACCACCGCTCAGGGCCCCTAATCGTGTTGACCGCCCCCGGCAGGCAGTGCTGGAGTCGGCACGTGGACAGCATCCCCGCCAACCGGCGGCTCTGGAACCGGATCAGCAGCACCTACCAGCGCGAGCACGACCCGCAGATCGGCGCCACACCCCGGCTGTGGGGCATGTACTCCATCCCGGACGCACAGCTGCACGCCCTGGGCGACGTCACCGGCAAGCGGGTCCTCGAACTCGGCTGCGGCGCCGGCCAGTGGTCCAGGGCGCTCGCCGCCGAGGGCGCCGCCGTGGTCGGGGTGGACCTGTCCGAAGCCCAACTCGCCGCAGCGGCGGGCACGATGGGTGCGGCCCGCTACCCGCTGGTGCAGGGCGCCGCCGAACAACTCCCCTTCGCCGCCGACAGCTTCGACCTGGTGTTCTGCGACTTCGGTGGGCTCAGCTGGGCGCCCCCGCACCTGGCCGTCCCGCAGGCCGCACGCGTCCTGCGCCGGGGCGGGCGCCTGGTGTTCAACGTCGCCAGCCCATGGTTCGAGGCCTGTTACGACGAAGCCGCCGGCCGCGTGACCACGACGCTGCAACAGGACTACTTCGGGCTGGACACCATCGCCGAGGGCGACGGCGCGACCAGCTATCAGCTCACCTACGGCGACTGGGTCAGGGTCCTGCGCGGCGCGGGTCTCGTCATCGACGACCTCATCGAACCGCGGCCCGCAGTCGGAACACCCAACGGCTACAACGAGACCGACCCACCCGACTGGGCACACCGCTGGCCGGCGGAACTGCTCTGGGTGTGCCACAAACCGTAGGTTCCGCCGCGCCGGGGCGTGAAGGCGTCCCCGGTTCCGGGCGGGCAGCCGTCAGGTGTTCGACGAGGACGAACGTCACGCTGATCAGCAGGGACCAGGCGCCGAACTTGGCCAGGGGCACCGGGTGCCAGCCGCCGAGCTGCTGCGGGTAGCTCCAGGCACCCGCGTAGGTGGCCGCGTTCTCGGCGACCCACAGGAAGAAGCCGATCAGGACGAAGGAGACGGCGAGCGGCATCCGGTAGCGATGCGTGCCGACGTCGAATCCGACCCAGGTTCCGGCGGTCGCGGCGATCATCGCCACCGCGAGCGGCCAGCGCAGGTCGGGCAGCCAGTGGTGGGTGAAGAAGTTCAGGTAGACGGCCGCGGCCACCAGGGTGGTGGCCGCCGCGCGGTAGCGGGTGTACCGCAGCCGCATCAGGCGCCGGGCCCGGCACACATAGCCGGCGACCGCCGCGTACATGAAACCGCCGTACAGCGGGACTCCCGCGATCTTGGTGAGGGCGTCCTCCGGGTAACTCCATGAGCCCAGGCGCACCTTGACCAGTTCGAACAGCAGGCCCACCGCGTGGCACACGACGATGACGGCGGTGTCCCGCCGGGTCTCCCAGCCCACCCTTCGGGCGACGACGGTGAGCAGCACACCGTAGATCAGGATCAGGTCGTAGCGGGCCACGGGCAGCGGCGGCAGCAGCCGGGCGGCCCCGATCCCGGCCAGCAGCGCCACGGCGAAGGCGCAGGCCCGGGCCTGGACCACCCCGAACCGGACCAGTTGGCGGAGCCCGTGCCGCAGCCCCCTGGTGATGGACCTCTCCTCGCGGTGCATGCCCCCTCCTCCGCTCGACGGCGAGGTCACGATCCTAGGGGCATATTTGAACGTGTTCAAAGATCGGGCCTTCACGGTGACCACCGCGCTGTACGTCGCTGTACGTCCGCCGAAGCGATGACCGGCCCACAACGCGCCTTTACGGCGCCGTGGGCGCGCTCGGTGCCCTGGTCCTGTCCTTGGCCTCGACGGCCACCGGGATCGGTTGAGAGCCGGTGACCGCTGAGGACCGGCCGCTGCTCGTCGCGGCCTACGGGTAATCCTTCGTTCCTCCGACGGCCGGTGTGGTGAGATCACCGCATGGTCTCCTCTTCCACGCCCAGGACCGGCCGCATGAGGATCGGCGCTGGTCCCGCCGGCTCGCTCTTCGACGCGCTTCGGGCGGACGCCCTCACCGGTCCGGAGCAGTTGCGTGAGCTCTACCCGCCGCCGAACCCGCACGCGCTCCGCAAGGAGAGCGACCACCTGACGGCGGAGACACGGGCGTTGATCGGCTGTTCGTCGCTGGTGTTCATCGGCAGCGCGGACGCCGAGGGCCGGGCGGATGTGACGCCGCGGGGCGGGCCGGCCGGGTTCGTCTCGGTGCTGGACGAGCGGACCTTGGTGGTCCCCGACGCGACCGGCAACAAGCGGCTCGACACCATGCACAACGTGCTGGAGACCGGCCGTGCAGGGCTGCTCTTCCTCATCCCCGGCCGTCCGACGACGCTGCGCGTCAACGGCCGCGCCTGCGTCTCGGCCCGCCCGGAACTGCTCGCCCGGCTCACTGCCGTCGGCAGGCCGCCGGTCACCGCGCTCGTGGTGCAGGTGGAGCAGGTCTATCCGCACTGCCCGAAGTCGCTGATGCGGGCCGACGCCTGGCAGCCGGAGCGGTGGGTGCCGGCCGATGCCCAGCCGACCAGCGCCGAGGTGACGCTGGCCCAACTGGACGTGCCGGGTCTGACCGTCGAGCAGATCGAGGAGGCCGAACGGGAGTCACTCCGCCTGCGTTACGAGTGAATGCGGACCGAGCCCTCTTCGCAGGGGTACGCCGCTCACGGCGAGGGGCGCCCCGGAGACAGGGCGCTACAGCCCCGAGCGCCCTCGGGTTTCTCGGCCGCGTCGAGCCCGCACCAGCGACAGCCGCCTCATGTGGGGACGCCGGGCAGGGCCCCCTCTTCGGTCGCCGCTGGTGCGGGTTGTTCACTCCGCCGGGTGGAGTTCCGCGTACAGCATGTCGATCAGTTCGCTCGCTTCGCGGGCGTGGGGGTCGTGCGGGATCTCGTAGTAGCCGCCCGGGGTGGCGATCACGTCGCGAGCCGACTCGTCGTGCGGGTGCTGCGCTTCACCGTGCTCGTGCGGTTCGCGGGCATCGGGGGTCTGCCACCACCACACCCTGTCCCGGATCTCGTCCTTCGACAGCGGTCCGGACAGGATGATGTCCCGCCCCTGCACCTTCCCTGTGATCCTGATGGCGTCGGCGTCCGTGGCCATGCGCAGGTTCCCCCTTCCCGTACGCAGGGTGTGCCCCTGCCCCAGCACTCCTTCCACGATCCGCACCCGTCAATCCCCGAGGGGGCCGCAGCGCGCCCGGCCCGCCGCCGCGGCCACCGTCAGAGGCACGGTCAGGAGCGCCGCCAGCCAGAACACAGGGCGGTAGCCGTGCTCCTGCACGGCGGAGGCCGCCAGCTCTGTGGCCACGGCGCTGCCCAGGTAGAGGGCAACGCCGAACATGGCCACGCCGGTCGCGCGGGCCGTGGGGGACACGGCCGTCGCCCAGGACTGGATCGTGGAGTGCATGAAGGACCAGCCGCCCCCGAGGAGCAGGGCGACCAGGACGAGCGCCCCGGTGGACTGGCTGCAGCCGGCGAGCAGGTACGCCAGAGCCATCTGCACCCCGCCGGCCACGATCAGGCCCACCGGGGACCATTGCCCGACGAGCCGTTTGACGACCTGCGCCGCGGCCATGGAACCGACCCCGTACAGAGCCGCGACCGCGCCGGCCGCGGTGGTGGGAACTCCGTGCGCCTCCAGCGCCGGGGCCAGATAGGTCAGGAAGCCCAGGAGCACCGCTCCCTCCAGCATCGCCACCGCCATGACGTACCACTGCCGGCGTGAGGTCAGGACCACGCGGAAGGGCGCCAGCAGTGATCCGGGGCGGCCCCGCTCGGGCTCGGGCAGACGACGCAGAGCCACCGTCAGGTACGCGGCGAGGACACCGGGCAGCGCGAACACCAGCCGCCACGTGAGGTAGTGCGCCAGCGCTCCCGCTACGACCGTGGCCACGGCGGTGCCGAGCGCGAACGCGGTCATCAGCTCACTGAGGGGCCGCTGCCGTGTCGCGGCGGGCACCGTGTCGCCGACGTACGTGAGCGAGGCGGCGATGGACGCGGCGAAGAACGCGCCGGCCAGGGCGCGGGCCCCGATCAGCACGGAAGCGTCGGGAGCGAGGGCGGAGGCGAAGGCGGCCAGGGCCGCACCGGTCAGCGACACCCGCATCACCCGCACCCGGCCCCAACGGTCGCCGGCCACGCCCCATACCGGCTGCATCAGCCCGTAGGCGAGGTAGTAGCCGCTCGCGGCCGGCACCACGGCGGGAAGCGCGACCCCGAGCCCAGGGCCGATGAGAACCAGCATGGGCGCGATGCAGAAGCGGTCGAAGTTGCTGACGAATCCAGCGGTGCGCAACAACCGCAGGGAGGACGCGGGCAAGGCCGCCACTGGTGTCGGCGCGGTGCTGGTCACGGGTGGACGCTCCCTTCCAGAGGGTACGACGGGGGAACAGACGACAGAGGACCGCTCCTGGGCGGACTCGGTCCGACCCCAGTCCAGCACCGGGCCCCGCGGCGCGGAGAGCGCCGGCTATTACGATCACTCACAGCCTGCTGGTCCGGCGTCGCGCCTGGTTGCGGCAGCATCACAAGGGGGCGTACGTGTTCAGGCCGACGCCCGCTGTCCGGAGGAGAGGCACGATGACGCGCGGCGGGCTGTGGCCCCTGGACCCCTGCAACTCGGCCCCGGCGGCACGCGTTTCCCCGGCGGCCCCGGCCGGCGGCAGGTGTGGTGGCCGGTGAGCGCCGCGCTCACGCCCTCGGGCGAGTCCCCCCGCCGTGAACTGGGCGCCTTCCTGCGGTCCCGCCGTGACCGGCTGACGCCGGGAGACCTGGGCCTGCCGCAGACCCGCGGCCGCCGGACCCCGGGGCTGCGGCGGGCGGAGGTCGCGGAACTCGCCGGCATCAGCGTCTCCTGGTACACGTGGCTGGAACAGGGCCGGGTGCGCACCTCGGAGCAGGTGCTGCGCGCGGTGTCGCGGGCGCTGCGACTGGACGCCGCCGAAACCGCGCACGTCCTGTCGTTCGTGGAGGAGAGCAGGCCACCCGTCGACGCACCCACCTGGGTGTCACGCAACCTGCTCAGCCTGGTGCAGGCCATGGCACCCCACCCGGCCGTGGTCCTCGACCCGCACTGGGACCTGCTGGCGTGGAACGCCGGGTACGCCGCCCTGCTGACCGATCCGGCGCGGCTGCACCCCAAGCAGCGCAACCTCCTCTGGCTGGTGTTCCGCTGGCCGCCGGCGCGCGCCCTGCTCGCCGACTGGGAACACGAGGCGCGCGCCCTGCTCGGCCAGTTCCGCTCACGGGCCGCTCGCCGGCCGAACGATCCGCGGTTCGCCGAACTCATCGGCGAGCTGCTGTCGGACCGTGACGCGGCCCGCTGGTACGAGCGCCGGGAGACGGCCGGGTTCCAGCCCTCGGTCCGCCGGTTCCGGCATCCGGCCGTGGGCGAGCTGCGCCTTCGGTACGTGAAGCTGGCCGCCGTGGACGAGCCCGGTCACCACTTCCTGGCCTACTTGCCCGACGACCGGGAC
The DNA here is from genome assembly GCF_040637635.1 of Streptomyces sp. NPDC028635. Lineage (NCBI taxonomy): Bacteria > Bacillati > Actinomycetota > Actinomycetes > Kitasatosporales > Streptomycetaceae > Streptomyces > Streptomyces sp. NPDC028635. Next base: position 331,666 of record NZ_JBEZWX010000001.1, on the reverse strand, counting down.
GCCGAGGACGCCCTGCGCCGCCTGCAGCCGAACGGGTGAGGCCGGGGGGACCCTCGTCGGAGGCTCAGCTGCGGGAGCGTCGCACCACCGTGCCCGTCCGGGTGCGGCGGTCGTCGCGGTCTCGGAGGTGGCACCTGGCGGAGCGCACCGCGCTATTCGGGTGGAACTGCCCTGACGCGTCCCCGTGGGGCATGCGGCAACCGGCCGGGCGTCTTTCACTGGAAGCCGTACCACCGGTCCAGCACGGGAGAAGATGTGGGAGCTCGCCTGAGGAAGAGGAGCGTACGCCGCACCGCGGCTGTGCTGCTCATGACCTGCGCCGTGGCCGGCCTGACCAGCTGCTCCGATGACTCGGGAGCACCGTCGACGGGCAGCAGCAAGGCGGCCTCGGCCGCCTCGTCGGCGGCGTCCGCGGCCTCCTCCGCCGTGGCCTCCCTGGCCTCCGAGGGCGCCTCCGCACTCGCCTCGGCCTCGGCCGAGGCCGGACGGCGACTGGACGAGGTGAAGGGCGGGATCGACGCCAGGAACGAGGTACGCCTCGGCACGCCGGCACCTGCCGACGACGGTCGCGTCACCGTTGCTGTCACCGTGCACAACACCGCCGACTCGACGAAGTCGTTCGTGGTGCAGGTGAACCTGCGCGACCAGGCGGGCAATCTCCTGGACACCACCCTGGTCACGGTCGGCGGCGTCGGCGCCGGCAAGGAGGGCACCGCCACCGCCCGCAGCAACCGCAAGCTCTCCGGCACCGTCAGGGCCGAAGTCGCCAGGGCCCTGCGGTACTAGGTGATCGCCCTGTCCCCGCGGCGATTCTTCCGGGAGGGTACGACGAGGGGGCGGCGGTCCGCCGGGCGGAGACGGCCTACGGGCGGCGGGCCAGCAAGTGGGCGTCCAGGAAGCCTCGTTCGGTGTCCGGGTCGTGGATGAGCCGGGCGAACGTGACGAGTCCGGCGCCGGCCAGCAGGTCGGCGAACCGGTCCGCCGGCCAGCTGTAGGCGGGCGTCACCTTGTGGTCGAAGCGGACCGGCTCCGGCCCGTCGGTCGCGAAGAACGAGGCCAGCAGCAGTCCCCCGGGAGCCAGGACACGTACCTGCTCGGCCAGCAGGGCGGGCAGTTCCCCGGGCGGGGTATGGATCATCGAGTAGTGGGCCAGGACGCCGCCGAGCGCGCCGTCCTCGACCGGGAGGGCCTCCATCCGCGCCTCCTCGAACCGCAGCTCCGGGTGGGCGCGCCGGGCGTGCTCGACCATGCCCGGGGAGAGGTCCAGCCCGAACGCGTCCAGCCCCAGCTCGTGCAGCATGGCCGTCAGATGTCCCGGCCCGCACCCGACGTCGGCTGCCCGCGGATTTCCCGTCCCGCGCACCAGCTCGGCGAAGGTGCCGATCATGTTCCGCGAGAACGGGTGGGTCTCCAGCCGATCGGCGAACTTCGACGCGTACAGCTCGACGACCCCGTCGTAGGCCGTCCTGGTCTGCTCCTGGTGCTCCGTCACGGGAAGGGAAGGTAACACCCGGCCCGGTGCCCGCGAATCGGACCGTGCCGCGAGGTGACGGAGATTCACGCGTGGTCCAGTCCGCCGGCAGGTGCCCTGTCCTGGGGAGAGGGCAGCCCAAGGGCCCAGATTGGTCTAGTCCCATTTTGGTCCAGACCATTGACCCGGCTCCTTGCGCGGCGATATCCCGGTACCCGGCAACTCCCCGACGTCACGGGGACGTTGGCCCCATCCCTCCACACACCGGGACTGACATGAGACTCGTGCGATCCGCCCGCGCAGCCCTCACCGCCGCCGTCACCCTCGCGGCCGCGACAGGCCTCGCCCTCACCGGGACCGGCACCGCCCAGGCCGCCACTCCCCTGCCGAACCACGTCTTCGCCCCCTACTTCGAAGCCTGGACCGGCGAGAGCCCCGCCGCCCTGTCCGCCCAGTCCGGCGCCAAGCACCTGACGATGGCGTTCCTGCAGACCGCCTCCAAGGGCTCCTGCACGCCCTACTGGAACGGCGACACGAGCATGCCGATCGCCGCCTCGACCTTCGGCGCCGACATCAGGACGATCCAGGCGAGCGGCGGTGACGTCATCCCCTCGTTCGGGGGTTACACGGCCGACACCACCGGCACCGAGATCGCCGACAGCTGCACCGACGTCCAGCAGATCGCCGCCGCCTACGAGAAGGTCATCACCACCTACGACATCTCGCGGCTCGACATGGACATCGAGGTCGACTCGCTCGACAACACCGCCGCCATCGACCGCCGCAACAAGGCCATCAAACTGGTCGAGGACTGGGCGGCGGCCAACGGGCGCAAGGTCGAGATCTCCTACACCCTCCCGACCACCACGCACGGCCTCGGGGACACCGGCGAGGCCCTGCTGCGCAACGCGGTGAGCAACGGCACCCGGGTCGACGTCGTGAACCTCATGACCTTCGACTACTACGACAACCAGGCCCACGACATGGCGAAGGACACCCAGACCGCCGCCCAGGGCCTGTACGACCTGCTCGCTCAGCTGTACCCGGGCAAGAGCCCGGCCCAGGTGTGGAACATGGTCGGCGTCACGGAGATGCCCGGCGTCGACGACTTCGGCACGGCGGAGACCTTCACCCTGGCCAACGCCCGGACGGTGTACGACTGGGCCGTGTCCAAGGGCATCAACACCCTGTCGTTCTGGGCGCTGCAGCGGGACAACGGCAGCTGCGCGGGAGGCGCTGCCGCGGACAACTGCTCGGGCATCCAGCAGAACACCTGGGACTTCACGCACGTCTTCGCGCCGTTCACCGGCGGCACCACCACCCCCACGAACGACTTCTCCGTCGCGCTGAGCCCGGCCTCCGGATCCGTGACCGCCGGCCAGTCCGTCACGGCCACCGTGAAGACGGCCGTCACGGCGGGCGCCGCCCAGAGCGTGAGACTCGGCGTCACCGGGGCCCCGGCAGGTGTCACCGCCTCCCTCAGCCCGTCGACGGTCACCGCAGGCGGTACCTCCACGCTCACCCTGGCCACCGGTTCCGCCGCGCCCTCCGGCACCTACACGGTCACCGTGACCGGCACCGGCACCTCCGGCAGCCACTCGGCGACCTACGCGCTGACCATCACCGGCGGCTCCGGCAGCCAGTGCACGGACGCCCCCTGGGCCCGGGACAAGGTGTACACCGGCGGCCAGCGGGTGTCGTACAAGGGCCACTCCTGGAAGGCCAAGTGGTGGACGACGGGCGAGGAGCCCGGCACCACCGGCGAGTGGGGCGTCTGGCAGGACCTCGGCGCCTGCTGAACCGCCGCCCCTCACCTGCCCGGGCCGCCACGGCCCCGCAGGAGGCCCCGGACAAGGCATCGGAAACGAGTCTCGTCCGCCAGGGTCCCCTGCGGGGTCGCCCCGCGTTCCGCCGGCCGAACCTGGGCCGCCGGCGTGCGTGACCGGTCAGCCGGCCGACGCGTGCTCTGCCCGGCCGCGCTGAGCTTCGTGGCCGGCCTGTCCGCTGCCCTCGTTCGCGGGGCCGGGGGTGGCGTGTCCCAGGCCGCGGCGGATCGCGATCTCCACGGGTGAGTACGCGCCGTCGGCCCGGTCCAGTGCGTACGGCGCGGACGGCAGCAGCGGCGGCTGGGCCATGAAGCGCGGCCGCACGCCGTGGTGCGGTTGTGCCGCGTGGACCAGGAACGGATGGCACAGAAAGACGTCCCCCGGGGAACCGGTGGCGAGAGCGAGCGGCCGGTGGGCGGACGCCGCTGCGAGGTCCGGCGCGAGGTCCAGGACGCTCGCGCCCTCCTCCCCGTACGGCTCCAGCACCTTCGGCACGTCGAGGTGGGAGCCGACCCGGATCCGCGTCGGAGCGTCCTCCTCCCCCACCTCGCTGAACAGGAACAGCATCAGCAGGGCCCGGCCGCGTGAGCGGAGGTTGGTGAAGGGCCAGGTCTCGCCGTCCACCGCATAGCTGCCCTCGATGTGCCAGCCCGCGTCGTCGGGCTCCTCCGCGTGCGGGAAGCGCAGCGGGAAGGTGCCGAGCGAGTAGCGCGGCTCCCAGCGCCCGGCGCCGGCCAGCAGGTCGTACGCCCGGTGCAGGGCCGGGGAGTTGGGTGCGGCGGCGAACGGCCCCTGTGCCATCCCGCCGACCCAGTGCACGGGCCGCGTCCATGTCCGCGGGTCGTCCGGGTCGCAGCCCGTCTCCTGCCACAGCAGCCGCGCGCAGCTCGCCGCCACGCGGGGCGCGACGGCGCCCTCCAGCTTCACGAAGCCGTCGCGGAGGAAGCGGGATACCAAGGTCGTGTCGTCCATGCGTCCATCGTGCGGTGCCGCCCCTGACCGCCACCCGACACTTGCCGCACCGCTTTTCTCGGGTGCGGCATGCGGGACACCACCTGATTGAATCGTCGGTCGGATCTTGGAGGCGACGGTGCTGGAGCGGTTGAATCAGGTCATGGAGGACATCGAGCGGCGGCTCGACGGCTCCATCGACGCGGGCGAGCTGGCGCGGGCCGCCGCCACCTCGGAATACCACCTGCGGCGCATGTTCTCGGCGCTCGCGGGGATGCCGCTGTCCGAGTACATCAGGCGCCGGCGGCTGACCGTCGCGGGCGCGGAGGTACTGGCCGGGGAGCGAACGCTGCTGGAGATCGCGGTGCGGTACGGATACGGCTCGGGCGAGGCGTTCGCACGGGCCTTCCGCGGCGTGCACGGCGTCGGACCCGGCGAGGCGCGGCGCACCGGTGCCGCGCTCAGCTCCCAGCCCCGCATGTCGTTCCGCCTCGTCGTCGACGGGAGCAGCAGCATGCGCTACCGCCTCGTGCACAAGCCGGAGTTCACCGTCGTCGGGGCGAAGGCCCGGGTGCCGCTGGTGCATTCGGGGCCGAACCGGGCGATCATCGATTTCGTCCGCGGGATCGGCCGGCAGGTGGGGGAGACTCTGGAGAAGCTGTCCGACCAGGAGCCGCACGGCATCCTCGCGGTCTGCGACGACCTCGATCCCAGCAGGACGGAGGGCGCCGAACTCGACTACTACCACGGGGTCGTCACCTCGGCCGCAGCTCCGCAGGGCATGGCCACGCTGCCCGTGCCGGCCGGGACATGGGCGGTCTTCACCACCTCGGGGCCGGCCCCGGAGGCGATCCAGGCGCTGTGGCGGGACGTGTTCACCGAGTGGTTCCCGTCGAACCCGTACCGGAGCCGCCCCGGGCCGGAGATCCTGCGTCTGCGGATGTCGGCGGACGGCAAGGCGGCGGACGCGGAGCTGTGGCTGCCGGTGGAACAGCAGCCGGTTCAGTGACGCGATGCCGTGACGCCGCGCGTACGGCTCGCAAGGCCGCCGAGGCGGCCCACGGCCCTTCGTCACACCGGCCACGCGCCGAGGAACCCCGGCAGACGTACTGGGACGTTCCACCGCTGCGGCCCTTCCGATCCTGCTAGCTTGGGCCCGCCACGATCATGGCTCGGGGGGTCATCGACGCGGGGCCGGGGACGAGGGCCGTGGGGACGGCCGGACCGGGCTGCCTCGCGCGGGGGCGCCGTGCCGGGGGGAGAGAGTATGCGTTCCATACGCAGGCCGGGGCGCCGGGAGAGAGCGCGCTGGGCCGCTCTGGCGGTCGCGGTCGGTCTGCTGACCGGCGGCTGCTCACCGTCCGGCGGCGACGGTTCAGCGGCGGGGCAGCGGCATCACGGGGGAACTCCGTCGGCGACGACGGCCACCGGCTCGCCGGTGACCCCCTCCGGCAGTGCCTCGGGGAACGGCTCGGCCGGCGCCTCCCCGACAACCCCCTTCACGCCCGACGCCGCCAAGGTGCCGAAAACGGCGGCGGACGCCGAACGGCTGGCCGAGGCCGTCGCACTGCGACCCGAGGAGTGGCGGCAGGACTTCGTGGCGCAGAAGCCGGCCGCGAGCGCCCCGGGCACCTGGGCCGTGCTGGACGACTCGTGCCGGTGGCAGCGGCGGAAACTGCCCGCCGGGGTGCTGGCCGGCGTCTCGCGCTACAGCGAACTGCCCGGGGGCACGGACGCCGCCACGATCAAGGTGACCGCCATGGTCACCGTCCACGCGTCCGTGACCAGTGCCGACCAGGAACTCAGCACCACGCTCGAGGAGGTGCTGCGCTGCCCGGACCAGCAGATCAGATCGGCCGAGCGGGTGACGGGCCTCGGATCGCTCGGCAACCCCTTCGGCAAGGGCGACCAGAAGTACGCCGACGACACCGTCTACGAAGCCGGCCACTACGACCTGGACGGCGCGGCGACGAACGCCCAAGGCGGCGCGGATCAGGGCCAGTTCACGTATCAGTGGCTGGTGGCCCGGCTGAGCACGGTGACGGTGGGCGTGTCGGCGCGCTGTGCCGCCGGCTGCACCCAGCAGCAGCTCAGCCGGACGGCGATCGACGGACTGGTGCGGATGCTGCAACGGATTCGGACGTCGCTCGGGACGGTGGGCTGATGGAACCGCTGCGGACCTCCGACCCGGCGAGGGTGGCGGAGTACCGTCTGCTGCGGCGGCTCGGCGCGGGTGGCATGGGAGTGGTGTACCTGGCGCGCTCCGGGGCGGGCACCCTCGTCGCCCTGAAGCTCGTGCTGGAGGAGTACGCCGAGGACGAGGGCTTCCGCGAGCGGTTCCGTCGCGAGGTGGCGACGGCCCGGAGGATCACCAGTCCGTGGGCCGTGCCCGTCGTCGACGCCGACCCCGAGGCGGCGGCCCCCTGGCTCGCGACCGAGTTCGTGCCGGGGCCGTCCCTCGCCGAGGCCGTCACGGCCCACGGGCCGCTCGCACAGCCCGGGCTGAGGGTGCTGGGAGCCCGGCTCGCGGAGGCCCTGCACGCCGTCCACACGGCCGGGCTCGTGCACCGCGATGTCAAACCCGGCAACGTGCTGCTGGCCGTCGACGGGCCGCGACTGATCGACTTCGGTATCGCCCGGGCACCGGAGGAGACCACGCTGACCGCGACCGGCATGGTGGTCGGCACCCCCGGGTACCTCTCGCCGGAGCAGGCCCGGGCGGGCGAGGGCCCTTCGGTGGGGGCGCCCAGCGACATCTTCTCCCTCGGCTGTGTCCTCGCCTTCGCCGCGACCGGGCGGCCCCCGTTCGGCACCGGCGCCCCCGACGCGCTGATGTTCCGCGCGGTGCACGACCCCGCGAACCTGGACGGAGTACCGCAGGACGTCGCCGCGGTGCTGCGCGGCTGTCTGGAGAAGGACCCGCGGGACCGCCCCACCGCCGGGGAGGTCAGGGCGGCGTTCGAGGGCGACCGGCCGGTGCCCGCCCCGGCAGAGGGCACCGGTGGTGCGCCGGACGGCACACCCGAGGCGGAACCCCCCGCGTGGCTGCCCGAACCGGTCGTCCGGCTGATCGCCGAACGGTCCGCGTCCGTGCTCGAACTGCCGGACATCGACGCCACCGAAGTGGACGCGGCGGCCGTGCCCACCGCGGGCGCGCCCACCGAGGCCGCCGCGGAAGCCGCGGCACCACCGGGACGCCGCCGGTTGCTGCTGCTGGCCGGGGCCGCGGCGGTCGTCGCGGCCGGGGGCGGCCTCGCCGCGTGGGCGGTGACCCGCGACGACGGTCCCCCGGCGACCACCGCCGGCGGGCTCCCGGTGTACGTCCTCGGGGTGCACGCCGACCTGACCGGGGACCGCAAGGACATCGGCAGGGCCCAGGAGCGCGGTGTGCGGCTGGCTGTCGAGCAGTTCAACGCCCGCACGGACCGGCCCTTCACGCTCTCCGTGCGGGCCGAGGACGACCGTGGGGACCCCGCGGAGGCGGCGCGCGCGGCGCAGCGGCTGGCCGACGACCGCTCGGTCCTCGCCGTGATCGGGCCCACCACCGACGCCACGGCAGCGGTGTCCCTGACGACGTACGACACCGCGCTGCTGCCGGTCGTCGCGGTCTCGCCGGGGGCGATCAGCCTGTCGGTCCAGGGGCACAAGTCCTTCTTCCAGGCCCGCCCGCAGGATTCGATCCTCGGCTTCTACCTGCGCGCGTTCCTGCTCGGGACGGCCCGCGCGCGGACCGTCGGGCTCATCGACGACCGGAAGGCGGACGATTACGCCTGGGAGCTGTGCGGCCCGTTGAGCAAGCTGCTGCGGGAGGCCCGGCGGCCGAGCGTGCCCAAGGTGGTCAGCGCGCTGCAGACCGACTTCGCCGCCGTGCTGGACGAGCTGACCGCGGCGGGAATCGACTCCCTCGTGTTCGCGGGCTACCACGACCGGGCGGCGCTGCTGGCGAGGGAACTGCACGACCGGCGCTTCACCGGGGCGCGCGCGGCGGCTCAAGGCGTCCTCGACGAGCGCTTCCTGAGTGCGGCGGGGGCCGCCGCCGACGGCTGGACGATCGTCGCCCCCGCCACCGACCCGTCCGTGCAACCGGAGGGCCGGAAGTTCGCCGCCGCCCACCGCGGACGCTTCGGCACCGCACCGCACTGGTACGCCGCCGAGGCCTACGACGCGGCCGGCCTCGTCACGAGCGCCCTGCGCTCCCTGCCCGCCGCACAGCGCAGCCGCGCCAGACTCACGGAGGCCATCCGCGCCGTCACCTACCGGGGCATCACCAAGAACTTCGCCTTCGACCCGGCGACCGGCGCGCTGCGCATCGACGGCAGCGGCGTCTTCCTGTGGAAGGTCTCGGGCGGCGTTTTCCAGTACGCCGGTCCGGCGCCGTACCAGGTCCCGGTCTGATGCAGCCCTTGCGCGCCACCGACCCGCCGTGGGTCGGCCGCCACCGGGTGCTGCACCGGCTGGGCGCCGGGGGCATGGGCGTGGTGTATCTGGCGCGCTCGCCCGGCGGCGCTCTCGTCGCCGTCAAGGTCGTTCGGGCCGGGTACGCGGACGATCCCGGGTTCCGCGCCCGCTTCCGCCGCGAGGTGGAGATGGCCGGCCGGGTCCGCAGTCCGTGGGTGGTGCCCCTCGTCGACGCGGACCCCGACGCGGCCCTGCCCTGGCTGGTGACCGCGTTCGTCCCCGGGCCGGCGCTCGCCGACGTGGTGGAGGAGTGCGGGCCGCTGCCGCCGGCACCGGCACGGCGTCTGGGTGCCCGGCTCGCCGAGGCGCTGGACGCGGTGCACGCGGCCGGCCTGGTCCACCGGGACGTCAAGCCGGGCAATGTGCTGATCGCCCATGACGGCCCCCGCCTGATCGACTTCGGTATCGCCCGGGAGGCCGAGGACACGGCGCTCACTGCCACCGGCATGGTGGTCGGCTCCCCCGGATTCCTGTCGCCGGAGCAGGCCCGGGGCAGCGGCGGGCAGATCGGGCCGCCCAGTGACGTCTTCTCCCTCGGCTGTCTGCTGGCCTACGCCGTGACCGGCGTACGGCCCTTCGGCGAGGGCTCGCCGGCCGGCATGCTCGCCCGCACGGTCTACGACGCACCCGACCTGGACGGTGTGCCGGCCGGGCTGACACCACTGCTGCGGGCGTGTCTGGAGAAGGAGCCGCAGTCCCGGCCGACCGCCGCCGAGGTGTGCCGCACGCTGACCGCCGCGGATCCGAGACAAGGCGAGGCGTGGCCGTCCGCCCCGCACCCACCGACGGACGGCACACGGCCGTCTCCACCGGAACCGGCGCCGGGCGACGCCCGGCCGTCGGCGGGCGGCGCATGGCTGCCCGAACCGGTCATGCGGCTGATCGCGCATCGCTCCGCGGCAGTGCTCGCGCTGCCCGCGGTCGAGGCGACGCAGGTGTCCGCGGGCCCCGGGGTAGCGGCGGGTCGGCCGGCGTCCGAAGGCACCGTCTCCGCGTCGGCCGGGACCGCGTCGCCGCCCGCCGGGATCACCGTCCCGCCCGCCCGGTACACGCGCCGCCGGTTGCTCGCCCTGGGATCGGCGGCGGGTGTGGTGTCGGCCGGCGGCACTGCGGCCTGGTGGGCGGCACACCGCGGCCGAGGCGCCGCGTCACCGGGGACGGCGGCGAAACCGCCGCGTCTGGCCATCGCCGTCCAGGCGGATCTCACCGGACCCCGGCGGGCCGCGGGCATCGCCCAGCGCGACGGCGTGCTGCTCGCCGTCGACGCGTTCAACTCCCGCGCCGGGCAGCCCTTCCTGCTGGACCTGCGCATCCACGACGACGCGGGGGAGGCGGAACGAGCCGTGGCCATCGCACAGCAGGTGGCTGCCGACGACAGGATCCGCGCGGTGATCGGCCCGACCACCGACGCGTGTGCGACGGCCGTCCATCGCACCTATCAGGATGCTCAGGTGCCCACGCTCTGGGTGTCCGTCGGCGAAAGCACCACCGAACTGCCCGCGTCCTCCGTCACCACCCGGGAGGCCGTCCCCACGAACCCGTCGGACGCCTCGCTGGCCGCCCCCCTCGTCGCCTGCGTCAACCGTCTCCCCGGCGCGCGCAGAGCGATGCTCATCGACGACCGGACGGAGGGCACGTTCGGCTCCGTCGTCTGCGCCTACGCCGCGGAGGGCCTGCGGTCGGCCGGGACCGTCGCGCCCGTGGCGGGCACCCTGGCAGCCGACGGCGACTTCTCCGCTCTCGCCGCCCGCGTCACCGGCTCACACGTCGACGCGGTCGTCTTCACCGGTGGCCCCGAGCGCACCGCGCGCCTGGCGGGGGCGCTGCGCACGGCCGGTTACTCCGGTGCGCGGCTGGCCACGCAGCGCGCCCTGGACGGGGCGTTCCTGCGGGGAGCGGACCGACTCGCCACGGAGGGCTGGCTGTTCGCGACGGTGTTCACCGACCCCGTGGCGGTGTCCTCCGCGAAGCCTTTCGTGACCGCCTACCGCACACGCTTCCGGTCGGCGTCCCCGCCCTGGTACGCCGCCGAGGCGTATGACGCGGCCCTGTTCGCCGCCACGGCGATGGCCGCTGTGGGCCCGGGCGGTGCGGCACGCGCGGCTGTCCTCAACCGGCTGCGCGACACCGAGTACCGGGGCATCACCAAGACCCTGCGGTACTCGGCGGCCACCACCACGTACGTGCGCGACGAGGACGCCCTGTATCTCTTCCGGTCCACGAACGGCCGCTTCCGCTTCCTCGGCCCCTATCGAAGCGCCCCTCCACCGGGGTGAGCCCTTGCGCCGGGAGGATGCGGCGGGGCCACACTGTCCTTGGTCGGGCCCGTGCCGGCGGCTGAAGGCACTCCCGGCGTGGCGTCCGCGGTTCGGCGTAGTGCGCCTCAGCGCCGTTCACCAGTCCGGGTCACTCACCGGCGGGAACGGTTGCAGCCGCTCCGGCGTGACCAAAACTCGGGAGGGGCTGCACACGGCGGTCCCGCCCCTCTCCGGCGGTGGTGCCGGAACAGAAGGAGATGCCGTGTCCTTGGCTGCCGCTCACGAGTCCGCCGACGTGATCGTCGTCGGTGCCGGCCCAGCCGGATCGACCGCCGCCTATTACCTGGCAGCGGCGGGCCACAGCGTCCTGCTGCTGGACAAAGCGGCGTTTCCCCGGGACAAGATCTGCGGGGACGGGCTGACGCCCCGCGCCGTGAAGGAGCTGACCGCGATGGGGGTCGGCATCGACGGCGACGGCTGGGTGCGCACCGCGGGCCTGCGGGTGTACGGCGTCGGGGCCACCGTGCTGATGCCCTGGCCCACGGTGGCCTCCTTCCCCGCCTTCGGCCTCGTCCGCACCCGCGAGGACTTCGACCAGCTCCTCGCCCGTCACGCCGTGGCCGCCGGGGCCCGTCTGCTGGAGGCGACCAAGGTCACCGCACCCGTCATCGACGCTGCGACCGGTCGGGTCACCGGTGTCACCGCCGAGCACGACGGCGCGTCGCGTACCTACCGGGCACCCGTGGTCGTCGCAGCGGACGGCGCGTCCAGCCGCCTGGCCGTCGCGCTCGGGCTGCACCAGCGCATCGACCGGCCCATGGGGGTGGCCGTACGCCGCTACTACACCGCCGCACGCCGCAACGACGACCACCTCGAGATCTGGCTCGACCTGGAGACGCGCAACCGGAGCGGACGCACCTATATGCCGTTCGGGTACGCGTGGATCTTCCCCGTCGGCGGCAACACCTTCAACGTCGGACTCGGTACCTTCCACGTGGGACAGAAACCGGACGTCGACCACCGGCAGATGCTGCAGGCGTGGACACGGCGCCTGCCCGCGGCCTGGCACTTCGACGAGGCGCATGCCGTCGGCCCGGTCCGCGGAGCTCCCCTGCCGGCCGGTTTCAACCGGCACCCGCAGTACACGAGGGGCGTGCTGCTGACCGGTGACGCCGGCGGGATGATCAACCCGCTCAGCGGCGAGGGCATCGATTACGCCATGGAGTCGGGCCGGCTCAGCGCCGACGTCGTCTCCCGCGCGCTCGCCCAGCCCACCGCCGCCCGACGGGAGCAGGTCCTCCAGTCCTACCCCGACCTCGTCCGCAGCTGCTACGGCAGTTACTTCACCCTCGGACGCCTCATCGTGCAGGCCCTCAACCGGCCCGCGGTCATGAAGGCCGTCGCCACCAACAGCATGCGCCTGCCGGTCCTGCGGACCCTCATGTTCAAGCTGTGGACCAATCTGTCCGACCCGCACAGCAAGGACGCGCTCGACCGTGTGATCACCACACTGCAGCGGCTGGCGCCACCGGCGTGAACAGGCCACGCGCCGCGGTCCGCTCGGGGCGGTGACGTCCGCGGCCGGCCGCCCCTCAGCTCTCGCGCCGGCGGCGCAGGTCGCTGACGGTCTCGCCGAACTCCCTTTTCAGGGCCCGGCCCAGGTGTCTGGTGTCGCGCAGTCCCCAGCGCGCGGCGATCGCGGCCGTGGAGGTGTACGCGGAGGCGGGTGAGAGAAGGTCTCGGCGGATACGGAGCAACCGCTCATGCCGGACCCAGGCGGCGAAGGTCGGACCACTCCCCCTGAGGAGCGCATGGAGGTACCGGACCGAGATGCGGTGCTGATGCGCGACACGTTCCGCGCTGAGGTGCGGGTCGCCGAGGTGAGCCAGTGCGTAGGCGCGGATACGATCGGCGAGGTCGCTGGCGACACAGGCCCGCTCGGGGGTGGTGTCGGCGAAAGCGGCGAGGAGGAGCGAGGTGAGCGCGTCGGCCAGATAGGCGCGAGACACACCCTGACGCGGCAGATCTTCGTCCGCTGCGGACAGGGCGTGGCCCAGGAGCCGGCCGATCCCGCCCTGGGCGGGAATGGGGAGCGTCGTGCGTCGGCTCACGGAATCCGCGTGCCGGCCGAGACTTGCCCGGGGAACGCAGAACACGGTCATGTCACTGGAGTCGGCACCGATGAGCCGATAAGGGCGCGTGTTGTCACAGGTGAACAGTTCACCGGGTTTCACCGTCGTGGTCCGGTCGTCCTGGGTCGCCGTGACGGAACCGTGGTGGTGCAGATTGAAATGCATCCACTCCATGTCGCTGGAGGTGATGCTGCGCTTGTCCCGCGTCACCGTTGCGGCGGTGGCTCTGATCCGAGCGACGACGACCGGCCCGATGACCGTGTGGTCGACCACGGCTTCGAACTCCGTCGGGCCCGGGTCCCGCACCCGCAAGGGGGCGAACAGGGCCGAGGCGACCGCCTCGAACGACTCCGCGCTTCGTAATCGGGAACTTGTGCAGTCTGTCATGCGGATATACCTCCGGCCCCCGGTTTTCGAGCGGCAGCTTACTGCCGCAGGGTGCACGGTGCACGGTGCGCGAAATGGGGAGTCGCGGTGCGCGCATTGGTGTCCTCGGGCCATGAACGGCGCCTACGGTCGTCATCGAAGGTGCCAGGCGATCAATCGCCGGAACGGCATGAGCCGATCACCTCATATCCATCTCGTCGGACAACCGGGAGATCTCCGTGATCAAAAGTCGTATCGCAAAGGCAGTGGCCTCCACGGCAGTCGTCTTGGGCGGAGTGCTGACGCTCGCGCCGAGCGCGGCGGCCCACAGCGTCTCGTCGTCGACCGCTGCGCCTGTGTCCAGCGATTCCGCGCTGCGGTCGTGCTGGGGCCAACGGGTGTTCGGCAGCGCGGGCCATCACGGCAACAAGACCTGGTGCGACTCCGGGCGTTACCGTGAAGTGATCACGTGCGAGACGCTCGGCGGCTACCAGTACGTGCACTACGGCCCGTGGGTGTGGGCGCCCGCGGAGAGCGTCGCATGGTGCAATCTGGGCGACGAGATCATCGGGGACCGCACGCAGGTGGGGTGAGGCCCGTCCTCGCCGATCACGGCCGGGGATCGAACCGGAACCCGGTGTTCTCGATCAGGGCCCGCGTCCGGGACACGGCCAACCACCCGCCTGCGCGTAGGGCTGCCCCGGCCCGCGGCCGGGCCCGAACTCGACGAGCACGGCGAGGACTTCCCCGCCCGCGCGCTGTGGGCGAGGGGTCCGCCGCGGGCCTCCCCTTCGTGCACCGGTCCGTGATCGACTGGGCTCATGACTCAGCTGAGCCGCATATACGTGGACGAGTGCCGGAACGGGAACGAGGGGCTGCGGGACGTGGTCGCGCGTGCCGCGCTGCCGCCCGTGTACGGCGGCGCCTGGCGCAGGCATCTGCTGGCCCGGCCGTGGTTCGCGGCGGCGGAGGAAACCGCCGTCTTCGCACGTGACGTGGAGGACCTGTTCGCCCTCCTCGTCTCGCTGCCGGACCGCCTGTTCGAGGGCGACCGGGAGCGGTACGCCGCCGCGCTCGGGCTCGCGCCCCGGCACGCGGCCCTGCTGCGGCGCTCGGCGGACGGGCACCCGGCGAAGCTGGGGCGCGCCGACGCGTACCACGACGGACGTGGCTACCGGCTCCTGGAGTTCAACCTCGGCAGCGAGATCGGCGGCATGGACATGGCCGTGTGCAACGCGGCGCTGCTGGGCGTCCCGGAGTTCTCCGACTTCGCCGCCGCGCACGGGTTGTCGTACGTCGACACGGCCGCGCGGCTCGCGGAGGACCTGCGCGAGCGGGCCCGGCCGGCGCTGTCGGGCGGCTCGGCGGAGCCGGTGATCGGTTTGGTCGAGGGGCACGGGGGCGTCGCCGCGTACGGGCCGTTGATGCGGTCGATGCAGGAGGCCATGGCGATGCAGGGCCTCGACGTGCGGATCGGCGAGGTGGGCCGACTGCGCACCCGGTCCGACGGGAAGCTGACCCTGGACGGCGCGCCTCTCGACCTGGTGCTGCGCAACTTCGGCGCCAGCCAGCTGCTCGACGACCCGGCGGGCCCGGAGGTCGCCGAGCAGTTGTTCCGCGCGCACGACGCGGGGCGGACGGTGCTGTTCACCACGCTGGAGAGCGGGTTGTACGCGCACAAGAACGCGCTCGCCATGGTGTCCGACCCGCGCTCGGCGGACGCCTTCGACGACGCGGAACGGGAGCTGGTGCAACGGGTGCTGCCGTGGAGCCGCACGCTGGGCCCGGCGGCTCCTGCGGATCTTCTCGAGGAGTGCCACGAGCGCCGCGAGGAACTGATCCTGAAGCCGGGCGCGGGCCACGGGGGCCTGGACACCTTCGCCGGCTGGGAGTGCTCCGAGGCGGAGTGGCACGCGGTGCTGACGAAGGCCGCCGCGCGGGGTTACGTGGTGCAGGAGCGGGTGACACCGCGCACCGAGCCGGTCCTCGACCCGGCGACCGGCGCGGTCCAGGAGTGCATCGCGGTCCTCGGCGTCTTCCTCACCTCACGCGGCTTCGCGGGCGCCCACGCCCGCGTGAACCGCGCGGACGGCGGCGCGGTCGTGGGCCTGAGCAGCAACCCGGACACCCGGATGGCGTGCGTGTTCACCCACCGGTGAGGGGGCCGGTTCGGCGCCGGCCATGGCGGCACGGCCGGCGCGCGCTGATCACTACTCTGTTCGCATGATCCCGCAGGAAGACCGTCAGTTCCCCGCCGAGCTCGCTGCTGCCATGGCCGTTCGGCTCGACTGCATCGGCGAGGACAGTGTGGATTTCGAACCCTACGAAGCCTTCCTGAGCGCCGACGCGACGACGGACTGGTTTCGCGCCTGGACGGGCAACGGCGACCTGGACGGCGACGCCTTCCGAGTCTTCGGCCAGGACGGTACCGGTGGGTGCGCGGCGTTCTGGCTGGTCCGCCCGGGAAGGGAGTTGAGGGAACAGCCGGTCGTCTTTCTGGGCTCCGAAGGGGAGACAGGAGTCATCGCACGGGACCTCGCCTCGTTCCTGTGGCTCCTGGCTGACGGTTTCGGCCCCTGGGAGGCCGCCACCGCGGACGAGCCCGAATCCGATTGGGCTCCCCGGACCAATGAGGCCCTCGTGGGCATTGCTCAGCACCACGCGCCGGGCTGCCAGGCATCGGCGCAGGCGGTCATCGCGCAGGCCGCGCAGGAATTTCCCGACTTCGACGCCGTCATCATGGGACTGTGCCGCTGAAGGAGGCGACGCCCGCGGTACCTGCGGGCGGCGCTCGCACCCCCCGGAGGAAGGGGTCTCGGCAGACATCGCACTGCTGTCCTTCGGCCCGTGGATATGATCGCGTCATGCGGCGACGGGGGCCCGTGGTGGAAGCGGTGCGGTGGCTTGCGGTCTGGGGTGCGTTCACCGTCGTCATGCGCTTTGTCACCGCGTTCGCGGGCATTTACAGGGGCTGGTCGACCACCGCGGTGACGTCCGCGGTGATTGTGGCCGTCTGGTTCCTGGTTCCGTGGGTGCGGGCCCGCAGGGGCGCCGCGGCGGAGTAGCCGGGCCGCGGTGGGAGGCTCACGCGCCGTGCGGTGAGAGTTCCCGGGTTCGGGAGCGGAACGTGCGGCGGTAGGTGTCCGGGGGTACCCCCAGCGTGCGGTTGAAGTGGCGGCGCAGCGTCGTGGCCGTACCCATGCCCGTGGACCTCGCGATGGTGTCGATGTCGTCGTCCGTCTTCTCCAGGAGTTCCTGCGCGTGGCGGATGCGCTGGGCGAGGAGCCACTGGAGGGGTGTGGTGCCCGTGGCCGCGCGGAAGTGGCGGCCGAGGTGGCGGGAGCTCATGCCGGCCCGGCGGGCCAGGTCCTCGACGGTCAGGGGCTGGTCGAGGCGTTCGATGATCCACGGGAAGAGCGCGGCGAGCGGATGGTCGTCCTGGTCGGGGACGGGAGCGGAGACGAACTGCGCCTGGCCGCCGGCCCGGTGCGGCGGGACGACGAGGCGGCGGGCGACGGTGTTGGCGATCGCCGAGCCGTGGTCGAGGCGGACGAGGTGGAGGCACAGGTCGAGTGCGGCGGCCTTGCCGGCGGAGGTGAGCACGGTGCCGTCGTCGACGTAGAGGACGTCCGGGTCGACCTGGACGGCGGGATGGCGGCCGGCGAGGACGTCGGTGTGGGCCCAGTGGGTGGTGGCGCGCCTGCCGTCCAGGAGACCGGCCGCGGCCAGGACGAAGGCGCCCGTGCACAGGGAGACGATGCGGGCGCCCCCGTCGTGGGCGGCCCGCAGCGCGGCGACGAGGTCCGGGGGCGGGGGGACGTCGACGTCGGCCCAGCCGGGGACGATCACCGTGTCGGCGCGCCGAAGACGCTCGAGGCCGTGGTCGGGGGCGAGACGGAAGGGGCCCAGCCGGACGGGGTGCGGGGCGCACACGGTCAGGTCGTACCAGGGGACGGTGACGGCGGCCGGTGCGGATCCGAACACCTCGAGCGCCACGGCGAGTTCGAAGTGCAGCATGCCGTCCGTGACGGCGAGCGCGACAGAAGCCATGTCCGGAAGTGTATGGGGTGTGTCGTTCCGGACACTCACGGTCGGCTTCCCGGCCCCGTCAGGATGGGCTCCGGTTGATCGGTTCGCGGAAATGGAGGACGTCATGCCGGCGGGACGAGCGGTGGCGGTGTACGGCGCGTACGGGCACACGGGGCGGTTCGTGGTGGCCCACCTGGTGGAGCGGGGGTTCACCCCGGTACTGGTGGGGCGCGACGCCCGCAAGCTCGGGGCACTGGCCGACGAGTTCCCGGGGTTCGACGTGGGACCGGCTGCCGTGGACGACGCCGGCGCGCTCGACCGGGCCCTGGACGGGGTCGCGGCCGTCGTCAATTGCGCGGGGCCGTTCGCCGTCACCGCGGCCCCGGTGATCGAGGCCGCTCTGCGCGCCGGGATCCCGTACGTCGATGTCGCCGCCGAGATCGAGGCGAACGCCGACACCTTCGCGCACTTCGCGGAGCGCGCCCGCCGGGCCGGCGCGGTGGTCGTGCCCGCGATGGCCTTCTACGGCGGGCTCGGCGATCTGCTGGTCACCGCGGCGATGGGTGACTGGACCGAGGCCGACGAGGTGCACATCGCCTACGGTCTGAACAGCTGGCACCCCACACCGGGCACCCGGCTCGCGGGCAAGGTGTCCGCCGAACGGCGCGGCGGACGCCGGGTGCGGTTCACCGGGGGCCGCCTGGAGTACCACGACGACGAACTGCCCACCCTGACGTGGCCGTTCCCGCAGCCGATGGGCAGCCGGTCCGTCATCGGCGGCTTCACCATGGCCGACGTCGTCACCGTCCCCAGCCACCTGGCCGTCCCCGAGGTGCGCACCTACATGACGACCGAGGCCGCGGGAGGGGTGAGCTCACCCGACACGCCCGCGCCGAGCGCCGTCGACGAGCGGGGGCGCTCCGCGCAGACCTTCCTCGTCGACGTCGTCGTACGCCGAGGCGACGCCCAGCGCGGGGCGGTCGCCGGCGGGCAGGACATCTACGCCGTCACGGCGCCCCTCGCGGTCGAGGCCGTCGCCCGCGTCCTCGACGGGCGGACCCGGACCGTGGGCGTCGCCTCGGCCGGCGAGATCTTCGACGCGGCCGACTTCCTCCGGTCGCTGGCGCCCCACATCACCGTCACCCTTCCGCAGGCATCTGTCGACCGCGGCCGGCCCGGCCGCCGTTCAGGGCTCGGCCGAGACGGCGACGGCACGGCCCGCGACTGACCCCCGACCGCGCCGGCGGGCCCGGCCGCGGGCCCGCTGTCGGAGGGACGGCCACGGCCGGGGTACGACGGGGTCGGCGGCGGCGGGTGTACGGCTAGGGCATGACGATTCCCGTGAAGCAGCTCAGCGACCCGGCCGTGCGTTCCTTCGTCACGGCCCTCAACGCGGGCGACCAGAGCGCCGTGTACGACGTCCTGACGCCGGGCGCGACCATGGCCGACGACGGAACCGACCGCGACGTCCGCGAGTGGCTCGACCGTGAGGTGTTCTCCACCCGCGGGCACATGGACGTCGAGGCGGAGGCGGACGACGGCCGCGCGCTCGTCGCCCGCTACCGCAACGACACCTGGGGCGAGATGCGGACCAGGTGGCACTTCACCGTGGAGGACGGCAAGGTGTCCCGCTTCGAGACCGGCCAGGCGTAGGGCGGTCGCGGACGGCAGGCGCCCCGCCCCGCGGCCTCGCCTGAAAAGCGGTGCATTCAGGGAGCGCCGTGTCCTACGGACGTGCGGGGGGCCGGGTCCGGCGCCTGCCGGGGCTGATCGCTTCGGCCACTTCGCTCATGTCGTTGTTCAGCTGGTGATCGCGTCCGGGCAGCCGGTGCAGTTGTGCCTGCGGGATGGCGCGAGCGTAGAGGTCGGCGTGCAGCGGTGGGGCGATCTCGTCCTCGAGTCCGTGGAAGACGTGCACGCGCGCCCCCCGCGGCAGTCTCGCGCCGAGGTCGCCGGGCAGTTCGAACTCGGTGCCCGGCCAGCCGCCGTCGCCGACGAACGGGGCGGCGATCAGGACGATCGCTGCGAGCCCGCTCTGCGGCGGCTGCTCGGCGAGTGCATGGACGAGGATCGTTCCGCCCACGGAGTGGCCCGTCACGACCGCGCCGTCCCGGAGGTCCGCCAGTTCGCGCCGGATCACCGGGCCCCATCGGGCAAGGCTCGGGTCGTCCTCGTGAGGCATCCGCGGATAGCGGACCTCGTACGCGTCCCCGAGTTCTCGCCGCAGGCTGCCGGCCAGCTTGTCGTCCCACGCGTCGTGCGTGCCCGCGCCACCGCCCTGGACGAACAAGACCTGCTGAGTCCCTGTCATGTGCAATCGCCCCTTTCCGGCCAGTGGACAACTGGATCCGCCTCGCGGCATCACGCGAGAAAGTTGATCGAAAACATGTTCACCGTCGCCGGGATGACATACGGTCGCTACCGCTCGCCGGACTGTCCGAGCGAGCGGGGAGAGGGAAAAGATGCGTCACAGGATCGCGACCTTGGCCGCCACCACCGTCATCGCCGCAGGTGGGGTACTCGCCACCGCGTCGTCGGCGTCGGCAACGGTCGACCCGCCCGGCAGTTGGGACCACACGTGGACCACCGTGGACGCCGGCAAGGGCGGCACGGTCTACATCGCCGAGTACGGCGACGTCGTCTCGCTCTGCGACACGAACGCCGACGGCCGTACCCCCGAGGCCGAAGTCTCGTACGAGAGCGTGAACGGCTGGGTCTCGGCCTACTCGCTCAGGGCCTCGGGCGGCGAGGGATCGTGCGCCTCCGCCAGGGCCTCCGACGGGGGCAGCCACAATCTCCCGGAGAACAAGGAAATCGAGGTCACGCTCTGGCTGGGACCGCTCTACCACGATTACGGCGTGACCACGCACTACTACCTCAACGACCACTAGTCACAGGTTGCGGGTTCCTCACCAGGCCTCGGACTCCGTCGAGGACAGTGACATCGGTTCCTCGCCGCCGCCCCGGGCGCGCAGCCGCATCGCCGCCAGGGGCAGCAGCAGGACCGAGAGGATGGCTGCGCCGACCAGTGCGGCCGCCTCATCGGTGCCGAGGACCTTCTGGTCGACGCCGATCGATGTGATGGCCACGACGAGCGGCAGGCAGGTCGCGGCGAACAGGGCGAGCGCCGGCCGGCCGCCGGGCCCGAGGCGGTGCGGTGCCAGGACGTACACCGGCCCACCGCGCACCAGCAGGAACAGCAGCAGGAACACCGGGAGCAGCAGGAGCGGACGGCCGCCGTCGAACAGGGCCTTCAGGTCGAACTCGATGCCGGTGACGACGTAGAACAACGGCACCAGGAAGCCGAACCCGAGGGCCTCCAGCCGGCCGAAGACCTCGGCGCTGTGGGCCGCCGAGGCACCGTGCAGGACGATCCGGGTGAGGACGCCGGCGGCGAAGGCGCCGAGGAGGATGTCGAGCCCGAACGCCTCGGCCAAGGCGAGCATGCCGACGAGCAGCAGCACGACGAAGCGGACCGCGAACTGCCCGCTGCTGTGCAGGGTCGTGTCGATCAGCCGGGAGAACCAGGGCGGCCGCGGCCGCAGCGCCCACCACACGGTCGCGGCAGTGATCAGGGCGAACGCGACGAGCAGGGCCGCGGACTCGCCGGGCTTGCGCCCGCTCAGGAGCAGCGCCGTCGCGACCACCGGCCCGAACTCCCCCACGGCGCCGAACGCCGAGACCACCGTGCCGAAGCGGCCGTGCAGCTCTCCGCGATCACGCAGAATGGGCAGCACCGTGCCCAGGGCCGTACTTGTCAGAGCGGTACCGACGACGAACGCCCGGTATGTCGCGCCGTCGTTGATCCAGAAGGCGAGCCCGATGCCGAGGGCGAGGGAGATCAGCCATGCTCCCGCGGCACGGCGCAGGGTCGCGCCACGGACGGCGGCGAAGTCGATCTCGTACCCTGCCAGGAAGATCAGCATGGCCAGTCCCAGATGGGACAGGGTGTCGACGATCTGGTCGGTATGGGCCCAGCCGAGGGCATCGGGGCCGATCACGATGCCGAGGGCGATCTCGAAGACGACCAGCGGAACACGGACCCACCGCGCCGCTCCGTCCGCGAGGAGGGGAGCCAGTACGGCGGCCGTCATGATCAGGACGAGGGTGCCGGGATGGAACATGACGCCACCTCAGCACGACAGCGGCGCGGTGCTGCCGCACCGACGGCCACGTCCGGGCCTGGTTCGCTGAGGTGGCCGTGCACCGCCCGGCCCTCGTCGTGGGGGCCGCCGCCCGGGGCGATCTCGGCCGTCGGCCGTGACCCCTGGGGCGGGCGTGCCGATGGTCCGCCGACCCCTGGGGTGGGCGTGCCGATGGCCCGCTGCCGCGGCGTCGGGTCACTCGCCGAGCTGAGCGTGCGCCGCGGGCTGTCCGTCGCCGGTGTCGGAGTCCAGGCGCGCGAGGAGGCGCAGGCCGTCCTCGGCGGGGCTGCCGGGCGCTGCGGACAGCACCAGCAGCTCCATGCCCGGCTCGTCCGGGAGCGCGAAGTTCTCCTGGTGCAGTTCCAGCAGTCCGACCAGCGGGTGCCGGTACGCCTTGCGTCCATGGGTGCGGGCCCGGACGTCCGCGCGGGCCCACAGGCGGCGGAAGCGCTCGCTGCCCATCGCCAGCTCGCCGATGAGCGAGGCCAGGCGGGGGTCCTCGGGGTATGTGCCGGCGGCCAGGCGCAGGTGTCCGACCACGTCGAGGGTGCAGGTCTCCCAGTCGGCGTAGAGGCCGCCCTCGGTCTCCTCGAGGAAGATGTGCCGGGCGATGTTCAGGCCCGGCATCGGCCGGCCGAAGAGGAGCCCGGCGAGGCGGTTCCCCGCGAGCGCGTCCAGGCGGTGGTTCATGATCAGCGCGGGTGCGTCGGTGACCAGGCCGAGGACGCGCCGCAGCTCCGGCCGGACCCGCCCGCCGGGCACGTTCGCGCTGCGGCGGCGCTGCCGGGCCAGCCGGTGGAGGTGCCCGCGTTCGGTCTCGTCGAGGGCGAGGACGCGGGCCAGTGCGTCGAGGACCTGCTCGGAGGGCTGGGTCGCGCGGCCCTGCTCCAGGCGTACGTAGTAGTCGACACTGACTCCGGACAGGTGCGCGACCTCTTCGCGGCGCAGCCCCTCGACCCGACGGCGGCTGTCGGTGGGGATGCCCACGGCCGCCGGGTCGACCCGGGAACGGCGGGTCCGCAGGAAGCCGGCGAGATCGTCCATGCCGCCAGTATGGCCTTCGCGCCGCCCGTGAAGGTGGTACTGCCGTTACCAGGAAGTCCCGTCCGACGGAAGCGGCGCCCCTGAACGCGGGCGCCGCGGCGCTCCAGGATCGAAGGCACCCGATCCGAAGGAGTTCCCGTGAAGACGCTCATCGTCCACGCCCACCCGGAGCCCAAGTCGCTCAACAGCGCGCTGAAGGACCTCGCGGTGTCCACGTTGGAGGACGCCGGGCACGAGGTGGTGGTGAGCGACCTGTACGCGATGAACTGGAAGGCGGTCGTGGACGCCGAGGACTACGGCCCCCACGCCTCGACTCCGCTGAAGGTCCCCCTGGACTCGGGCCGGGCCTTCGAGGCCGGCACGCTCACCCCGGACGTCCGCGCCGAGCAGGAGAAGCTGTTGTGGGCCGACACGATCGTCTTCCAGTTCCCGCTGTGGTGGTACACGATGCCCGCGATCCTCAAGGGCTGGGTGGACCGGGTGTTCACCTACCGCTTCGCTTACGGCGTCGGCGAGCACAGCGAGACCAAGTACGGCGAGCGCTTCGGTGAGGGCACCCTCGCGGGCAGGAGGGCTCTGCTGTCGGTGACCGTCGGCGGCCCGGAGTCGCATTACGCCGCTCGCGGGATCAACGGCCCCATCGACGACCTGCTGTTCCCGATCCACCACGGCATCCTCTACTACCCGGGCGTCGAGGTGCTGCCGCCGTTCGTGCTGTACGGCGCCGACCGGATGACCCGCGAGGACTTCCCGGACGCCGCCAAGGCCTGGACGCAGCGCCTGCTCACCCTGGAGTCGACCGAGCCGATCGCGTTCCGGCGCCAGAACTTCGGCGACTACGAGATCCCTTCACTGCGACTGAAGGAGGGACTGGAGCCCGCGGGCCGCACGGGCTTCACCCTGCACGTGCGCGCCTGACACCGGCGACCGGCGGGAGGAAGCGAGGACGGACCCGCGGTGCAGCCCTCGACCCGCGCTAGCCTGGCGCCTCATGATCGTATGGCTCAACGGCACCCATGGCGCGGGCAAGACGACGACCAGTGCGCTGGTGCAGCAACTGCTCCCCGGTTCGCGGGTGTTCGACGCCGAGAAGGTCGGCGAGACGCTCATGGACATCACGCCGGGGCTGCCCGCGACGGACAACTTCCAGCACTGGCCGCCGTGGCGGCCGCTCGTGGTCGAGACCGCCCGACGCGTCCTCGAGTACGCCGGCGGCACGCTGGTGATGCCCATGACCGTGCTGGTCGAGCAGTACTGGCGCGAGATCAGCTCGGGCCTCGCCCACCACGGGATTCCCGTACGGCACTTCGTCCTCCACGCCGACCAGGACACCCTCCGCGCGCGCATCGCGGGCGACACGGTGGTCGGCCGCGACTCTCCCTTCCGCCTCCACCACCTCGAGCCCTACGCCGAGGCGGCCCGCACCTGGCTGCACGCCGAGGCCGAGGTCGTCGACACCACGCACCTGACACCCGCCGAGGCCGCGCTGCGGATCGCGGAGTCCGTCGAGGGGTGACACTGGCGCCCGATGGGATCGCTCCGCGGTCACGCCAGGTCGGTCAGGTCCTCCGCGTACACCTGGGACAGGGGTTGCGGGCCCACGTACTGCTGGCAGTTGCACTGGGCGGCCTCGTAGCGCAGGGGCTTCTTGTTCTCGTCCCAGGCCGTCGGCACCTCGACTCGTTCGTGGCAGCGGCCCTGCTTGTCGTGCTTGGCCAGGTGGTGCGTGCAGCCGCACACCGGCTCCGGGGGCTTGTTCGCCGCTTCGACGGCCAAGCGCTCCTGTTTCGCCGCCTCCAGCAGTTGCAGTCTGCGCTCGTGCCGGTTGCGCAGCGCGGTGCGGATGTTGTCCGCCGCCCAGGCGAAGCCGCCTGTCCAGAATGCTATGAGCACCCACCAGAACCAGTCCATCGACTGCCCCCTCCCCCTTGGTCGCCGCCGGGTCAGCATAGAGGGATGTGCCGAGCGCCTCGGCCCGTACGTCTGCCCTGGTCGGCATCCTTTGCCTAGGATTTGAGGCATGGCCCTGATCACGCGTGACGTCGACCGGTTCCAGGCCGCCAGGCCCCGGCTGGAGGCGATCGCCTACCGGTTGCTCGGCTCGGCGAGCGAGGCCGAGGACGCCGTGCAGGAGACGTTCCTGCGCTGGCAGGCGGCCGACGTCGAGCGGATCGAGGTGCCCGAGGCCTGGCTGACCAAGGTGCTCACCAACCTCTGCCTGAACCAGCTCACTTCGGCACGTGCCCGGCGCGAGACGTACGTGGGGAGGTGGCTCCCCGAGCCGCTGCTCGCCGGGGACCCGATGCTCGGCCCGGCCGACACCGTCGAGCAGCGTGAGTCGGTGTCGTACGCCGTCCTCGTGCTGCTGGAGCGTCTGTCGCCCAACGAGCGCGCGGTGTACGTGCTGCGCGAGGCCTTCGACTACCCGCACCGCGAGATCGCCGAGATCCTCGACATCACCGAGGCCGCCAGCCAGCAGATCCATCACCGGGCCAGGAAGCACGTCGCGGCCGGCAGGGCGCGTACCGAGATCGACGAGGCCGCCGCCCGCAGGATCGTCGAGGAGTTCCTGGCCGCGGCGACCAGCGGCCGGACCGAACCCCTGGTGCGGCTGCTGACCCAGGACGCCGTCTCGGTCGGGGACGGCGGCGGGAAGGTCCCGGCTCGCGCGAAGGCGTTCGAGGGGGCGCTCGCGGTCGCCAAGTTCCTGCGCGGCCTGTTCAAGCCCAGCGCCGCCAAGCGGGCCCACATCGGCGGCGCGGCCGAGATCTACGCGACGACGGCCAACGGGGAACCCGCCGTCGTGGCGGTCGTGGACGGCCGGGTCGTCGGTGTCACCTGCCTGGAGGTGAGCGAGCGGGGCATCGTCGCGCTGCGCAGTCAGGTCAACCCGGACAAGCTCGTCCGCGCGAGTGCGCAGTGGGCCGCCGCGGACCACGGGGCCCCGCTGTACACCCTCTGAGCAGATGTGACGTGCTTCACATCCCGATCCTGTCAGGAAACGTCGGGCTGTCCGGTTCAGGGGGCGAAGCCGCGCAGACAGCGGCGCGATCCTCACCGACAGGAGCAGCCCCATGCAGCACCGCATCGTCGTCCTCGGAGCCGGCTACACCGGAGCCATCGCCGCCGGGCGCCTCGCCAAGCGGCTGCACCGCGAGGACGTCACCATCACCCTCGTCAACCCCGAGCCCGACTTCGTCGAGCGGGTCCGGCTGCACCAGCTGGCGACCGGCCAGGACCTCAGGCCCCGGCCGTTCGGCGAGATGTTCGCGGGCACGGGCGTCAAGCTGAAGCTCGCGCGGGTCACCGCCGTGGACGTGGACCGCAAGGCGGTGACGGTCACGGCCGGCGACGGCGCCGAGCGGGAGGACCTGGCGTACGACACCCTGGTCTACGCCCTCGGCAGCGGCTGGAACGACGGCGGTGTCCCCGGCGTCGCCGAACACGCCCACGAGGTCTCCAGCCGGCCCGGCGCGCTGCGGCTGCGCGACCGCCTGGCCGCCCTGGGCGCGGGCCGGCCCGTGGTCGTCGTCGGCGGCGGCCTGACCGGCGTCGAGGCCGCGACCGAGATCGCCGAGGCCCGCCCGGACCTCGACGTCGCCCTCGCCGTCCGCGGCGCGCTCGGCGACTGGCTGTCGGCCAAGGGCCGCGCCCACCTGCGGAAAGTGGTGGACCGCCTCGGGATCACGGTCCACGAGCACACCGAGGTCACCGCCGTGGCGGCGGACGCCGTGACGACGGCCGACGGTCGGACGGTGCCCGCCGAGGTCACCGTCTGGACCACCGGCTTCGCCGTCCACCCCGTCGCGCAGGCCACGACGCTCGAGGTCACCGACGGCGGCCGGATCGTGGTCGACGCCACGATGCGCTCGGTCTCCCACGAGGACGTGTACGCCGTGGGCGACGCGGCGATGGCGATCGGTCCGGGCGACAAGCCCCTGCGGATGTCCTGCGCCTCGGGTGTCCCCATGGCCTGGCAGGCCGCCGACGCCCTCGCCGCCCGTCTCACCGGCGCGAAGGTTCCCCGCGTCGACATCCGCTACTTCCAGCAGTGCGTCTCCCTCGGCCGCAAGGAGGGCCTGATCCAGTTCGTCACCGCCGACGACCGAGCGGTCGAGCGTGCCCTGACGGGCCGCGTGGCCGCCTTCTACAAGGAGATGATCTGCAAGGGCGCGGCCTGGGGCGTCGCCAACCCGACCGTGGGCATGCCGTCCCGGCGCCGCCGGCTCCTGCGCCCGCAGACGGCCACCGCACCGGCCGGGGCGGCGGCCTGAATCCACCGTCCGCCATCTCGACCAGGCCGGCTGACACAGCCCCCGCCGGCCCCTGCCGCCGGCCGCACGCCGGGGCAGGGAGCCGGTCGGGCGCGCCTGGGTGTCGCCGGACGTTCCGAGTCACGGCGACTCGCCTGGTCCGGCGCGGGTTCGGGCGTGCGCATCGGCCTCCGCGGGGGCGCTCGCCGGGGTTCGGGACCGTTTCGCGCGTGCGCAGGGGCATCCGCGGGCGCGTGATCGCCCTCCGGACGTCAGGTCCGCGGGGTCCGCGCGGGGTGGTCGTCGTAGCGGGCGGCCAGCGTGCGTACGGTCTCCGCCATGCGGTCGCGGAGTTCGGGCGGGGACAGGACCTCGATGTCCGTGCCCAGCCGCAGGAACTCCCCGTGGGCGTGGTCGATCGACTCGATCGGCACGCGGGCCTTCGTCCACCCGTCGCTCGTGGGCGTCACTCCGAGACGGCGGGCGCCCTCCGCGGTGAGCCGCACCAGGGCTTCCCCGGTGTGCAGCCGGGACCGGAAGCCGGCCACGTGGTCCTGCCAGTACGCGGCCAGGTCGAACCCCTCCGGAGCGGCGAACTCCGCCAGGGGCCGAAGGGCGAGGATCTGGTCGACCCGGTAGGTGCGGATCCCCGACGGGCCGCCCGCGACCAGGTACCAGCGGCCCGCCTTCAGGACGAGTCCGTACGGCTCCACCCGCCGCTCGATCTCCTCCGGCGCCCGCCAGCGCCGGTAGCGCAGCAGCACCGCCCGCCGCTCCCACACCGCGGCGGCGACCGCGGCCAGGTGGGGCGTGCGGTCGGCGTCGCTGTACCAGCCGGGGGCGTCGAGCAGGAAGCGTTCCCTGATCCGCCCGGCGTGCTCGCGCAGCTCGGCGGGGAGCGCGGCGCGCAGCTTGAGCTGGGCGGTGGCGAGCGCCTCACCGAGGCCGAGGTCGGCGGCGGCGCCGGGCAGCGCGGCGAGGAACGCGGCCTGCGCCTCGTCGGGGGTCAGCCCGGTGAGCCGGGTCCGGTAGCCGTCGACCAGGCGGTAGCCGCCCGCGTGTCCGGCGGCGCCGTACAGGGGGATGCCGGCGGCGGCGAGCGCCTCGACGTCCCGGTAGACGGTTCGGACGGACACCTCCAGCTCCTCGGCCAGCTGCCCGGCCGTCATCCGGCCCCGGTTCTGCAGCAGGAGGAGCAGGGTGACCAGTCGGCTCGCGCGCATGCCGTTCAGTATCCGCCTTCACTGACAGGGGATGTCAGGGGACCGTCCCTAGTCTGCGGCGCATGAACGACTTCGACTTCCTGCACGGCTCCTGGGACGTGGCCAACCGCCGTCTCACCGCACCGCTCGAGGCGGGCTCCGGGACCTGGGTGGAGTTCCCCGGTCACGCGGTGGTCCGGCCGCTGTTCGGGGGCGCCGGCAACATCGACGAGATCACCTTCCCCACCCTGGGCCGTCAGGGCGTGACCCTGCGCCTGTTCGACCGCGAGACGCGGCGCTGGTCGATCCACTGGTCCGACAGCCGCACGGGCCGGCTGGACCCGCCCGTGGTCGGGGGCTTCACCGGCGACCGCGGTGACTTCCACGGTGACGACACCTATGGCGGCCGCCCGATCCGGGTGCACTTCACCTGGTACCGCCTCGGCCCGGACCGCGCCCGCTGGGAACAGGAGTTCTCCGCCGACGACGGCCGCACCTGGGAGCACAACTGGACCATGGACCTCACCCGTAGCGGGCGGGCCGGCGCATGAGCATCGTCGAACTGCGGCAGTACACGCTGCGTCCGGGGGCCCGGGAGACGCTGATCGAGCTGTTCGAGCGCGAGTTCGTGACCGGTCAGCAGGCGGTCGGCATCACCGTCGGCGGACGGTTCCGGGACCTGGACGACCCGAACCGGTTCGTCTGGCTGCGCGCGTTCCCCGACATGGCGCGCCGCCGGCGCTCGCTGGAGGCGTTCTACGGCGGCCCCGTCTGGCAGGAGCACCGCGACGCGGCCAACGCCACCATGACCGACAGCGACGACGTCCTGCTGCTGCGCGGCCCGGGCTTCACACCGGGGCCCGGCGCTGCCGAGGTGCTCGCGACCGTCTGCCACCCGCCCGGGGCGACCGCCTTCGACGTGTACGCCGCCCGGCACCTCGGCCCGGGTCATGCCCTGCATCGCACCGAGCACGCCGAGAACGACTTCCCCCGGCTGCCGGTCCGCACCGGGGAGGACGTCCGGGTCTGGTTCGGCCCGGCACAGCCCCCGCCCTGGCCGACCCGGATCCTGCGGCTCGAACCGGTGACGGCCTAGGGTCTGGGGGAAGGCCGAGTCCTGGTGGGAGGGGTGCGCGGTCGTGCGGCGGGAGCGGCGGGTGTTCGCCGTGTCGCTGCCCGCACTCCTCGCATCGGGCCGGCCCACCGCTCACCCAGCCCGCCATCCGACGGCACCGCTCGCCCAGCCCGCAGCCCGCAGCCCGCAGCCCGCAGCCCGCAGCCCGACGGCACCGCTCGTCCCGGTCCGGTAAGGAGTCACGGCATGACCGACGCGCACGCCTTTCCCCTGGAGCCCACCCCGATCCATGTGTCCGACGCGGTCCTGGACGACCTGCGGGCCCGTCTCGCACTGACCCGTCCGCCGCTGGACGAGGGGAACGCGGACTGGTCCTACGGCGTCCCGGACAGCCATCTGCGTGAGCTGGTCGCGTACTGGCGGGACGGCTTCGACTGGCGCAGGGCGGAGAGCGCCATCAACGTCCACGAGCACTACGAGGTGAGTGTCGACGGTGTTCCGGTGCACTTCATGCGCAAGCCCGGCCGCGGCCCGCGCCCGGTCCCGCTGATCCTCACCCACGGCTGGCCGTGGACGTTCTGGCACTGGTCGAAGGTGATCGGCCCGCTCGCCGACCCGGCCGCGTTCGGCGGCGACCCCGCCGACGCGTTCGACGTCATCGTGCCGTCCCTGCCCGGCTTCGGCTTCCCCGGCCCGCTCACCGGCTTTCCGGACGTCAACTTCTGGAAGGTCGCCGATCTCTGGCACACCCTGATGACCGAGGTCCTGGGATACGACAGGTACGCCGCCGGGGGCTGCGACATCGGCGGGCTCGTCTCCAGCCAGCTCGGGCACAAGTACGCCGACGAGCTGTACGGCATCCACATCGGCTCCGGACTGCCGCTCGACTTCTTCAACGGCCCGCGCGCCTGGGACTTCGCCCGGAACCGGCCCCTGTCCGACGACCAGCCCGCCGGCATCCGTGACCGCATCATCGAGCAGGACCACCGCTGGGCCTCCCACCTCGCCGTGCACATGCTCGACGGCGCCACGCTGGCCCACGCCCTGAGCGACTCCCCCGCCGGGCTGCTCGCGTGGCTGCTGGAGCGCTGGAACGCCTGGAGCGACAACGGCGGCGACCTCGCATCCGTCTTCAGCAAGGACGATCTGCTCACCCACGCCACGATCTACTGGGTGAACAACTCCATCGCCACGTCGATGCGTTACTACGCCAACGCCAACCGCTACCCGTGGACCCCCGCCCACGACCGCGCCCCCGTCGTGCAGGCCCCGGTCGGCCTCACCTTGGTCACGTACGAGAATCCGCCCGGCATCCACACCGCCGACGAACGCGTCCGCGCGTTCCGGTCCGGCCCGCAGGCGAAGTGGTTCAACCACGTCGGCGTCAACGCCCATGACCACGGCGGCCACTTCATTCCCTGGGAGAACCCCGACGCCTGGGTGAGCGACCTGCGCCGCACCTTCCGCGGCCGCAGGCCCTGAACGAGAGGCCGGAGAAAAAATCTTGGCCGGTGATGTCGAGAACCCACGGCCGGCTCCGTCTCCGGGGTGAACGTGACCGCGACGGGTCACCTCGGGACCAAGGAGACGCACCATGGCCAAGTACCTGCTGCTCAAGCACTACCGCGGCGCCCCGGCATCGGTCAACGACGTGCCCATGGACCAGTGGGCGCCGGAGGAGATCTCCGCACACGTGCGGTACATGAACGACTTCGCGGCGAGGCTGGAGAAGACCGGTGAGTTCGCCGGCGGCCAGGCGCTCGCCCCCGAGGGCACCTGGGTCCGTTACGACGGTGAAGGGCGCCCTCCGGTCACCGACGGCCCGTTCGCCGGGACCAAGGACCTGATCGCCGGCTGGATGGTGATCGACGTCGACACCTACGAGCGGGCCGTCGAGCTGGCCGGGGAACTGTCCGCCGCTCCCGGGAAAGGCGGGAAGCCGATCCACGAGTGGCTCGAGCTGCGCCCCTTCCTCGCCGCACCCCCCACTGTGACGGACTGTCCTCACGGCTGATCGAGGACCGCGCCGCAGCCGCGCACGGAGCCGGAACCAGCCGTCGATCGAGACCCGCTGCTCCCGGACGGACCGGCTGCTCCCCGACGGAGCCGTCGATCGACACCGGCTGCTCCAGGACGCCGAACAGGCCGGCGGCGATCCTCGCCGAACTCCCACGACACCCCCGCACCGACACACCCCGCACTGACACAAGGAGCACGACATGACCCGGCAGACCGGCGGCCGCCGTATCGTCACCAACATGGCCCTCTCTCTCGACGGCCGCTATGCCGCCCCGGACGACCCGCTCGACATGAGCTGGGTGATGCCCTACGCCGTGACCGACGTCGCCCGCGACCATCTGACCGGCCTGTGGGAGACGGCGACGACGGCCCTGCTCGGCCGGGTCAACGCCGAGGGCTTCCTGGGGTTCTGGCCCTCCGTCATCGGCATGGAGGGCGCGGACCCGCGCGACGAGGGCTTCGCGAAGTGGCTCGTCGGCACCGACAAGGTCGTGCTGTCCTCCACGCTCGAGGAGGCGCCGTGGGAGCGGACGACGATCGTCGACCAGCCGGCCGAGGAGGTCGCGGCCGACCTCCGAGCCACGGAGGGCGGTGACATCCTCGTACCGGCCAGCGCGAGCGTCATCAAGGCGCTGCTGGCGGCCGGCCAGGTCGACCGGCTGGCCCTCACCGTCTTCCCGGTCGTCCTCGGCGGCGGACCGCGGCTCTTCGACGACGGCCTGCCCGCGAGCGAGTGGACCCTCGTCAGCCGGACCGCGGGCGAACACGGGACGCTGGCGCTCGTCTACGACGCGATCCGCTGAACCGCACGCCGGCCGACGACGTCCGCGCCCCCGCCGGCGCGTCGGGCCGGTCGGCGCAACCGCCCGCGTCGCACAGCGGGTTCCGGTGGAACGGGGCTTTCGCAGGCCGGCCGCGTGTCATGATCACCCGGCGCCCCGGCGCCCCGGCGCCCCGGGCACACCGACCGGCGGTCCCGGGGCCGTACGACAGCGGACCGGACAAAGGGGAATCAGCGTGCGCAGACTCGTCCACTACGTGGCCACCACTCTCGACGGGTTCATAGCGGGCCCGGGCGGCGCCGACCCGACCGGTCCGAACGGCTTCTGGCCCGTGCCGGAGGACTACGTCCGGCACCTCGTCGCCGAGTACCCGGAGACGCTGCCCGTGCAGGCCCGGCAGGCGCTGTCCGTCACGGCGCAGGGCACGCACTTCGACACGGTGCTCGAGGGGCGGCGCAGCTACGAGATCGGTCTCGCGGCGGGAATCACCGACGCCTACCCGCACCTGCGGCACCTGGTGTTCTCCCGCACCCTGACCGAAAGTCCGGACCCGGCCGTGGAGCTGGTCGCCGACGACCCGGTGGCGGTGGTGCGCAAGCTCAAGCAGCAGGAGGGCAAGGACATCTGGCTGCTCGGCGGGGCCGAACTGGCGGGCTCCCTGTACGCCGAGATCGACACCCTGATCCTGAAGGTGGGCCCGCTCACCATCGGCGACGGGATCCCGCTGTTCTCCCGCAAGGCCGCTTTCGACCCGCGCACCTGGACGCTGTCCGACCACACCGTCCTGGGCAGCGGAGCGGTGTTCCTCACCTACACCCGCGCCGACGGCTGAGCGGTCCGCGAGCACGACGGGGGCCGGACGGGGGGCGTCGGGCGTACGTCGCTCCCGGCACCCGGGCGGGCGGATGTTCAAGAGTGAGCGGCGCGTCAGGGGCCGGGCGGGCCACGCTCGGGCGTGAGGAGGCCCTCAGCGAGGTGCCGGGTCCTTGAGGCGAAGGAGTGGACTCATGTCGACGACGAGGCGGGTGCACACGTACCCCTTCGAGGGGGAGGTGCACGGACTTGAGATCCACCCCGCGTTCGAGGAGCTGCGGGAGGCGGAGCCGCTTGCCCGGGTGAAGCTCCCGTACGGCGACGAGGGGTGGCTCGTCACCCGGTACGACGACGTGCGGACGGTGAACTCCGATCCCCGTTTCAGCCGGGCGCAGATCGGTGAGGACACCCCGCGCACCACTCCGCTGGCCCGCCGCGGCGACACGATCCTCAGCATGGACCCGCCGGAGCACACCCGGCTGCGCCGGTTGCTGTCCAAGGCGTTCACGGCCCGCAGGATGGGGCAGTTGCAGCCGTGGCTGGAGGAGTTGTTCTCGGGGCTGCTGGACGGTGTGCAGCGCATGGGTCCCCCGGCGGACGTGGTGCGTGACCTGGCGGAGCCGTTCACGATCGCGGTGATCTGCCGGCTGCTGGGCGTGCCGTACGAGGACCGCGGCAAGTTCCAGCACTGGTCGGAAGTGATCATGTCGACCACGGCGTACAGCAAGGAGGAGGCGCTGGCCGCCGACCGGGCGATCCGGACGTATCTCGCCGGCCTGGTGTCGGCACGCCGGGCCGAACCCCATGACGATCTCCTGGGTGTCCTGGTGGCGGCCCGGGACGAAGGGGACCGGCTGTCGGAGGAGGAGCTGATCACCTTCGGGGTCACGCTGCTCGTCGCGGGACACGAGACGTCGGCTCACCAGCTGGCCAACATGCTGTACGTGCTGCTGACCCACGAGGACCAGCTGCGGCTGGTGCGCGAGCAGCCGGAACTGCTGCCGGGAGCGGTGGAGGAGCTGCTGCGTTACGTGCCGCTGGGCAACGGGATCGGCAACGCGCGGATCGCCCGGGAGGACGTGGAGCTCAGCGGTGGCACGGTGTGTGCCGGTGAGGGTGTGATGGCCGCCGCGGTCAACGCCAACCGCGATCCGCGGGTGTTCACCGATCCGGAGCGTCTCGACGTCACCCGGGAGAAGAACCCCCATCTGGCGTTCGGGCACGGGGCGCACTACTGCCTGGGGGCGCAGCTCGCCCGGATGGAGCTGCGCGTGGCCATCGGCGGGGTTCTGGGGCGTTTTCCCGGGCTGCGGCTGGCGGTCCCGGCGGAGGAGATCGAATGGAAGACGGGTGGTCTGTTCCGCGGTCCGCGGCGGCTGCCGGTCGCTTGGTGAGGTGAGCGGGATGGACGAGGAGCGTACGACGCGCTGGCGGGTGGAGGCCGATCACGGGGTGTGCATCGGCACGGGTATCTGCGCCGGGGTGGCACCCCAACGTTTCCAGGTGGTCGACGGTCGGTCGGTGCCGCCGGCCGGGGAGCTGGAGCCGGACGAGGACGTGCTGGACGCGGTGGAGTCCTGCCCGGTGGAGGCGTTGCGGGTGCGGGACGCGGTGACGGGTGCGGTGCTCGACCTGTCGTGACGGGCGGGCGGGCGGCGTCGCTCGAGTGGTCCTCGAGCGCCCTTCGAGCGGTCCGGGGCACACAGTGGTTAGGGTCGGCGGCGTCACCGCGTTCGGGTGGCCGCTTCCCGGCCCTCGCACCCGGTCCTGCTCCGGCGGAAATCAGCCGTAATTCGGCGGGAATTGGTGCGGTGAATACAGGCCGTCCGCCTGGCGGAGAGGCACGGCGGCTAGTTTCTCTTACCGATTTCCCAATTGCCGTTCCACTCAATGGAGTTGCTTCCTCGGGACCGACTTGACAGGGGTCGCGGGGGGCCTATTGAGTATCTCCTCGGATTCTGGAATTCCGTATTCCAGTGCCGGTTTTCGCACGTCGCGACAGTAGGAGAACCCGCATGAAGTTCGCCATCGTCATCATCGAGAACGCCGAGTCCAGGCGGAAGATCCAGGAGGACCGCCTCGCCTACCGGAAGCAGATCGAGGAGTGGATGGGCCAGCAGGCCCAGGCCGGTGCCCTCGTGGGCGGCGAGGCGTTCGAGACCGAGTCCGTGGCGCCGGTGACGGTGCGCCGGACCGGTGACGGCACCCCGAAGGCCGTCGAGGAGCCGTTCGCGGGCGGTGACGAGACGCTGGGCGGTTACATCCTCGTCGAGGCCGCCGACCGGGATGCCGCCGTGGAGATCGCCAAGACGTGGCCGACGCCCGAGACCCTCGAGGTGCGGCCGCTGTGGGTGGCCCAGTAACAACGGCCGGGCACGGCCCTGAGCCCGCGCCGGGGCGTCCGCGAGCAGCGGCCGCCCCGGCGCGGACCCGCGGCGCGGCCCATCAGTGAAAAGGGGGAAGCGATGCCGGGGACCAGGAACGGGACACCGCCGGCCGACGCGGCCTCGCTGCTCGAACGCCGGCTGGGAGACCCCGAGGACCCGGCGACGATGCTGTCGTACGCCCGCGTTCTGGACGCCGACCGCCACGAGACCTTCCCCGCCGATCCCTGCGGGCTGCTCGACCTGTGGGGGCTGCCGGACCACTACGTGCCCGCCGAGCACGGCGGGCAGCTGACCGACTACCAGCAACTGGCCGCGCTCGTGCGCACGGTGGCGGGACGGGACCTGACGACGGCGGTGGTCCACACCGGCACCTTCTTCGGCTCGGCCTGTGTGTGGGCCTCCGGCGACGACGAGGCCGCCCGGCGCCTGGCCGCTCTGGTGCGCGAGGGGCACAGCGTGGCGCTCGCCCTGTCCGAGCGGCACCACGACGACGACCCGATCACCACCGACGTCACCGCCTGGCCGGTCGCCGACGGTTTCCTCCTCAACGGCGAGAAGGCGCTCGTGCCGGGTGCCGCCCGGGCCCGGGTGCTCTGTCTGCTCGCCCGCACCGGGCCGGACTCGGGTCCGCGCGCCTACAGCGTGCTGCTCGTCGACAAGCGGACGCTGAGCGGCGGCCGGTGCGTGGAGGCGGCCCGCACCCCCACCGAGGGTGTGCGCGGCGCCGACCTCAGCGGGGTGCTCTTCACCGACGTCGTCGCTCCGGCCGGCAGCCTGGTCGGGGCCCAGGGGCAGGGCGGCGAGATCGTCCTGAAGGGGCTGCAGCTCGTGCGCGGCATCACCCCGGCCCTGTCGGCGGGCGCCGCGGGCAACGCGCTGCACCTGGCCCTGAGCGCGATACGCGAGTCGTCCGGCCCCCTGCCCGGCGCACTCGCCGACGTGCCGCTGACCCGCCGGATCCTGGGCGAGTGCGCCGCCGATCTGCTGGCCGTCGACGCGCTGGCCACGGTCACGGCGCGCAGCGTGCACCTGCTGCCGCGCGAGCTCTCGGTGACGTCCGCGGCGGCCGCGTACCTGGTGCCCGCGGTCGTGGGCGAGGTGCTCGCGCGGCTCGTCGGACTGTTCCCGCAACGCACCGGCGCCCCGGCGCTGGAGATGCTGCGCAAGGCCGAACGCGACCACCGGACGGTGCGCGTCCTCGGCGGCAGCGACACCGCCCATCTGTACGCCCTGGCCGCCGCGTTCCGCCATCTGGCGCGCCGCGCCGGCGCCCGGGGCGCGGGCGTCGACCCGGCCGTGTACGACCCGGGGGCGCCGCTGCCCCCGCCGCGTCCGGGGGATCTCGCTCTCGTCCCGCGCGACGGCAGCGCGCTGCTCGCGGCGCTGCCCGGGCTGGCCCGGGAACTCGCCGAGACCGCGGCCACCACGCCGGCGCTGGCGGGTGCCGCCCGGGTGGCGCAGGAGCTCGGCGGCCGCGCCGAGCGGCTGCGGGCCGCGCTGCCGCCCGCCGTGCACACCCTGTCCCGGCTGCCCGCCGCGTCGGCGGAACAGGCCCGGCAGGTGGCGGTGTGCCTGGCGGCCTCGGCCTGCCTGGGCATGTGGCGGCACGCGCCCGTGCTGGAGGGCAGGTGGCCCGACGGGCTGTGGCTGGAGCCCGCGCTGCGGCGGCTGCTGCGGCGGCTCGGCGGGGCGGACACGGACATGGTGCAGGACGGACCGGGATCAGGCGGCCGGGGCTTCGACGCGCTGGCCGACCGTGTCGCCGACCTGTGGGCACATGACGGCGCGCCCTGCGCTCTCGTGCCGCCCGCGGGCGTGGAAGGAGCAGCGTGATGAGACTGACCGCGGCCCGGGGCACCCGTCCGGGATCGGTGTCGGAGGACAGTGCCGTACGGGCCCGTATCGCCGCCCTGGACAAGCACTTCGGCAGCCCCGGCGACCTGTCCAACCCGCTGGGTGAGGCGGCGCTGCTGCGCGCCGACGAGGAGGCGCGCGTCCCGGACGCCCTGCCGCAGCTGCTCGCCGGCTACCGCTTCGGCGCGGAGTTCGTGCCCACCGAGCTCGGTGGCCGCTTCGTACAGATCGACACCCTGTGCAGGGTGGTGCGGACCGTCTTCCGGCACGACGGCGCGCTCGGTCTCGCCACGGGCGCCTCCACGCTCCTCGCCGTGGCCCCGGTGTGGGCGGCGGGCCGGGCCGACCAGCAGGAGTACGTGGCCCGGCTGCTGCTGGGCGGCGGGTGTCCCGCCGCCGTCGGCGTGGGCCGGGACTGCGCCGTCGCCGATGCGGCACCGGCCGCGCGGCGGGACGGTGAGCGGTACGTCCTGGACGGGCACGGCGAGAGGTGTCTCGACGCCTACCGGTCCGACGCGCTGCTCGTGTTCGCCCGGACCGGTGCGGGTCCCGCGGCGCACAGCGCGCTCCTGCTGCGGGCCGGGGAGCTGCCGGACGGAGAACTGCGCGGAGGTCCGGGCCCGCGACCGTCGTTCACCGCACACGGTGTACCGGCCTCGGCGCTCGTGGGAGCCGAGGGCGAGGGCGGTGAACTGGCGCGCCGCATGAGGGAGTTGGCGGGCTGCGCCGTGCCGTCCATGGCGGTGGGCGCCGCCGACGGCGCCTTGCGCACCGCCGTGGGGTTCGCCCGGGACCAGCGGCTGCTCACCCATTCCCTGGTCGATGTGCCGTTCCACCGGGCGCTGTTCGCCGGCGCCTTCCTCGACCTGCTCGTCGCCGACTGCCTGGCGCTGACGGCGACCCGCTGCCTGCACGCGCTGCCCGGTGAGGCCGGTGCCGTCGCGGAGGCGGCCGCCCTGGTCGTGCCGCACCTGCTCGGCCGGGCCGTCGACGGCGTCGCGGGCGTGCTGGGGCTGGCCGGCTGTGTACGGCAGGGGCCGTACGCGATGTTCGGCAAACGACGGCGCGACCTTCAGCGGCTGCCCGCGGCACCGGTGACCGCTCCGGCGGCGCTGCGCGCCGGGTGGGCGAAGACGCGCGGCCGGTCCGTACCGCGTGCGGTGTTCTCCCCGGGGGAGGGCCTGCCGCCGCTCGACTGGCGCGGCCGGCCGGAGGCGGTCTCCGACCCGCTGGCGTCGTCGCTGCCCGCGTTCGCCGCGGACGTCATGGGCCGCACCGATCTCGGGCCGTACGGCCGCGTGCTGGGCGCCGCGTGCGCGGCGCTCGTCGACGAACTGCGCGATCTGACCCGGCAGTGCGCCCAGTTGCACCCCGAACAGCTCGGGGTGCCGCACCCGCACGCCCGGCATCTGGCCCAGCGGCACGGTCTGCTCCTGGCCGCGGTGGCCGCTCTGGGTGTGTGGCGGGAGGCGGACGGGCACCGGCCGGGTTTCCTGGCCGATCCCGCGTGGGTGACGGCGGCACTGCACCGCCTCGTCGTGCGGCTCGGCCGTGAGATACCCGCGCCGCCCGCGACCACCGAGCGGGAGGTCGTGGCGGAGCTGCTCGCCCGTCACCGCTCGCACCGCACCTTCGATGTGTACGACACCCCCCTGGCCGGCTGACAGGCGGCCCGTCCGCCCGACGCCGGCCCCTGCCTGAGGATTTCGACCATGCCGAGGCCGTCCCAGCACCTTGACGAGGCGGACGTCCGCCACTGGCTGGTGTCACGGATCGTCGCCTATCTGGGAGGCGACGCCCGGACCCTTGACCTCGCCCTGCCGTTCAGCGAGCACGGCCTCGACTCGCTGGCCGCGTTCGGGCTGTGCGGCGACATCGAGGAGGAGTACGGGGTCGTCCTGGAACCCACCGCGGCCTGGGACCATCCCACCGTCGCCGCGCTGAGCCGCCACGTCGTGGCCCACGCGGCGCCCCAGCCGGGCGGGACCCCGGAACGCTAGGGAGCTTCCGCCGATCACGCCGCAGCGCCGCACCGCTGTACCCGCGCACCCGCGCACCCGCCATGACCGGCGAGACGCGCCGGGGCCGTGCGGTCCGCTCAGTTTTGAGCGGACCGGGGGCCCGGCCGACCGCATGGTGGGGTGCCGTCGCGGTGCCCCCGGGCGGCCCCGACCCCGTAGGCGCGAAGGAGAGGCACTCGCCATGACGGACGGCGTGACGGACATGGCCACGGCGGGTCCCGGCACCGGCGGGCTGCGGCCCCTGCTGGACGCCGTGCACGAGACGGCTTGCGAGGTGCGGGCCCGGCGCCCCGACTACTTCGAGCAGCGGCCGCTGCGGCTGCCGGCCGATCTGCTCGAGCGCCACGGCGCCGGCCGTGACGAGGTCCGCCGGCTGGTGTCCGAGGCGTACGGGCTCCGGCTGGAGCCGGCGGCCGACGCACGGGACTGCACTGCCGTGGACCGGCTGGCGGCCACGCGCGCGGCGCGGGGCCCGGAGCCCGGCGCCGGCGGGAGCGGCGGCGGCACGGACAGCGGCGGTGTGCCCACGGCCGCCGGCCTTGCGGCCGTCGTGCGGGAGCAGGACGAAGCGCGGCGCTCCCTCGAACAGCAAGCGGCCCGCATCGCCCGGACGGAGCCGCGCCGGGTCGGGGTGATGGGCGGCGTGCTGCCGTACGTCGCGGCCGGCACCGCCCGGGACGGCGAGCCGCCGGTCGTCCTGGTGAACGCGCTCGGGATGGGCACGGCGCTGTGGCACCCGCTGATGGCGGCGCTCGCGCCGGCCCACCGCGTGCTGACCTGGGCGCCGCGGGGCACCCGCGCCGGCACCCGGCCGCTGCGGCTGCGCGACCAGGCCGACGACCTGGCGGCGGTGCTCGCCGCGGAGGGCGTACGCGAGTGCCATCTGGTGGGCTGGTGCAGCGGGCCCAAGACGGCCGTGGAGTTCCACCGGCGCCGCCCCGACGCCGTACGGTCGATGGTCTTCCTGCACGGCTCCTTCCGGCACACGGGCGACCCGGCCGGGCGCGAACCCGACACACCGTACGAGCGCGGACTGGAGGAGTTGTGCCGGGCCGTCGCCGCCCGGCCGGCCCTCGCGGCGCGGATGCGCGCGCTGTTCACCGGCCGGCGTGCCGGCCTCCCCGACGACCTGAGCGCCCACCGCTTCGCCGAGGAGGTCCTCGCGCTGCCCGCGCCGGGCCTGGAGGAAGAACTGCTGCGCCCGTTCGCCGACGACGTCCTGCCCGCCTATGCCCGGCAGTTGCTGGACTACTGGGACCACGACGCGCTGGCGCACGCCGGCCGGGTGCGGGTGCCGGTGCTGTGCGTGACCGCGGAGTTCGACCGGATCGCCTCCCCCGAGCGGCTCGCCCAGGCCGCCGGCCGGTTCCCCGACGCCCGCCACGAACGGCTGCCCGGCGCCACGCACTACTCCATGTACGACCGTCCCCGTGAGGTGGCGCGGCTGCTCGGGGACTTCTTCTCGACGGCCCGGCCGCGCTCAATTGTGAGCGGCACCGCGCGCTGACGCTGCCTAGCGTCGGACACCGGCGGCCCGAGGCCGCCTCACTCGTGCGACGAAGGAGACAGTGCGAT
Organism: Streptomyces sp. NPDC028635; assembly: GCF_040637635.1. NCBI lineage: Bacteria > Bacillati > Actinomycetota > Actinomycetes > Kitasatosporales > Streptomycetaceae > Streptomyces > Streptomyces sp. NPDC028635. The sequence continues at coordinate 291,005 of NZ_JBEZWX010000001.1, read as the reverse complement.
GACCGACGCGGTGAGCCCGGCCCCGGGCGCCTTTCTTCCCGCGCAGGCCGGGCCCCTCGGCTCCGGCTCCGACCTGCTGCACTCCGGGAACGCGGGCTTCATCATCCACCGGGCGGGCCAGCTCAACCACGCCTTCCGTTCCGAGGGCCGGCAGTTCGCCAGGGACCTGGTCGACCACCTCAACAAGGTGGTGGAGGGTGTCGCCACGATCGCGGTGCACGAGGAGATCCTCGGCACCGCCGACCGGCTGCACTGGCTGATCCACATGAAGCAGCCCAACGACTACAGCCGCTTCCTGGAGATAGCCGACCACGACCGCAGCTTCAAGGAGATCACCGAGGCCGACCGGATCAAGGCCGAGCAGGGCGCCGGCAACTGGGAGCGCATGTTCGTCGAGGGCTCCTTCCAGGAGCGCGTGTACGTGCCCCAGCACGGACTGGACGACCACGACGACGACCACCACGACGACCACCACGACGAGCCGTCGGACACGTTCGTGCCGCCGGCCCGCCACCAGACCGGCCTGCCCGAGAGCCGGCAGCGCAACTCCCTGGACAGCGGCCTGACGATCATCCGCACCGCCCAGACCGCGTTCCGCTTCCGCACCGAGGCCCGCGAGTTCGCCTTCGCGTGGGCCGCGGAGGTCAACCGGGCCCTCGGCGGCGAGCTGACGGTCTACCTGTACGAGGAGACCTTCGGCCAGCAGGACCGCATCCACTGGATGATCCACCTCGACAGCTTCGACACCTACCGCAAGCTGACCGAGCTGAGCCGGAACGACGCCGACTACCGGGCGCTGTTCGGGCGTGAGTTCGTGCCCGCGCACAAGGGCGGCGGCGGCTGGGAGCAGACGTTCGTGTCGCCCACGATCCACGACACGGTGATCACGCCGCTGCACGCCGGCGCGCCCCTGTGGTTCTGAAGCGGCGGACACGGCCGTGACGGCGGACAACGATCCGACGCACCAGGGCGTGCGGCTCACCCCCGAGCCGCACGTCCTGCGTGTCACGCTGGCGAGCCCGGACGGCCTGAACAGCCTCAGCGGCGAGGTCCTTGCGGCGCTGGAGGCGGCTCTGGACCGGGCCGAGGCCGATCCGGACTGCCGGGTCCTGCTTCTCGAGGGCTCCGGCGGCACGTTCTGCACCGGACTCGACTTCGAGGAGGCCGCGGGCGATCTCGCGGGCGGTGAGGTGCGGGCCGGCCAGGGCGGGGAGGCGTTCCTCGCCCTGATGCGGCGCTTCGGCGAGACACCGGTGGCGGTGGTGGCCTGTGTCGACGGGCGCGCCACCGGGGGCGGTATGGGGCTCGCGGCCGCCGCCGACCTGGTGATCGCCACCGAGCGCAGCGAGTTCAGCCTGCCCGAGGCGCTCTGGGGTCTCGTGCCGTGCTGCGTGCTGCCCGTCCTGGTGCGGCGCACCGGCTTCCAGGTGGCCTACTCCATGGCCTTGACCACGCAGCCCGTGCCCGCCCGCCGGGCTGCGGAATACCGCCTGGTGGACGAGGTGGTGACGGACCCCGACGTCGCGGTGCGCAGGCTTCTGGTCCGGCTGACCCGGCTCGACCCGGTGACGATGGGCGAGCTGAAGCGCTATGCGCGCACCCTGTGGTTCACCACGCAGGAGACGGACGCGTTCGCCCTGCGGGAGTTCACCCGGCTCATCGACGCGCCGGTCGCCCGGCGCCGTATCACCGACTACACGACAGCGCGGCGGCTCCCGTGGGAGAAGCCGCGGCCCTGACCGGGAACGGGCCAGGAGGGACGAGGCGATGGTGGCACTGCTGTTCCCGGGACAGGGATCACAGCGCAAGGGCATGGGGGACGGGCTGTTCGCCCGCTTTCCCGAGCTGACCCGGCAAGCGGACGACATCCTCGGCTACTCCGTCGAGGAGTTGTGCCGCACCTCGGGCGAAGGCCGGCTCGACCGCACCGAGTACGCGCAGCCCGCGCTGTTCGTGGTCGGTGCCCTGACGTATCTGGCCCGCGACACGGGGCTGCCCGAGCCGCGGTTCCTGGCCGGGCACAGCCTCGGCGAGTACGGCGCGCTGTTCGCCGCCGGCTGCTTCGACTTCGCGACCGGGGTACGCCTGGTGCGCGAGCGGGGCGCCCTGATGGGGCGGGCCAGTGGCGGCGGCATGCTCGCGGTGCTCGGCGTCGACGGGGCCGAGGTGCCGGGGCTGCTGGAGGAGACCGGGGCGCGTGAGGTCGATGTCGCGAACTTCAACGCGCCCACGCAGACGGTGCTGGCCGGGCCGCTGGAGGAGCTGCGCCAGGTCTCGCAGGCGCTGGCGCGGCGGCCTGGGGTGCGCTGTGTGCCGGTGCGGGTGAGCGCGGCGTTCCACTCCCGGCACATGCGGCCGGCGGCGCAGGAGTTCACGCGTTTCCTGACCGGCTTCTCCTTCGCCGATCCCCGGCGCACGGTGGTGTCGAGCGTGACGGCGCGGCCCTACCGGCCCGGTGAGGTGGCCGAGGTGCTGGCCCGGCAGATCGCCGGCCCGGTGCGCTGGGCGGAGACCATGGCGTACCTCGACGCGCACGGCGTACGGCAGGTGGAGGAGGTGGGCCCCGGCCAGGTTCTGACGGGCCTGTGGAAGCGCACCTACCCCTCGGCGGGCCGCGGCGGGCCGACCGCTGCGGCGCCGGGAGCCGCGCCCCGGGTGCCGGTCCCGCGCGGGACCGACGCACCCGCGTCCACGCCGACGGCCCCGGCCGGCGCGGTCACGGCCACGTCCGCCGCGCCACGCGGCACGGTCACGGCAGGTGCGGCGACCCCCACTGCTGCCACACCGTACGGCACCGTCCCGGCAGGTGCGGCGGCCCCCACCGCAGCCGCGCCGTACAGCACAGCCACGGTCGGCACGCAGACGGCCACCACTCCTCCGCCGTACGGCGCAGCCACGGCCGGCGCAGCGGCCCCCACCGCAGCCGCGCCGTACAGCACGACCCCGGTCGGCGCGCCGGCCGCCACCACTCCCCCGCCGTACGGCACGGTCACGGCAGGTGCGGTGGCCGGCGCACGGGCCGGTGGTCCCGGAGCCGCGGGCACCGCCGTCGCCGATCCCCCGCACCCGGGCACCACGTCGGCAGCCGCCCCGCCGCGCGCGGTGGCAGCGGCACGCACCGGCGTCGCCACCGCGCCCCCCGCGGCCGGGCCGGCAGCCGGCGCGGCCTCCGTCGCGGGTGCGGTGCCCACCGCCGGGCCGGTGCTCTCGCCCGTCGGCGGCGCCGCCCGGGACGGCGGAGCAGCGGGGCGGCCGCCGCGATTCCCGGCCCCGGCCGCCCCCTCCGGACCGGCCTCGGGAGCCCCGGCTTCGGGGGCCGAGGAGCTGGGGTGCGCGGAGTTCCGGCGGGAGTACGGGATCCGTTACGCCTATCTCGCGGGGGCGATGTTCCGGGGGATCGCCTCGGCGGAGCTCGTCATCCGGATGGGCCGGGCCGGACTCATGGGGTTCTTCGGGGCCGGCGGCCTCACCCTGGAGAAGGTGGAGAGCGCGCTGCTGCGCATCACCGACGCGCTGGGGCCGGACGGCCGCTACGGCATGAACCTGCTGCACTCGATCGACGATCCGGCCTATGAGCAGCACCTGGTCGACCTGTACCTCAGGCACCAGGTGCACACGGTGGAGGCCGCCGGGTTCACCCAGCTCACTCCTGCCGTGGTGCGCTTCCGCTTCGTGGGCGCCCACCGCGACGGCCAGGGCCGCCCCGTCGCCGTCCGCCGGGTCCTGGCCAAGGTGTCGCGCCCGGAGGTCGCCAACGCCTTCATGGGGCCGCCGCCCGAGCCGATCCTGCGCCAGCTGGTCGCCGAGGGCCGGCTGACCGCGCGGGAGGCGGAGATCGCCGCCGAGCTGCCGGTCAGTCAGGACATATGCGTGGAGGCCGACTCCGGCGGCCACACCGACGGCGGCGCGGCCCTGACCCTGCTGCCCGCCATGATCCGCCACCGGGACGCGGCGATGGCCCGGCACCGTCACGCCCGGCGGATCCGGGTCGGCGCGGCCGGCGGCATCGGGTCTCCGGAGGCCGTGGCGGCGGCGTTCGTCCTCGGCGCCGACTTCGTCCTGACCGGCAGTGTCAACCAGTGCTCACCGCAGGCCGGCACCTCCGACGCCGTGAAGGACATCCTGGCCGGGCTCGATGTGCAGGACACCGCCTACGCGCCCGCCGGTGACATGTTCGAGATCGGCGCCCAGGTGCAGGTGGTGCGCAAGGGGACGCTGTTCGCGGCCCGCGGCAACAAGCTGTACCAGCTCTACCGCGCCCACGACGGCTGGGAGTCCATCGACGCGTCGACCCGGCGCTCGATCGAGGACACCTACTTCAAGCGGCCGTTCGCCGAGGTGTGGGAGGAGACCCGCGCCTACCACCTCGCGCGGGGGCGGGCCGCCGAGATCGAGAAGGCGGAGCGGCTGCCCAAGCACCGTATGGCGCTGGCGTTCCGCTGGTACTTCGCCCGGTCGGTGCGCTGGGGGCTGGAGGGCGACCCGGCTCAGAAGGCCAACTACCAGATCCAGTGCGGCCCGGCGATCGGCGCGTTCAACCACGTCGTGCGGGGCACCGCGCTGGAGAACTGGCGCGACCGCCATGTCGACCTGATCGCCGAGCACCTGATGACCGGGGCCGCCGCCCTTCTCGCCCGCCGCTGTGCGCCCCGGGCGGCACCACCCGACGTTGTTGACGCATCCACTGCCAGGAGCAGCTCATGACCGCCCTGACCTTCCATTCGACCAACTCCGGTGTGATCGTCGAGCGCACCGCCCAGCTGAAGCAGGAGTACCGGACCGAGGGCCGTCGTATCGCCCTGGAGCAAGCGGCCCACCTCAACGAGAGGTTCGCCGGCCGCACCACGGTCACCGTGCACGAGGAGGCGTTCGGCTCCCGGGACCGGCTGCACTGGCTGATCCATCTGCCGCAGCTCAGCGGCCACCGGGAGATCGTGCGGCTGCTCGACGGCGACGAGGGGCCGGCCGCGGACGCCGGCTGGCACGGCATGTTCGTCGACGGCTCCTTCACGGAGACGGCCCTGATCCCGCAGCACTGGGGCATGTACGGCACCGACGAGGCGCTGCCGGAGGGCACGGCGATCGACGCGGCCGCTCCCGACCTGCGCGTCCCGCCCGCTCAGCGGCAGACGTCCGTGAGCCCGGACAAGACCGTCAACTCCGCCACGGCCGGGATGATGATCCACCGAGTCGCCCAGCCGAAGTACGCCTTCCGCGCCGAGGCGCGGCTGTTCGCCCGCCGCATCACCGAGTCGATCAACACCCGGCTGCCGGGCATCGCGTCCTCGTTCCTGTACGAGGAGGCGTTCGGCCCGGCCGACCGGGTGCACTGGCTGATCCACATGAAGAACGAGGACTCCTACTACGACCTGATCGACATGCACATGCGCATGGACGAGGAGACCCGCGCGATCTACCTCGACGAGATCATCGCGCCGGAGAAGGGGGGCGGCACCTGGAACCGTCTCTTCGTCGAGGGCAGCATGGGCGACACCGCCTTCGCCCCGCTGCCTCAGCTCCGCTAGAGAAACGCTCGCCGCACCCTCTCACCGCCCGCGGGTCCGCTCACTTCTGAGCAGGCCCGCGGGTGTGCTGTTCCTAGGGTGCGACACGGCGCAGCAACGGTGTCTCTTTCGTGGGAGCGGATATGGAACGAACCAGCTCTGCGGGTCGGCAGGACGCGGCGGGCACCGACCTCGCCGAGCGTGTCGCGGCCATGGTGGTGCGGGTGGTGTCCGAGGCACGGCCGGACGGCCCGCCCGTGAGCACCGGCAGCGAGCTGCGCGCCCTCGGCCTGGACTCGATGACGGCGGCCCGGCTGTGGCTCGCCGTGCAGGGCGAATACGCGGCGGACGTGCCGCTGGGCTGGCTCACCGAGCCGATCACGATCGGCGAGTACGCGCGCCGGGTCGCCGGGCACGCGGTGACCGGGGCGGCGGGCGAGGGGACGACGACGCGGGGCGCGCAGGCCGCCGGATCGCGGGTCGTCACCGACCCGGAAGCCCGCCACGAGCCCTTCCCGCTGACCCCGCTGCAGGAGGCGTACCTGATCGGCAAGGAGCCCGATCTGCAGCCCGACGCCGTGGGCTGCCACCTCTACCGCGAGTTCGACGTGCCGGACCTGGACGTGGAGCGGCTGCGGGCCGCCTGGCAGCGCCTGGTGGAGCACCACGACATGCTGCGCGTCACCGTCACCGACGACGGCCGCCAGCAGATATCCCGGCGAACCGGGCAGTGGGACCTCCCGGTCCACGCCGGCGCGAGCCGTGCGGAGTTCGCCGCGACCGCGGCCGCCGTGCGCGCCCGGATGTCCCACCACCTCTTCCCGGCCGGCCAGTGGCCCCCGTTCGCCGTCGAGGTGACCCTGGGTCCGGACGGCACCGGCCGGGTCCACTTCGGCATCGACGCCCTGGTCACCGACGGCCAGGGCCTGGACCTGCTCACCGCCCAGTGGGAGGCGTGTTACGCCGACGACGCGCACGTCCTTCCCGCACCGACGGCCGGCCTGTCGGTGCGGGACTGCGTTGTGGCCCTGGACGCGGCCCGCGGCGGCGACGCCCACCGTCGTGACCTCGAGCACTGGGTGCGCCGCCTGAAGGAACTGCCGGGCGCGCCGTGCCTGTTCACCGGCGCCGCGCCCGTACCGGCCGATGGCCTGACCTGTGTGCGCCGCAGCAGCCGCGGTGCGCGGCTGGCGGCCGACGAGTGGCAGGCGCTGCGCGAGCGGGCCGAGACGCTGGGGGTGTCACCGACCTCGCTGGTGCTGACCGTGTTCACCGAGGCGCTCGCCCGGCACGGCGCCCACGAACCGTACTCGCTGGTCGTCACCACCAGCCGGCGTCCGCATCTGCCGTCCGACGCCGACACCCTGGTGGGGCCGTTCACGGCGACCACCCTCGTGGAGGCCGTCCTGCCGCAGCAGCACAGCTTCGAGGAGGCGGCCCGGCTCACCCATGAGGGCCTGTGGCAGGCCCTGGAGCACTCCGCGGTGTGCGGGGTGAGCGCGCAGCGCGCGTTGCGCGGAGGTGAGGAGGGTCCGGGGCCGCTGCCCGTGGTCTTCACCAGCATGCTCGACGCGGGGGCGCGGCCACGCGAGCGCGGTTTCGGCGCCGCGCCCGTGTACGCCGTCAGCCAGACCTCCGGGGTGTGGCTCGACCACCAGATGTGGGAGCAGGACGGTGAACTGCGCCTGCGCTGGGACGTCGCCGACGCCTGCTTCGCACCCGGTGTCGCGGACGCCGCGTTCGCCTCGCTGTGCAACGGGCTGCGGGCGGCCGCGGCCGGCGGTCCCGTGGCCGTCCGGCCCCTGAACGACCTGCAGCAGGCCTACTTCGTCGCGCGCGCCGGCGCCGAGCCGGCCCCGTGGAGCGGATGCCAGGTCGTCGTGTCGCACGACACCGAGGAGCGGGTGGACCCGGTGCGCCTGGAGTCGGCCGTCGTGCGGCTCGTCGAGGCCCACGACGTGCTGCGGTCGGCGGTCACCGAGGACGGCGCCGTCGAGGTGCGCGAGCAGGCCCCGCGCCGGTGGACGGTGCCCGTCCTCGAGGACGGCGAGCCCGGCGCGGTGCGCGAGGCGATGGCGGCTGCCCCGTTCCCGCTCGGCCGGCACCCGCAGTTCGAGGTGCGGCTGGTGCGCGGCGCGGGCGGTGACACGGTGCTGCTGTGCGTGGAGCTCACACTGGCCGACGCCCGCAGCATCCACCTGATGGGCCGTGAACTGATGCGTCTGTACGCCGATCCGGCGGCGCAGCCGCGGCCCGCGGCCGCAGACAGCGCGGCTGAACCGTCCGCGCGGCAGGAGGCGGACGGGCAGGAGCACTGGCGGGAGCGGCTGCGCGCGCTGCCGCCGGGTGTGCCGCTGCCCGCGCCGCAGGAGGGGAACGCGCCCGGACGCCGGGTGCGGATGGCCGGCGCGCCGCTGCCGGTGCGGCCGCTGGCCGACCGGTGCGCCCGACGCGGGCTGAGCCTGGACGCGGCACTGCTGACCGCTTTCACGGACGTGCTCAGCCGCCGCTACGGCACGCGTTTCTCGGTGCCGGTGGTGCGCTGGGACCGGGACCTGGACGCCCGCAGGCCCGGCGAGTTCACGGCGCTGAGCTGGGTGGCGTGCGCGCCGCGCGAGCTGTCGTTCACGGCACGGGCGCGCCGATGTCAGGAGATCCTGGAACAGGACGCACGGGTGCCGGTCGGCGGACTGCCGGAGCTGCGGCGGGCCGTTGCCCGCGCGGGCGGCGCCGGTCATCCCGTCGTGTACACCTGCGCCCTCGACTTCGGCGACGCCCCGGCCCTGCCGGGCGGTGTGCGCGCCGGTCAGTGGCTGAGCTGCACCCCCGACGTGTCCCTGGACTGCATCACCACCGTCGACGGCCCGCGGTTGCACCTGGCCTGGGACGCCGTGGACGGCGCTGCCGCCGAGGGCGGCTGGGAGGAGCTGTACGGCGAGTACCGCCGGCTGGTGGAAGGCCTCGCCGAGGACGAGTCCGCCTGGGAGGAGAACGCGGGCGGCACGCCGGAGGGTGACTCCGGGGAACGGGACGGCGGGGGTACGGCGGAGCACGCCGCCTCGGAAGGTGACGCCGGGGACGAGGGCCGCGGGGAGCCGGAGGGCTCCGCTGCGGCGGACGGCCGAGGTGACGAGCGCCGGGAGGAGGCCGCCGGGGACCAGGGCCGTGAAGACGTCGCTGGGGACGAGGGCCGGGAGGACGGCGCCGGGGAGGTGCGCGGCGCGCAGCTGCACACCATCCTCCACGAGTGGAACGACACCGCCCACCCCTTCGACGGCGACCGGTTGATGCACCAGTTCTTCGAGGAGCGGGCCGCCGGGCAGCCGGAGGCGGAGGCGCTGCGCTGGCGCGGCGGCACCATGACGTACCGGGAACTCAACCGGCGCGCCAACCGCATCGCCGCGCGGCTCGCGGAGCAGGGGGTGGGCCCGGAGACGGTGGTCGCGGTGAGCGTGCCGCGCGGCCCCATGATGGTCGCCGCCGTCCTCGGCGTACTGAAGGCCGGCGGTGTGTATCTGCCGATGGAGCCCCACCTGCCCGCCGAGCGGGCCGCCGTGATCCTCGAGGAGGCGGACGCCGCGCTCGTCGTCACGACGGCCGACCGGGAGGGCTGGCCGGTGCCCGACGGCTGCCCCCGGCTGTGCGCGGACGCCGCCGTGGCGGGCCCCCACCCGGCCGACGCCGACACCGACCCGAGCCCGTCGGCGCAGCCGCACAACACGGCGTACATCATCTTCACCTCGGGCAGCACCGGCCGCCCCAAGGGTGTGGCGGTGGCCCACCGGCCGGTGCTGAACCTGCTCAACTGGTGCCACCGCACCTTCGGGTTCGGCCCCGGGGACATGGGGCTCTGCGTCACCTCGCTGGGCTTCGACCTGTCCGTCTTCGACGTCTTCGGCCTGCTCGGCGCAGGCGCCGCGCTGTATGTCGCGGATGCGGAGCAGCAGCGCGACCCCGCCCTGCTCCTGGACGTCCTGCTCACCGAGCCGGTCACCTTCTGGAACTCGGCGCCCACCACGCTCGCGCAGGTCGGGACGTTGCTGGAGGGGGTGCGGGGCGCGGACGGCACGGACGATCTGCGGCTCGTGTTCCTCAGCGGCGACTACACCCCGCTGTCCCTGCCGGACGAGGTGCGCGCCGTCTTCCCGCGCGCCGACCTGATCAGTCTGGGCGGCGCCACCGAGGCGACGGTGTGGTCCAACTGGTTCCGGATCGGCGCGATCGATCCGGGCTGGCGCAGCATCCCGTACGGCAAGCCCATCGACAACTGCCGCTACCACGTCCTCGACGAGCAGTTGCGGCCCTGCCCGGTCGGCGTCGAGGGGGATCTGTACATCGGCGGCGAGTGCCTGGCCCTGGGGTACGTCAACCAGCCCGAGCTGACCGCCGACCGGTTCATCCCCGACCCGTTCCACGACGACCCGGAGGAGCGGCTGTACCGGACCGGTGACCGGGCCCTGTACTTCCCCGACGGCAACCTGTGCTTCCAGGGGCGCGCCGACAGCCAGGTGAAGGTCCGCGGGTTCCGGGTGGAGCTGGGCGAGATCGAGCACCGGCTCCGGGCGCACCCGGGGGTGAAGGAGGCCGTGGTCCTGGCCCGCGAGGACGGCTGCGGCGACCGCGTCCTCGTGGCGTACGTGGTCGCGCAGGGCGGCGGCGAGGTCAGCGGGCGTGAGCTGCGCGCTTTCGCCGGGCAGGCCCTGCCGGAGTACATGGTGCCCAACTTCGTCGGCTTCCTGGCGGGCTTCCCCGCCACCTCCAACGGCAAGCTGGACCGGGCGGCGCTGCCCTGGCCGCTGCGCAAGGAGCACATGACGCCGCCGGCCGGGGCGGACACCGCGGTGGCCGCCGCTCAGGAACCGCGGTCCACCGCCGCCGAACCGGGCGGGGCGGGCGGGGCCGCGGAGGCGGTGCCCTCGTACGAGGCGCTGTGTACGGAGATCGCCGCGCTGTTCGCCCGCACGCTCGGGGTCGAGTCGGTGGAGGTCGACACTGACCTGTGGGACCAGGGCGCGACCTCCTTCAGCATGGTCCGCGTGTCGGGTGCGCTCCAGCGCACCTACAAGCAGCGGTTCCCCGTCTCCTCACTGCTCGGCGACCCGAGTGTCGCGGCGATCGCCCGTTGGGTCCACCAGCGCCTGACGGAGGCGGCGCCGGCGGCGGCCGGCCCGGAGACACCGGCGGCGCGGTCCGGCCCGGGGACGACCGGCCCGGAGCCGGGATCCGATACGACGGGTCCGGAGACGGCATCCGGTACGACCGGCCCGGAGACGGCACCTGGTACGGCCGGCCCGGAGACGGAACCGGCCGCGCCCGCCCCGCGAACGGAGCCCCGTACGACCGAGCCGCGAACGGAGTCCCGTACGACCGCCCCCGAGACGGAAGCCCGTACGACCGTGGCGGCGGACGTGCCCGAGGCGGTGGACTTCTTCTCGCCCGAGGAGCGTGAGCGCTTCAAGGGGCAGCGGTGGAACCGGCGGCCCGACGAACCGGCGCTGCCGGAGGTGGCGTTGCCGCGCGCCGAGTACGAACCGGAGCTGTACGCCTGGCGGTCCAGCCGCCGGGACTTCCTGGAAGCGCCGGTGCCGCACCGCTGCTTCGCGGGACTGCTGGGGCTGCTGCGCGAGGCCGCGGGCGCGGAAGGGCGGCGCACGCTGTACCCGTCGGCCGGTGACACCTACGCCGTCCAGGTCTACGTGCACCTGACCCCGGACGCCGTCGAGGGTCTCGACGCCGGCCTGTACTACTACGACCCGGCCCGGCACGCGCTGCGCCTGCTGCGGCCCGGCGTGTGGCCGGACCGCGGGGACCACTTCTACTACAACCGGCCGGTGTTCGACCGTTCACGGTTCGGGATCTACCTGTTCGGTCAGCGGCACGGCATCGAGCCGCTGTACGGCGAGGAGAGCCTGCGCTACCTCACCCTGGAGTCCGGGTACATGGGGCAGCTGCTGCTGATGGGGCAGGCCGCGCACGGCGTGGGCCTGTGCCCGATCGGCGCCCTGAACACCGGGCAGCTGCGTGACTGGCTCGGCCTGGACGAGGGGCACGTGTTCCTTCAGGCCTTCCTGGGCGGTGCCGCGGCGCACCCGGAGCGCAGCGCGCTCGGCACCCGGCCGTTCTTCACCACGCCGACGGCGGCGCCCGCCGACGCGCGATCCGCGACCGCGGACCCGGCCTCGGCCCGCACGGACACCGGCGCGGACACGGCCGGAACCGGCACGAGCGCCGGTGCGGACACGGCCTCGGCCGGCACGCACACCGGCGCGGTCACGACCGGTGCGGACACCGCTGTCGGCTCGGCCGGCGACCGTGCGGCCGCAGCCGTGGCGCCCGCCGCCGCACCGACCGCGGTGATCGGCATGGCGGGCCGTTTCCCGGGCGCCGAGGACCTGGACGCCTTCTGGGACAACCTGGTCTGCGGCCGCAGCGCGATCGGCGCGGCACCCGCGTCCCGGCCTGAGACGGCGCCCGGCACGACGCGTGCCACCGGCGGCTTCCTGCCGCACATCGACCGGTTCGACAGCCTGTTGTTCCATGTGTCGCCGCAGGAGGCGCAGAGCGTCGACCCGCAGGCACGACTGGTGCTGGAGACGGTCTGGCAGTGTCTGGACGACGCCGGGCACACGGCCGACTCGCTGCGCAGGTCGGCCGGGCGGGTCGGGGTGTTCATCGGCTCCATGTGGCACGACTACCGGCAGCAGGGCGCCGACCGGTGGGCCGCGGGCGGCACCGCGGACGTCCCCGCCACCGCCTCCGACATCGCCAACCGCGTCTCGCACTTCTTCGACTTCCGCGGCCCCAGCCTGGCCGTCGACGCCTCCTGCTCGTCGTCGCTGACCGCACTGCACCTGGCGGTGGAGAGCCTGCGCCGCGGCGAGTGCGGGGCGGCCGTGGTCGGTGCCGTCAACCTGCTGGCCCACCCCTACCACTGGGGCCTGCTCGAGGGCCTGGAACTGCTGGCGGCCGACACACCGCCCGGCGCCTACGCGGCCGAGGGCAGCGGCTGGCACCCGGGTGAGGGAGTGGGCGTGGTGCTGCTGCGCCCGGCCGACGCCGCCCGCCGGGCCCAGGACACCGTGCACGGGCTGATCGAGGGCACCCGCATCGGACACGCGGGCCGGGGACCGCGCTACGGCGCCCCGCACACCGCCGCGCTCACCGACTCGCTCGCCCGGGCCCTGGCCGACGCGTCGGTCCTGCCCGACGAGATCGACTACGTCGAGTGCGCGGCCGCCGGCGCGGGTATCGCCGACGCCGCCGAACTGGAGGCGCTGGGCTCCGTGCTGGCCCGCGGCGCGGACGCCGCGCCGGTGCCGGTGGGCACGGTGAAGCCGAACATCGGCCACCTGGAGGCCGCTTCGGGCATCTCCCAACTGATCAAGGTTCTGCTGCAACTGCGGCACGGGCGGCTCGCGCCGACCCTGATGGCGGGTGAGCGCAGTCCGCTCGTCGACTGGGAGGACCTGCCGGTGGAGCCGGTCGACCGGCCGCGCGCCCTGACCGCGAGGGCGGCGGACGGCCGGGCCACGGTGCTGGTCAACGCGATGGGGGCAACCGGCTCGTACGGGCATGCGGTGGTGCGCGCCGCGGACCCCGTCCCCGGGTCGGACGCCGCCACCGGGGCGGGTGCCGGGGCGGCGGTGAGCGGTCCGCACACGCTGGTGCTGTCGGCGGCCTCCGCCGAGGCCCTGACGGTGACGGCCGAGCGACTGCGCGACCACCTGGCGGAGGCCGGGCGCGGCCACCGGCTCGCCGACGTGGCGTGGACGCTGCAGACCGGGCGCACCTCGCTCGGCCACCGGCTCACACTGTCGGCCGACGACATCCACGACGCCAGCGCCGGGCTGACCGCGTTCGTCGACGGGCGCCCCTACCCCGGGCTCGCGCACGCCGTGGCCGATCCGGCGTCGGCCGGCGTCCCCGCCACCGTGCCCGACATGGCCGTAGCCGCCGAGCAGTGGCTGCGCGGGCACACCGTGGACTTCGCCCGGCTGTGGCCCGCTCCCGCCCGCCGTGTTCCGCTGCCGGTCCACGTCTTCGATGCGGTCCGGCACTGGCTCACCGCTCCCGAGCCGGTTGGCGCGGGCGTCGCCCGGTCCGCAGACGGCACCGTACGGCCGCCGTCCGTGGCGCGTGGGCCGGTCCCGGTGGCCGGACCGGGTCCGGTGGCCGGAACGGGACCGGTGGCCGGAACGGGACCGGTGGCCGGAACGGGACCGGTGTCCCCTGACGGGGAGGACCGGGTGAGCGGTGCGGCCGGCGACGCCCGGGAGGCGAACCCTGCCGAGGAATACGTCCTTCGGTGTTTCGCCGAGGTGAGCGGGGTCCCCGCCGGGCAGCTGCACCCGCGGGTGCCGCTGGAGCACTACGGGCTGAACTCCCGTATGGTCGCCCGTTTCAACGAGCGGCTGGGCCAGGACGTGAGCGGGGTCTCGAGCACCGTGCTGTTCGAGTACCCGGACCTCGCCGGGGTCGCCGCTCATCTGGCGGACCGGCACCAGGGGCCGTGGACGTCCGCCCCGGACGCCGCGGCAACGGTTCCGGCAACGACCACCGCCGCAGCCGCGGCCACCGTCTCGGCCACAGCCACAGCCACGGCCACCGTCTCGGCCTCGGAACCGGACCGTCTCCCGCAGCCCGGGATCTCCGGACCGGACCGGGCCGCCGACCGGAGCGCCGAGCCGGAACCGGTGGCGATCGTCGGGATCGCCGGCCGCTACCCGGGGGCGCGGGATCTGGAGGCGTTCTGGGACAACCTGGTGAAGGGCGTCGACAGTGTCGGCCCGCTGCCGGCGGAGCGGGCCCGCGACGGCTGGCCCACCGAGCTGATGTGGGGCGGCTTCCTCGACGGCGTGGACCGCTTCGACCCGCTGTTCTTCGGCATCACCCCGCGCGACGCGCAGCTGATGGACCCGCAGGAACGTCTCTTCCTGGAGGTGGTCTGGGAGACCCTGGAGGACGCGGGGTGCACCAGGGCCCGTATCCGTGACCAACTGCGCTCCCGCGTCGGCGTGTTCGTCGGCACGATGTACAACGAGTACCCCTTCTTCGGCGTCGAGCGTTCCGTGGACGGGCCGCCCGCCGACACCGGCTCCGCCGTCGCGGGCATCGCCAACCGGGTCTCGTACTTCCTCGATCTGCACGGCCCGAGCCTGGCCATGGACACCATGTGCTCGTCGTCGCTGACCGCGCTGCACCTCGCGGTGGAGAGCCTGCGCCGGGGCGAGTGCGCCGCGGCGGTGGCCGGTGGCGTCAACCTGTCGCTGCACCCGCACAAGTTCCGCCAGCAGGCCCGGCTGAAGATGTCCTCCAGCGACCACCGCTGCCGCAGTTTCGGCGCGGGCGGCGACGGCTTCGTACCCGCCGAGGGGGTCGGAGCGGTGCTGCTCAAGCCGCTGTCCGCCGCCGAGGCGGACGGCGACCGCATCCACGCCGTCATCCGGGGAACGGCCGTCAATCACGGCGGCAAGACCAACGGCTACATGGTCCCCAACCCGGTGGCGCAGGGCGACCTGGTCGGTGCGGCACTGCGCCGCGCGGGTGCCGACCCCGCCACCATCGGCTACCTGGAGGCGCACGGCACCGGCACCC
This sequence comes from Streptomyces sp. NPDC028635, assembly GCF_040637635.1. Classification (NCBI taxonomy): domain Bacteria; kingdom Bacillati; phylum Actinomycetota; class Actinomycetes; order Kitasatosporales; family Streptomycetaceae; genus Streptomyces; species Streptomyces sp. NPDC028635. The sequence continues at coordinate 275,907 of NZ_JBEZWX010000001.1, read as the reverse complement.
AGCTCGGCGACCCCGTCGAGATCAACGGCCTCAACCGGGCCTTCGCGGGCGCGGATCTGGCTGCGGGCAGCCGCCCGATCGGCTCCCTGAAGGCCAACATCGGCCACGCGGAGGCGGCCGCGGGCATCGCGGGCCTGACCAAGGTGGTGCTCCAGCTCCGCCACCGCCATCTGGTGCCGTCGCTGCACGCCGAGCAGCTCAACACCGCTGTGGACTGGGACAGTTCACCCTTCGAGGTGGTCCGTGAGGGCCGCCCCTGGGCCGCGCTGACGGGCCCGGACGGGGCCCCGCTGCCGCGCCGGGCCGGGGTGAGTGCCTTCGGCGCGGGAGGCGCCAACGCCCATGTCGTGGTGGAGGAGTACGTGCCCGCCGCCGACGGCCGGACCGGTGAGGACGACGGGCGCCGACCCCAGCTGATCGTCCTGTCCGCGTACGACCGTGACCGCTTGCGTGCCCTGGCGGGGCGGCTGCGGGACTGGCTGCGCCGGGAGGACCGGCCCGCGCCGGCGCTCGCCGACATCGCGCACACCCTGCAGAGCGGCCGTGAGCCACTGCGCGAGCGCCTCGCGATGGTGGTGGTCGACGTGCCCGAGCTGTGCGACGCCCTGAACCGGTTCGCCACCGGCGGCACCGGTGCCTGGGTGCTCGGCCGGGCCCCGGGCGGTGGCCTTCCGCCCGGTCCGCTCGCCACTCCGGACCCGGCGGCCGACCGGGAGGCGGAGCTGCTCCGCCTGGCCGGGCACTGGGCCGAGGGCGGCACCGTCGACTGGGCGGCACTGCACCCCGTACGCCGTCGCCTGGTCGCGCTGCCCTCCTACCCGTTCGCCGGGGACCGGCACTGGCTGCCCGAGCCCCGTTCGACGGAGCGGGCACCGGCCGCCGCCCTCCCGGCGCCCCTTTCCCCGGCGCCCGCCGCCGTGGCCGCGCCCGCACCGGCGGCCGCCGCCCGCGGCGCCGCACCGGAACCGGCCGCACCGGCGGGCACGCACGAGGTCACCGGCCTGTACGGCCGTACCTGGCGGCCGCTGCCCGAGCTGCCGGAGACGGCGGCGCCGGAGGGGCGCGTGGTGTGTGTCTTCTCCGCGTCCAGTGAGCCCGTCGCGCGTGCCGTCGCCGCCGCGCTCGGCTCCGACCGGGTCGTGCTGGTGCGCACCGACTCCGCCACCGGGGACGGTGTGGCGCACCTCGCCGACGAGTCCGGGGCCACCGCGTTCGTCGACGCCCTGCCGGCCGACGCGCCGGGCGCCGTGCACGGGCTGATCGACCTGGCCGACCTCGGCCGCGCCGGGGACGAGGACCCGGACCGCTTCGCCGTACGACTGCGCCTGCTGCAGCGGCTGGTGCGCGTCCTGCGCGGCCGCGGTGGCCGGGTGCTCCACGTGACGCGGGGGCTGTACGGGCCCGCCGGCCCCGCGCCCTCGCTCGCCGGGGCACGCATGTCCGCGTTCGTGCGGATGCTCGGCGCCGAGTACCCGCGGGTGCCGGGGACCGTCCTCGACCTGGACGTCCCGGCCGCCGGGCCCGGGCAGGCCGTCCGGTGGATCCTCGCCGAGTACCGCGCACCGCACGGCCCGAGCGAGGTGGCCGTGCGCGGCGCGCTGCGCCACGGGCCGCACCTGGTGGACCTCGCTGCCGCCGGGCACCGGCCGCTGCGCCCCGCGGCCGACCGCGCCTACCTCGTCACCGGCGGCACCCGGGGCATCGGGGCGCAGGTGGCCCGGCTGCTGGTGCGCCGCGGCGCCCGGCGGATCGCCCTGACCGGGGCGCGCCCGCTGCCGCCGCGCTCCCAGTGGCCACACCTGGCCCAGGACTCCCCCGAGGCCGAGACGGCCGCACTCGTCAGGGACCTGGAAGCCCTCGGCGCCACGGTGCTCGTGCACTCGGGGCCGCTGAGCGAGCGTGAGCGCACCGGGCGGTTCCTGCACGAGGTGCGCGAGGTGCTCGGTCCGATCGGCGGGATCGTGCACTGCGCGGGCCGTGCACCGGTCGGTCGGCCCTCGTTCGTCGGCAAGGACCCGGCGGACTTCACCCCCGTACTCGAACCCAAGACGACCGGCCTCGAGGTGCTCGACGCGCTGTGCGCCGAGGACCGCCCGGAGTTCTTCGTGCTGTTCTCCTCGCTGTCCGCCGTGGCGCCCGGCCTGGCCGCCGGGGTCCTCGACTACGCGGCGGCCAACGCCTTCCTCGACCTCTACGCCGGCCATCAGGCGCGCTCGGGCCGCACCGGATTCCGCTCGGTGGCCTGGCCCACGTGGAGCGAGTCCGGGATGGGCGCGAGCCGGCCGGACGGCTGCGCGCCCGTGGGTGTCGGGCCGCTCGGCGACGAGGAGGGGCTGCGGGCCCTGGAGCGCGTCGTGGCCCTGCCCGCCGACCACACCCACGTCGTCGTCTGCCCGCCGCTCGGCGGCGTCCCCGCCGACCCGGGCGTGCTGCTCGGCCGTCCGCGCGAGACGGCCGCCGCCGCGCCGGCCGCCGCACCCGCACCTCCGACCGCCGGGGACCCCGTGTCCCCGCCCCGTGAACAGGAGCCCACCGTGGCGCACACCTCCCCCGCCGGGCCGCCGTGGCTCGTCCCGCTGTTCAGCGAACTCCTCGCCATCCCCGAGGACGCCCTGGACCCCACGGCGCTCTTCGGCGACCTGGGAGTGGAGTCCGTCCTCCTCGGTGACATCCTGGAGCGGCTCGAGGAGAGCACGGGTCTGTCCCTGGAACCCGCGACGATCCTCGACCACCCGACCATCGAGCAGCTCGGCCGTCACCTGGTGGAGCTCGGCGTGCCGAGCGCACCGTCGGGGTCCGCGGCTCCTGCCGTGCCCTCCGCGCCGGACACGGTCCCGGTCCCGGCCACGGCGTCGGCTCCGGTGGCTCCGGTGGCGGTGGACGCCCCGTTCCCCGCCGCGGTGAGCGCCGTACCCTCCGCCGCGGCCCCGGGCGGTGCCGGGGCGGGGAAGATCGCCGTCATCGGGCTCGCCTGCCGCTTCCCCGGCGCCGAGGACGCCGCCGCCTTCCAGCGCAACCTGCTGGCCGGGGTGTGCTCGGTGACCGAGGTTCCCCCCTCGCGCTGGGACGCGGAGCAGCTGTACCGGCCCGAGCCCGAGCCGGGACGCAGCATCAGCAAGTGGGGCGGGTTCCTGGACGGCATCGAGGACTTCGACCCCGACTGGTTCGGCATGAGCGAGGACGAGGCCCGCTGCCTCGACCCGGCCGTGCGGCTGTTCCTGGAGGGTTCCGCCACCTGTCTCGCCGACGCCGGATACGGCCCCGAGGAGCTGGCCGGCCGGGAGGTGGGTGTCTTCGCCGGTGCCCGGATGTCGCACTACGGGCGCCGGGTGGGTGACCGGCGCGGCCTGGTGGGGATGGGCTCGGACCAGAACTTCATCGCCGCCCGCGTCGCCCACCACTACGACCTGCACGGCCCCAACCTGGTGGTGGACAGCGCCTGTTCCTCCTCGCTGGTGGCGCTGCAGCTGGCCTGCCGCAGCCTGCTGGCCGGCGAGTCGGAACTGGCGCTGGCCGGCGGGGTGGACGTCCTGCTGGACGAGGAGCCGTACCTGGACTTCAGCGCGGCCAAGGCGCTGTCCCGGCACGGCCGGTGCGCCACCTTCGACGAGAGTGCCGACGGGTTCGTGCCCGGCGAGGGCTGCGGGGTGGTGCTGCTCAAGCCGCTCGAGGCGGCGCTGCGCGACGGCGACCGGGTGCACGCGGTGCTCGACGCGGTCGCCGTCAACAACGACGGCCGCACCATGGGCCTGACCACGCCCAATCCGGCGGCGCAGGCCAAGGTCGTACGGCGGGCCCTCGCGGCCGCCGGACGCGGCGCGGACGAGGTCGGCCTGATCGAGGCCCACGGCACCGGCACGATGATCGGCGACCCCATCGAACTGCGGGCCCTGACCGAGGTGTTCCGCGAGGAGACGCAGCGCACCGGGTTCTGCGCCATCGGCAGCGTCAAGACCAACATCGGGCATCTGCTGAGCGCCGCCGGCATCGCCGGGCTGATCAAGGCGGTGCTCGCGGTGCGGGACGGGCGGATCGCACCGTCGCTGTTCTGCGAGCGGCCCAACCCGCGTTTCGACTTCGCCACGTCACCGTTCCAGCCCAGCCGCGCGGCCCGCGAATGGGTCGCGGAACCCGGCCGGGTGCGGGTGGCCGGGGTGAGCGCGTTCGGGCTGGGCGGCACCAACGCCCACGCCGTCGTCAGCCAGCTGGACCCGGCGCTGGCGGCGGCGCACCGGCCGCGGCCCGCGCTTCCCGCTCCCCTGTTCAGGCGCCGCAGGCTGTGGCTGGAGGCTCCCGGCCGCACCGCGCCCCCGGCGCCCCTGCCCGAAGCGGCCGCCCCCGCACCGTTCGACGCCGGTCCCGCACCGGCCCCGCTCGCCGCCGGTCCCGCACCGGCACCCGTCACCTCCCCGGCATCCGCCCCCCGGCCCGCGCTGGGCGCCACCCTTCTCGGCCTGAGCTTCGAGGAGGACGCCGCCCCCGTGGCCCCTCTCACCCCGACCGTCGCCGACTCCGCTGCGGCGCCGCAGGAAGGACAGAAGTGGTGAACGTGCCCTCCGCAGCGAAGCCGGGACCCGAGCTGGTGTGCCATGTGGTCCTGGAGCACAACGACTTCGTCATGCAGAACCACCGGGTGCACGGCGTGTCCGTCATGCCGGGCGTGACGTTCCTGGACATCGTCTTCCGCGTCCTGCGCGAACGCGGCTTCGACACGGCGCGCGCGGAACTGCGCAACGTGCTGTTCCACGAGCCGGTCGTGACCGCCCCGGGCCGCGACTGCGACATCCGCCTGACGGTGTCGGAGCCCACCGACGGCAGCCGCTGGATCACCGCCGAGAGCCGCCGCCGCGAGGCCGGTGTGCCCGTCGGCGCCCACCGGGAGAACTTCCGCGCGGAGCTGGTCCTGCACGACCTGCCCGAGCCCGAGCCGCTGGACGTCGGCCGGCTGCGCGCCACCGCGCGCCGGGTGAGCGACCTGGACGAGATGTACGCGCGGGCCCGCGCCGAGGAGATCGTGCACGGCTCCGCCATGCGCTGTTTCGGCCGCCTCTTCCACGGTGACGGCGAACTCCTCGCCGAACTGGGCCTGGACGAGGCGTCGGCCGCCCTCGACGAGCGGTTCCACCTGCACCCGGCGAAGATGGACTGCACCACCATCGCCGCGTTCACCCAGCTGCCGCCGCCGGACCAGGACCCGTTCATACCGGTGTACATCGAGTCCTTCCGCGCCCCGCGTCCGCTGACCGGCACCACCTACGCCCACATGCCGCGCCCCGAGACGTACGCCCCGTCCGGGGACGTGATGTACAACGACTGCGCGCTGTACGACGGCGACGGCCGCTTCCTGGCCGGCTTCACCAAGCTGACCTGCAAGCGCATCCGCAACCCCGAGCTGATCACCCGGCTGCTCGACGACCCGGACCGGGCGCACCCGGCCGCGCCCGGCCCGGTGCCGCCCGCCGTGGCGGTGCCCGCCCCCGCCGACGCCGGCGCCCCGGTTCTCGCCGACGTTCCCGCAAACGTTCCGGCGGACAGCGGGCCGGAGGGCGTGCGCACGCATCTGCGCGGCCTGGTCGGTTCGATCCTCGGCAAGGCGCCGCACGAGATCCGTACCGACGCCGGCTTCTACGACCTCGGCCTCGACTCCGGGCACATGCTGTCCATCAGCCGCAGCCTGGAGGAGTACGTCTGCGCGCCGCTGTACCCGACGCTGCTGTTCGAGTTCTCCGACATCGACTCCCTGGCCGCGCACCTGTACGCCGAGTACGGCGCGCAGCTGCGCACCCCCGCCGCGCAGGCACCGGCGGAGCCGGCCGGGGAGCAGATCGGGGAGCAGGCCGCCGCGCGCGTCGAGGCGGCCGCCGACGACACGGCCGCCCCCGCCGCCCTGTCCCTGGGCTGTCACCGGCCCGTGTGGTCGCCGCTGCCCGCCTCCGCCGGAGACGACGGGCCGCGGACGGTGGTCCTGGTCGGCTCGGACCCGGCGACCGCGGCGGCCCTGCGCGAGGCCGCGGCACCGGCCCGGGTGGTGCGCGCGGAGCGGGCCTCGGCGTTCGAGCGGCTGGCCGCCGACCACTACCGGCTCGACCCGGCCGACCCCGACCAGCTCGACCTGCTGAACGCGGCGCTGGCCGAGGAGGGCACCACCCCCACCGCGTACGTCCGCTGCGCCCGCGTCCGCGGCGCGGGCGACGAACGGGGCGCGCTGCCGGACGCCTACCGGGAGAGCTGGGCGCTGGCCGTGGCCGTCACCCGGACCCGGCCGACCCGGCCGGTCGCCGTCCTCTTCGTGCACCCGCGCGACCCGCAGGCGCCCCGTCCGCAGGAGGACGCGCTGGGCGCGCTCGCCCGCACCGTCAGCGCGGAGGCACCGCTGCTGCGCTGCCGCGCCGTCGGGTACGACGCGGCCTCGACGGTGCGTGAACTGGCCGCCGTCCTCGCCGCCGAGAGCGCGGACCTGTCCACGGAGAGCGAGGTGCGCCACAGCGGCGGCACCCGTCTGGTGGTGCGGCACGAGCCGCTGCCGGTGCCCGCGGGCGCCCCGGTACTCCGCGAGAACGGCGTGTACCTCGTCACCGGCGGGGGTGGCGGCCTGGCCGCGCTGCTCGTCGACCGCCTGGTGGCGGCAGGCCCGGTGCGGCTGGTGCTGACCGGCCGCAGCGCTCCGGGACCCGAGCTGACGGGCCGCATCGACGCCTGGCGGCGGCGCGGCGCCGAGGTCACCTTCGTGCGCGGCGACGTGGCCCACCCCGACGACGTGTCGGCCGCGGTGGCCCGTGCCCGCGAGACGTACGGCCGTCTCGACGGGGTCTTCCACTGCGCCGGGACCGTCGACGACGGCCTGTTCTTCCGCAAGGACCCGCAGCGCTCGGCCGCCGTGCTGGCCGCGAAGGTGGCGGGCACGCTCCACCTGGACGAGGCCACCGCCGACGACGACCTGGCGTTCTTCGCGCTGTTCTCGTCCGTGTCGGCGTCCGTGGCCAACCCCGGCCAGGCCGACTACGCCTACGGCAACGCGTTCATGGAGCACTTCGCCGAGCAGCGCGCCGCCCGCCCCGACCGGCGCGGCGTCAGTGTCGCCGTCGGCTGGCCGCTGTGGGCCGAGGGCGGGATGCGGGTCACGGACGAGGTGCTGCGCCGTTCCGCTGCGGACACCGGGCTGCACCCGCTGCCCGCCGGACCGGGCCTGGACACGCTGTTCGGGCTGCTGTCCGGGACGTCACCGCGGGCCGTCGTCACCTACGGCGACCAGGAGCGCGTCGCCGCCCTGCTGCCCGCGCCGCGGACGGCCACCGGCGTCACGGCGTCCGCCGCCGCCCCCGGCGAGGGCCCGGTGGGCGACGACATCGCGATCATCGGTGTCGCCGGACGCTACCCGCAGGCGAAGGACCTGGACGCCTTCTGGCGCAACCTCGCCGAGGGCCGCGACTGCGTCACCGAGGTCCCCTCCGACCGCTGGGACCACGCCGCCCTCTTCGACCCCGAGCGCGGCAAGGAAGGCCGCACGTACGGGCGTTGGGGCGGCTTCCTGGACGGCGTCGACCGGTTCGACGCGGCCGCCTTCGGGATCTCGCGGCGCGAGGCCGAGCTGATGGACCCGCAGGAGCGGCTGTTCCTCACCGTGGGCCGGCAGGCCGTCGAGAACGCCGGTTACCGGCCCGAGGAGCTGGCCCGCACCCGGGTGGGGGTCTTCGCCGGGGTCATGTGGAACCACTACCAGTTGTGTACCGACGGCAGTGCGGACCCGGTCGCGCCGACCGCCCTGCACTGCTCGGTGGCCAACCGGCTGTCGTACTGCCTGAACCTGTCCGGGCCCAGCATGGCCGTGGACACCGCCTGCTCGTCGTCGCTGACGGCGCTGCACCTGGCCGTGGAGAGCATCCGGCGCGGCGAGTGCGCGCTCGCCGTCGCCGGCGGCGTGAACGTGGCGGCGCACCCGCAGAAGTACCTTCAGCTCGCCCAGGGCCGGTTCCTGTCGACGGACGGCCGCTGCCGCGCGTTCGGCGCGGACGGCGACGGCTATGTGCCGGGTGAGGGCGTGGGCGCGGTCCTGCTCAAGCCGCTCGCGGCGGCGCTCGCCGACGGCGACCACGTCCACGCGGTGATCAAGGGCTCGTTCCTCAACCACTCGGGCCGTACCAGCGGTTTCACCGTGCCGAGCCCCGCCGCCCAGGCCGCGCTGATCGCCGAGGCGCTCGAGCGCTCCGGGATCACCGCGGACAGCGTCGGCTACATCGAGGCGCACGGTACCGGCACCGCGCTCGGCGACCCGATCGAGATCGAGGGGCTGCGGCAGGCGTTCGCCCCCGCGCACCTGGCTCCGGGAAGCTGCGCCGTCGGTTCCGTGAAGTCGGGGATCGGGCACCTGGAGAGCGCGGCCGGGATCGCCGCCGTCACCAAGGTGCTGCTGCAGATGCGGCATCGCGAGCTGGTGCCGTCGCTGCACAGCGAACGCCCCAACCCGCACATCGACTTCGCCTCCTCCCCCTTCTTCGTGCAGCGCACCCGGTCGCCGTGGGCCCCGCCGCAGGGCGGCACGACGCTGCGGGCCGGGGTGAGCGCGTTCGGCGCGGGCGGCTCCAACGCCCATGTCGTTCTGGAGAGCGCGCCTGCCGCGCCGCCGGCCACGCCGGGTGCGGGGCCGCAGCTGTTCGTGTTCTCCGCCCGCACCGAGCCCCTGCTGCGTGAGGTGGTACGGCGTCAGCTGCGGCACCTGGAGGAGCTCGGCCGTGCCCGGGGCTCGGTCTCCGAGGCGACGGCGCTGCTCGCCGGTGAGGTGGCCGCCGTGCTGGAGGTGCCCGCCGATGCGCTGGACGTGCACGAGAGCCTGGCCGATCTCGGAGTGGACCGGCTGGCTCTGGCCGAGCTGGAGCGCCGTCTGACGGGGCGCCTGCCCGCCGGGGTGCCGCTGTCCGGGCAGGCGTCCGTCGCCGAGCTGGCCGAGGCGGTGGCGGCCGCGGCGCGGCCCGACGCGGTACCGCTCGTGGACATCGCACACACCCTGCGCGTGGGGCGCGACCAGCAGGCCGTCCGCCTCGCCGTCGTCTCCGGCGAACCGGAGGACCTGCGAAGCAAGCTGGCCGCCTTCCTCGAGGGCGAGGAGGACGGCGAAGGCGTCTTCACCGGCCGCGCCGGTGACGGCGAGCCGGTGCGGCTGGAGGGGGCGGCGGAACTGTTCCGTCTCGGCCGGCTGCCGGAAATCGCCCGTGCCTGGGCGCAGGGCGCCGAGGTGACGTGGGACGAGTGCCGCGCCGAGGGGATACGGCCGCGCCGGGTGCCGCTGCCGGCGCATCCGCTCGAGGAGCGGTCGTACTGGATCGGTGGCTGGCGCGCGGCCCAGGAGGGCGGCGAGGAGGAGCGCGCCGCGATGCCTGCGCCGTCGGCGGAGGCGGCAGCGGAAGCGGAAGCGGCGGCGGCCCGCACCACGGCCGTCACGCCGGCGGTCGCGCAGGCCGTCACTGAGGACGCCGTCCGGGACGCCGCGTCCCGGGACCGGCTGCCCCTGGCCGTCTCGCCCGTGGGCGGCGGGCGGCCCGAACTGGATCGGGGAGAGGCGCTGCGGGCCGTGGAGGACGCGGTGCGGGCGCGGCTGTACCTGGAGCGGGACGAGATCGACCACCGGCTGTCGTTCCACGAGATGGGCCTGGACTCCGTGGGCGCCGTGGAGATCGTCGAGCACGTCGGTGCGCGCTTCGCCGTGCAGATCGACCCCGTGGCGCTGTTCGACCACCCCACGGTGGCCCGGCTCGCGGACCACGTCGTGGACCTGTGGCGGCACAGCCCGGCACTGACGGCGGGCGACGACGCGCCGGACACACGGACCGGCGCGGACACGGCCGGCACGGACCTGTCCGCCACGGACCCGGCCGGCACGACCACCGCCGGCACGGACGGGGCCGGCACGGACGGGACCGGCACGGACGGGACCGGGCCCGAGGGCGGGGCCGGCTCGGCCGGGGCGCCGGTGTCCGCCGTCGCCCCGGCGCCGGCCGAGGGCAAGGACGCGTCCGCGTCGGAGGTCTGCGGTGACATCGCCGTCATCGGCATGGCGGGCCGCTTCCCCGGCGCCGAGGACCTGGACACCTTCTGGGAGAACATCGCGGCCGGACGGGACAGCTTCACCGAGGTGCCCCCGGGGCGCTTCGACGTCGGCGCGGTCTTCGACGCCGACCGCCTGGTGCCGGGCCGGACGTACAGCAAGTGGGCGGCCATGCTGCCCGAGGTGGACCGGTTCGACGCGGCGTTCTTCAACCACTCGCCGCTCGAGGCCGAGGTGATGGACCCCCAGCAGCGGCTGTTCCTGGAACAGGCCTGGTCCGCCCTGGAGCACGCCGGGTACGCGGTGGGCTCGGACGAGCGCACCTCCTGCGGCGTGTTCGTCGGCTGCGCTCCCGGCGACTACGCGACGCTGCTCGGCCGGGCGGGCCTGGCCGACACCGGGCACGCCTTCCTCGGCACCACCAGTTCCCTGCTGCCCGCCCGCATCGGCTACTTCCTGAACCTGGACGGCCCGACCATGGCCGTCGACACGGCCTGTTCGTCCTCGCTGGTGGCGGTGCACCTGGCGGTCGAGGCCATCCGGCGCGGCGAATGCGCGATGGCGCTCGCGGGCGGTGTGGCCCTCATGGTGACGGAGCAACTGCACGTACGGGCCAGCAAGGTCGGGATGCTCTCGCCGCGCGGGAAGTGCCTCCCGTTCGACGCCTCGGCGGACGGCACCGTGCTCGGCGAGGGCGTGGGCGCCGTGGTGCTCAAGCGCCTGGACCAGGCCCTGGCCGACGGCGACCACATCCACGGCGTCATCAAGGCGACCGGAGTGAACGGCGACGGCCGCACCAACGGCATCACCGCGCCCAGCGCCGCCTCGCAGGCGGCACTGATCGCGGACGTGCACCGCAGGGCCGGGGTGCGGGCCGACGACATCGGCTACGTCGAGGCCCACGGCACCGGCACGGCGCTCGGCGACCCGATCGAGGTACGGGCGCTGACCGAGGTGTTCCGCCGCGCCACCGACCGGGTCGGCTACTGCGGCATCGGCACCGTGAAGGCCAACATCGGCCACACCACGATGGCCGCGGGCATCGCGGGACTGATCAAGACGCTGCTCGCGCTGCGCCACCGGGAGCTGCCGCCCGCCCCGGCCTTCGACACCCCCAACCCGCGCACCGAACTCGACACCAGCCCCTTCTTCGTGGTGCGCGAGCGCCGGCCGTGGGAGCCCGGCGCGGGCGGGGAGCGGATCGCGACGGTCAGCAGCTTCGGCTTCAGCGGCACCAACGCCCACGCCGTGGTGGCCGAGGCGCCCGAGCCCGCGGCACGGCCCCTGGAGCCCGCCCGTGAGCGGCTGTTCGCCGTGTCCGCGCGCGACGACGCGGCCCTCGACCGCGCCCTGCGGCGGCTCGCCGACGCCGATCTGGACGGTGCGGACGCGGCCGACCTGGCCTTCACCCTCGGCGTGGGCCGGACCCATCTGCCGGTGCGTGCGGCCGTGGTCGCCCGGGACGTGCCCGAACTGCGCCGCAAACTGCGCCAGCTCGCGTCGGGAACGCCCGCTCCGGGCTGCTTCCGTACCGGACGGGGAACGTCGGCCGGTGAGCTGGACGAGCGGACGCGCGCGGAACTGGCCGGCCGGGCCGGGTCGGCGGCGGCCTCCGAGCGCGTCGGCGCCCTGGAGCGGCTCGCGGCCGCCTACACCGAGGGCCAGGACATCGACTGGCAGGCTCTGCCGTACGGGGCCCGCCCGCGCCGGGTGCCGCTGCCGACGTATCCCTTCGCCGGGGACCGGCACTGGGTCACGCTCCCGGAGACCGACGCGTCCGACGGACCCGCGCAGCGGCCGGCGTCCGCCCGGCAGGCGGCTGAGCGGCCCGTGCCGGCCCCGGGTGACGGCGGTGCGCACCCGCTGCTCGGCACCTCCTCCGGAACGCCGGGTGACCCGGACGGCGTCCGCTTCCGGGTGACCGTGCCGGCCACGCACTGGGTGCTGGACGAACACCGCATCGGGGAGCGGCCCGTGCTGCCGGGTGCCGCCGGGCTGGACCTGGCGGTGTCCGCCGCGCGGCGGTCGGGTCTGGGCGGCACCGTGCGCCTGCACGGCGTGCAGTGGCTGCGGCTGATCGACGCCGAGGCCGCCGGGGATTTGCGGCTCACCCTCACCGGTGACGGCGACGGGTACCGTTTCGCGCTCTGCGCGGGCGCCGACGGGCCGGTCTGCTCCCGTGGTTCGCTCACGGCGGCATCCGACGGCGCCACGCGAGGGGCGGCTCCCGAGACGCTCGACGTCGCGGCCGTGGCCGCCCGTTGCACCCGCGAGGTCCCCGCCACCCGGTTCTACGACGACTTCCGCAGCGGCGGGATCGCCTACGGCCCGTCCTTCAGGGTCCTGCAGAAGATCGCCTTCAACGACGACGAGGTGCTCGGCACCCTGCGCGCACCTGCGGACGCCGGCGCGTTCGCCCTGCACCCGGCGCTGCTCGACGGGGCCCAGCAGACCATCGCCGCGCTGGAGGCGGGCAACGACGCCACCCTGGTGCCCTTCTCCGTCGAGACCGTGGAGGTCTTCGACACCGCCGCCGTCCCCGCCTTCGCCCATGTGGTGCGCACGGGAGGCCACCGCTACACGGTGCGTCTGGCCGACCGGTCAGGACGGGTGTGCGTGCGGTACGAGGGTCTGGCCCTGCGCGCGCAGCACACGCCGGCCGACGCCATGATGTACCGGCCGGTGTGGCGCCCCGCCCTCCGGCCGGACGCCGCCGGGACGCCCGCGGGCGGCCGGACGGTGGTCGTGCACACCGCCGACTCCACGGCCCTGGCGGCCGCACTGGCGGCCCGTACGGGCGCCGGCACGGTGGCGTTGCCGGAGGCCGGGGCCGGCGCGGCCGAGACCCACGCCTTCCTCGAACAGCCGCTGGACACCGTCTACTTCCTGGCCCGCACCGGGGACGCGGAGGGGCCCGCCGAGGCCGACGGCACCGCGCTGGAGCTGTTCCGCCTGGTCAAGGGGCTGCTCGCGGCGGGCCGGGGCCGGGACCGGATCACCTTGCGCATCGTCCTGGCGGGCGCCGTCCCGGCGGGTGCCGAGGAGCCGGTCCGGCCGCACGCCGCCGGAGTGCTCGGCCTGGCCCGGGCGATCGAGTCGGAGTGCCCGCGCTGGAGCGTGGCCTGTGTGGACGTCGGCGTGACGGACGCCACCACCGACGCGGCGCGCACCGCCGAGCGGATCGTCGCCGAGCCCGGTACCGAACCCCTGGTGCTGCTGCGCGGCGGGGAACGCCTGGAGCGCGTCTTCGAGCCGCTGCGGCTGCCCGCGCCCGAGGGCATGGAGCCCTTCCGCGAGGGCGGTGTGTACGTGATCGCCGGCGGGGCCGGAGGCATCGGCTTCGCCCTGAGCCGCCTGCTCGCGCGGATCGCCCGGGCCCGACTGGTGTGGATCGGCCGCAGCCCCGAGGGACCGGAGCACCGGGCCAAGGCGCAGGAGATCGCCGCGCTGGGCGGCGAGGCGCTGTACGTGCGGGCGGACGTCGCCGACGAGGCGGCGCTGCGCCGGGGGCTCGAGACCGTGCACGCCCGGTTCGGGCGGGTCGACGGCGCCGTGCACGCGGCGCTCGATCTGCGGGACCGCACCATCGCCCTGATGGACGAGGAGGACTTCGTCGCCGGGCTCGCGCCCAAGGTGGCCGGAGTCACCGCCTTCGCCCGGGTCTTCGGCGCCGAACCGCTGGACTTCCTGCTGGTCTTCTCCTCCGCGGTGTCCTTCGTGGAGGCCGGCGGCCAGGCCAACTACGCGGCCGCGAGCACCTTCGAGGACGCCTACGTCCAGTGGCTCGACCGGCGGCACGACTATCCGGTGTCGGTGGTGAACTGGGGCTTCTGGGGCAGTGTCGGCGCCGTCGCCAACGACCGGATGCGGGCTGCCTTCGCCCGCCTGGGCGTGGGCTCCGTGGAGCCCGCCGAGGGCATGGCGGTACTGCGGCGCGTCATCGGAGGCCGGGTGCCGCAGACCCTGGCGATGAAGGCGGACCCCGCGGCTCTGCCCGCGATGGGCATCCGGGTCGCCGGGCAGGACGCCGCGGTGACCGCGCCCGTGACCCCGCCCGTGGCGCCGGCCGCGCGGTCCGCCGCGCAGGGCGCGGACGACGCGGGTGTCACGGCCGCGGCACCGGCGCCGACACCGGCGGCCGGCGCGGGCACTCTGCCGGAACGGGCCGTGCGCGACTACGTCGCCGGCGTGTACGCGGAGGTCCTGAAGTACGAGACGGCGTCGCTCGACCCGGAGGCGACGTTCGAGACGTTCGGCGTGGACTCGCTGGTGTCCCTCAACATCGTCGACCGTTTCGAGCAGGACCTGGGCGATCTGCCGCAGACCCTGCTGTTCGAGCACATGACGATCGGCCAGGTCGCCGCCTACCTCCAGCAGGAGCACGGCGAGCGGCTCGCCCGGGTGCTCTCCGCCAGCGGGGGACGCGAGGAGGACACGGCGACGGCGGTCGCGGCGCCCGGCACGGCGTCGGCCTCCGATGACGCCCCGTCCGGGGACGACAGTGAGGTGTTCGCCCGGGCCCGGGAGGCGTTCGCGCAGGTCGAGGCGTTCAGCCGGGATCTGCTGTGCCGCACCTTCCCCCGACTGGACGGCGTACCGCGACCGGGCGAGAGCGTCACGGCCGACGACCTCGCCGCCCGGCTCGGCGTGGTCGACCGTCACCGCCGCCTGTTCGACGCGGCGCTCAGCGTGCTGCGCTCCTGCGGCGCGGTGACGGGTGACGCGCACACGGTCACGTTCACCGGGGCGCCTGCGGTGGAGCCGGTGGACGGCGCCCGGGTCGCCGCCCGCTACCCGGAGATGAGCGGCCACGTCACGCTGCTGGAGCGCACCCTCGGGGCGCTCGGAGACGTGCTGGCGGGCCGCCGCAACCCGATGGACGTGCTGTTCCCGAAGGGCTCGGTGGCCCTGGTGGAGCCCATCTACAAGGGGCAGCCCATCGCCGACCACTACAACCGGCTCCTGGCCGGCGAAGTGGCCGACGCGGCCCGCCGGGTGCGCGCGGAAGCGGGCCGGCCGGTGCGGGTCCTGGAGATCGGTGCGGGCACGGGAGCCAGCTCCCGTACCGTGCTGCCCTCGCTGGCCGCCTCGGACGCCGAGGCCCACTACTGCTACACCGACATCTCCCCCGCGTTCCTGCGCCACGGCGAGCGGGAGTTCGGCCCCTCCTTCCCGCAGCTCGCCTTCCAGACCCTGGACATCTCCAAGGACCCGGTGGAGCAGGGCTTCGAGCCCGGCACCTACGACGTGGTGCTCGGCACCCACGTGCTGCACGCGACGCCGGACATCGAGCGGACCCTGCGCAACATCCGCACGCTGCTGCGGCCCGGCGGTGTGGTGCTCGTCAACGAGATCACACGCTTCTCGGAGTTCCTCACCCTCACCTTCGGCCTGACGACCGGCTGGTGGATGTACGAGGACGCGGAGCGGCGCCTGCCGCACTCGCCGCTGCTCGCCCCGGTGCAGTGGCGTCAGGTGGCCGAGGCGGCCGGACTGCGCCCGGTGCGCACCCGCGGCCTGCCCGGCACGCCCGCCGACGAGCTGGAGCAGTCCCTGGTCGTGGCGGAGCGGCCGGTGGAGGACGGGGTGGCCCCAGGGCCGCGGCAGGCCGGTGACGAGGTGACGCCGGCGTCCGTGCGGTCGTATGTGACCGGGGTGTTCGCCGAGGTGCTCAAGTACCGGGCCGAGGACCTGAACCCGGCCGCCACCTTCGAGACCTTCGGCGTCGACTCGCTCGTCAGCCTCAACATCGTCGACCGCCTCGAGCGTGACCTGGGCGATCTGCCGCAGACCCTGCTCTTCGAGCACACGTGCATCGACAGCCTGGCGGAGTACCTGATCGCCGAGCACGGTGCGCGGCTCGCGACCGTGGCGGGCGCAGCACCGCAGACGGCGAACGCGCCGCGGGCGGGCCAGGCGGCCCCGTCCGGGGCCACCGCCTCGGTGGCGGCCGAGGCGGCCCCGGCTGCGTCGGGCGGGCCGTCCGGGACGGCCGGGGCCACGACCCCGGTGGCGGCCGAGGCTTCGCCGGACGCAGTACCGGCCCAGGCTTCACCGGGCGCACCGGAGCGGGATTCGTCGGCCGCAGCGGACCGGGACTCGTCGGCCGCACCGGAGCGGACTTCGTCGGTCGCAGCGGCCGAGGCGGCCCAGGTTGCGTCCGGCGGGCCGGCTGACTCGGGCCAGTTCTCGTCCGGGGAGCCGGCCGGGGCGGGCAGCGGTACGGCGCCGCCCGTGGACGGGGCCGCCGCGGCGGTGGCGGCCGGGGCCGCGCCGCAGCCGGCGGTCAGGGCCGCGGCCGTGGAGGACCCGGCCGGGCCGCTGGACATCGCCGTCATCGGTGTCGTGGGCCGCTACCCCGGCTCCCCCGACCTGGAGGCCTTCTGGCGCAACCTCTCCGAGGGCCGCAGCTGCATCAGTGAGATCCCCGCCGAACGCTGGGACTGGCGACGCAACTTCGACGCGGACAAGAGCCGCAAGCACCGCAGTTACAGCCGCTGGGGCGGTTTCATCGACGGCATCGAGATGTTCGACGCCCCGCTCTTCGGCATCCTGCCGCGTGACGCGGCCGACATCGACCCGCAGGAGCGGCTGTTCCTGGAGACCTGCTGGGAGCTGCTGGAGACGGCCGGCTACCTCGGCACGTACACGCACGAGGCGCAGACCGGCGTCTTCGCCGGGCTGATGTACGGCGAGTACGGCCTCCTCGCCGCCGCCACCGACTGGCCCGAGGGTCGTTACGCCACCGGCCACTCCGCGTACTGGTCGCTGGCCAACCGGGTCTCCTACACCTTCGACCTGCAAGGCCCGAGCCTCGCCGTCGACTCCGCCTGTTCCTCCGCGCTCAGCGCCATCCAGCTGGCGTGCGAGAGCCTGCGGCGCGGTGAGTGCCGGATGGCGATCGCGGGCGGGACGAACCTGATCCTGCACCCCGCCCACTTCGCGGCCCTGTGCGCGCGCAACATGCTGTCGGCCGCGGACGCCTGCCGGGTCTTCGACGAGGGCGCCGACGGGTTCGTGCCCGGGGAGGGCGCGGGCGCCGTCCTGCTCAAGCCGCTCGCCCAGGCCGAGGCCGACGGCGACACCGTGTGGGGCGTGATCAAGGGCGCCTTCAGCAACGCGGGCGGCAAGGTCAGCGGTTACACCGTGCCCAACCCCAACGCCCAGGCCCGGCTGGTGCGGCAGACGCTGCGCCGCTCGGGAGTGCACCCGCGGACGGTGTCCTACGTGGAGACCCACGGCACCGGCACCGCGCTCGGCGACCCCATCGAACTGGGCGGTCTGACCAAGGCGTTCCGTGCCGAGGGGGCCACCGACGACGGCTACTGCGCCGTCGGTTCGGTGAAGTCGAACATCGGCCATCTGGAGGGCGCGGCCGGGATCGCCGCCATCACCAAGGTGCTGTTGCAGCTCAAGCACCGCACCCTGGCGCCCACCATCCACCTGGACAAGCCCAACCCGAAGATCGACTTCGCGGGCTCGCCGTTCCGGCCGCAGCGTGCCGCCGCGCCCTGGGAGCGTCCGGTGGCGCTTGTGGACGGTGTGGAGCGCGCCTGGCCGCGGCGGGCCGGAATCAGCTCGTTCGGAGCGGGAGGAGCGAACGTACACATGGTGCTCGAGGAATACACCGGGGCGGAGCCGGGGGACCCCGACCCGCGCCGGGCCGCCGCGGAGCCGGAGCTGTTCCTGCTCTCGGCGCTCGATCGCGAGACGCTGGGCCGCTACGCCGGGCGCGTCGCCGATTTCGTCGCCTCCCCCGCGGGCTCGCGGGTCCTGCTCGCCGACCTGGCGCACACCAGCCGGGTGGGCCGGCGGGAACTGCCCGAACGGCTGGCGGTGACGGCATCGACCCATGCCGAACTCGCCGAGCGGCTGCGCCGGTTCGCCGCATCCGGTGAGCCGGGTGAGGGTGTGGTGACGGCCACGGCCCGCAAGGACGGCTCCGGAAGCGGTCTCGGCGCCGAGGCGCTGGCCGCCGCCCTGGCGGAGCGCAGCTGGGCACAGCCGGCGGAGCACTGGACGCTCGGCGGCCGCGTCGACTGGCGTGCGGCCGACACCGCGGGTCCCGTGCGCAAGGTCGCCTTCCCGACGTACCCCTTCCACCGCAGCCGCCACTGGATCACCTCCGACCCCCACCATTTGGCGCCCTCGGGCCCGGTGGCCGGGGACGCGGCGGCCCGTGCGCTGCCTGCCGAGGACGCCGAGGCCGGTGTCGCGGACTTCACCGGCGCGCGGCCGGCCGACGCCGGACACCAGGGCCAGGGCCAGGGGGAGGGCGCAGGGGCCGCTTCCGCAACAGCTTCCGAGCCCGCAGCCGAAGCCGCCTCCACGGCCGGCACCGACGTCGCCCTCCAGCCCTTCTCCCCGGCCGGCACCGGCTCGGCGCGCTCCGTCTCGCGGTCCGCTGCCGCCGGGGCCGTCGCACCCCTCCCGGCCGTCCCGGCTGTTGCGCCCGTCGCGGCCGTCGCGGCCGAGCCGGGGGGTGCGGAGTACGTCGCCGCCGTCGTCGACGACGAGCCTGCCGTGGCGGCCGATGTCACGGTCGAACGCCGGACCGGCCACCCGGCGATCGCGCTCGCCGCGCACCACAGGATCTCCGGTGCCCGCTGGGTGCCCGGAGTGGCCCTGCTGGAGCTGGCGCGGGAGTCCTGTCCGGCCGCACAGGGCGACGCGGGCCCGGCCTTCCCCTTCCGGCTCGGCTCCGTACGCTGGCCGGCCCCCGTCAACCTGGACGCGGGCATCGAACAGGTGACGCTCGGGTACACCGCGAGCGCCACCGGCACCGCGTTCCGGATCACCGCGGGAGGCCCGACCGGCACCACCGTGGCCCGGGGCACCCTCGTCGAGGGCCCCTGTGCCGAGGACACCGGCCTCGACCTGGCCGCGCTGCGGGAGCGCCTGACGGACCGTCCCGACCCCTGCGCCTTCTACGACGCGTTCGCGGGCGCGGGCCTGGAGTACGGCCGTCCGCTGCGCACCGTCGCGGACCTGTGGACGGGCGCCGGGGAGAGCCTGGCCCGGCTGAGTCTGAGCCGGCTGATGCGCCGCAACGGCCCCGCGTACGCCCTCCACCCGGCGCTGCTGGACGGCGCTCTGCAGGCCGTCTCCAGCCTGTGCGCGGCGGAGGAGTCGTATCTGCCCGTCGGCATCCACGAGATCCGCGCCCACGGGGCGCTGCCCGCGGACTGCTGGGCCCACATCCGCGAGGTCACGGCCGCGGACGCGCCGGACGGGCGGCGCCGGTTCGACATCCGGCTCGCCGACGGTGCCGGGCGGGTCCTGCAAGCCGTCGACGGCCTGGAGATCGCCCCGCGCCGCGGCGGTGACGCCCCCGCGACCGTGACCCGCTACCTGGCCCCCGTGTGGAGCACCGCGCCACTGCCGGAGCAGGGCCCGCTGCCCTCCACCGTGCTGCTGTGCGCGGCGGACACCGCGGAACGCGAGGCGCTCGCCGGGCGGCTGACGGCCGCCGGCAGCACGGTGGTGTGCGCGACCGACGGACCTGCCTTCGCCCGCGACGACACCGGCCCCCGTCCCGTGTACACCGTGCCCGGCGGCGACCCGGCCGAACACGCACGGCTGATGGAGGACCTCGCCGGGCGCGGGCTGCTGCCGGACGCCGTCGTCCACCTCGCCGACGCGCCCGGTCTGCCCCTCGGGGACGACACCCCCGTGCTGCCGTTCGTCCTGTGGTCCGCCGTGGCGGTCCTCGGGCGGCCCGGACGCCCGGCGCTGCGGGTGGTCTTCGCCCACCGCGCGGGGGCGCGGGGAGCGGAGCCGGTGCACACCGCCGTCGGCGCCACGCTGCGCACCCTGGCCCTGGAGCACAGCACGTTCGGCGGTGTGCGGGTGCAGCTCGCGGCCGACGGCACCGCGGCGGACGCGGTCCTCGCGGAGCTGCGCGCCGTACGGCCGGGTGCCGCCGAGGTCGCCTACGACGACGCCGGCGTCCGCACGGAGAAGAACCTGGAGCCGTTCGAGCCGCCGGCCGCCGGGCTGTGCGACTTCGCGCCCCGCGCGGGCGGCACGTACCTGATCACCGGCGGAGCCGGCGCGCTCGGCCTGCACTTCGCCACGTATCTCGCCGAGCGGTCCACGGAGGGCAGCACGATCGTGCTGGTCAGCCGTTCCCGGCCGGGCGAGGAGGCCGCCCGCCGCATCGAGGAGCTCGACGGTGACGGAGTGCGGGTGGTGCACCGGTGCGCCGACCTCACCGATGCCCGGTCCCTGGCGGATCTGGTGGCGTCCGTCGGCGCGGAGTTCGGACCGCTGCGCGGCGTACTGCACTCCGCGGGCGTCACCCGGGACGCCCGTGCCGTGAAGAAGACGGCGCGGGAGGTGCAGGAGGTGCTCGCGCCGAAGGTGCGGGGCACCGTGCACCTGGACGAGGCGACGGCGGACCAGCCGCTGGACTTCTTCGTCGTGTTCTCCTCGATGTCCGGTGAGTCGGGCAACCCGGGCCAGGCCGACTACGCCTACGCCAACGCGTTCCTCAACGCCTTCGCCGCCCGCCGCGACCGTCTGCGCGCGGCCGGGCTGCGCTCGGGGCGCAGCCTGTCCATCGGCTGGCCGCTGTGGGCCGACGGCGGCATGACCGTGGACGACGCCACCCGGGAGCTGTTCGCCCGCGCCTTCGACATGGTGCCGCTGAGCACCCGGGCGGGTCTCGAGGCGTTCGTCCGGGCGCTGGCCGCCGACGTGCCCGCGCTGTGCGTCGTGGAGTCACCGGTACGGCGGCGAGCGGCGGCGGCCCCGGCCGGCCCGGTCCAGGACACCGCACCGAGCGGGGAACAGGCCGCCCTGGACGGGGCGGTGCTGCGGGAGCTGGTGGAGCGGGAGAGCCGTGAGCTGGCCTCCGGGTTCCTCTTGGTGGACCCCTCCGAGGTCGATGTCACGGCCGAGCTGCTCGAGTTGGGCTTCGACTCGATCACGCTCACCGAGCTGGTGAACAAGGTCAACGAGCGCTTCGGCCTCGACCTGCTGCCCACCGTGCTCTTCGAGTGCCCGGACCTGGTCTCCTTCGCCGGGTACCTGACCGAGCACCACGCGGGCGAACTGGCCCGGCACTACGCGCCCCGGCAGGACTCCGTCCCCGCCGCCGCGGACAGCGACGCCCCGGAGGCGGCGGAGGGCGCGGCCGCGGCGGCCCCCGGAACCGAGGCGCAGGCACCGGATCCGGTGACCGACGCGCAGACACCGGACCCGGTGACCGACGCGCAGGCGCCGGCTCCCGTGACCGAGCCCCGTGCCGTGGGCCCCGTGCCCGCGATGCACGCGGCGGACACCGGGGCCGTACCCGCCGTATCCGCTGTACCCGAAGATGTGACCGGTGGCGAGGTGACCGGCGCGGCCGTGACGCGGACCGTGCCGGTGGCGGCCGGTACGGCCGAGGGGGCCGGACGGATGGAGATCGCCGTCGTCGGCATCGCCGGGACGTTCCCCGGCTCGCAGGACGCCGACGCCTTCTGGGAGCACCTGGCGGCGGGCGACGACCTGATACGACCGGTGCCCGAGGACCGCACCGCGATCCGGGCCAATCCGGCCACCCGGGACCTGCGCGGCGGTTTCCTCGACTCCGTCGACACCTTCGACGCCCGGCTGTTCGGCATTGCCCCCAACGAGGCCGCCCTGATGGACCCGCAGCAGCGGCTGTTCCTGCAGACGTCGTGGCGGGTCTTCGAGGACGCCGGCTACCGCCCGGCCGACCTCGCGGGCACGTCGTGCGGCCTGTTCGTCGGTGTCGCCACCCATGACTACGACGAGTTGCTCAAGCAGAGCGGCGTACCGGTGCAGGCGCACACCGCCACCGGGATCGCCCACTCCGTCCTGGCCAACCGGGTGTCCTACCTGCTGGACCTGCACGGCCCCAGCGAGGCCGTCGACACCGCCTGCTCCAGCTCGCTGGTCGCCATCCACCGGGCCGTGCGCGCCCTGCGGGACGGCGAGTGCGACATGGCCGTCGCCGGTGGCGTCAACGTCATCCTCACCCCGGGACTGCTCGAGTCGTTCCGCCAGTCGGGCATGCTGAGCCCGGACGGCCGCTGCAAGACCTTCGACGCCGGCGCGGACGGGTATGTGCGCGGCGAGGGCGTCGGCGCGGTGCTGCTGAAGCCGCTGGCCCGGGCCGAGGCGGACGGGGACCACATCTACGCGGTGGTACGGGGCAGCGCCGTCAACCACGGTGGCCGCAGCAACTCGCTCACCGCGCCCAACCCCGAGTCCCAGGCCCGGGTGGTGGCGGCGGCCGTGCGTGACGCCGGCATCGCACCGGACACCATCACCTGTGTCGAGGCGCACGGCACCGGCACCCGGCTCGGCGACCCGGTCGAGATCGAGGGTCTGAAGAAGGCGTTCACCGCTCTGCACAAGGAGCGTGGCGAGCCCGTGCCGGACACCGGCCGGATCGCCATCGGCGCGGTGAAGACGAACATCGGGCACCTCGAGACGGCCGCCGGCATCGCCGGTGTGATCAAGGTGGTGCAGGCGATGCGTCACCGTGTGCTGCCGGCGAGCCTGCACCTGCGGCAGCTCAACCCGTATCTGCGGCTGGACGGCACGCCCTTCCGTGTCAACGACCGCAGCCGGCCGTGGGAGCCCGCGCTCACCTCGGACGGCCGGCCGGTGCTGCGGGCAGGGATCAGCTCCTTCGGCTTCGGCGGTTCCAACGCACACGTGGTGCTGGAGGCGTACCCGGCGCGGACCGCGCCCGCGGTGCAGGAGTTCACGGCGCACACCGTGCCGCTGTCAGCGGGTGATCCGGACGATCTGCGCGCCTACGCGGGCCGTCTGGCCGAGCACCTGGCGCGTACGCCGGAGGCCGACCTCGCGCGGGTGGCGTACACGCTGCAGACGGGGCGTACGGCGCACCGGCACCGCTTCGCGGTCGAGGTCCGCGACCGCGAGGAACTGATCCGGGCGCTCGAGCGGTACGCCGCCGGGGCGGTGCCCGAGGGCGCGGAGACCGGAACCGCCCGGCGCGACGCCCCGGCCCTGCGCGGTGACGAGGATCCCGCGCTGCTGCGCAAGGCCTGGTGCGAGGGAGCCGAGGTTCCCTGGCACCACCGGTGGCCGTCGGTCCCGGGCCGCGTCCCGCTGCCCACGGCCCCCTTCGCCCGTACCCGCCACTGGTTCCGCGCCCCGGACGTCCGCGAGGAGACCACCACCGCCGCGACCGCCGGGCCCACCGCGACCACCGGACCTGCGTCCGCCGTGAACGCCGGGTCCCCCGCGACCCCCGGGACCGCCAGGCCCACCGGCACCCCCGTGACCGCCGTGTCCACCGCGACCACCGCCCCCACCGCGCCCGCCCGGCCGGCTGCCGCGCCGGACACCGCCCGCCCTGCGGCGACCGCCGCGACGGCCCCAGCCGTCCCGACCGCCCCGACCGTCCCGGCCGCCGATGCCGGCGCCCGCGTCGTGCGGGACCGGTCGTCCGCCGGGGCCGGACCGGCCGTACGCGGCGCAACCCCGCGCGGCGCGACCGGCGCCGCGGCCGAGGCGGGCGTCGGCGCGTCGGCCGCGACCTTGCGCCCGGCCTCGGCCGTGCGCCCACCGGCCGCTCCGGCCGCTCCCGCGACCCCCGCGGCCGGCCGGCCGGGCCGTTCCGCTTCCCCTTCCGGCTCCGACAAGGAGGCCTTCATGACAGCCCGCAGCGAGCCGCGTCCCACCCGTGGCGGACCGAGGATCCGGCTGATGGCGCCGGTCAGCGTCCGGCCGGGCACGGCCGCCGGGACCATCGCGGCGTCCGTTCCCCCGCCGCCCGCTCCGGTGCGGGCGACGCCCCCTTCGGCACCGGCGGCCTCGCCTGCCCCGGTCCCGGCCGACGAAGCGGCCCCGCCGGCCGGCGCGTCCGACGCCGCCGTCATCGCTCTGCTGCGCGGTGAGCTGTCCCAGATCCTGGGGATGCCGCCCGAGGACATCGAGGACGACGCCCCCTTCGGCGAGCTGGGGCTCGACTCCATCTACCGCATGGATCTCGTCCGCACCCTGAACGAGACGTTCGGTCTGGAGCTGAAGGCCGCCGAACTCTACAACTACGACACGGTCAGCAAGCTCACCGAGTTCGTCTCCCCCCTGGTGGGCGCCCCCGCTCCGGACGCCCCGGAGCCCGCGGCCGACGAGCCCGACCCCGCCGGGACGGCGCAGGAATCCCCCGGGCGGCTGGAGGACGTCCTCGTCGCTCTCGTCGAGGGGGAGCTCGGCCGCACCGTCGACCCCGCGCTGACCTTCACCGACAACGGCTTCAGCTCCTTCGACATGCTGCGGGTGATCGCGGCGCTGGAGCGCGGCTTCGGCGCGCTGCGCAAGACCCTGCTCTTCGACCACCCCACGGTCGGCGCGCTCGCCGCCCATCTCGCCGAGACGCACGGCCCGCAGGCGGCCCGCCGTCTGACCGCCGCGCCGCAGGAGCGTCCCGGCCGGCGGCCCGTGACCGTGCGGGAGCCGTCGTCGGACGGCGCACTGGTCGTGGAGAAGACGGCGCTCCCGCAGCAGCCGGAGATCGCCGCGACGGTGGCGGACCTTGAGGCCGCCCACGGCCGCGAAGGGGGTCTGCCGGGCCGCGACATCGCCCCGCTGATCTTCCTGGGCGCCGCGCGCACCTCGTACTTCAACTTCTCGGTCCGTGACGACGCGATGCTCACCTGGAGCTACGTCGGCCCGAGCGACGACATGCCCGCCCTGGCCGCGGAGTTCGTCCGCTACGGCCAGGAGCACGGTCTGGCCCCGAACATCGTCTCGCTGATCCGCCTGGAGGAGGTGGACGGGGTCCGGTTCACGGCGACGCCCTTCGGGGCGCTGCAACGCCTGGAGGGCATCGCGGACTTCAGCCTGGAGGGCGGCCCGATGCAGCGGCTGCGCTACATGGTCCGCAAGTTCGAGAAGGCGGGCGCGTGCCGGACCACGGAGTACACCGTCGGCTCCGACCACCGGACCGACCAGGAGATCACCACCCTGATCGACCGGTGGGCCGCGGCCAAGGAGATGGTGAACCCGTATGTGTCCACGGTCCGGGACGAGATATCGCGCGGCATTCTCGCCGAGCGTCACCGGATGTTCCTGACCTATCTGGACGAGCGGATGGTCAGCGCGGTCATCGTCACCAAGATCCCCTCCGAGGAGGGGTACCTGCTCGACCTCGAGTTCTATCCGGAGGACGCCCCGCTGGGGAGCCTCGACTACACCGTGGTGAAGATCATCGAGCAGACGGCGGCGGAGGGGTGCACCGTCTTCAGTTTCGGCGGCAGCTTCGGTGCCAAGGTCTGCGAGTCGCCCAACGCCGCGCCGGAGGCCGAGGCGGCGCTCACCGA
The DNA here is from genome assembly GCF_040637635.1 of Streptomyces sp. NPDC028635. Taxonomy (NCBI): domain Bacteria; kingdom Bacillati; phylum Actinomycetota; class Actinomycetes; order Kitasatosporales; family Streptomycetaceae; genus Streptomyces; species Streptomyces sp. NPDC028635. The sequence continues at coordinate 250,560 of NZ_JBEZWX010000001.1, read as the reverse complement.
TCTGCGCTCGCGCGGCATCTTCACGGGTGACGGCAATCTGCGGTTCAAGAACAAGTTCCGTACGACGAACCTGCCGCTGTATCTGTGCCAGCCCGCGGACGCGGAGCGTACCGACGTCTCGCGTCTGATCCTGATGATCGCCAATCCGGAGGTGGCCGGCGACCGCGCGCCCCGCGACGTCCCGGCGGCACCGGCACAACCGGCCCCGGCCGCGGCCGCCCCGGCACAACCGTCACCGGCCGCGGCCGCCCAGGCGGCACCGTCACCGGCCCCGGCTCCGCTGCCTTCTTCCGCCGCCCCGGCCCCCCAGCCGGCCCTTGGCGCCCCGGCATCCCGGCCGCCCCTGACGACCACGGCCACCCCGGCGTCCCCGACCGCCCCGGCATCCCCGGCGTCCCCGGCCGCCCCGCCCGTCGGGGCCGGCGCCCGGGATCGTGAGCGGCAGCTGTCCGCGAACGGCTGGAACCCGCTCCACCTGCCCTCCGCAGCGGTCGAGTTCGACCTGATCACCGACTCCTGGGCAGAGCTGGACCACCCGTTCGTGCGAGCCCGGACGGCCGAGCTGCACGCCCGGACCGCCGGCCTGTCCGTGGGCCACACCCTCGAGGACCTGGACCTGCTGCCGTTCTCCTGTGTGCTCGCCACCGGCTCGGGACGGGCCGCCGAGGCCGCGCTGTGCCGGGCCTGGCCCCGCCAGGGCGTCGTGGTGCACAACTCCCTCTTCCCCACCTGGTACTTCAGCCACCTCGACCACGGGTTCACGCCCGTTCAGGCCCGGCGGGCGGCCGGCGCGGACGACGGCGTCTTCCGCGGCGACCTGGACCTGGACCACCTGGACGGCCTGCTCACCGAGCACGCGGGGCAGCTCGCGTTCCTCTGCGTGGAGGTCGCCAACAACGCCCAGGGAGGGGCGGCGCTCAGCCTGGACAACCTCGGCGGCATCCGCCGCGTCGCCGACGCCCACGGCGTGCCGCTCGTGCTGGACGCCACCCGGGTCCTGGACAACGCGGCGCTGATCGCCGCGCACGAGAGCGGCCAGCGGGGACGCGACGCGCTGGACGTGGCGCGCGAGATGCTCTCCCTCGCCGACAGCGTCACCATCAGCCTCTCGAAGAACTTCGGCGTGGACGGCGGTGGCGTCGTCGCCACCGACGACCCGGCCGTCGCCCACCATCTGCGCGAGCGTCTGGCTCTGCGCGGCCCCGAGACCGGCCGCGCCACCCGCGCCCTGGCGGCCACCGCCCTGAGCGACCTGGCCTGGGCGGCGGCGGCGACCGGTGAACGGGTGCGGCAGGTGGCCGCGTTGCGGCAGGCCCTGGCCGCGGCCGGCGCCCCCGTCGTCGACGGCGCGAGCACGCACTGCGTGCTGCTCGACACCGCCCGCGTGTCCGCGCTGCGGGGCCACGAGCACCCGGTGCCCGCGTTCCTGGCCTGGCTGTACCTGCACACCGGCATCCGCGCCGCCGCCCACCTGGACGGTGGTTCCGGCACCTCGGCGCTGGTGCGTCTGGCGCTGCCCGTCGGACTCGGCCGCCAGGAGGCCGACGAGATCACCGCGCGGCTCACCTCGCTGTTCGCCGCACCCGGGGCGATCCCCGAGCTGCTGCGCGCCCCCGGTGACGGGCCCGCCGCCCTGGCGTCGTACCACCCGGTGGACCAGGTGCCCGACGACATCCGGGAGGCGATGGCCGAGGGCCACACCGCCGAGAACGACAACTGGGCCGTGCTGCGCGAGCACCACCCGCAGGTGGAACGGCTGGTGCTGCGGATGCCCCAGGGCGAGGGCGGCGGCGACGTGGAGGTCTTCACCACCGGTGAGGGGCCCGTGCTGCTGATGATGCTGCCGTTCAACATCGGTGCCGGACTGTTCGGGCCGCAGTTCGCGGCGCTCGGTGACCGCTACCGGGTGATCGTGGTGCACCACCCCGGCGTCGGCGCCACCACCGCCTGCGAGGACCTCACCTACGAGGGCATCGCCGACCTGAACCTGCGGGTGCTGCGCCGGCTCGGCGTCGACGGCCCGGTGCATGTGGCGGGCGCGTCCTTCGGCGGCATCACCGCCCAGACGTTCGCGCTGCGCCACCCGCAGTCCACCACCTCGCTGACCCTGATCGGCAGCTCGTACAAGCTCGGCAACCGGGCCGGTGAGGTCAACCGGCTGGCGCTGGTGGCCGGTGAGGACTTCGACCGGGTCCAGGCGCACAGCGGTTCGCAGCGGCTGGACCGTGAACGCGACGGCTACGAGCGGCTGCTGCTGCGCTGCGAGTCCATGGACCCGCAGACCGGCCTGCGCTATCTGGACGTGTTCGCCGCGGCACCCGATCTGCTGGGCAGGCTCGGCGACATCGCGGTCCCGACGCTGATCGTCCAGGGCCGTCACGACACGGTCATCCCGCAGAAGACCGCCCACCTGCTGCACGGAGCCATCCCCGACGCCCGCTACCACGAGGTGGCCGACGCCGGCCACTTCCCGAGCCTGTCGAGCGCCGAGGAGTTCAACACCGTTCTGTCCGCCTTCCTCGAGGAGTTCCCGGCATGACCCTCACCTCGCCCCTCGGCGTCGGACCCGAGATCACCCGGACGGTCACGGTACGGCCCGGCATGTGCGGCCCCGGGTCCCTGTTCGTCGGCCAGCTCGGCGACTGGACCTGGGAGACCGTCAGCGCTCTGTGCGACACGGACGTGTTCTCGGCGCGCGACGCCTCCGGCAACCCCACCTATCTGGCCTTCTACTACTTCCGGGTGCGCGGCGGGCGCTCGCTGCACCCGGGCGCCCTCACCTTCGGCGACCGTCTCACGGTGACCTCGGGCTGCTACGACCACGGCACCGAGTCGGTCCTCACCCTGCACCGGATCGACCGCGCCGGCGCTCCTGACGCCGAACGCCCGCTGGACCTGGGCGAGTTCTACGAGCGGCCGCGTGAGGGGTCGCTGTACGTGGAGAACTTCAACCGCTGGGTGACCCGTTCCGCGCCGGGCAGCAACGAGGGGCTGGTGAAGTCCTCACCGCCGGGCTTCCGCAACGACCGGCTGCCCCGGCTGCCCGCCGCCCACTCGCCGCGCGCGGTGTACAAGGCGGCTCGCGAGAAGCACACGTTCCGCGACCCGGCCGACCCCGCTTTCCGCGCGCTGCCCGACACGGTCGAGGTCGAGCACCCGGTGGACATCATCCGCGACGTCAACGGCGTGGGACTGCTCTACTTCGCCTCGTACTTCTCCATGGTCGACAAGGCCGCCCTGGCGCTGTGGCGCGGGCAGGGCCGCTCCGACCGGTCCTTCCTGCGCCGCACGGTCGTCGACCAGCAGATGTGTTACCTCGGCAACGCCGACCTCGACTCGGTCCTGGTCCTCGGCGCCCGGACCCGCGTCAGCACCACAGCCCCCGGCGAGGAACTCGTCGACGTCGTCATCCGCGACCGCGACAGCGGCCGCGTCATCGCCGTCAGCACCCTGCACGTCCTGCACGACGCGCACGATTCGGAGGAAGCAGCATGACCCAGGCACCGACGGACATCCGGCAGGAGACGGCCCGTCTCGTCCGCGAGGTCGTCACCGAGATCCTGCCCGGAGTGGACCCCGCCCTCATCGGCGGCCACCGGCATCTGAAGGACCTGGGCGCGGACTCGGTGGACCGGGTGGAGATCATCGCCGCGCTGATGGACCGCACCGGAGTGGACGCCCCGATGTCCGCGTTCAGCGACCTGCCCGACATCGACAGCCTCATCGACTTCCTGAGCGGAGCGCAGCGATGAGCGCGGACACGGCGGCCTACGGCATCGAGGCGCTGAACGTGTGGTGCGGTCTGGCCCGGCTGACCGCCGCCGACCTCTTCGCGGGCCGCGGACTCGACATGGACCGGCTCGACAACCTGATGATGTCGGAGCGTTCCATCGGCCTGCCGATCGAGGACCCCGTCACCAACGCCGTGAACGCGGCCCGGCCCCTCGTCGAGGCCCTGCCGCAGGAGGAGCGCGACCGGATCGAACTGGTGGTGACGTCCACGGAGTCGGGGGTCGACTACAGCAAGTCCCTGACGTCGTACGTCCACAAGTACCTGGGCCTGAACCGGCACTGCCGGCTCATCGAGGTCAAGCAGGCCTGCTTCGGCGCGACCGCGGCGGTGCAGACGGCCCTGGGCTATCTCGCCTCCGGGGTCTCGCCCGGGGCGAAGGCGCTGGTCATCGCAACGGACGTGGCGGTCGTCGACGAGAAGGCCGAGTACTCCGAGCCCGCTGCCGGACACGGCGCGGCGGCGATGCTGCTGAGCGACAGGCCCCGGGTGATGACCGTCGACCTCGGCGCGTTCGGCAACTACAGCTACGAGACGCTGGACTCGGCCCGGCCCTCGCCGCGCTTCGACATCGCGGACGTCGACCGCTCGCTGTTCGCCTACCTCGACTGCCTGAAGAACGCGTACGCCGACTACACCTCCCGGGTGTCCGGCGTCGACTTCACGCGTGACTTCGACCATCTCGTCATGCACACCCCGTTCGCGGGCCTGGTGCGGGCCGGGCACCGCAAGATGATGCGCGAACAGGGCGTGGCCGGCGCCCTGATCGACGAGGACTTCGCGCGCCGCGTCGCGCCGTCGCTGATCTATCCGGGCGCGGTGGGCAATCTGTGCTCGGGGTCGGTGTACCTGGCGCTGGCCAGCCTGCTGGACTCGGGCGTGGTCACCTCGCCGCGCCGGGTGGGGCTGTTCTCGTACGGCTCCGGCTGCTCGTCGGAGTTCTTCAGCGGCGTCGTCGACGAGCGGTCGGCCGCGGCCGTCGCCGAGCTCGGCATCGGCAAGCATCTCGAGGCGCGGGTCCGCCTCACCTTCGAGGAGTACCTGTCGGTCCTCGAGCACAACCTGGAGTGTCTGGTGCCGGTGGAGAACCGGACCGTGGACCCGGCCCCCTGGGAGGACCTGCTCGCCCGGGTGGGCGACCGCCCGCAGATCCTCACCTTCACCGGCGTCAAGGACTACCACCGGCAGTACGCGTGGCGCTGACCGGTGTCCCGGCCGCCGACGGCCGGCACGGCAGCGACCCGCACCAGCGACAAGGAGACGACGTGTCCCGCTCTTGGACGGATGTACGGCCCGGCGGCGGGGAGGCGGCGGGCCTGCGCCTGTTCTGCTTCGCCCACGCGGGCGGCGGCAGTGCCTTCTTCCACCCGTGGCGCAAAGCGCTGGGGCCCGGTGTCGACGTGCACCCGGTCGTCCTGCCCGGGCGTGAGCGCCGGGCCGGTGAGGCCGCGCACACCCGCATGGGCCCCCTCGTCGACCAGCTCGCCGGCGAGCTGTCCGGCCGGCTCGACCTTCCCTACGCGCTGTTCGGCCACAGCCTCGGCTCGATCGTCGCCTATGAAACCGCTCGAGCCCTGCTCGAGCGTGGCTTGCCCGCGCCGCGCGCGCTGCTGGTGTCCGGGCGGCGCGGGCCGTTCGTCCCGAGCAGCCGGCGGCCGGTGCATCTGCTGCCGGAGGAGGAGTTCCTCGCCGAGATGTCCCAGCTGGGCGGTACCCCGCCCGAGGTGCTGCGCCAGCGTGAGCTGCTGCGGCACTTCCTTCCGCCGCTGCGCGCGGACCACGAGGTCAACGAGACGTACCTGCCGCCCCGGCTGCCCGGACCGGCCCTGACCTGCCCGGTGTTCGCGTTCACCGGCGACGCCGACCCGCTCGCCGATCCGCACGCGGTGGCCGGCTGGCGCGAGGTGACCAGCGGGGACTTCCGGCTGCGGGTCTTCGCCGGTGACCACTTCTACCTCAAGGGCGCGCCCGAGGAGGTGATGGCGGCGCTGCGGTCCGCGCTGGGCGGTCTGGACACGGGCTCGAGTGACCCTCGAAGGCACCTTCGTACAGTCGGTGCGTGACGGGCGTGTGCCGATGGACGGGGAGGCCGGATGAATCCGCTGGGTGTCACCGTATCGACCGGATTCGACGCCCGCTTGCGGGACTTCCTGCGCGACCAGTGCGCGCACACGACGACCGTGGTCGTCGGGCGCAACCAGAGCGCGTACAGCTGCGGCGGGCAGGACCGCAACGTGTACTTCCTGGAGAGCGGGCAGATCAAGACCGTCATGTTCTCCCGGTCCGGCAAGGAATGCCTGCTGCGCATCCACACGCCGGGCGACATCTTCGGTGAGCTGTGCTCGCTCGGCGGTGTGCGCAGGGAGTCGGCGATCGCGATGCGCGACAGCGTCGTGCACCGCATGTCGTACGAGCGTTTCCTGTCCGCGATCACCGCGGCCGGGTTCGTCGACGACTTCATCACCCACCTCACGCGCCGTCTCGCCGAGCAGCAGCAGTCCATCACCCATCTGGTGACCGTCGACAGCGAGCAGCGGCTCGGCGAGATCCTGCTGGATCTGGCCCGCAAGCTCGGCCGGGGCGACGAGCGGCGGCCGTGCATCACGGAGCGGCTCACCCACGAGGAGCTGGCCGGCATGGTCGGCACCACCCGCTCCCGCGTGGGGCACTTCCTCAAGGGTTTCCGCGACCGGGGGCTGATCGAGGTCACCTCCGCGTCGCGCCTGGTCGTCGACCAGGAACGGCTCGCCGCCTATCTGGAGAGCCGCTGCGTGTGACCGTGCTCCGACACAACTGTGCGAGGTGACCCCCATGTGGGACGAGAAGTTCGAGAAGCTGCTGCGGGACCGGCTGCCGGGCCTTGACGCCGCCGCCCCGCTCACCGAGGACCTGCCGCTGGCGGCCTTCGGGCTGGACTCCATGGCGACCGTGGGCCTGATCATGGCTCTCGAGGAGGACTACGGCCTGTCCCTGCCCGACGAGGCGGTGGTCCCGGCCAACTTCACCACTCCGGGCACGGTGTGGAAGCTGGTCGGCTCGCTCACCCCGAGCGGGAGCGAGACGCCCGGCGCCGCGGGCCTCGGCCGATGAGCGACGTCAAGCTGCTGCACCACTGGTTCCTCGACGGGCTCGCCCGCAACCCGGACGGGACCGCGCTGCGCATCGGCGAGCGGAGCTGGAGCTATGCCGAGGCGGACCGGGTCGCACGGTCCTGGGCGGCGGCGCTGCACGGCGGGGCACGCGCGCCGCGCCGGGTGGGGGTGCTCGCCACCAAGAGCGAGGAGAGCCTGCTGGGGTTCCTCGCCGCGCTGTACGCGGGATGCACGGCCGTACCGCTGAACCCGGAGTACCCGGTGGAGCGCAACCGGGAGATCGCCGCGGCGGCCGGGCTGGACGCGCTGATCGTCGACCCGGCGGGCGCGGCCCAGCTCGACACGGTGGCCGCGGCCGCGCCGCCCCTCGTCGTCCTGGCGCCGCGCCGTGCGGCGTGGACCGGGCCGGTGCCGGCCACCGCGGTGCGGGTGCCCGACCCGGCCGGTGACCGGCCGCCCGCGCGGGGCGCCGACTCGCTGGCGTACATCCTGTTCACGTCGGGCTCCACGGGGCGCCCGAAGGGCGTGCCGATCCGGCACGGGAACGTCTCGGCGTTCCTCGACGCCACCCTGCCGCGCTACGACTTCGGGCCCGGGGACGTCTTCGGCCAGGTCTACGAACTCACCTTCGATCTGTCCATGTTCGAGGTGTGGTGCGCGTGGGCGAGCGGTGCCTGCCTGACCGTACTGAACCGGCTCCAGGCGCTGAATCCGGCCCGCTACCTGCCCGCCCACGGCATCACCGTGTGGACGTCGACGCCGAGCCTGGTGGCGGCGCTGCGCACCCGTGGGCTGCTGGGCGCCGGCAGCCTGCCCGGTCTGCGCCACACCGTGTTCTGCGGTGAGCCGCTGCCGCAGGAGAGTGCCGCGTACTGGAGCGCGGCGGCGCCCGGCTCGGTCATCGACAACCTGTACGGCCCCACCGAGCTGACCATCGCCTGCACCGCGTACCGCTGGGCCCCGGGTCAGCTGTCCGGCACGGTGCCCATCGGCGAGCTGAACGCGGGGCTGCGCTGTGTCCTGGTCGACGACGGCCGGGTGGGCACGGACGTCGGTGAACTGTGCGTCAGCGGGCCGCAGATGTTCGACGGCTACCTCGACCCGCTCAACGACGAGGGCCGCTTCCTCACCGTGGACGGGGTGCGCTGGTACCGGACCGGGGACCGGGTGCGCCGTACGCCGCAGGACGGCTTCGTCCACCTCGGACGCGACGACGGACAGGTCAAGATCCACGGCTACCGGGTGGAGCTGCACGAGGTGGAGGAGGCACTGCGTGCCTGTGCGCCGGGCAGCGAGGCCGTGGTCCTCGCGGTGCCCGGCGCGACGGGCCCGGTGCTGGCCGCGTTCGTCGTCGGCGACGACGCCTCCGCCCGGCTGACGGACACGGCCAGGGACCTGGCCCGGCGCCTGCCCGCCTACATGCTCCCCGCCCACCTGTGGGCCCTGACGGACCCCCCGCTGAATCCCAACGGCAAAACCGACCGCCTCCGCCTGCGCGAGGAGGCCCGACACCGGCTGTCCGGCACCCTTTCCACGACGTCGTGACGCCGGCCCGCGCTCGGCGGCGACGACACGGCCGAGAACGGCAGCGCCCCGCACCCCGACCAGGGTGCGGGGCACGTCTTTCGCAACCGGCCGCTTTCCGCAGCCGGTTGGCCCCCTGACCTGGTCACCCTCCGCCGACCCCACCACGCGGCGGTACCGCCGGGCTGCACGCCCCCATCGGCTGCGATGTCCCGGACGGATCAGCCGAGATAGGGCCGCTCACGGTGTTCCAGGAAGTGGCGAATCCGGAGCCGCTGCGTGTGGTGCATCGGCAGTCGGCCGATCTCCTCCGGCTGGACGAACCGCAGCTCCGTGGACTCGTCCGAGATCGGTCATCCGCACGATAGATCGAGTTGTAGAGCGTGGTGGCATGGGTGCGCACCTCGATGCCCGGTACGCACGCCCTCATCCTGCATGCGAAGGAGTACGCCGTCCTATGCGAAGACCGGGCCACCCCTCGGGCTGGACAGCGTTCCGGGTGGTCGTGTCCCCCGAGCGAGGTAACCAGCCTGCGGCGAGGAAGAGTTGTTCGTCCGAGAAGCCCACCTGACCCGTCAGCTGTTGTCGGCCGGGGCCGTTCGGCGGGACAGTTCGGCGGTGAGGGACGGGACCGCGTCGACCAGGGCCCTGGTCCAGGGGTGGCGGGGTGTGCTGAGGACCTCGGTGGTCGGGCCCTGTTCTCGTACGGCGCCCTGGTCGAGGACGAGGACGCGGTCGGCCATGCGGGCGATGACTCCCAGGTCGTGGCTGATGAGCAGCAGCGACAGGTCCAGGCGCGTGCGCAGGGTGTCGAGCAGGTCGAGGATCTCGGCCTGGACGCACACGTCGAGGCTGGAGGTGACCTCGTCGCACAGGAGCAGCCGCGGCTTCGCCGCCAGTGCGCGTGCGATCGCCACCCGCTGGCGCTGGCCGCCGGACAGGGTGCGCGGCAGCCGGTCGGCCCACTCGGGGTCGAGGCCCACGAGCGACAGCAGCCGCCCGGTCTCGGCGGCCGCGGCGCGGCGGTCGAAGCCGCGCAGCACCTGGAGCGGGCGGGCCACGGCCGCCCCGACCGTGCGCCGCGGGTTGAGCGATCCGCCCGCGTCCTGCGCGATCAGCTGCACCAGCCGGCGCTGGTCGAGCGTGCGGCTGCGCAGCGGCCCGGGCACGCTCGCCCCGGCCAGTTCGATGACCCCCGCGTCGGGGCGGTGGTGCCCGGTGACGCAGCGGGCCAGTGTCGTCTTGCCGGAACCCGAACCGCCGAGCAGTGCCACGCACTCCCCCGGCTGGACGGTGAAGGACACGTCATGGGCCGTCGTCACCCGCCCGCTGCCCCGGCCGTGTCCGGCGCGCAGCCCGGTCACCCGCAGCACGGGCGCGGCGCCCGGCACGGCGGTGTTCCGCGGCGTACCGGTGGTTCCGGCGGTGGGGGCGGCTCGCATCTGACCGATGTCGGGAACCGCGCGCAGCAGCGCACGGGTGTACGGCTGCCGGGGCCGGCCGAGGACGGCGGTCACCGGGCCCTCCTCCACCACCCGTCCCGCCCGCAGGACCGCGAGCCGGTCGGTGAGGCGGGCCGCGGCGGGCAGATCGTGGGTGATGAACAGCAGGGTCAGGTCGCGTTCGGCGGCCAGCCGGGCCACCTCGTCGAGCACCAGCCGCTGGGTGAGCACGTCGAGCCCGGTCGTCGGCTCGTCCAGGACGAGGGCTGCGGGTTCGGCCGCGAGCACCCGGCCGAGGGCGAGCCGCTGCTGCTGCCCGCCGGACAGCTCGTGCGGGAAGCGGCGCAGGAAGTCCCTGTCGTCGGGCAGGCCCACGCTCCGCAGGACGGCGGCGCTCTGCTCGGGGCCGCGCCGTGCGGCCAGTTCGGAGACCAGTGCGCCGACCCGCAGGGTGGGGGTGAGTGCCCCGGCCGGGTCCTGCGGCAGATACGCCAGGGTGTGCCGCCGCAGCCGGCGCAGGTCCCGGCCGCCCAGGGCGAGGGGGTCCTGGCCGGCCACCCGGATCCGGCCGCCGCGTGCCTGCAGTCCGGGACGCAGGGCGCCGAGCAGGGCGAGGGCCAGGGTGGTCTTGCCGGACCCGGACTCCCCTACGACGCCGACGCGTTCACCCCGGCGTACGGTCAGGGAGAGGTCGTCCAGCACGGGCCGCCCGTGCGGGTCGGTCACGGTCAGACCGGTGACGCAGATCAGCTCCGGGCCCACCGGCGGTACGGTTCCGGCCGGTTGGCGCTGGGTGTCGTGGGCGGTGCTCATGGCGCGAACCTCGTGATCGCCCGGTCCAGGGCCAGGTTGACGGAGACGGTGAGCACGGCGAGACCGAGGGCCGGTGCCGCCACCCCCCAGGGCGCCAGGGTGACGCCCTCCATGTTCTCGCTGATCATGGCGCCCCAGTTGGGGCTGTCGGGGCCGAAGCCGAGGAAGCCGGCGGACGCGGTGAGCGTGATGGCGATGGCGAGCCGGGTGCCGGCGTCGGCGAGGACGGGGCGCATGATGTTGGGCAGGATCTCGCGGGCCATCACCGCCACGGGCCCGTCGCCGAGGGCGACGGCCTGGTCGACGTATCCGGCGTGCGCCACCTGTGCGGTCGCGGCGCGGGCGACCCGGGAGACGAAGGGCACCCCGGTGACGGCGACGGCGGTGACGAGGGTGAGCGTGCCGTAGCCCCAGCCGTGCAGCAGCACCAGCAGGACGAGGACCGGGGGCAGGGCGAGCAGCAGGGTGTCGAGGCGGGAGACCAGCGCGTCCAGGCGGCCACCGAGATAACCGGCGAGCACTCCGGTCACGGTGCCGAGCACGGTGGTGACGAGGGTGGCGAGCAGCGGCAGCAGTACCAGCGGGCGGCCTCCGGCCAGGAACCGGGACCACACGTCGCGGCCCTCGGTGTCCGAGCCGAGCGGCAGACCGCCGGCGGCCGGGGCGTAGGGGGCGGCGTTGATGAGGGCCGGGTCGTGCGGGGCGAGGTGGGGGCCGGCCAGGGCCAGCACCACGACGGCGGCCACGGGCAGCAGCCACAGCAGCGCGCCCCGGCGCCGGGGCGGTGCGTCCGCGCGGGTCGCGGCCGCGGGCGGTGTCGCGGTGGTCATGTCACCGTCCTTGTGCGGGGTGGACGTACGGGGCCCGTTCAACGCGGCGTCCTCAGGCGCGGTGGATGCAGGAGGCCCGCTCATCGCGCCGTCCTCGGGCCGGGTGGACGCAGGAGGCCCGCTCATCGTGCCGTCCTCAGGCGGGGGTCGAGGGCCATGGCGAGCAGGTCGGCCAGGAGCAGGCCGCCGGCGACGGCCGCCGCCATCAGCAGTCCGATGCCCTCCAGGACGGCCGCGTCGTGGTGGTGCACCGCGCCGACCAGTTCGTGGGACAGGCCGGGGTAGTTGAAGACCTGTTCGACGACGGCCGTGCCGCCGACGAGGGCTCCGGTCAGCCAGCCGAAGACCTGGGCGCAGGGGGCGGCCGCGCTCGGCAGCAGGTGCCGCAGTACGACGCGCGCCGGGGAGAGCCCTGCGAGACGGGCCGCCTCCACATGGGGCGCGGCCGCGGCGTCGACCACGGCGGCGCGCACCATCCGGCTGGCCCAGGACGCGGAGAACAGCGTCAGGGCGGTCACCGGAAGGACCAGCACCTCGGGGTGGGCGAGCAGCGGTTCACCGAACGGCACCAGGGACACGGCCGGCAGCCAACCGAGCCAGGCCGCGAAGACCAGGCTCAGCAGGCCGGCCGTGACGAACTGGGGCACCGACACGAGTGCCACGGCCGTACCGGAGAGCAGTTTGTCGAGGAGGCCGCCGGGGCGCAGCCCGGCCGCGAGGCCGACCGTCAGCGCCAGGACGACCGTCAGGACGGCGCACACCGCGGTGAGCAGCAGGGTGTCGGCGAGCGGCCCGGAGATGATCGCGGTGACGGGGCGGCGGTCGATGACGCTGTGTCCCAGGTCGCCGCTGAGGGCCCCGCCGACCCAGGCGGCGTAGCGCACCACCAGCGGGCGGTCGAGGCCGAGTTCCGCGTGCAGCCGGGCGATGTCGGCGGGGGTCGCCGCGCCGCCGAGCGCCGCCTCGGCGGCGTCCCCGGGCAGCACCTCGGCGGCGGCGAACAGCACGAAGGAGGCGGCCAGGAGGGTGGCCAGGGCGCCGCAGAGCCGGCGCAGCGCCAGGGCCGTGAGCCGGGCGGCCGTTCTCACGCGACCCTGGCCCGGGTGAATACCGGGATGGACTGGCTGGACCACACCCCCGTCAGCCCGGTCACGGAGGCGTCCAGCTGCTCCCGGAAGCCCCACAGCAGGTCGCCGCCGTTGTCGAACAGGTCGCGCTGGACGGCGGCGAACGCGGCCTGGCGGGCGCCGTCGTCGACGACGGCCTGCGCCTGTGCGAGGCGCTTCCAGTGCGGCTCGCCGAGTCCGGTGACGTTGAAGAAGGCGCCCTTGACGGTCGTGGCGGACAGGTGCACGGCCGCGGGGCGGTTGGTGTAGTAGAACGTCTGGAAGGGGATACGGCCGAGGCTCTTGAGGTCGGCGTAGTAGGTGTCCGCGGGCACCTGCTCCACCTTCAGTTCCACGCCGGCCTCCTTCAGCTGCTGGCCCAGGAGGCGGGCGGCCGCGACGAAGCCGGGGACGGTGTCGGCCGCGTGCAGCGTCAGCGAGTCCACGCCGGCGCGGGCGAACAGCCGCCTGGCCTCGGCGGTGTCGCGGCGGCGGCCCGCGGCGGCGACCGCGTAGCCGGGCAGCCCCTTGCCGACCACGTCGTCGCCCCGGCTGCCGAGGCCGAGCAGCACCCGGTTCACGAGCGCGTCGCGGTCGGCGGCGAGGCGTACCGCGCGCCGCACGTCGGGGTTGTCGAAGGGGGCGAGGTTCTGGTTCATCGCGAAGGACAGCGCGTTGGAGTTGGCGGTGCCGCCGCGTCTGACGCGGATCGCGTGGTTGCCGCGCTCGGCGGTGGCGCCCGTCGCGGAGATGCCGAAGGCGTAGTCGATCTGGCCGCTCTTGAGGGCATTGAGCCGGGCGGCGGGGTCGGCGATGAGGACCAGCTCGATGCGTTCGAAGCCGGCGGCGCCGCCCCAGTAGGACGTGTTGCGGGTGAGGCGGAGGTTCTTGCCGTCGTTGCCCTCGAGGCGGTAGGGGCCGGAGCCGATGCCGCGGGCGAAGTCCTTGTCGCCGGTGCCTTCGGGGAACACGGGCGAGAACACCGCGAGGACGGACTCCCGGAAGTCGCCGCGGGGCCGGCGCAGTCCCACTTCAAGGGTGTGGGCGTCGACCACCTTGAGCCGGTCGGGGTCCAGGTCGGCGAAGTTGGTGGCGCGGGTAGACGACGGGCCGGCGAGGGTACGCAGCGAGTAGGCGACGTCGGCGGCCCGGACCGGGGAGCCGTCGTGGAAGACGGCACGGTCGTGGATGCGCACGGTCCATTCGGTCGCGTCGGCGTTGGGCTGCACCGACTGGGCGAGTCCCAGCTCGTAGCCGCCGTCCTTGAGGTACATCAGCTGGTCGTACAGGTGGTACAGCGCGATGTAGCTGGCGCCGAAGCCGGTGTGGCGCGGGTCGAGGGTGGTGCTGCCCGTGGCGTCCGACGCGCCGACCCGCAGCAGCCGGCCCGCGGCGGCGGACGTTCCCGGACCATCGTTGGTCTCGGGGCCGCAGCCGGACAGGGCCGTGGCGCCCGCGGTCGCCGTCGCCGCGGCGGCGCCCCACTGCAAAAAGCGGCGCCGGTCGACGCCGTTGACCCGTGACATGGCAGAAGGCTCCTCACCGTTCGTGGATACCGACACGGCACCGCGCCGCCGGGGCGACGCGGTGGCTCTTCGGCAGACTGCGCCCCGCCGCGACCGGTGTCCGCTCAAACTTGCGCGCCCGGGCCGGGCGGAGGCGCCGCGGCGGCGGTCAGGCCCACCAGTCGCGGGTGCCGCCCTCGTCGGCTCCGCACTGACGCCAGATCAGGCCGTCGCGCAGGACGTACACACCGAAGGTGACGACGGTCTCGCCGCGGACCTTCATCGTGCCGCGCATCATGACGGTGTCGTCGGTCTGGATGAACTCGTTCATCTCCACGTGCTCCAGGTCCAGCTCCCAGTACCGGCGCAGCAGTTCACGGATCTGGTCGTGGCCGCGCACGGGGCCGGTGAAGCGGATCCACTCGGCGTCGGGGTGGTACAGGGCGACGAGCCCGTCGAGGTCGCGTTCGGTGGTGCAGCGGATCATCTCGGCGAACAGCGGGTGGATGGGCGGTGCGGTCTCCGTGCTCATGACGGGGCTCCTGTGGCATCGAGGTGGGCGGGGGCGGGCGCGGTCTCCGCCGTCGTGAACCAGGTCCTGACGACGCGTTTGACGACCTTGCCCAGGTCGTTGCGCGGCAGCTCGTCGACCACCAGGTACCGCTGGGGAATCTCGTGGGTGTCGAGCTCGCCCCGGGCGTGGGCGACGAGCGCGTCGCGCAGCGCGCCGGGGTCCCGGGAAGCACCCGCGACCGGCACCACCGCCGCGGCCGGCCCGTCGTCGGTCGCCACGACGGCGGCGTCGGTGATCGATGCGTGGCCGAGCAGGACCGTCTCCACGCGCAGCGAGGACACGAGACCGTGCGGTGTGGTGACGGCGTCGGACTCGCGGTCGAAGAGGTACAGCTCGCCCTCCTCGTCGACGTGCCCCAGGTCGCCGGTGTCGCACCAGCCGCCCTCGGGCGCACCGGCCGCCTCCGGGCCCCGGTCGACCCGGTTGCGCGGTGGCGCGCCCTCGGCGCGCAGCCAGATCCGGCCGACCTGCCCGGTCGGCAGTGCCGTGCCGTGCTCGTCGGTGATCAGCACGTGGGTGCCGGGTGCGGGCCGGCCGACCGACATCGGGCGCGCCGGGTCCAGCGTGCCGATGGTCACGGCGGGTTTGGCCTGGCTGGCCGAGTAGGCGCCGAGGACCCGCGCCCGGGGCATCGCCTTCAGCAGGGCGGTGGCGAGCGGCGGGTGCAGGAACGACGACGCGGTGGCGATCGTGGTGACGGAGCTGAGGTCGTGACGGTGCAGAGCGCCGTCGCGGATCATCTGCACGGCGAGGTGCGGGGTCATCATGACGGTGCTGGCCGCGTGCTGTTCGATGAGCGCGCACAGCCGGTCCGCGTCCCCGGGCGGGGCGAGGACCAGGGTCGTCGGGGTGGCGTTGAGCACCATGGAGACGGTGGTGGCGCTGGCGGTGATGCCGAGTTTCACGGACGCCACCATGGGGGTGGGTTCGTCGTGCGCCATCACCGAGGGCGGGCCGCCCGCCGTGGCGAGGTTCTGGTGCGGTACGACGACGCCGCGGGCCGGCCCCGTGGTGCCGGAGGAGTACACGATCTCGGCGTCGTCGTCGGGGCGGTGGACGAGGTCCACGCGTCCCTGCCCGGGGGCGGACAGGTCGTCCAGGGGGCGGCTCCAGCCGACGGCCGGGACGTCGGGCGGGGCGGTGCGCCCGTGGACGATGCCGGCGAGGCCGCACTGCAGCGCGCGGCGCTGGAGCTCCTCGGCCGGGATGAGCACGGGCAGGTGCAGGGCGGTGGCGCCGGCTTTCAGCACGCCGAGGTAGGCGACGGCGTAGTCGGCCCAGTCCATGTCGCCGAAGAAGATGCCGATGCGGGTGCCGCGGCGGGTACCGGCGGCGAGCAGCCCGCGCGCGAGGTCCTCCGAGCGCCGGTCCCACTCTCCGTACAGGAGGTCGGGCCGGCCGTCGATGACGAGCGCGGTGCGGTCCGGGTGCAGCTCGGCGTGGGAGCGGAGCTGGTCGGTGAGGTAGGAGAACGTCCGCTGTGTCATGGCCGGTTCAGCCCAAGACCTGGA
Organism: Streptomyces sp. NPDC028635; assembly: GCF_040637635.1. Classification (NCBI taxonomy): domain Bacteria; kingdom Bacillati; phylum Actinomycetota; class Actinomycetes; order Kitasatosporales; family Streptomycetaceae; genus Streptomyces; species Streptomyces sp. NPDC028635. The sequence continues at coordinate 234,373 of NZ_JBEZWX010000001.1, read as the reverse complement.
AGGCGACGCCGTCCCGGCCGCCGAACCGCGGGGCGGTGGCGGCGAGCAGGTGGCCGAGGATGAACCGGGCGCGTTCGGCGGGCGGTTCGTCGCTCAGTGAGCGCAGATAGCGGTCGTGGGCGGCCAGGGAGCGCACGGCCCGCTCGCGGGCGTCGTCGTCGACGGCCACGGCGTGCGTGGGGTGCGGGGACCCGGCGACCGCCACGCGGGCCGCCCGCCACGGCTCGAGACCTTCTTCGAGCAGCTCGGGGAAGATCCAGCGGTTGGCGGCGTCGGCGACGGCGTCCAGGACCGCCCGGCCCACGGCCCGGTGGTCGGGGGTGTTCCACGCGCCGGACGCCCAGGTGTCGTGGTGGTTGAAGGTGACGACGAGGTCGGGGCGGTGGCGGCGGATGGAGCGTGCCAGGTCGCGGCGCAGGGCGGGCCCGTAGGTGATCGTCCCGTCGGTGTGCCCGTCGAGGAAGTCGACCTCGTGGACGCCGAGTTCGGCCGCGGCCTTGCGCTGCTCGCTCTCGCGCACCGGGCCGCACTCGGCCGGGTCCAGGTCGGATATGCCCGCCTCGCCACGGGTGACCAGCGCGTAGGCCACCTCGCGCCCCTGGGCGGTCCACTGGGCCACGGCGGGGCCGGCGCCGAACTCGATGTCGTCGGGGTGGGCGACGATCGCGAGCACGCGGCGGAAGTCGTCGGGCAGGTCGGGCAGAGTGTCGGCCATGGGGTTACCTTCCCGGTGGGCGAAGGGGATGGGTCAGGCGGCGTCGGCCTGCTGGGGAATCCGGATGACCAGGGCGGCGACCAGCATCGCGGCGACGGCCACGCCCGCGCTGGAGAGGAAGGCGACGGTGTAGCCGTGCGTGCCGGTGAGGCCGCCGGCGGCCTGGGTGACCGTGGTCAGGACGGCGAGCCCGAGGGAACCGCCCACCAGGATCGCGGTGTTGAACAGCCCGGACACCGCGCCCGCGTCGGCGGGGTCGACGCCCGTGGTGGCCACCGTGCCCGCCGGCATCATCGTCAGTCCGAGTCCGACGCCGGAGATGACCGTCGGACCGAGGACGGTGCCGAGGAAGGTGCCCGAGGAGGCGGCGAAACCGAGCCAGCCCATGCCGAGCGCCAGGCAGAACAGGCCGGCCAGCAGCATCCGGGTCAGTCCCACGCGGCCGACCGTCTTCATGCAGATCTGCGCGAAGACCAGCAGCACGCCGATCAGCGGCAGGTAGGCGAGGCCGGTCTGCAGCGCCGAGAAGCCGAGGATTTCCTGCAGGTACAGGGTGACGAAGAAGAAGTAGCTCATCTGGGTGGCGCCGAACATCATCATGATGGCGAGCGCGGCACTGGTGTTGCGCAGGCGGAAGACCCGCAGCGGCAGGAACGGGTGCTTCTGGCGGCGTTCGACGGCGAGGAAGACGCCGAAGAGCACGGCCGCTGCCACCAGGAGCCCGCCGCGCAGCGGGGAGGCCCAGGAACGCTGGGTGTCGAGGAAGGCGTAGACGGTCATCAGCAGGGCGGCGGTGATCGTCACCGCGCCCGCCACGTCGATCGCGGGCCGCTCCTCGGCGCGGCTCTCCTTGATCGTGGTGGCGGCGAGCCCCACGACCAGGGCGCCGATCGGGACGGCGGCGAAGAAGCTGAACTCCCAGCCGGGGCCGGACGTCAGCAGGCCGCCGACGAGCAGCCCGAACAGGGCGCCGGCCGCCTGGGCGCTGCCCCACAGGGCGAACGCCCGCTGCCGCGCGGGACCTTCGTCGAAACAGGTGATGATCAGCGACAGGACCACGGGTGCCGTGAGGGCGCCGCCCACGCCCTGCACCGCCCGGGCGACGACCATGACCGCCGGGTCGGTGCTGAAGCCGCAGACGACCGACGCCAGCGTGAAGACGGTGACGCCGGTGATCAGTACCCGGCGCCTGCCGAACAGGTCGCCGATCCGGCCGCCGAGGGGCAGCAGCCCTCCGTAGAGCAGGCCGTAGGCGTTGACGACCCAGGGCAGCCCGGACTGTGAGAAGCCCAGGTCGCGCTGGATGAAGGGCAGGGCGACGTTGACGATCGTCTGGTCCACCTGGATGAGCAGCTCGGCCATCAGCAGGGTGACGAGGATCAGCCGGGCGACCAGTGAAGGGGTGCTCGCCTCGGGGGTCTTACCGGCGGCTGACTGGCCGTCGGCGGTACTGACGGTCATGGCTCTCCTGATCATCGATGCCACACCCGCCCCTGGGGCAGGCTCGGTCGGGGTCACGGTAGGAAGGGGCGGGGCACGGTGGATGCTCAATACAGCGCATCCACCGGACGGCGGCCGAAAACCCCCTGTCACCACTCGATGTGCATGACCTTCGGAGCGCGGATGATCATGTGCGACTTCCAGGTGACCTCGCCGCGGATGCGCAGCTTCGGCATGCCCAGGACGAGCGCCTTGAGCGCCTCCTGCAGCTCCACCCGCGCCAGGTGGGCGCCAAGACAGTGGTGCGCGCCGTGGCCGAACACCATGTGCCGGTTGTCGGCGCGGTCGAGGACGACCTCGTGGGCGTCGTCGAAGACCTCCCGGTCGCGGTTGACGGCGCTGGTGTCGACGATGACCGGCTCGCCGGCCCGCACCGCGACACCGCCGACGGTGAGGTCCTCGGTGGCGTAGCGCGGGGAGATCCCGTTCGCCGCGAACGGCACGAAGCGCAGCAGTTCCTCGACGGCCGCGGGGATCGACTCCGGGTTCTCGCACAGCCGCGTCCACAGCTCGGGCCGCTGCTGCAGGACGTAGACGAAGTTGGAGATCTCGCTGGCCGTGGTCTCGAAACCGCCGATGAGGGTGGCGACGCACAGCCCGAGCAGTTCCGGCTCGGCCAGCCGGTCATGGGCGTCGCGCGCCTCGATCAGGGCGCTGGTCAGGTCGTCGCGGGGTTCGGCCCGGCGCTGCGCGATCAGGTCCTCGAAGTACTTCTGCAGGGCGATGAAGCTCTGCACGCACTCCTCGTCGGTCAGCTCGTTCGTGGACAGGGCCGCGTCGCACCACGCCCGCAGTCGGGGCCGGTCCTCGTCCGGCACACCGAGCAGCTCGCAGATCACCGTGACCGGGATGGCCAGCGCGTAGGAGCCGACCAGTTCGGCGCTGGCCCCCTGCGCCTTCATGTCCTCGACGAGCCCGGCGGCAAGTTCGCCGATCCACTCCCGCTTGGACTCGATGCGTCGCGGGGTGAACGCCTTGGACACCAGGGTGCGCACCCGCGTGTGGTCGGGCGCGTCCATGGTCAGGATGCTCTCCGGCACGGGGCGCGGGGTCATGCGCGGCTCGTCCCGCTCGACCGCCATGTGGCGGGAGAACCTGCGGTCGGTCAGCACGAAACGCGCGTCGGCGTACCGGGTGACCAGCCACGCGGGCTCACCGAACGGCAGCCGCACACGGATCGGGGTGCCGTCCTCGAAGAGCTTCGCGTACTCCTGCGACAGCCCGAGTCCCTCTCCCCCGGCGAACGGGTACGGACATGCTGTCGGCTTCTCGGTGTGCACTTCGGTGCTCAATGTCGCCTGCCTCCTCGGAAATGCCGGCGCGTCCCGTCAGGCCCCGAAGCCTTCGCGGAGCCGCGTGGGCGGCGCTGCGCGCGGCTGACGCCGGGTCACGGTAGCGGCGGCGGCGGCCGCGGCCTGCTCAATCGGGAGCATCGAGCGGTGCGGACCGGACGCGATACTCCGCGCATGACTCAGATGCGGATTCAGGCCGTCTTCACCGTGGATGTCTGGGACGGCACCGACGACGAACCCGTCGACGACGGTCCGGTGACCGGCCGGGTCGAACTGACCAAGACCTACACCGAGGGTGACGTGAAGGGCTCGGCCACGGGTCACATGGTCACCACGCAGGGCCCCGGCGGCGCCGCGTACGTCGCGCAGGAGCGCGTCGTCGGCACCCTGGGCGGCCGTAAGGGCACGTTCGTGCTGGAGCACCGGGCGACGCAGGTACCGGACAGCGATCCGGTGACGTGGGCGGGCATCGTGCCCGGCTCCGGCACCGGCGAACTGGCCGGGATCCGGGGCGAGGGCACGCTCGGACACGGCACGCTCGACCTTCAGGTGGAGTTCCCCGACCCGGCCGGGCCCGCCGCCTGAGACCGGGTCAGCTCTCGGCCACGGCCAGGATCTTCTGCGTCGTGTGGAAGAACCGGGCCGTGGCCGTGACACCGAACGTCTTCTCGATCACGGGGGCCGGGTTGACGGTACGGCCGCCGCGCAGCCGCCACCGCACGGACGCCGTGCCCCCGCAGACGTCCAGGACCTCCCAGTCGCCGCGCGGGGAGCGCGGCGGCAGCGTGCCGTGGGCCAGCGGGCCGGAGGCGAAGACCAGCGAGAAACGCTCGTCGGGGGCCGGCCGCAGGTCCGTGAAGGGCGACGCGGCCAGTTCGGCGCGCAGTTCCGGCACGGTCCGCACGATGGCGGGGATGTCGAAGCCGAACGTCTTCGCCAGCGCCGCCTCGATGCTCGCGGTGAGCCGGACGCGGTCGGTCTCGGCGGTGGTGAAGAAGGCGTTGCCGCTGGCGATGTAGGTGCGCACGGCGCCCAGTCCGAGGCCGGACAGGGTCTCGCGCAGCCGGGCCATCTCGACCTTGCGTGCGCCGACGTTGACGGCCCGCAGGAAGGCGATGTGGGTCTGCTCGGTCGTCATGCGGGCGTGGTCCCTCCCCCTGGCTGTGCCGTCGGCTCGCCATGATGTCATGCGGCGCCGCTCAGAACGTCCGCTCGGCTGCCGGGAACCGGTTGTGCGCGGCCTGCGCGCGGGTCAGGTCCTCGACGAACGTCTCCAGCAGGGCCTGGTCGTCCGGCAGCCAGTGGTAGTGGCCGCCGGACACGCGGCGCAGGCGGAAGGAGCGGCGGGTGTAGCCGCGCCAGGCCCCGAGCTGCGCCGCGCTCACGGTGGGGTCGTCGCGGCCCGCCAGCGCCGTGACGGGGGCGTGCACCGTGTTGTCGAGACCCGCCCGGTAGGACCGGGCCAGCGCCAGGTCGGCGCGCAGCAGGGGCAGTCGGAGCCGCGCCAGCCGGGCGTCGGCGAACGCGCCGGGGTGGATGTGGGGCCGGCGGCGGGCCCGCGCCAGGAACGCGTCGTCCGCCAGGTGTTCGGCGGGCTCGTCGTACCGGGCGAGATGGGGTGCCGCGGCCCCGGAGACGTACAGACGCTCGGCGACCAGTTCGTGGTCCCACTCCAGCCTGGCCGCCACCTCGAAGGCGAGGAGCGCGCCGAAGCCGTGGCCGAACAGCGCGAACGGCCGGTCGCACAGGCGTGCCGCGGCACCGACCAGGTCCTGCAGCAGGGGTTCCAGGCCACGGCAGGGCTTCTCCCGCATCCGTGCGCCGCGGCCCGGCAGTTCGAGGGGGGTGACGGCGATGTGCGGCTGGAGGCGGTCCGCCCAGGGCAGGTGGACGCCCGCCGGGGCACCGGTGCAGGGCAGACAGAACAGGCGCACCGACATGCCGTTCATGGGCGTACCGCCGAGGTGCGGGCCGGGACGTGCGCCGGACTGGTCCGCGGGCGCGTGCGGGCGGTGGCGCGAGGGTGCGGGGCGGGGCGGTGCGGACGCCGTTCGTGAGGCACGGTGCTGTCCCCTCGTGTGTCCCGGGGCCGTTTCGGCAGGCCCCTCATGGCGCCGGACCCTACGGACGCGCCGGGCCGGCCGCCGATTTCTGTAGGGACTTGGCCCCGCGGTCTGCAGCGGCTCTCGAGCGGTTCTCCGGGGGCGCTCCCTAGCGTGCGTGCGGGGACGACCGGTTTCTGCTGGAGGAGGACCGATGAGTGGTGACACCCTGCCCGGCGCACCCCGGCGGCGGCCACGCCTGATGGCCGTGCACGCCCACCCGGACGACGAATCCAGCAAGGGCGCGGCCACCATGGCGAAGTACGCCGCGGAAGGCGCCGACGTGCTGGTGGTCACCTGCACCGGGGGCGAGCGCGGATCCCTTCTCAACCCGCGCTTTCCGCGTCCGCGCGGGCGGGTGGACATGGGCGCGCTGCGCGCGGCGGAGATGGAGCGGGCCCGGCGCATCCTCGGGGTGCGGCAGTGCTGGCTCGGCTACCGGGACTCGGGACTGCCCGGGGAGGGCGAACCGCTGCCCGCGGACTGCTTCGCGCGGGCCGACCCGGCAGCGGCGACGGCCCGGCTGGTGGCGCTGATGCGGTGGTTCAGGCCGCACGTCGTCACGACGTACGACGAGGACGGCGGCTACCCGCACCCCGATCACGTGATGGCGCACCGGGTCACGGTGGCGGCCTTCGCGTCGGCCGCCGACGGCTCGGCGCATCCGCTCGCGGGGCCGCCGTGGCAGCCGCTCAAGCTGTACTACAACCACGGCTCGCACCCCGCGCGCAGCGCGGCACTGCACCGGGCGCTGAGGGAGCGCGGCAGCGACGCGCCGTACGCGCCGCTGCCCAACGAGCCGGTGCGGCAGCCGGAGATCACCACGCGCGTGCCGTGCGCCGGCTACTTCCCGGTGCGCGACCGGGCGTTGCTCGCCCATGCCTCTCAAGTGGACCCGGACGGTGTCTGGTTCGCCGTGCCGACCGCGCTCCAGCAGGAGGTGTGGCCCACCGAGGACTACACGCTGGCGCGTTCCCTGGTGCCGGTCCGCCTGCCGGAGAGCGATCTGTTCGCCGGGATCGAGGTGGCGGCCCGGGCCGCGCACCCGGAGCCGTCCCGGCCGGTGCCCGCCCCGCTCGCGGGCTGATCGCCGAGCGGGGCAGGGTCATGGGCCGGGCCGTGGTCGGGCCGTCCCTCACGTCGTCGTGGGCCGGGCTGTGGCCGTGCGGTCGGGGAGGGCGAGGTGGTCGCCGTCCCAGCGGGCGCGCAGGCGCCGGTCGTGGGAGACCAGGACAAGGGTGCCGGAGTAGTCGGACAGGGCCTGTTCCAGCTCCTCGTTCAGGGCGGGCGAGAGGTGGTTGGTGGGCTCGTCGAGCAGCAGGGCGTCGCTGGGCCGGCTGAGCAGACGGGCCAGGGCCAGGCGCTGGCGCTGGCCGGTCGACAGCTCCGTGACGCGGGCGGTGAGCCGCTCGGCGGTGAACAGGCCGAGCGCCGAGAGCCGTTCGGCGTGTTCCTCGGGGGTGCCGGGCATGCCGCGCGCGTACGCCTGAAGCACGGTCTCGCCCGGGCGTCCGGGGCCGGGTTCCTGCGGGAGGTGCCCGATGCGTCCCCGCCGGGTGACCTGCCCCTCGTCGGGGCTGAGGCGGCCGGCCAGGACGCGCAGCAGCGTGCTCTTGCCGGTGCCGTTGCCCCCGGTGATCAGCAGCCGGTCGCCGGCCTTGACGGTGAGGTCGGTGCGGGGCAGTCGGCCGGTGACGGCGACGCCCTCGGCGTCCAGGACGGTGCCCGTGAGCCGGCCGGACCCCAGGACGGGAGTGAAACGCAGCGGCTCGGGCGGCGCCGGCACGGGGTCGGCGAGCAGCCGCCGCAGGCGTTCCTCGGCGTTGCGGACACGGCTGGCGAGGGACTGCTGGACGCGTCCGGCGGCCCGGTCGTAGGCCATCTTGTTGCCGTCGGTCATGGCGCGGCCGGGAGCGACCCGGCGGGCGGTGGTCGTGGCCGCCTCGCGCAGGGCGGCCACCTCGTCCTCGAAACGCGCGTGGCGCTGAGCCCAGCGGGTGCGTTCCGCGGCCTTCTCGGCGAGATAGCCGTCGTATCCGTTGCCGTACCGGGTCAGGGTGCGGCGGTCGGCGTCGACCTCGAGCAGGGTGGTGGCGACGCGGTCGAGGAAGGTGCGGTCGTGGGAGACCACGACGGTGGTGCCGCGCCGTGTGCGCAGATGGTCCTCGAGCCAGGTCAGCGCGTTGTCGTCGAGGTGGTTGGTGGGCTCGTCGAGCAGCAGCACCTCGTAGGAGGCGGCGAGCAGGGCGGCGAGGCGCAGCCGGACCTGTTCTCCGCCGGAGAGGTCGCCGACGGCGCGGTCGCGGGGCAGGTGGGCCAGGCCGAGACCGTGCAGGGCCCGTTCGACGCGGGCGTCGGCCTCGTAGCCGCCGCGCAGTTCGAACGCGGTCATCACCTCGCCGTACTCGGTGAGGACCGCTTCGTCGCCCTCGCCCATGGCGGCCTCGAGCAGGCGCATGCGGCTCTCCAGGGCCCGCAGGTCGCTCAGGGCGCGGTCGATGGCCTGCTGGACGGTGTGGTGCGGGGGCATCTGCCCGTCCTGGGGCAGGTAGCCGATGCCACCGTCGGCCTGAACGACGATCTCGCCGCTGTCGGGCTGCTCGGCCCGGGCGAGCAGGCGCAGCAGGGTGGTCTTGCCCGATCCGTTCTCTCCGATGATGCCGGTGCGTTCACCCGCGGCGAGGGCGCAGGTGACGGAGTCGAGGACGAGCCTGCCGTGGTACGCCTTCGTGACGGCGCGGACGCTGATCTGCGTGGGCATGGGGGTGCTCCGGGGCGTTGGGGGTCGGGGCGGCCTCGGTGGGCCGCGGGATCGGGTGAGCGCCCCGGATGAGCATGTCCGCCTCCACTACTGCGACAACTGTTGCATTAAGATGCTGTCATGGCGGTGCTGGTGGGAGCAAGCGGGAATTCCGGCGTGGCGCCCGGGTCCTCCGGTCCGGACGCGGACGGGGGGCGGGCGGGGGCGCCGGTGCGCCGGCCCGGGGGCCGCAGCGCGCGGATCCGCGCGCAGGTGCTCGCGGCGGTGCGCGAACAGCTGGTGGAGCGGGGGTACGACGAGCTGACGGTGGACGCGGTCGCGGCGCGAGCGGGCGTGCACCGCACGACGGTGTACCGGCGGTGGCGGGACGTGGGCGGGCTGCTCGCCGATGTGCTGGACGCGGCGGGCGACGAGGAGTGGCGCCCGGCGGACACCGGCACCCTCGAAGGCGACCTCGCGGCCGTCAACGCCGAGGTCGAGACGGCCCTGGCCGCGGATCCCCCGGTCACCGCCGCGCTGATCGCGGCGTCCTTCCGCTCGGAGGAGGCCGCGCGGGCGCTGCGGCGGTTCTGGGAGGAGCGGTACGCGCGCGCCGCGGTCGTCGTGGAGCGGGCGGTACGACGCGGGGAGTGCCCGCGGGACACCTGTGCCCGCCGGGTCCTGCTCGCGGCCTCGGGCCCGCTGTACCACCAGATGGTTTTGGTGCGCGGCGCGAGCGACCCCGGCCTGGGCCGCCAGACCGCACGGGCCGTGGCCCTCGCGGCGCAGCACGGCGTCTTCGCGACCGGGGAGCCCTCCGGGGAGCCCGGTTCGAACGGCCCGGGCCCCGCGGGGACGGACCTCGGTAGCGGCGCCGGCACGGGAACCGGCACGGGCCTCTGAACCGGGTGCCGAGGCGGATGGTGCGGCGCCGAGAGGAGACGGGGACACCGCCGGGGCGAGCAGGGCGGCGCCGAGGGGAGGCAGGAAGACGGGCGGGGTGAACGTCACGCCGTCGTCGGCGGCGGCCGCGAACACCGCAGGGGCGGACGTCACGCCGTCGGCGGCGGCGGCCGGGAACACCGCCGCGGCGGACGCCACGCCGTCATCGACGGCAGCCGCGAACACCGCCGCGGCGGACGCCACGCCGTCGGCGGGAGGCGGGAAGACGGGCCGGGCCGGAGCCGGGTGCGGCGGGGGTGCCGAAGCGGTGGGCCTGGACGCCGCCGCGTCGAAGGTCGGGGTGGTCGGTGCGGTCGGCCCGGTCGGGGTGGTCGGGGCGATCAGCTCGGTCGGCAAGGTCGACACGTTCGGCGCGATCGGCACGGTCGGGGGTACGGCGTGGGACACGGGGCGGAGGGGTGTGGGGAGGCGTCAGTGCAGGGCGGGCACGGTGGCGCGCACGCCGTCCGGGGACCGGCACGGGTCGACGGCCCCGCAGTCCGCGGCCAGGTGCGCGGCGCGGCGCAGGAGGGCGGCGGCACCGGGGTCGTCGAGCAGGCTCAGCGCCCGGCCCAGATCGGCGTACGCGCGGGCCAGTTCGACGCGGTCCCCCGAGGCCCGCAGGAGAGCAACCGCCTGCCCGAGCGTCGCCGGCCGATGTGCCGGGAGCTGCGTCTCGGCGTACAGCCGCAAGGCCGCACCGTGGACGCGGGGGGCGATCGGGCCGGGCTCGGCGAGCAGCTCGGCGAGCAGTTCACCGGCCCGCTTCGGGCGGCCGAGCCCCAGCAGGGCCTCGGCGGCGCCGGTGCGCCAGCCGTGGGCGCTCGGCCCCGCGGGGGCGTGACGGCGGGCGATCCCGCCCAGCCGCTCGAACGCGGCGAGGGCGTCCTGGTGGCGGTGTCCGGCCAGGTGGTGCCGGCCCTGGGCACGCAGATACGCGAGGACCGGCGCCAGGTGGCGGGCGGGAGAGGGGTCCGCCGGATCACCGTCCGGGGCGTCCTGGGCGAGGTGGTGGGCGGCTTCGGCGAGACGACCCTGTGCGGTCAGTGCCTCCGCGAGGACGGCGGCGGGCCGCACACGCCGGGGGGACCCGAGCGGGCCGGCCGCCCGCAGCGCGGCGGCGGCCTGGTGTTCGCACGCGGTGAGGTCGCCCAGGCTCAGCAGGGCTTCGGCGCGCAGCGCGCCGAACTCCGCCGTCCAGCCGGGGCACCCCTGCCGGGCGGCGCGCCGCAGCAGCGCCGCGCTGCGGGCGGCTGCCCGGTGCGGGTGCCCGGCGTGCAGGAGGCCTTCGAGCGTGTGGAGTTCGGACCGGAACGGCGCCGGACGCCGGGAGGAATGCGCGGGGCGGACCATGGCCGCCAGTGAACCGGACGTGCCGGGTGGCAACCACGGTGCTCGACCGGAACTCGAGCCGGCGTGTACCGCGCCCCGAGCACGCGGCTCGGGCGAGCCGCCGGGGGGCGCGGGCCGCACGGGCTCGCGTTTCCCGACGCGGGCGGGACACCGTCCGTCCCCGCACGGCGGAGCGCTGCCGCCCCCGCGCGCCCGCGATCCGGAATCCCGCACGGGCGGCGCACCGCGTCGGAGCGGCGACCGCACGACAACGCCCCTCCCGGACACGGGCGGCCGGGCCGTGTCGGGCCGCTCCGCGCCGGGGTGAGCCACGCCGGGCCAGACCGGGCCGAGCCGGGCCAGGGCCGGGGCCGGGCCGAGCCACGCCGGGCCGAGCCGCACCGCGCCGAGCCGCGCCAGGCCGAGGCGCGCCGCCCCGGCCGCCGACCAGAGGTGCCCGGTCGGCGGCCGTGGGCACCGCCCCACTCCGCCACCGGGCCGTCTCAGGGGCACCGGCCCTCCGGCCGCGCAGTTCGCCACCCGACGGACACGAGCGGGCGGGCCGTGCGCGGGCGGCAGGCCGGGCGGGACAGCTCCCGGCACCGGCCGCGCAGTTGCCTGACCCGCCGGACGGAAGCGGACGGGCAGACGGCGGAGGGCAGACAGGGACGACCGGCAGGCGGGCGGCAGACGGCAGGCCGCTACCGGTGCCCTGTCCGGCGGAGCGGGACAGCGGACGGCTACCTGTGCGTCGAGGGGTGGACCGTCGTCCACGCGCCGAGGTCGTCGGAGCGCAGCAGGGCCGTGCCGACGAGGAGGCCTCGGTAGCCGGCGGACAGCAGGCGCCCGGCCGCCCCGGGGCTGTCGATTCCGCTCGCGCTGACCGGGCAGGGCGTGCCGGCGGCGCGCAGGGCGGGCAGCAGGGCGATGCTGCGCTCCAGGTCGGCGGGGCCGCGTTCGCGTGTCCTGATGTCCTTGTTGTTGACGGCGATCACGCAGTCCCCGGGGCGCGGCACGCGTTCCAGTTCCGCCTCGCCGGTGATCTCCACGAACGGGGTGAGCCCCTCGCGCAGAGCGGCGTCGACCAGGGTGCGCAGCGCGGAGGCGGGCAGCAGACCGGCCGTCAGCAGCACGGCGGAGGCCCCGAGTTCGCGTGCGGCGGTGAGCTGGTCGCGCCGGGTGATGAAGTCCTTCTGCAGCAGCGGCACCGACGCGTGCCGGGCGACCTCCCGCAGCAGCCCCGGTGTGCCGCCGAACCAGCGGCCGGTCACGACGGACAGGCAGGGCGCGCCCGCCGCCTCGTACACGGCGACGAGTTCGGCGGGGTCGCGCCCGGCGAGGAGGTCCGTGCCGTGGGCGTCGCGCGGCTTGATCTCCATCACCAGCGGGCGGGGCGCGGCCAGCAGGGCCTCGATGAAGGGGGAGTCCATGACGGCCGTTGTACGGCGCGGGCTTGGTGTGCCGCTGGAGCGTGGGGCGCACCGGCCCGCGCGGCGCCGTGCACGGGCATCGCTCCCCGCCGCCCGAGCCGGACTCCAGCGGAACCTGACACCTTCCTTTTCGACGACCCCCCACCGAGACCCAGGAGAGTGAGATCTTCGTGTCCACCCCCGTACTGGGACGGCCCCCGGCACAACCGGAGCAGCGTCAGGAACGACGGGCCCGGGGCGGCGGTCCCCGCGCCCGGCGCAAGGAGTTCCGGTTCGGCGCCCGGGGACGGAAACTGACCCTTGCCGTGCACATCACCTCGTCGGTCGGCTGGATGGGCCTGTCCCTGTCGATGGCGACCCTCGCCCTGATCGGCTACACGACCTCGGACCCCGGTGTCGCCGAGGGCGCCTACTACGCCATGTACGTCTTCGACGAGACAACGGTGTCGCTCGTCGGCCTCACCAGTGGCGTCTCCGGCGTCCTGCTCGGCTGCGGCACGCCCTGGGGGCTGCTGCGCCACTGGTGGGTGCTGGTGAAGTGGGTGCTCGCCCTGGTGGTCCTGGTGTTCGCCTGGGCGTACACGCACCCCCTGGTGCTGGCCGCCGCGCGGCGGGCCGGTGAGGCAGGCCAGGACGCCTACCGGCCCGGTTCCGAGGCCACGCTGCTGGTGTGGACCGTACCGCCGCTGTTCGTGGTGCTGGTCTTCCTGTCCGTGGTGTCCGTCTACAAGCCCTGGGGGCGCACCGCGCGCGGCCGGCGGTACGCCGCGGCGGCCCGGGCCCCGAAGGCCCCGGCCGCCGGATCCGGCCAGGACGTCCCGGTCGTGGTCGCCGCCGTGGAACGCCTCGCCGACGGCGTGGTGGGGCTGCGGCTCGAGCCCGTCGCGGACGAGTCCGTGGCGCCGTGGACGGCCGGCGCGCACATCGACCTGGTGCTGCCCTCGGGCCGGGTGCGCCAGTACTCCCTGTACGGCGATCCGCAGGACCGCTCCTGCTACCGGGTGGCGGTGCTGTGCGAGCCCGCGGGCCGCGGGGGTTCGGTGGAGGTGCACGGGCTGAAGGCCGGTGACCGCGTCGCCGTGCGCGGTCCGCGCAACCACTTCCCGCTGGCCGACGCTCAGCGGTACCTGTTCGTGGCGGGAGGCATCGGCGTGGTGCCGTTCCTGCCGATGATCGAGGAGGCCGAACGGCGCGGCGCGGACTGGCAGTTGGTGTACGTGGGGCGTGGCCGGGCCTCGATGGCGTTCCTGCCCCGGCTGGAGCGCTACGGCTCCGAGCGGGTGCGGGTGTGCCCGCGCGACGAGGCGGGCCGCCCGGATCTGGCGGCGCTGCTGGCCGGCTTGCCGGCGGGCACGGCCGTCCACTGCTGCGGCCCGGACCGGATGATGCGCGCCGTGGAAGAGCTGATGGGCACCGCCTGTCCGCAGGGCACCCTGCACCTGGAGCGCTTCACGCCCAGCGTCAGGCAGGCCGCCCCCGGCGGCGACCGGCCCGTCGAGGTCGAGCTGCGCGGCACGGGCGCGGTGGTCTCGGTGCCCGCCGGGCGCTCGGTGCTGGAGGCGTTGCGCGAGGTCGCGCCGGGGCTGTCGGCGTCCTGCGAGGACGGGCTGTGCGGCAGTTGCGAGCTGCGGGTGCTGGAGGGGGTGCCGGACCATCGCGACGACGTGCTGTCACCGGGTGAGCGGGAGCGTACGGATGTGATGTATCCGTGCGTCTCGCGGGCCCGCACCGACCGGCTGGTCGTCGATCTGTAGCAGCACCGCTTCCGCTCGCCGGCCCACGCCGTGGCACTCCCTCTCCGGGGGGAGGTGCCACGGCGTTCCCGTGCGTGCAGCGGCGCCGCGCGCGGCGCGTGGGCGCGGAGGTCAGGCGGGGGCGGCGGTCCAGGTCTCGCGGATGGCGCGGGCGCGCGGCGCGCTCAGCAGGCCGTCGCTTCCGCGGGCCGCCGAGTCCACGTCGACGCCGAGGAAGCGCGGGTGGGCGACCAGACGCGCGTAGGCGGCGCGGTTGCGGGCGTGCAGGCCGCCCGCCAGGAGGAAGGGGCGGGTGAGGCGGTCGGCGACGGCGGTGGCCGACGCGGCGTCGAGCGGCTCGCCGGTGCTGCCCAGGGCACCGCCGGCGGTGGCGGTGTCCAGCAGGAAGACGTCGGTGCCGGTGCGCGCGTAGGCGCCCAGCAGGGGTGCTTCCAGGCAGCGCCCGCCGCGCAGATGCAGGGCCTTGACGACCGTGAGGTCCTCCCCCGCGTGCCGTTTGAGGGCCCGCACCAGGGCGGGCGGCTGGAATCCGTGCAGCTGCACCCAAGGGGTACGGGCCGCCCGCAGCGCCGCGGTGAGGGTCTCGCCGTCCGCGCACAGGGTGACCAGGACGGGCGTGAGGCCCGCGGCACGCGCCGTGTCGGCCAGCTCCGTGAGCCGGTGCCGCGACAGGTCGGCGTGCCCGCCGGGGACACCGTGCCACAGGCCGACGAGGTCGGCGCCGGCGGCGGCCATGTCCTGGACCTCGCGTCCGGTGACGGCACCGCAGAACTTGACCAGCGTCATGCCGCGCTCGCCCCGCCGGCGTCGGCGGTCAGCGACCCGGCGGCGAACGCGGTGGCGCCGGACCGGAACAGGCCGGGGTGCGCGGCGCGCAGGTCGGCGAGGACGGCGTCGTAGGGCAGGTCGTCGAACTCGCCGTGGTGGCGGACGAACTCCATCTGGCGGCGGCCCTCGGCGTCGAAGGGGTGGTGGACGCTGTCGGCGGTGCCGTCGAACTCCAGCGGCGCCATCCGGTACAGCCGGCACAGGGTCTTGTTGAACACCGGTGTCGCCTTCACCCAGCGGCCCTCCAGAAACACCGAGGTGAGGCAGTGCTGGTGGAAGACGTCGCCGCCGAGCAGCCGCACGAGCCGCGGCGAGGCCAGGTGGTTGCGCACGTCGGTGAGGACGAGCCGGGCGGGGATGCCCAGGTGGCGCAGTGCGGCCGCGTAGACGACGGACTTGTGCAGGCACATGCCGGAGCCGGCGCGCAGCACACTGCTGGCGCGCAGGCCCCGGTGGCTGAGGTCGGCGCCGTAGACCTCGTAGCGCAGGCCGTCGCGCACGGCGTAGTAGAGGGCGACGGCCTGCTCGGTCGGTGTGGCTCGGGCGGCGGTGTCCGCGAGTGCGGTGCGCACGAACGCGGCGACTTCGGGGGTGTCGTGGTCGAGGAAGGCGGTGGGACGCAGGGCTGCGTCGGTCATGGGCGGTTGTCCTTTGCTGGGTCGTTCGCCCCCGGGTGGGGCGGCGGTGTCCGGTCCGGGGCCGCCTCGAAGCGCGGGCCGGTACGGCGCGCTCCCGTGTCACAGGCCGAGCATGGCGGCGACGCGGTTGCGCTGGATCTCGGAGCTGCCCGAGTAGATGGTCCCGGCGACCGCGTTGCGCAGTTCCTTCTCGATGCCGTACTCCGTCATGTAGCCGTTGCCGCCGAAGATCTGCACGGCGGCCAGGGCGGAGGCGACGTTGGCCTCGCTGGTGACGAGTTTGGTGATGGCGATGTCCTCGGTGACGTTCTCACCGGCCGCGAACTTCTCGGCGGTGCCGAACAGCCAGCGGCGGGCCGTCTCCACACCGATGCGCATGTCGACGATGCGGTGGGAGACGGCCTGGAAGGAACCGATCTTCGCGCCGAACTGGGTGCGGGTGCGGGCCTGTTCGACGCAGCGGGCGAGTCGGTGGCTCATCTCCCCCGCGGTGACGGCGAAGGAGCACAGGATCTCCCACTTCATCACGTGATCCAGGACCAGGAAGCCGCCGCCCGGGCGGCCGAGGACCCGGTCGGCGGGCACCCGGCAGTCGTCGAGGAACAGCTCCGCGAGCGGGGAGGTGCGCAGGCCCATCTTGGACACGGGCCGGCCGACGCTCAGGCCGGGGGTGTCGCGGTCCACGAGGAACGCGGTGATGCCGAGCGGGCCGCCACGCGGGTGGGTGCGGGCGTACACGACGAACACGTCGGCCACCGGACCGTTGCTGACGAAGGCCTTGGTGCCGTTGAGGACGTAGGTGTCGCCGTCGCGGTCGGCGCGGGTGCGCATCGCGAGGGCGTCCGAACCGCTGTCGGGCTCGCTGATGGCGTGCGCGCCGATCAGTTCGCCGGTGCAGACTCCCGGCAGGTAACGCTCCTTCAGCGCGGCGGAACCGAAGCGGGTCAGGGGTACGCCGGTGCTGACCATGTGCGTGCACACCGAGAAGCTCAGCCCGGCGTCGCGGCAGCCCTCCCCCAGGCCCTCGAGGACGTACATCGTGGTCGGCAGGGACTGGCCGAGGCCGCCGTAGCGCTCCTCGAAGGGCAGGCCGAGGATGCCGGTGGCCCGCACCATGTCCCACTTGTCGCGGCGGAAGGCGCCCTCGGCGTCCTGCTCGACGTGCCCCTCGCTGAGTCGCTCCAGCCAGGGGTCGAGGCCCGCGCGCAGTGCCTTGTCGTCGTCGCTGAAACGCATCTCACCGCTCCCCTGTACGGGCCGGGCGGGGGGCGGGCGCGGTGGCGGCGGTCATGTGCGGGACTCCTTCGGGCGGGGCGGCGGGGCGGCGCAACCCCTCGACGAAACGGGCCAGTTCGCCGACCGGGTCGCGGCCGGCCGCGCGGGCGCGCTCGATGTGGGCGACGGCGGCGCTGCCGATCACGGCGGCGTCCGCGCCGAGCCGGCCGAGCGCGGCGACGTCGGCGGCGTCACGCACGCCGAAGCCGACGGCGACGGGCACCCGCGCGGCGTCGCGCAGGGCACCGATCGCGGCGGCCAGCGCGTCCTCGTCGAGCGGCCGGGTCGTCCCGCTGCGTCCGTAGTGGGCGACCAGGTACACATAGGCGGAGGCGTCGGCGGCGGCGCGGGCGACGGCGTCGGGACGTGAGACGGCGTAGCAGCTGGCCACGACGGGCAGCGCGGCCGCGTCGGCGGCCTCGAGGTAGGGCTCGCGCATCCGGGGCGGCAGGCCGTGCAGCAGCAGCCCGTCGCAGCCGGCGGCGGCCGCCCGGGCGGTGAAGGGCCCGAGGCCGGGTCCCTTGACGGTGTGTCCGTAGTCGGCCAGCAGGGCGATGCGCAGCCTGCGCAGCGAGGGCCGCAGCGCGGCGACGGTGTCGAGGACGGCCTGGGCCGTGACGCCCGCCTCCAGCGCGCGGCGGGCGGAACGGCGCACGACGGGCCCGTCGGTGACGGAGTCGGGGAAGGGCACGGCGAGTTCGAGGCACTCCACACCGCTGTCGTCGAGCATGGCGGCGAGGTCGGGCAGCAGCGCGAGCGGCGGGTCGCCGGCGTTGAGGAAGACGGCGAGGCCGGTGCCCGCGTCCTCGCGGGGCGGGAAGAATCCCCGCTCGGTGGGCTCGACGGGCGCCATGGCGGCTCTCCTTGACGGGCGGCTCACCCGGTGTGCCGGGCGAGGTGGGTACGGGCGACGCGTTCGCGGTCGACCTTTCCGGTGCTGGTCCTGGGCAGCGGCTCCTCGGTGATCCGCACCGACGTCGGGATCGCCGCCCGCGGCAGCCCGCGGGCCAGATGGCCGCGCAAGACCAGGCTGTTGAGGTGGTGCGCGGCGCTGTCGCGGCGCACCACCGCGTGCAGCAGCCGGCCGGCCACCGGATCGGGCAGGGCGAGGACGGCGGCCTCACGGACCTCGGGGTGGGCGAGCAGGACCGCCTCCACCTCCTGCGGGTTGACGCGCACGCCGCGGACCTTGACCTGGAAGTCGGTACGGCCCTGGAGGGTGTAGGTGCCGTCCTCGGCGCGGTGCACCAGGTCGCCGCTGCGGAAGTAGCGCCGGCCGGCCAGCCCCTGGGGGTGGGGTGCGAACGCCGCCGGTGACGCGGCGGCCCCGAGGTAGCCGTCGGCCTGGAACGGGGTCGACACGTACAGTTCGCCGCGGCCCGGGCCGTGCACGACGCTGCCGTCGTCGGCGACGACGAGCGCGTCCACGCCGGGCAGCGGGCGCCCGATCGGCAGGGAGCCGGACGCCGCGTCGCGGGCGGGGTCGATCTCGTGCAGGAAGCTGTCGTTGGTCTCGGTGCAGTCATAGAGGTTGTGCAGCCGGGCCCGGGGCAGCAGCGCGGGCAGTTCGGCCAGCAGGGGTGCGGGCAGGGCGTCGCCGGTGGTCACGGCGTGGCGGACGCGGGGCAGGGCGCGTCCCTCGGCGGCGTCGGCGAGCAGCCGGTAGAACATCGGCACGGCCTGGACGACCTCCACGCGGTGCCGCTCGGCGAGGCGGAAGAGGTGGCCCCCGCGGGTGGCCCGTTCGGGGTCCGCGAGGACGACGCGGCCGCCGCGGGCGAGTGTCGTCCATACGTCCAGCAGGCACAGGTCGAAGTTGAGGGGGGCGTGGTTGAGGACGGGCGTGTCCTCGCCGATGCCGAACGCGGGGCCCGCCCACGCGATGAACCGGTCGACGGCAGCCGCGCTGATCGCCACGGCTTTGGGCACACCCGTGGAGCCGGAGGTGGTGAGCACGAAGGCGGTGGCTTCCGGGCGCGGCGAAGCCGGCGGGCGGGGCTCGTCGGCCGTGTCCTCGTCGGTGGCGGACACCACGTGCCGCACGCCGGCCGACTCGTACAGCCGGGTGCGGACGTCGGCGCCGAGCGTCGGTGACGGCAGCAGTACCGGCCGCCGCTCCAGCAGGCAGGCGAGCACCAGGGCGAGGGTGGCGGGGGTCTTGACGGCGATGACGGCGACGGGCTCCCCGGCAGGCAGGCCGAGGCCGGCGAGGCGGGCACGCTGTGCGGTCGCCCGGCGCAGCAGCGCGCCGTAGGAGACGTCCTCGTGATCGCCGGTCAGCGCCACGGCGTCCGGTCTGCGCCGGGCCTGCGCGAGGAAGCCGTCCACCAGCGTGACGTCCATGCGTGCGTCCCCCTTCGGGCGTTGTCGCCCCGATGATCGGCCGCCCGACTGGAGCCACGTTCGAGCCCCGCTGTACGGCGCCCACCACCGCGGCACCGCCCGCGCGACCCGGTGCCGTCACCGCAGCGCGGCCCCGTCCCCGCGACGCGGCCCCGTCCCCGCGACGCGGCCCCGCCCGCGCGACGCGGCCCCGTCGACGCGGTCCCGGCCGCGTTGGCGCGACGCCGCCCGCGCAGCGCGGTACCGTCCCCACGACGCGGCCCCGCCCGTACGACGCGGCCCCGCCCGCGCGATGCGGTGCCGCCCACGCGACACGGCCCCGTCGACGCGGCCCCGGCCGCGTTGGCGCGGTCCCGCCCGCGCAGCGCAGTCCCGTCCCCACGACGCGGTCCCGGCCGGGTTGGCGCGGTGCCGCTCGCGCGGCACGGTCCCGTCGACGCAGCGCAGTCCCGTCCCCGCGACGCGGCCCCGCCCGCGCGAGGCGATGCCGCCCGCGCGACGCGGTCCCGTCGGACGCGGTCCCGGCCGCGTCGTGTCGGCCGCGCAGCGCGGTGGCCCGCCGCGCGGTGCCTGCCGCGCGGCGCGGTGGGTTCCCCGGTGTCCGGCGGTGGTCGCCGGACGTGGTGGTGCCGTGGACACGGAGGGGGCGTGTCCACGGCACCTGGAGGGGTGGCTCTTCTTTTGTCGGGTGAGGCGGTGGGGGTGTCAGCTGCGCGGGGTGCGGAAACGGCGTACGGACAGCGGGAAGAACACCGCGAACAGGAGGGCCGGCCACAGCACCGCCATGAGGGTGGCGTGCTGCGCGATCCAGGACTCGCCGCCCCAGCCGGGGTTGCCGAAGAGGTGGCGGGTGGCGGCGACCGTGGAGGACAGCGGGTTCCACTCGGCGAGGGTGCCGAGCCAGCCGGGCATCGTGGCGGGGGCGACGAAAGCGCTGGTGAGGAAGCCCACGGGGAACTCCAGGGTCTGCACCAGGGTGATGCCCTCGGGTCCCTTCATCAGCAGCCCGACGTAGATGCCCACCCAGGTCAGGGCGAAGCGCAGCAGCAGGAGCAGGCCGGCCGCCGACAGGGTCTCGGCGGCGGTGCCGTGGGCCTCCCAGCCGACGGCGAGTCCGACACCGAACAGGACGGCGAGCGCGAGGGCCGAGTTCAGCAGATCGGTGACGCAGCGGCCGACGAGGACGGCGGACGGCGCCATCGGCATGGTGCGGAAGCGGGAGGTGACGCCGCGGTTGTGGTCCGCGGCGACGGCCGTGACGGTCTCCCCCATCCCGAACACCATGGTCATGACGAACATGCCGGGCAGGAGGAACTCGCGGTAGCTGCCGCCGCCCGGCACCTGCATGGCGCCGCCGAAGAAGTAGCCGAACATCAGGACCATCAGCACCGGGAACATCAGCGAACCGATGAGCGTCGACGGCTGGCGCGCCCAGTGCTGCAGCCCGCGCAGGGTCAGGGTCCAGCCGTCGGCCAGCGCCCAGCGCAGGCGGGCGAGGGGGCCGCGGGGAAGGTCCGGGATCGCGATGCTCATACCGGCATGCCCTCCATGGTCGTCGGGTGCGGGGTCGGGGTGTCCGCGTGGGTGCCGGGAGCGGACCCGGTCAGGTGCAGGAAGACCTCGTCCAGGGTGGGGCGGCGCAGCGCGATGTCCTCCGCGGTGATGCCGGCGGCGTCCAGGGCGCGGACGACCTCGGTCAGTGCGCCGGCGCGGTCCCGCACGGGCACGCTGATCCGTCGGGTGTCCTCCTCGGTCACCGGTTCGGCCGCGCCGGCGCGGGCCAGTGCCGCCGTGGCGGCGGGCAGGTCCGCGGCCCGGCGCACCACGACCTCGACGCGGTCGCCGCCGGTGCGGCGCTTGAGCGCGTCCGGTGAGCCCTCGGCGATGACCCGGCCGGAGTCGATCACGAAGATGCTGTCGGCGAGCTGGTCGGCCTCCTCCAGGTACTGCGTGGTGAGCAGCACGGTGGTACCGCCGTCGACGAGGGAACGCACGGCGTCCCAGACCTCGTTGCGGCTGCGCGGGTCGAGGCCGGTGGTCGGCTCGTCGAGGAAGAGCACCGGCGGGGAGAGCACCATGCCGGCCGCCAGGTCGAGGCGGCGTCGCATGCCTCCCGAGTAGTCCTTGACGGGTTTGCCGCCGGCGTCGGCGAGCCGGAACCGCTCCAGCAACTCGTCCGCCCGGCGCCGGGCGGCGGCCGGGGAGAGATGGTGGAGGCGGCCGAACATCACCAGGTTCTGCCGCCCGCTGAGGACTTCGTCCACCGCCGCGTACTGGCCCACCAGCCCGATGCGGTAGCGCACCTGGGCCGCCTGGCGGGCCACGTCGAAGCCCGCCACCTCGGCGCGGCCGCCGTCGGCGGACAGCAGGGTGGACAGGATGCCGACGGTGGTGGTCTTGCCGGCTCCGTTGGGACCGAGCAGACCGCACACCGACCCCTGGGGCACGACGAGGTCGAGGCCGTCGAGCACGGTGGCCTTGCCGTAGCGTTTGCGGAGCCCTTCGGCGACCACGGCCGGCTTGCTCGATTGCACGGGGATGTCCTTTCGTCGCGATCGCCTGGGAGGCAAGGTTCGCGGGTGCGGGTCGGGCGCGGGTGGAGCCGGCCCGGAGCGGGCGGCCCGGCCCCGTCGGCCCAGGGGCGTGTGCGCCGGGTCAGGCCACGCGTTCGTAGTGCACCGTGTAGATGCCGGGCTCGCCCGTGCTCAGGGCGCGCAGTGCGGCCCGGTGTGCGGCGAAGTCCGGGTGGCGTACGGCCTGTTCGAAACTGTCGCGGTCCTGCCACTCGGCCACGTTGACGTACGTCGCCGGGTCGTCCGCGTGCTTGAGCAGGCGGTGGCGGACGAAGCCGGGCCGGGTGCCGAAGAACGCCGACGTCCGCTCGAAGGCCCGCTCGAACTCCTCGGGCGGCCCGGTCACGGTGAAGCGGTTGATGAAGGTGATCACAGCAGTTTCCTTCGGGAGACGGGTCAGTCGCCGCGTCCCGGCCGCGGGCGGACGGACAGGGTGTGCCGGAAGACGCCGCGGGGGTCGTAGGCGGCCTTGACGCGCTGGAGCCGGGGGTAGGCGTCCTTGTAGTAGAGGCGCTGCCAGGGGACGCCGGAGGTGTTCCAGCGCGGGTCGGCCATGTCGATGTCCGGGTAGTTGATGTAGCAGCCGTCGCTGTCGCGTCCGGGCACGGGCACACCGCCGGTGGAGGCGTACACGTCGCGGTACAGGCGGCGCAGCCAGTCCACGGCGTCGGTGTCGGCGTCGGGGTCCTGCCAGGTGTTCATGAACAGGGCCTTGAGGACCGAGTCGCGGTGGGTGGAGGCGGTCGCGCCGGGGGCCACGGTGTTGATCCGGCCGCCGAAGGACTGGAGGGACACCGAGGCGGTGTCGTGCCGGTGGCCGGTGCTGTTGAGGTAGGTGTACAGCACGTCGGCCTGGTCGTCGCGGTAACCGCGGCGCAGGTAGGCCGACTTGATCTTCTGCCGGCCGACCTCGGCGTCCTGGTTGGCGGCCAGTCCCTCGGTCGCGGTGAGCCAGGGCTGCTCGGTGATGTCGAAGAACTGCGGTGAGCCGCCGACGCCGTCGGCGACGGCCTCGCCGTAGGCGCGCAGCAGCCGCTCGGCGTCCGGGCGGGTGCCTGCCATGTGCGCGAAGCTGATGGCGGCCGGGCCCGGGTCGGCGGACGCGGAGGCGGGACGGCCGAACAGCACCAGGCCGCCGAAGAGGCCGGCGTAGGGGGAGTCGGCGCCGCTGTGGCGCTCGTGCCACTGCCCGTGGTTGCGCACCAGGCGGCGGAAGGAGGCCCGGTCCATGCCCTCGCGCGGGAAGTACACGGTGCCGGCCAGGACGGTGCCCGGCGGGCGCGGCAGCAGCCGGGAGGGGTCGTCGCAGCCGGCGGGCGCCTGCGGGGAGCGGAACCAGTAGCGGGTGACGACGCCGAAGTTGCCGCCGCCACCGCCGGTGTGGGCCCACCACAGGTCGCGGTGCGGGTCGTCGTGGTCCCGGGTCGCGACGAGCGCGCGGGCCCGGCCGGCGGCGTCTACGGTGACCACCTCGACGGCGTGAAGATGGTCGGCGGCCAGGCCGAACGCGCGGGAGAGCGCACCGTAGCCGCCGCCGGTGATGTGCCCGCCGAGCCCGACGGTGGCGCTGGCGCCTCCGGGCAGGGTGACGCCCCAGCCGTAGAAGAGCTTCTTGTACACGTCCATCAGGCGGGCCCCGGCCTCCACCATGAACGCGCGCCGCCGCGGGTCGTAGGTGACGGCGTCCATGGCGGCGAGGTCGATGACGATGCGCACGGCCGGGTCGCCCACGACGTTCTCGAAGCAGTGGCCGCCGCTGCGCACGGCGATGCGCTTGCCGTCGCGTACGGCGTCACCGACCGCGGCGACCACCTCGGCGGTGGTGGTGGGCAGCCGGAACGCCTCCGGGTGCGCGGTGAAGCGCTTGTTGCTGCCCCGGGTGGCCAGGGCGGCGTAGCGCGGGTCGGTGGGGGTGACGGTGGTGCCGGTGGTGTCGGCCGGGGTGCCCTGCGCGGCGCCGGCGGCCGTGAGGCCGGCCGCGCTGAGGCCCGCGGCGGCCCCCGCGGTGAGCGTGCCGGCAACGAACCGGCGTCGGCTGGGACGGGTCATCGTGCGCCTTTCTCGAAGGGCGGGACAGCGGCCCGGACCGGTGGTGCGCGCCGGGGGCGGCGCCGGGCGGTGCGGGCCGGTGGGAGCAGTGGGACGGGCGGGACGGGTCGCGGGTCAGCCGGCGCTGAGGATCGCGGCGGAGTTGAAGCCGCCGCGGCCGCGGGAGAGGACCAGGGCGTGCCGGACCCGCGTCTCGCGGGGCGTGGTGACGAGGTCGATCGGGCAGTCGGCGGCCGGGCGGGTGGTGCCGGTGGTCGGCGGGATCACCTGGTCGCGCAGGGTGAGCAGGGCGGCGGCTACGTCGAGGGAGGCGCCGCCCGCGAGGAGGCGGCCGGTCATCGACTTGGGCGCGGTGACCGGGACGGCGCGGGCGCCGAACAGGCCGGCGAGCGCCTGCGCCTCGGCACGGTCGGCGGCGCGTTCGCCCGCCGCGTCCGCGAAGACCACGTCGATGTCACCGGGCTCGAGTCCGGCGTCGGCGAGGGCGAGCCGGGCGGCGTCGCCCAGGCGGGGGGTGCCGGGGCCGTCGAAGGTGGCCGCGTACCCGGTGAACACCCCGTACACGCGCGCCTCGCGGGCCCGCGCGTCGGCGGCGCTCTCCAGCACGAACAGGGCACCGCCCTCACCGACGACGTGGCCGCGCGCCGCGGCGTCGAAGGGGAGGTAGGCGCGGGCGGGGTCGGCCACCGGGCTGAGGTCGCCGGCCGCGAGATGTGCGGCCCATCCCCACGGGCACAGCCCCGAGTCGACGCCGCCGGTGACCATCATCCGGGCGCCCTTGCGGATCTGGCGCCGGGCGTGGGCGAGGGCGTCGAGACCGCCGGCCTGTTCGGCGACGACGACACCGCTGGAGCCGCGCAGCCCGTGCCGGATGGAGATCTGACCGGTGTTGACGGCGTAGAACCAGGCGAAGGACTGGTAGGCGCTGACGTGCTGGCCGCCCTTGCTCCACAGCGCCTCCAGCTCGCGCTGCCCGAACTCGAAGCCGCCGGCGGACGACGCGGTCACCACTCCGGCCCCGTAGGCGGGCAGCGCGGCCGGATCGGTCCCGCAGTCGTCCAGGGCCTCCTTGGCGGCGGCCAGCGACAGCCGGGTGACCCGGTCGGTCTGCGGCAGCAGCCGGCTGGGCAGGTGGTCCTCGTCGACGAAACCCGGGACCTCACCGGCGATGCGCACCGGATAGCGCGAGGCGTCGAAGCGGGTCAGGGGGCGGATACCGCTCTCCCCGCGCAGGGTGGCCGCCCACCAGGCCTCGGTGCCCAGGCCGTTGGGGGCGGTGACGCCGATGCCGGTGACGACGGACCCGGTGGTCGAAGGGGTCTGCCGCGCCGCGGCGGGACGGTCGAGGGTGGCCGTGGTCATGCCGCCTCCTGAAGTCGCGGCCGGGTCAGGACGATGGCGCTCTGGAAGCCGCCGAAGCCGCTGCCGACGCTGAGCACGGTGTCGGTGCGCTGCTCGCGCGCGGTGAGCGGGGTGTAGTCGAGGTCGCAGGCCGGGTCGGACTCGTGCAGGTTCGCGGTGGGAGGCACCGTGTTGTGCTCGATGGCCAGGGCGCTGGCGGCCACCTCCAGTGAGCCGATCGCGCCGAGCGAGTGCCCGATCATCGACTTGATGGAGCTGACCGGCACCCGGTAGGCGTGGTCGCCGAGGCTGCGCTTGAACGCGGCGGTCTCGTGGCGGTCGTTCTGCTTGGTGCCGGAGCCGTGGGCGTTGATGTAGTCGACGGCGGTGGCGTCGAGGTGTGCCTCGTCGAGGGCGGCGCGGATGGCCTCGGCCATCTCCGCGCCGTCGGACTTCAGCCCGGTCATGTGGTAGGCGTTGCTGCGCCCGGCGAACCCGGCGATCTCCGCGTACACATGGGCGCCGCGCCGGCGGGCGTGTTCCAGTTCCTCCAGGACCAGCACGGCCGCGCCCTCGCCGAGCACGAAGCCGTTGCGGGAGCGGTCGAAGGGCCGCGAGGCGGTCTCCGGCTCGTCGTTGCGGGGGCTGGTCGCCTTGATGGCGTCGAAGCAGGCCACGGTGATCGGGGAGATCGGTGCCTCGGTGGCGCCGGTGACCATGACGTCGGCGCTGCCCTCGCGGATCAGGTCGACGGCGTGGCCGACGGAGTCCAGTCCCGAGGTGCAGCCCGTGGACACCAGGGAGACGGGGCCCTGGGCGCCCACGGCGCGGGCCACTTCGGCGGCCATGGAGCTGGGCACGAAGTAGTCGAAGAGATGGGCGACGGCCCGGGTGTGGTCGACCTCCCAGGTACTGCCGTTGTCGCTGACGACGCCGTACTCGTTGTCGAGGCCGGTGGTGCAGCCGACGGCGCTGCCCAGGGTGACGCCGGTGCGGACCGGGTCGAGCGCACCGTTCAGCCCGCTGTCCTCGACGGCCTCGCGGGCGCTGACGAGGGCGAACTGGGCGGCGCGGTCCAGTCGGGCGGCCTCGGCCGCCGTGAATCCGTGAGCCGCCGGGTCGAAGTCCGCTTCGGCGGCGATGCGCGAGCGGAACGAGGACGCGTCGAACAGCGTGATGCCGCGCGTGGCGGTGCGGCCCGCGGTCAGCGTGTCCCAGAACGCGCGGGTGCCCACGCCACCGGGTGCCACGACCCCGATGCCGGTGATGACGACCCGTCTCATCGGTTGTCCCTCACTGTTGTCCTCCAGGTATGAGCTCGGTGCGCCGCACGATGCGGCAGGCGCGGCCGACGAGGCGGGGTATGTGCGGTCCGCGGACGAAGAAGTGGTCGCCGGGCACGGTGCGCCGCACGAGGCGGCCGGTGGTCCAGCGCGCCCAGCCGTCCAGCGACGCGGCGCCGACGACCGGGTCGTCCCGCCCGCCGACGGCGAGGACGGGCACGTTCAGCGGACCGCGGCCCTCGTCGTCGAGGGCGGCGGTCCGCAGGGCGGCGGCCAGCCGCAGGTCGTCCCGCAGGACGGGCAGCACGCTGCGGTGCCATACGCTGCCGGGCGCGGCGAGTGCCCCGCCGGGCGCCGCTCCGATGTCGGCGACGAACCGCAGCAACCGGGCGTCGGTGATCTCCTCGGCGTGGCGCACCGGCCCCAGGTGCGGGGCGGGGCTGGCACCGACCGCGAGGAACGCGGGCGCGGGCAGCTGCTGGTCCACAAGCGCGCGGGCGAGGGTATGGGCGACCAGGCCGCCCAGACTGTGCCCGTACAGGGCGTAGGGGCGTCCGTCGGCTACCTCGTCGGCGAGCGGGCGAAGGAGCGCGTCGAGCAGTGCGGCGCGTCCGGTCGGCCGGGCCTCACGGCGCCGTGCCTCACGGCCGGGCAGCAGGACCGGAACGGTCCGCACGCCGGGGCCGGTGCGTGCGCGCCAGTGGACGAAGCTGCTCACCCCCGCGCCGGCGTGCGCGAAGCAGTACAGCGTGACCGGTGAGCCGTCCCCCATGGTGTCGCACCTCCTCGGCCGCCTCGGTGGCGCGGGCCTTCACTGGCTTCGAGACTGGCCGACGTGCCTGGAGCACGACTCGAATCAGCCACGTGCCACCGGGTGGCCGGAGGTGATCAGTAGCGGTAGTGGTCGGCCTTGTACGGGCCGTCCACGTCCACGCCGATGTACGCCGCCTGCTCCGGGCGCAGCTTCGTCAGCTTCACGCCGAGGGCGTCCAGGTGGAGGCGGGCGACCTTCTCGTCGAGGTGCTTGGGCAGCACGTACACACCGGTCGGGTACTCGGACTGCTTGGTGAACAGCTCGATCTGCGCGATCGTCTGGTTCGCGAAGGAGTTGGACATCACGAACGAGGGATGACCGGTGGCGTTGCCCAGGTTCAGCAGACGGCCCTCGGACAGCACGATGATCTTCTTGCCGTCGGGGAAGGTCCACGTGTGGACCTGCGGCTTCACCTCGTCCTTGACGATCCCGGGAATCTTCGCCAGACCGGCCATGTCGATCTCGTTGTCGAAGTGACCGATGTTCCCGACGATCGCCTGGTGCTTCATCCGGGCCATGTCGGAGGCCATGATGATGTCCTTGTTGCCGGTCGTCGTGACGAAGATGTCGGCCGTCTCCACCACCTCGTCCAGCGTGGTGACCTGGTAGCCGTCCATCGCCGCCTGCAGCGCGCAGATCGGGTCGATCTCCGTCACGATCACCCGGGCACCCTGACCGCGCAGCGACTCCGCACAGCCCTTGCCCACATCGCCGTACCCGAACACCACCGCGGTCTTGCCACCGATCAGCACGTCCGTGGCACGGTTGATGCCGTCGATCAGCGAGTGACGGCAGCCGTACTTGTTGTCGAACTTCGACTTCGTCACCGAGTCGTTCACGTTGATCGCGGGGAACAGCAGCGTCCCCTCGCGCATCATCTCGTACAGACGGTGGACACCCGTCGTGGTCTCCTCCGTGACACCGCGGATGCCGGCGGCGACGGCCGTCCAGTCCAGGGTGCTCCTCTCGAGGAGGGCGCGGACGACGGCGAGTTCCTCGTTGTCGGCGGCGGGCAGGGTGCCGCTCTTGCGGTGTTCGACACCTTGGTGGACGAGGAGGGTGGCGTCACCGCCGTCGTCGAGGATCATGTTCGGGCCGCCGGTGTCGGTGCCGGGCCAGGTCAGCGCCTGCTCGGTGCACCACCAGTACTCCTCGAGCGTCTCGCCCTTCCAGGCGAAGACGGGGATGCCGGCGGCGGCGATGGCCGCGGCGGCGTGGTCCTGCGTGGAGAAGATGTTGCAGGAGGCCCAGCGGACCTTGGCGCCGAGCGCGACCAGGGTCTCGATCAGCACGGCCGTCTGCACCGTCATGTGCAGCGAACCCGTGATGCGGGCGCCCGCCAGGGGCTGCGCCTCGGCGTACTCCTTGCGGATCGCCATCAGGCCCGGCATCTCGTGCTCGGCGAGGGTGATCTCCTTGCGGCCGAACTCGGCCAGGGACAGGTCGGCGACCTTGAAATCCGTGAACTCAGCTGACACGGGAGCTCCTTGCGCTCATGACGTTACGGTGGATGTCCAGGGCCGCGGTGGACCTGTTCAGGGTGATGTAGTGCAGGCCGGGCGCGCCCTCGGCGAGCAGCCGCTCGGCCATGGCGGTGGCGTACTCGACGCCGATCCGGTGGCCCGCCGCAGCGTCGTCCCGGGCCGCTTCCAGGCGGTGGGCGAGGTCCTCGGGGAAGGCCGCGTCGCTCAGTTCGGCGAACCGGCGGATCTGCCGGACGTCGGTGGCCGGCATGATCTCCGGGATGATCGGGATGTCGCAGCCCGCGGCCGCCACCCGGTCCCGCAGCCGCAGGTAGTCCTCGACGTCGAAGAACATCTGGGTGATGGCGTAGTCGGCGCCCGCCCGGCATTTGGCGACGAAGTGCCGGATGTCGGAGTCCCAGTCGGGCGAGCGCGGATGCCGCTCCGGGAAGGCCGCCACACCGATGGTGAAGTCACCCAGCGAGCGCACCAGCTCGACCAGTTGGCGGGCGTGCCGGAAGCCGTCCGGGTGCGGCACCCACGGCCCCTTGGGGTCGCCGGGCGGATCTCCGCGCAGCACCAGGACGTCCCGGATGCCGGCGTCCGCGTACTGGCCGATGATGTGCCGCAGTTCGGCCACCGAGTGCCCGACGGCGGTGAGGTGGGCGACGGGACGCAACGTCGTCTCGGCCGCGATGCGCCGGGTGACCTCGATGGTGCGGTCCCGGGAGGAGCCTCCCGCTCCGTAGGTGACGGAGACGAAGTCCGGCCCCAGGGGCTCGACACGGCGTATCGCCTGCCACAGGGTGCGCTCCCCGGCCGCCGTCTTCGGCGGGAAGAACTCGAAGGAGAACGTGGGCCGGGATGTCATGCGCGGCCTCCGGCGTTGAAGTAGCTCGCCTGGGGGTGGTGGAGCACGATGGCGTCCGTGGACTGCTCGGGGTGGAGCTGGAACTCCTCGGACAGGTGCACGCCGATGCGCTCCGGCCGGAGCAGGTCGGCGATCTTGGCGCGGTCCTCCAGGTCGGGACAGGCCGGATAGCCGAGCGAGTAGCGGCAGCCCTGGTACTCGGTACGGAACATGCCGTCGAGGGCCGCCGGGTCCCGGCCCGCGATCCCGAGTTCGGCGCGTACGCGTGCGTGCCAGTACTCGGCGAGGGCCTCCGCCAACTGCACGGACAGGCCGTGCAGTTCGAGGTAGTCGCGGTAGGCGTCGGCCTCGAAGAGACGGGCGGTCTCCTCGCCGATGCGCGAGCCCACGGTGACGACCTGGAAGCCGACGACGTCCGTCTCCCCGGACTCCTCCGGGCGGAAGAAGTCGGCCAGGCACAGCCGGCGGCCGCGGCTCTGACGCGGGAAGGTGAACCGGGTCCGCTCGTTGCCGGCCTCGTCCAGGACGATCAGGTCGTCGTTCTTCGACACGCACGGGAAGTAGCCGTGCACGACGGCCGCCTCCAGCAGGTTCTCGGTGCGGAGCCGGTCCAGCAGGCCGCGCAGCCTGGGCCGGCCCTCGGACTCGACCAGCTCCTTGGTCAGGCCCCACTGGCCCCGGAAGAGAGCCGTCTCGTCGAGCCAGGTGGCGTACTCCTTGAGCTGGATGCCCTTGATCACGCGGGTGCCCCAGAACGGCGGGGCGGGCACCGGGTTGTCGATGGCCACGTCGGAGCGCACATGCCCCTCCTGCGGCCGCTCCTCGACCTGGACGGTGGCCGCCTTGACCCGGCGCTGCTTCAGCTCCGGCAGCTTCGCCCCGGGCACCCCGCGCTTGATGCCGATCAGCGCGTCCATCAGACGCAGCCCCTCGAAGGCGTCCCGGGCGTAGCGGACCTCGCCCTGGTAGATCTCGTGCAGGTCCTGCTCGACATACGCCCGGGTCAGCGCGGCCCCGCCGAGGATGACCGGGTACTTGCCGGCCAGCTCACGCTGGTTGAGCTCCTCCAGGTTCTCCTTCATGATCACCGTGGACTTCACCAGCAGCCCGGACATGCCGATCACATCGGCCCGGTGCTCCTCGGCGGCCTCCAGGATCGCGGACACGGGCTGCTTGATGCCCAGGTTGACCACGTTGTAGCCGTTGTTGGACAGGATGATGTCGACGAGGTTCTTGCCGATGTCGTGCACGTCCCCGCGCACGGTGGCCAGCACGATCGTGCCCTTGCCCGCCTCGTCCGTCTTCTCCATGTGCGGCTCCAGATGGGCCACCGCGGTCTTCATCACCTCGGCCGACTGGAGCACGAACGGCAGCTGCATCTGGCCGGAACCGAACAGCTCACCGACCACCTTCATACCGTCCAGCAGCGTCTCGTTGACGATGTCGAGGGCCGGCCGCTTTCGGAGTGCCTCGTCCAGATCCTGTTCCAGGCCGTTGCGTTCGCCGTCGATGATGCGCCGCTTGAGACGCTCCTCCAGCGGCAGCGCGGCCAGCTCCTGCGCCTTGGACGCCTTCAGCGACTTCGCCGTCGCACCCTCGAACAGCTGCATCAGCTTCTGCAGCGGGTCATACCCCTCGGCACGCCGGTCATGGATCAGATCCAGCGCCGTGCGCACCTGCTCCTCGTCGAACCGGGCGATCGGCAGGATCTTCGAGGCGTGCACGATCGCCGAGTCCAGCCCCGCCTTCACACACTCGTCCAGGAACACACTGTTCAGCAGGATCCGCGCGGCCGGGTTCAGACCGAAGGAGATGTTGGACAGACCGAGAGTGGTCTGCACGTTGGGGTGGCGGCGCTTGAGCTCGCGGATGCCCTCGATGGTGGCGATGCCGTCCTTGCGTGACTCCTCCTGACCGGTACAGATCGTGAACGTCAGGCAGTCGATGAGGATGTCCTCCTCACGGATGCCCCAGTTCCCCGTCAGGTCGGCGATCAGCCGCTCGGCGATCTCCACCTTCTTCTCCGCCGTGCGCGCCTGGCCCTCCTCGTCGATGGTCAGCGCGATCAGCGCCGCACCATGCTCCTTCGCCAGAGCCGTGACCTTCGCGAAGCGCGACTCGGGACCGTCACCGTCCTCGTAGTTCACCGAGTTGATCACCGCACGGCCGCCCAGCTTCTCCAGCCCGGCCCGGATCACCGGCACCTCCGTGGAGTCCAGCACGACCGGCAGCGTCGAAGCCGTCGCGAACCGCCCCGCCAGCTCCTCCATGTCCGCCACGCCGTCCCGGCCGACATAGTCCACGCACAGGTCGAGCATGTGCGCGCCCTCACGGATCTGCTCGCGCGCCATCTCCACACAGTCGTCCCAGCGGCCCTCCAGCATCGCCTCACGGAACTTCTTCGACCCGTTGGCGTTCGTGCGCTCACCGATCGCGAGGTAGGCGGTGTCCTGCCGGAACGGCACCGTCTGGTAGAGGGAGGCCGCGCCCGGCTCCGGACGCGGATCACGCTCACCCGGCGCCAGCCCCCGCACCCGCTCCACGACCTGCCGCAGATGCTCCGGAGTCGTACCGCAGCAGCCACCCACCAGGGACAGCCCGTAGTCCCGGACGAAGTTCTCCTGCGCGTCCGCGAGTTCCGGCGCACTCAGCGGATAGTGCGCACCGTCCTTGCCCAGCACCGGCAGCCCCGCGTTCGGCATGCAGAGCAGCGGGATACGGGCGTGGCGGGCCAGGTAGCGCAGGTGCTCGCTCATCTCGGCGGGGCCGGTGGCGCAGTTCAGACCGATCATGTCGATGCCGAGCGGCTCCAGCGCGGTCAGCGCCGCACCGATCTCCGAACCGAGCAGCATCGTGCCCGTCGTCTCCACCGTGACCGACACGATCAGCGGCAGGTCGGCCCCGGCGGCCTCCAGCGCCCGGCGCGCCCCGACGACGGCGGCCTTGGTCTGCAGCAGGTCCTGCGTGGTCTCCACCAGCAGCGCGTCCGCACCACCGGCGATCACCCCCTCCGCGTTCTGCTGGTACGCGTCGCGCAGCGTGCCGTAAGGGGCGTGTCCCAGCGTCGGCAGCTTCGTGCCCGGCCCCATCGAGCCCAGGACCCACCGCTGCCGCCCGGTCGACCCGGTGAACGCGTCGGCCACGTCACGGGCGATGCGCGCACCGGCCTCGGACAGCTCGAAGACCCGCTCCGGGATGTCGTACTCGCCCAGCGCGGCGAAGTTCGCGCCGAAGGTGTTCGTCTCCACGCAGTCCACGCCGGCCGCGAAGTACTCCTCGTGGACCGAGCGCACGATGTCCGGGCGGGTGACGTTCAGGATCTCGTTGCAGCCCTCCAGCTGCCGGAAGTCGTCCAGGGTGGGGTCCTGCGCCTGGAGCATGGTGCCCATCGCACCGTCGGCGACCACCACACGGGTGGCAAGCGCCTCGCGCAGGGCGGTCGCTCGGTCGGCCGCGTTCATCGGATGCCTTCCAGGTGAGGGGCGAGCTGATCCGCCATGGCACTTCCGTAGCCCCGGGCCACGGTGGCGAGGAGTGCGGGGGAAGCCGGGTCGTAGGTCTGGGAGCCGACGGCCGACAGGGACTGCGCGGCCAGCGCGCAGCCCAGCCGGGCGGCGCAGTCCACCGGCAGTCCCCAGCCGGTGGCGGCCAGGAACCCGGCGCGGAAGGCGTCACCGACACCGGTCGGGTCCACCACGGGCACGTCGGCGACGGCGGGGACGGTGAGGTCGAGGCCGTCCGCCGCGCGGCGGATGCGGACACCGCGCTCGCCGAGCGTGGTGATCCAGGTGCCGACGCGCTCCAGTACGTCGCGGGTGCGCCAGCCGGTGTGCTCCCGCAGCAGCGCGGCCTCGTACTCGTTGGTGAACAGCCAGCGGGCGCCCTCGATGAGGTCACGGGCCTCGGCGCCGTCGAGGGTGGCCAGCTGCTGCGAGGGGTCGGCCGCGAAGGGGATGCCCAGCCGGCGGCACTGGTGGGTGTGACGCACCATCGCCACCGGGTCGTTGGCGGCGACGACGACCAGGCCGAGACGCTCCGGGCCGACGGGCAGGCGGGTCAGGTCGATCGTGCGGGCCTCGGTCATGGCGCCCGCGTAGAAGGCGGCGATCTGGTTGGCGTCGGCGTCGGTGGTGCACATGAAGCGGGCGGTGTGCCGCTCGGCGGACACGACGACACCGCCGGTGTCGACACCGTGTTCCTTGAGCCACACCTCGTGGTCGGCGAAGTCGGCGCCGACGGCACCGATCAGCAGGGGGTCGAGGCCGAGGCCGCCGAGCCCGAAGGCGATGTTGGCGGCGACCCCTCCCCTGCGCACCTCGAGCCGGTCCACCAGGAAGGACAGGGAGACGTGGGCCAGCTGATCGGGAAGCAGTTGCTCCGTGAACCGGCCGGGGAAGAACGTCAGATGATCGGTCGCGATGGATCCGGTGACCGCGATGCGCACGGGGGCACTTCCGTCGGGCTCGGGCGGCCGGCTCAGAGGCCGGCCGCGGCCTTCAGCCGGGTGGCGCGGTCGGTGCGCTCCCAGGTGAAGTCGGGCAGTTCACGGCCGAAGTGGCCGTAGGCGGCGGTCTGGGCGTAGATGGGGCGCAGCAGGTCCAGGTCGCGGATGATGGCGGCCGGGCGCAGGTCGAAGACCTCGTGGATGGCCTTCTCGATGCGGTCCTGGGCGACCTTGCCGGTGCCGAAGGTCTCCACGAACAGCCCCACCGGCTCCGCCTTGCCGATCGCGTACGCCACCTGCACCTCGCAGCGCTCGGCCAGACCGGCGGCGACGACGTTCTTGGCGACCCAGCGCATGGCGTAGGCGGCGGAGCGGTCGACCTTGGAGGGGTCCTTGCCGGAGAAGGCGCCGCCGCCGTGGCGGGCCATGCCGCCGTAGGTGTCGATGATGATCTTGCGGCCGGTCAGGCCCGCGTCGCCCATGGGACCGCCGATCTCGAAGCGGCCCGTGGGGTTGACGAGCAGGCGGTAGCCCTCCGACTCCAGCTTGATGCCGTCCTCGGCGAGGGCGGTCAGGACGTGCTCGACGACGTGTTCGCGGATGTCCGGTGTGAGCAGCGCCTCGAGGTCGATGTCGGCGGCGTGCTGCGAGGAGACCACCACGGTGTCCAGGCGGACCGGGCGGCTGCCGAGGTACTCGATGGTCACCTGCGTCTTGCCGTCCGGGCGCAGGTAGGGGAGGGTGCCGTTCTTGCGGACCTCGGTGAGCCGGCGGGACAGGCGGTGGGCCAGCTCGATGGGCAGCGGCATCAGGTTCGGCGTCTCGTCGGTCGCGTAGCCGAACATGATGCCCTGGTCGCCGGCCCCCTGGCGGTCCAGCTCGTCGTCACCGCCCTCGACCCGGGCCTCGTACGCCGCGTCGACGCCCTGGGCGATGTCCGGGGACTGGGCGCCGATGGACACCGACACCCCGCACGAGGCGCCGTCGAAGCCCTTGGCCGAGGAGTCGTAGCCGATCTCGAGGATCGTCTCCCGCACGAGCTGGGCGATCGGTGCGTACGCCTGGGTGGTGACCTCCCCGGCGATGTGGACCTGGCCGGTGGTGATCAGGGTCTCCACGGCAACGCGGGAGGAGGGGTCCTCGCGCAGCAGGGCGTCGAGGACGGTGTCGCTGACACGGTCGGCGATCTTGTCGGGGTGGCCCTCGGTGACGGACTCCGAGGTGAACAGGCGACGGGACATGGCTCTCCTGGGCGACGGGCTGGTGGTCGGATGGGATGGAGCGCGGGGCGCGTGCCGGTGTCAGGCCGCGGCGGCCCCGGTGTGCCGGCTCGCGGGCCGGGACAGGCCGAGCCGAGCCCGCAGCGTGGTGCCCGGGGCAGGGGCGGCGCCGGGGCGCAGGGCGAGGGCGACCCAGGTCAGGAACGGGTCGTCGGGGCCGGTGAGTTCGGCGACCAGGCCGTCGGCCCGGGTGTCGGCGAGCAGCCGGCGCGCGTCGCTGTCCGCGGGCAGCTCGCCCAGCACCTTCGCCGCCGGGGCGGCGGCGCGCACGGCGCGCACCGCGTCGGCCGCGTGGTCCGGGCCGAGCAGGACGAGGTCGGCGCCGGCCGCGAGCCCGGGATCGGTGACGGCGACGACGGGGTGTCCCTGGGGCGGCCGGGCGACGTTGAGCGGGCCGGCGACGTCGAAGTGCCGGCCCCGGTGGTCCAGCCGGTGGATGCCGTCGAGCCGCCAGTACTGGGCGTCGGCGCGGTCGTGCACGAAGGCGTCGTCGTCGAAGCTGTCCCACAGGCCCCGGGCCACCTCGATGAGTTCCGCGGTCCGGCCCTCGGCGTCGTCCGCGCCGGCCAGCCAGCCGATGCGGCCGTGCGCGAGGTGGTCGAGGGAGGCGACGATCCGCGCCACGTGGTACGGGGCCTGGTCGGCGGGGAGCGGGGAGAGGATCACCCCGATCCCGTCGGTGGCGGCGGCGACCGCGGCGGCGAGGGTGGTGGTCTCGAACAGGGCCTGTGCGCCGGGCGTCGCGGCCCCGTCGTCGAGGACGACCGCGTCGAGGCCGGCTGCCTCGGCGGCGTGCACGGTGCGCAGGACGTGGGCGAGGGAGGGCGCCTCGGCCGTGCCGTACGCGCGGATCCGGCCGATGAGGAGCGGGGAGGTGAGGGAGGACGTCATGCCGCGGCACCTGCCTTCCGGGTCGTGGCGGGCGTGTCGATGCCGAGGTTCTCGCGCAGGGTGGTGCCCTCGTAGGACGTGCGGTAGAGGCCGCGGCGCTGGAGCTCGGGGATCACGTGGTCGACGAAGTCGTCGGCCGAGCCCGGCAGGTAGGGGAAGTCGATGTTGAAGCCGTCGGCGCCGCGCCCGGTGAACCAGCTCTCCATGTGGTCGGCGAGCTGCTCCGGTGTGCCGGCGACGATGTCGCCCATCAGGCGCAGCGCGAGCCCGCGGATGCTGAGGTTCTCGCGCCGGGCGAGCGTGAGGAGCCGCTCGGTGGTCGACTGCGACTGGTTGGTGTACGGGATGTCGGGCACCGGTCCGTCGATCGGGTACGCGCTGAGGTCGACGTCGCCGAGGAAGTCCTGCAGGGTGCGCAGCGCCACGTGGTCGTGGGTCAGGTCCTGCAGCTCCTCCAGGCGCTGCTTGGCCTCGGTCTCGGTGGCGGCGACGATCGGCGCGAGCGTCGGCCACACCAGGACCTTCTCCGGGTCGCGGCCGTGCTGGGCGACGCGTGCCTTGAGGTCCGCGTAGAAGCCCTGGGCGTCACCGAGCGTGTTGTGCCGGGTGAAGATCACCTCGGCGTGGCGGGCGGCGAACTCGCGGCCGACCGGGGAGGACCCGGCCTGGATGATCACGGGGCGGCCCTGGGGCGGGCGGGCCAGGCCGAGCGGGCCGGGGACGTCGAAGTGCTCGCCGTGGTGGCCGATGGGCGCTCCGGCGCTGTCCCACAGCCGCTTGACGACGTCGATGAACTCCTCGGCCCGGGCGTAGCGCAGTCCGTGCTCCAGGTGCTCGGGGAAGCCGAAGTTGACGGACTCCCACGGGGCGGCGGAGGTGACCACGTTCCAGCCGGCCCGGCCGCCGCTGAGGTGGTCCAGGGAGGCGAACCGGCGGGCGATGTGGGCGGGTTCGTTGTACGTGGTGGTGGCGGTGGCGCACAGGCCGATGTGCTCGGTGGCCGCGGCGTAGGCGGCGAGCAGGGTGAGCGGCTCGAAGTGCTCGGTGCGGGAGGTACGGCACAGGGAGTCCAGGCGGGTCCCCCACACGGCGACGATGTCGGCGATGAACACCGCGTCGAACAGGCCGCGTTCGAGGGTCTGGGCGTTGCGGCGGTGGAAGGCGAAGTCGAGCTGGGCGTCCGCCTGGGTGGCCGGGTGGCGCCAGGCGGCCACATGGCCGCCCGGGCCGTCGATGATGCCGGCCAGGGTGATGCGCCGGGGCGGGCTGGTCATGGTCGGTGCTCTCCTCGGGTCAGTTCGTGAGCGCGGACGCCAGGATCCGGGCGAGCCGGCGGACGTTGTCGCCGGTCAGCATGGTGACGTGGTTGCCGGGGACGACCCGGATGGCGAGGTCCTCGACGTGGTCCTCCCAGCCGAGGCCGGGACGGCGGTGGAAGCGGTCGCTCTCGTCGTAGGCGGTGCCGCGGCCGAAGCCGGTGTCACCGGCGCGCAGCACCACGACGGGGCCCGCGTAGGGCCGCGGCCGGTAGCGCTGCACGGCCTCGACGCTGTCCCGCATGAGTGCGACGGGGTCACCGCCGCCGTCGCCGCGCATCCACTCGGCGATCTGGGCGAGTTCGGCGAGGTAGGCGTCGGCGCCCTCGGGTTCGGCGGTGGCACCGGCGGAGGGGCCGTCGCCGAGCGACGCGTCGCCCGCGCGGACCACACCGCTGCCGGGGGCGGCTACGGCGGCCTCGGCGCCGGCCGCGTCGGCGGGGCCCGTGCCGTCGGGGCCGAAGCCCGTACCGGTGTCGGCAGTGGCGGAGCCCGCGCCGACTTCGACGGAGGTCCCGGTGGCGGTCGCGTCGGCGGGGCCCGTACCGGCGTCGGCGGTACCCGGGCCGGCGTCGGCGGTACCCGGGCCGGCGTCGGCGGCAGCCACGGCACCGGCCGTGTCGGCGGCTGCGCCCGGGCCGGTCGCGTCGGCGGCGCCCGCCGGGCCCGCGGGGCTCGTCCGGTGCTGCTGCCCCCCGTCCGCTTCGGTGCCGGGCGCGGCGGAGGGTGCCGGGGACGGGGTGCGGCCCTCGGCCACCTCCCGGAGCCGTCGGGCGAACGAGCCGTCCGCTTCCGCGTCGGTGAGGTCGCCGTCGGGGGCGCCCGCGTCGACCATCACGACCAGCGGCGGGCGGCCGCCCTCGGCGACGACGCGCTGGGCGATCTCGTAGGCGACGACGCCGCCGCCGGAGAAGCCGCCGAGCACGATCCGCTCGCCACGCTCCAGCGCGGGGCGCAGCGCGTCGAGGTAGCGCTCGGCGAGATCCTCGGTGGACAGGTGCGCGGGCTCGGGGTCGTCGACCCGCGGGTCGCGGATCCCGACCAGGGCGTGGGGGCCCTGGTACTCGCGGGCGAGCTGCGCGTAGCAGGCGACCTGGCCGCCGGGCGGGTGGACCAGGTACACGGTGCCCGCGCCGGGACGACCGGCGGGCCGCAGCGGCACCAGCACGGCGTCGGCGGCGCTACTGCCGTCCGTTTCCTCCGGCCCGTCGGCCAGCAGCCGGGCGAGCTGCCCGGCCCGGGGGTGGGTGATCAGGTCGTCCAGCCGCAGGGTGCGGCCGGTGCGCTGCGCGATCTCCCGCAACAGCCGTACGGCCAGCAGGGAGTGGCCGCCCGCGTCGAAGAAGTGCGTGCCGGGGTCGACCTCGCCCCCGCCGAACACGGCGGTCCAGGCGTCCTTGACCAGCTCGGTCTCGGGCGCGTCGGGCCAGGAGACCTCCGTGATGTCCTCACCGGGCGCCGCGGGGGCGTCGGCCATGCGCACCGGCGCCTCGTCGGAGAGCGCGGTCAGGACGTCGGTGACGGTCACCGCGCCGAGGCCGGGCAGTTCCCGCAGCAGCCGGGCGCACTGGGCGACCAGCCGCTCGGCCTCGGCGTCGGCGAGCCGGGCCCGGTCGTGGACGGCGGCCAGGACCAGGCTGCCGTCCACGTCGCGGTAGGCGAGCAGGGTGACGGGGAAGGCGGTCTGGGAGCCGGCCGCGTCCGGCAGTTCGACGCTGATGCCGTGCTCGGCGAGCGTGGACTCCAGGTCGTCGGACGTACGCGGGTAGTTCTCGAACACGATGAGGCTCTCGACGAGCCGCTCGTCGGGCCGGCGCCCGCTCCACTCGTGGATCTGCCCGGTCGACACCCACTCGTAGGCGGCCATGTCCAGGGCCTGGTCGCGCAGTTCGGTCAGCAGCCGGGTGACCTCGGCGGACGGGTCGACCCGGATGGTCATGGGCAGCGAGTTCATCAGCAGGCCGGGCAGCCGCTCGACGGCGTCGAGGGCGATGCCGCGGCCGGAGACGGTGACACCGAAGCCGACCGGTGCGGCCCCGTCCACGCCGCCCGCCCGGTAGAGCAGCAGCGCCCACACGGCCTGCAGCGCGCTGGACTCGGTGGCGGCGCAGGACGCCGCCCAGGCGCGCAGCCGGTCGGCGTCCGCGGCGCCGATGCGGACCTCGGCGCGCCCCGAACCGCTCTGCCCCGTGGCCGGGCCGGGGACCGCGGGCCGCACGAGGGGGGCGGTGTCCGGGACGGCCGAGGACCAGAACTCCCGTGCAGGCGCGGTGTCCTGGGCCTTGAGCCAGCGCGCGTAGTCCCGGATGTCGGGACGCCGCTCGCCGCCCGCCAGGAGACCTCCGGCGAGGTAGGCGCGGTAGAACTCCTGCACCAGGACGGAGACGCTCCAGCCGTCGAGCAGGACGTGGTGGAAGGTGAGCAGGATCCGCACGGAGGGCTGCGCGCCCTCCTCAGCGGCCTCGTCGAGGAGGTTCACGCGCAGCAGTCCCGGGCTGCGCAGATCGAAGCCGCGCAGCAGGTCCCGCCGGGTCAGGTCCTCCCAGTCGACCGATCCGGCGGCGTGCCGGGTCACCTCGGCGCTCACGTCGTCGTGGAGCACCAGGCGCGGCTCGTCCTGCCAGTCGAAGGCGGCCCGCAGCACGGTCTCGCGGTCGAAGACGGACTGCCAGGCGGCGGTGAACCGGTCGGTGTCGAGGGGGCCGTGCCAGCGCCAGAACAGCTGCTCCACATAGCGGCCGGTGCCCTGGTGGGCGAGCGCGTCGAGGAGCAGGCCGTGCTGCTGCGGGGTCACCGGTACGGTCTCCGGCCCGTCCGCGGCCGGCAGGGCCGGCTGGGCGGCGGGGCGCGGTGCCGGTGCGGCGGCGCCCGGCGCGGCGATCTCGGCGGGGACGACGGTGTGGGGGTCGGCCCCCGCCAGGGTGGCCAGCACCCAGGCCAGCTGGGCCACGAGCGCGTCGACACCGGCCTCGTCGACACCGTCGGCGGGGCTCGGCACCCAGGTCAGTCCCATGCGCAGCCGGCCGCCGTGCACGATGCCGTACACCTCGATGCCGTAGACGCGTTCGCAGCGGGCCGAGTGCTCGCGCGGGATCGGCCGCTCCGACATGGTGAAGCCGCCCGACGGGCTCAACTGGTCGGCCTGGCCGTAGTAGTTGAAGCACACCAGGGCGGGCGGCAGCTCGCGCAGCAGTGTCCGCAGTGCGGGGTCGGGGGAGAACTCGCGGCAGGCGCCGAAGCCGACTCCGCCGTCGGGCACCGCGTTCAGGTCGGCGCTGATCCGCGCCAGGTAGCGCTCCGGGGGCAGCGCGCGGTCGGCACCGAGGACCACCGGGTGGATGGAGGTGAACCAGCCCACCG
The DNA here is from genome assembly GCF_040637635.1 of Streptomyces sp. NPDC028635. Classification (NCBI taxonomy): domain Bacteria; kingdom Bacillati; phylum Actinomycetota; class Actinomycetes; order Kitasatosporales; family Streptomycetaceae; genus Streptomyces; species Streptomyces sp. NPDC028635. The sequence continues at coordinate 193,797 of NZ_JBEZWX010000001.1, read as the reverse complement.
TGCGGTAGAGGTCGTCGCGGCCGTGGCGGCCGTGGGTCTCCACGTCGAAGGTGACGGTCCGGGCGCCCCGCCAGCGGGCCAGGGCCTGCGCGAACGCTCCGGTCATGACCTGGTGGACCTGGAGTCCGAGCCGGGCGGGCAGCGGGCCGATCAGCCGGGCGGTGACCTCGGGGTCGAGGGAGAACTCGACCCGGCGGATGCGCTCTTCGTCCGGCGCGGGGGTGGTGAGCAGCAGGGTGTGCGCCTCCTGGCGGGCCGCCGCCAGGGCTCGCCAGTGGTCGGCCTCGCCGGGGCGCTCGGCCACGGCGGGCAGCGCGGCGACCCAGTCCTCGTAGCGGCACGCCTCGGGCGGCAGGGCGGGCAGGACGCCGTCGGCCAGCGCGGTCAGCGCGTGTTCGAGGTCCTCCAGGAGGACACGCCAGGAGACTCCGTCGACCACGAGGTGGTGGACGGCGATCAGCAGGTGGGCGGGCGTGGCCGGGGAGCGCCGGTCGTGGACGAGGACGGCGCGCACGTGGACGCCCTTGAGCGGGTCGAGGCTGCCCTCGGCGTCCTCCAGGGCGCGGTCGAAGCCGCTCTCGTCGGTGATGTGGCGTTCCCACAGGACGTCGCGGGGCGGGTAGGCGGCGAACGGCTCGGCCGCGACCATGAGCCGGCCGGCCGGGTCCGTGTCGTCGCCGTCGCGTTCGAAGCGCGCCGACAGCGCCGGGTGCGCCGCGACGACGGCCTGCAGGGCCAGCCGCAGGGTGGTGGGGTCGACGGGGCGGTTGAGCTGGAGCAGGACGGACTGGTTCCACTGGTGCAGGTCGGTCCTGATGTGCCGGAAGAACCAGGCCTGGACGGGCGCGAGCGGTGAGGCACCGCCCGAGGGGGCGGGGGCGGCGGCCGTGCGTGCGGCCGGGGCGTGGCCGGGCGTCTGCCGCTCGTCGGTGCCGCCGCCCAGGTGCGCGGCGAGGTCGGCGAGCACCGGATGGCGGTAGATCTCGCGCAGGACCAGCGAGAAGCCCTCGCGGCGCAGCCGCGACACGAGTTGCATCGCGAGGATGGAGTCGCCCCCGGCCTCGAAGAACTGCGCGTCGTCGCTCGCGCTGCCCAGCAGATCGGCCCACACGGCCCGTACGGCCTCCAGGGCCCGCCCGGAGGCGGCGGGCGCCTGCTGCGGGGCGGCGTCTCCCGCGGTGCCGCCGGGGTTCGGGGGCGCGGCCGGGTCGCCGGGCGGCTGCGTCGCCGGTCGGGCGGGCGGGAGCGTCCCGGCGGCAGCGGTCCCGCCGGCCCCGGGCGCCGCCGGCGCGGTGCCGGCGGGACGGGCGCCGGCGTCCGGCGACGGGCCGGTACGCTCCGGCCCCCCGGCGCCGGCGGCCGGTGCCGTGCCGGACCTTGCTGCCGGGCCGTCGGTGTCCGGGAGGGCCAGTTGGGCCAGCGCGCGGCGGTCGGTCTTGCCGTTGGGCAGGAGCGGGATGCGCGGCACCTGGTGGATGTGCGCGGGGATCATGTGCGAGGGCAGCAGGGGCCGCAGAGCGGCGCGCAGTTCGCCGGGCGCGACACGCGTCACCACATGGGCCACGATCTGCAGGCTCCCGCCGGCGTGGCGGGCGACCTGGACGGCGGCGTCCTCGACTCCGTCCAGGCCGGCCAGCGCGGCGCGCACCTCACCGAGTTCGACGCGGTTGCCGTTGATCTTCACCTGGTCGTCGAGGCGGCCCAGGTGGGTGAGCACGCCGCCGGGCAGCAGCCGGACCAGGTCGCCGGTGCGGTAGACGGTGTCGGTGCGGCCGCCCAGCCGCAGCGAGCGGTAGCGGTCCGCGGTGCGCGCCGGGTCGCCGACGTAGCCGTCGGAGACGGTGCCGCCGCCGATCCACAGCTCGCCCGGCGCTCCGGGCGGCAGCAGCCGCAGGTCCTCGTCGAGGACGTAGCAGCGGATGTTGTCGAAGGGCACCCCGATCGGCACCTCGGCCCGGCGGGTCCAGAACGCGTCCTCGCCGCGGCTCCAGGAGAACACCGTGGAGTACGACGTCTCGGTCGGCCCGTAGGCGTTGTGCAGCCGGGCCGGGTGCACCGCCTCGAACGCGGAGCGCAGTTCGTTCGGCAGGGCCTCTCCCGTCGACACGACGGTGCGCAGCGTCCGGTTGGCCGCGAACGCCCGCGCCTCCAGCAGCAGCCGCAGCTGGGACGGCACCGCGTGCAGCAGGGTCACCGCGTGCCGGTCCAGGGTCTCGGCGAGCAGGTCCGGGTCGCGTTCGGCGTCCGGCGGCGCGACGATCAGGCGGGCGCCGGCCACCAGCGCGACGAGCATCTCGTGCGCGCTGACGTCGAAGGTGAAGGGTGCCTTGAGCAGCACCGCGTCGTCCGGCCCGATGCCGAAGTGCCGTATCGCGGCGAGGATGTCGGTGACCAGGGCGCGGTGGCTGAGCTGGACGCCCTTGGGCAGGCCGGTGGAGCCGGAGGTGTACAGCACGTGCAGGGCGCTTCGCCCGTCCGGGCCGGGCAGCCGGGGGCGGCCGCCGCGTACGGCGAGGTCGGCGAGCGTCAGCTGCCGGGGACCGGACGGGCAGGCGCTCGCCGTGTCCGGGTCCACCAGGGCGAGCCGCATGCCGCTGCTGTCGACGATGTGACGGCGGCGCACCTCGGGGTGGGAGGCGTCCAGGGGCACGTAGGCCGCGCCGGCGCGCAGCACCGCGAGCATCGCGGCGACCGCCTCGTCGCTGCGCGGCAGCAGGACGCCGACCCGGTCACCGGCGCGTACGCCGTGGGTCTCGAGGCCGGCGGCGTAGGCGTCGACGCGCTCGTCGAGCTCGCGGTAGCTCCAGCGGGAGTCGCCGAACTCGACGGCGGTGGCGTCGCCCCGGTCCGCGGCACGCTCGCGCAGCAGGGTGTCGATGTCCGTGTCGGGGACGGGGTGGTCGGTGGCGTTGAGGAAGTCGAGGGTGGCCCGGGCGCGCGGGCCGAGGCCATCGAGGTCGGCCACGGGCCGGTCGGGGTCGGCCACCAGTTGGGCGGCGAGGGTGGCGATGTGCTCGGTGAACGCCTCGGCGGTGGCGGCGTCGACGCGGCTCGCGTCGTACTTGAGCCGGCCGTGCAGCCCGCTCTCCCCCTCGTACAGCTCCAGGGTGAGCAGCCCGAGGCCGGGGGCGTGCACGTCCTGGCGCCAGTGGGCACGCAGTCCCTCGCGCAGCGCGACGCCGTCGGTGGCGGCGCTGGTGGCGTCCGCCCAGCTGTGCAGGACGAAGGTGCAGTTGAACGGCGGCCGGTCGGCGTCGCCGGGAGCGAGCCGGGCGATGCGCGGGAAGGGCAGCCGGGCGTGGTCGACGGCGCGGGCCAGCTCGGTCTGCACGGCGGTGACGAAGGCGGCGGCCGTCGGTGCCGGGCCGTCGCCGGGGCGCTGTTCGGGGGCGCGCACCAGGAGGGTGCGCACGAAGTGGCCGACGGTGCGGTCGAAGCGCGGGTCGGTGCGGGCGCCCAGCGGGACGCCGACGGTGGCCGCGGACTGCCGGCCGTAGGTGGCGAGGGCCTTGAGGTAGGCGGCGAGCAGGACGGCGGCGGCGCCCGCGCGGTGGGTGCGGGAGAAGGCCCGGACGCGGTCCCACAAATCCGCGTCGAGGTCGAGGGGTACGGCGGCCTCGCACGCCTCGGTGGCGCCGCCGGGGGTGTCGTGCGGGAAGTCGACGGTGAGGTCGGCGCCGTCGAGCCGCTCGAGCCAGTACGCCTCGGCGGCGGCCGTGTCCCGGGCGGCCTCGGCGGCGCGGTGGGTGACGTAGGCGTCGAATTCGGCGGCCGGTGCGGGGCCGGGCACGTCGCCGTGCTCGTACGCGGCGAGCAGGTCGGCGAGGAGGATGCCGGTGGACTCGCCGTCGACGACGACGTGGTGGACCACGAGCAGCAGGGTGTGGTGCTCGGGTGCGTGGCGCACGAGGACGGCGCGCAGGACGCCGTCGTGTTCCAGGTCGAGTTCGCGGCGGGCCTCGGCGGCCACCGCCCGGGCGGGCCAGACGCCGTCGGGGCCGGTGCTCGCGGTGCGCCGCTCCAGGCGGGGCACGCGGGCCGGGTCCAGGTCGAGCAGCGGCAGCCCGTCGCCGTCCTCGTCGTCGGCGACGCGCGCGGACAGCAGCGGGTGCCGGGCCACGGTGCGGGCCAGGGCGGCCTCGAGGGCTTCCGTGTCCAGGGGGCCGCGCAGGTCCACGGCGAGCGGCACGTTGTACGGGGAGGCGGCGGGGTCGGCGCGGTGCTGGAGCAGCAGGCCCAGCTGGTCCTCGGTCAGCGGCAGCCGCCGTGCCCGGTCCGCTCCGGGTGCGGCGGTCGCGGTCTGCCGCTCGCCCGGCGGCTGGAGCTTGGTCATCGGGTGTCTCCTGGGTCGGATCCGAGGCCTCGGCCCGGCGGTCTGCACCGCCCGCGCCGAGCGTGCCGCACCGCCCTGGCACGGCACTGACGAGCGGCTGATACGACGCCGCGCCCGCCGGCCCCGCCCGCCCGGCGGTCCTGGGGGACCGTGGGGAAGCCGGGGCGGGAGGGGAGGCGGGCGGGCCGGGGGGTGGCCGCTGGGGGGCCGCCGGGGGGTGGGCGCGGGGCGGGTCAGTGGGGGGTGCGGGAGGTGATGAACGCGGTCAGCCGGTCCAGGCCGGTGGTGATGTCCTCCCGCGTCAGCACACTGAACGACAGCCGCAGCTGGTGCAGGCCGCCGCCCGTGCCCGCGTAGAAGTGGTGCATCGGTGTCCACAGCACGCCGAAGCGGCGGGCGGACTCCTCGAGGGCCTCCTCGTCGGCCACGAACGGCACCGTGAGCACGGCGAACAGCCCGCCGGCGGGCACGTTCCAGCTCACCGGCCCGCCGCGCGGGAAGCGGGCGGCCAGCCCGTCCAGCAGCGTGCGCAGGTTGCGGCGGTAGACGGCGGCCTCGCGGGCGCAGGCCCGTTCCATGCTGCAGCCGTTCTCCAGCAGCAGTCCACCGATGGCGGCCTGGGCGACGGCGGAGGTGTTGAGCGTGAGCATGCTCTTGAGCTTGGCGAGCTGGTCGGTGAACACCCCGCCCTCCGCGACGGGTTGCCCGGCGACGACGTAGCCGATGCGGGCCGCCGGGTAGGCGGTCTTGGCGAACGAGCCGAGGTACACGACCCGTCCGCCGTGGTCCAGCGACTTCAGCGTCGGCGGCCGGCCCGCGCCGTCGTGGAACATCCCGTAGGGGTTGTCCTCGATCAGGAGGATGTCGTGCTCGTCCGCCACGCGCAGCAGGTGCCTGCGGTCCTCCTCGGACATGCGGGCGCCGCCGGGGTTGGAGAAGTCGGGGACGACGTAGGCGGCGCGGGGGCGCAGCCCGGCGGCGCGGGCCTCGGCCACGGCCGCGCCGACGGCGGCGGGGTCGAGCCCGGCGGGTCCCTCGGGTACGAGTCCGACCCGGGTCTCGGTGAGGCGGGCCGCGCCGGTGAAGCCGACGTAGGTGGGGGCGGCGGCGAGGACGACGTCCCGCTCGTCGCGGCGCAGCGCGCGCAGCACCAGGACCATGGCCTCCTGGCAGCCGGTGGTGACGAGGATGTCCTCGGGGCCGGCCTCGATGCCCTCGTCGAGGCGCAGGTGACGGGCGATCAGTTCGTTGATGACGCCTTTGGTGGGCCCGTACTGGAACAGGGTGCGGCGCACGCCGCGCGTGTCCAGGCCGCGGTCCTGCTCCAAGTACCGCGTGAACAGCCGCAGGTGACGGTGGAGCGCCTCGGTGTCGAAGAAGCCCTCGTAGGGGCGCCCCGCCGCGAACGACACCGCGTCCGGGTGGTCGCCGGTGATCTCGTTGAGCAGGGTCATGGACGTCAGCGCGGGATCGCTGAGGCTGGCGTGCAGGTCCGCCGTCGTCAGTGCGGACGCGGTGCGGCCGGGTGCGGCGAGCACACCCGCGCCCGACGTCATGCCGCCGTGCCCTTCATGGCCTCGGCGAGGCTGCGGGGCCGCATGTCGCTCCAGTGCTCGGTGACGTAGGTGAGGGCGCTGTCGCGGTCGGTGGCGGACAGTGCGACCGTCCAGCCGGCCGGGACCTCCGCGAAGGACGGCCACAGCGAGTGCTGGCCCTCGTCGTTGACGAGGACGAGATAGGTGCCCTCGGGGTCCTCGAAGGGGTTGCTCATGTCGTTGCTCCCGGTGTTCGGCGGCGGGTCGGGGTGGTCCCGATCCACTGTCGCCCTCACCCCTGCCAGCCCACTGACGTGTCGCTGACGAGGTCGGCGAGCACGTCCAGCAGGACCGGCGCGGGCTCCTCGGCCAGGTGGAAGTGGCCGCCCGGGAAGGTCTGCCACCGCACCTCGCCGTCGGTGACGCCGGCCCACTGCGCGGCCTCCTCGGCGGTCAGTTCCGGGTCCCCGGTGGCGCGGTGCACGGTCACCGGGGCGCTGAGGCGGGCGCCGGTCCGCTGCCGGTAGCGCTCGCCGAGGGCGTAGTCGGCGCGGGCGGTGCGCAGCACCATCGCGAGCAGGTCGGGATGGGCGGCCACCTCGTGCGGCAGCCCTCCCAGGCGCCGCAGTTCGGCGAGGAGCCCGGCGTCGTCGGCGAGGTGCACGGTGCCGGGCCGGACGCGGTGGGGCGGCGGCATCCCGGACACGACGAGCCGGACGGGCCGGTGCCCGGCGGCTTCCAGCCGCAGCGCGGTCTCGTAGGCGACGAGGGCTCCCAGGCTGTGCCCGTAGAGGGCGAACGGCTTGCCGAGCAGGGGCCGCGCGGCGTCGGCGGCGGCGTCGGCGAGCAGGTGCAGGTCGGTGTGCAGGGGCTCGCCGATGCGGTCGGCGTGCCCCGGGTACTGCACGGCGTGCACCTCGACGGTCCCGGGCAGCAGGGCCGGCCAGTCGCGGTAGGCGCTCGCCGAGCCGCCGCCGTGCGGGAAGCACAGCAGCCGCATCCGCGCCTCCGGGCGGGGGGCGAAGCAGCGGTACCAGGGGGTGTTCATGCCGCGGCCGTCCGGTGCGCGGGCCACTCCAGGCGGGCGACGGCGTCCAGGACCCGCCGGACACCGGGCAGATAGTGCGCCTCCACGAGGGGCGGCGGGTAGGGGACGTCGAAGCCGGCGACCCGCAGCACGGGCGCTTCCAGGCGGTAGAAGCACCGCTCGGTGATGGTGGCGGCGATCTCGGCGCCCGGCCCGGCGAAGCCGTGGGCCTCGTGGACGACGACGGCGCGGCCGGTGCGGTCCACGCTGGCGCACACCGTCTCCTCGTCCAGCGGGGACAGCGTGCGCAGGTCGACGACCTCCAGGCTGACACCGTCGGCGGCCGCCTCCTCGGCGGCCTGGAGCGCCACGGGCACGGCCGGGCCGTACGCGACGAGTGTGGCGTCGGTGCCCGGGCGGCGTATCGAGGCCCAGCCGAGGGGACCTGTGTCGGTGGGCAGTGCGGTGTGTTCCTTCTGCCAGTAGAGGCGCTTGGGTTCGAGGAAGATCACGGGGTCGTCGGACTCGACGGAGCGGCGCAGCATCGCGTACGCGTCGGCGGCGGTGGCGGGCGTGACGACGGTGAGGCCGGGCGTGGCCATGTAGTAGATCTCGGAGGAGTCGCTGTGGTGCTCCACGCCTCCGATGCCGCCGCCGTAGGGGATGCGGACGGTCAGCGGCAGGGGCAGCGCGCCGCGGGTGCGGGCCCGGAACTTGGCTACGTGGCTGACGAGTTGCTCGAAGGCCGGGTACGCGAACGCGTCGAACTGCATCTCGACGACGGGGCGGCGGCCGTACATCGCCATGCCCACGGCGGCGCCGATGATCGCGGACTCCGCGAGCGGGGTGTCGAAGCAGCGTTCGTCGCCGAACTCGCGGGCCAGGCCGTCGGTGATGCGGAAGACCCCGCCGAGGGCGGCGACGTCCTCGCCGAACACCACGACGCCGGGGTCGGCGCGCATCGCGTCCCGCAGGGCCGCGTTCAGTGCCCTGGCCATGGTGACCGTGGTGTCCGCCGCGCCGGGGGGCTGCGGGGTGCGGGTCATGCTCTGTCCTCCTGCCGCCCGGCCAGTTCGCCGGCCAGCCGGGCCGCCTGGGCGCGCAGCCGGTGCGGCGGGTGCCGGTAGACGTGCCGGAACATCTCGGTGGGGTCGCTCTCGGGGGGCGCGTCGAAGGCGCGGCGCAGCCGGCGGGCGAACTCCTCGGCGGCGCGGGCCGTTTCGGTCACGGCGGCCTCGTCGAGCGCGCCGCTCGCCAGCAGCCGGCGCTCCAGCCGGGCGATGGGGTCCTTGCGGGCCCAGGACGCGACCTCCGCGGCGTCCCGGTAGCGGGTGTCGTCGTCGGCGTTGGTGTGGGCCGCCATGCGGTAGGTGACCGCCTCGATCAGGGTGGGGCCCTCGCCGCCGCGGGCGCGGGCGGCGGCCTCGGTGACGGCGCGGTGCACGGCCTGCGCGTCGTTGCCGTCGACGCGTACGCCGGCGGCGCCGTAGCCCGCCGCCTTGTCGGCGAGTGAGCGGGCGGCGGTCTGCTTCGACAGCGGCACACTGATCGCGTACTGGTTGTTCTGGACGAGGAAGACGACGGGGGCGCGGCGTACGGCCGCGTAGTTGACGGCCTCGTGGAAGTCGCCCTCGCTGGTGGCGCCGTCGCCCACGAACGCGAGGGCCACCAGGTCCTCGCCGGCGGCCCGGGCGGCGTCGGCGAGACCGGCGGCGTGCAGGCACTGGGTGGCCAGCGGCGTGCACTGCGGGGCGGTGCGGTGGGCGCGGGGGTCGTAGCCGCAGTGGCGGTCACCGCGGAAGAGGGTCAGCACCTCGACCGGGTCGATGCCCCGGGTGAGCAGGGCGACGCTCTCCCGGTAGGTGGGAAACAGCCAGTCGGTGGCGCGCAGGGCCAGCACGGGCGCGGTCTGGCAGGCCTCCTGTCCACGCGACGACGGGTAGACGGCCAGCCGTCCCTGCCGGGTGAACGCGGTGGCCGTCGCGTCGAAGGCCCGGCCGGTGACCATGGCCCGGTACAGGGCCAGGGCCGTGCGGCTCTCGCCCTGCCGCGCGTCGGCGGGGGGCGCTTCCTCCTCGAGCACGGTCATCGGGAGTCCTTGCGGGCGGTGCGGTGGATCCAGGTGCGCTCGAGGGTGGTGATGAGGGCCGGGCTGTGCAGCAGGCGGGCCTGTTCGTAGGCGTAGCGGGCCAGGTACCGGCGGAAGAGGCCGGTGGGCTCCTCGGCGAGGGCGAGCATGCGCCGGTTGGCGCCCACGGCCGGGTGGTCGAGGTGCCGGGCGGCGCGGTCCACGGCCGTGTCCATGGTGTCGGCGGGCACCGTCTCGTCGACGATGTGGGCGGCCTCCGGGTCGCTCGCGCGCAGCGTGCGGCCCCCCAGGATCAGCCGGCGCGCGGCGCGCGAGCCGGTCAGGTGCAGCAGGCGCAGGTTGGCCAGGCCCGGGACCAGGCCCTCCTCCATGGCGGGCAGGCTGAACCAGGCGTCGTCGGCGGCGACCACGCGGTCCATGACGGGCAGGATCTGCATGCCGCCGCCGATGGCGAAGGAGTCGACGGCCGCGACCCACGGCTTGTCGGCGTCGGGCCACCAGCCGTCGCCGTGCGTGTCGTCCAGGCACAGTCCGCGCACAAACTTGGCGAGGTAGCCGGCCTCGCGGCGCAGCATGAAGCCGAGCAGCGAGATGTCGCCGTGGTAGAGGTGGGTGAGGTTGATGCCGGCGCTGAACACGCGGCGTCCGGCGTAGGAGGGGTGGGTCTGCGGGGCGCCGCGCAGTACGCCGACGTGGCTGGCAGGGTCGAGGAGCACGAGGTCCGTGCCGGTCTCCAGGGCCTCGACGGCGGCGTCGTCCTCGGCGTTGAGGAACTCGTCGTTGCACAGCTCCAGATGGGCGATGCCGTCACGGCGGGTGACGGTGGCCACGCCCAGGTCGGCGTGGCCGGTGAGCTGGTAGCCGGGCAGCGCGTCCAGCGCCCGGCCGGTGGGGCGGAGCATGGCGCGCAGCAGGTGCTCACCGGCGGCGGGGGCGTTCAGCACGGCCTGGAAGAACAGCCCGACGGCGACTTCCCAGCCCTCCTTGTTGCGCTGGAGGTGGCGGGAGTCCTCGGCGAGCTGGGTCCGGGTGGGCACCAGTCCGGGGAAGGCCCGCGCGGCCTGCTCGGTGAGTTCTTCCAGGCGCAGCGAGCGGGTGCGGCCGTCGGTCAGTTCGGCGTAGACGCGTTCGGCGTGCGCGGCGAGGAAGCGGCGCCGCAGGTCGTGCGCCTCCTCGTGCACGGTGGCCGCGTGCCGCTGCGCGGCCGGGGTGCGTCCGGTGCGCGGCCCGTAGCCGGCGATCCGCTCCACGGCCGCCTGCAGGTGGGCGGTGACCGCGGCCCGGTCGGCGGTGAAGTCACCGGACAGGGCGGGCGGCCGGGCGAGGTCCGGCCCGGGCGCGGTGGCCCGGCCGGCCGGGGCCGGCCGGGTGGAGGGGGCGACCGGGGCGGTGGCGGCCCGCGGGGTGTGGCCGCGCAGGGTGGGTGTGCGCACGGTGTTTCTCCGTTCGGTCAGGTGCGGTTCCGCCGCGCCTCGCGGTCCGCGAGCGTGCGGGCGATGACTCCCAGGACGTCGGGCCGGGCCAGGCCGGCGTGGTCGGTGTCCAGGTGGTGCTCCTCGAGGCGGCCGGTGAGGTGGGGGCGCCACGCGCCGGGGGTGAGCGCCGGGTCGGTGCGGCCGGCCGTGGCGGCGAAGAACACCATGTCCCCGTCGAAGCGGGCGGGGGTGAAGTCCTGGATGAGCCGGGTGTTGTTGAGGAAGACGCCGGTCATGCGGGCGATCGCGGCGTCGTCGAGGTGGGCCAGGGCGCTGCCGCTGTCGCGCAGGGCGGCGAGGACGTCGGGCCGCCGGAGCGGCGCGTCGCCGAAGGTCTCGGCGCGGTCCACGCCGGCGGCGTTCAGCAGGATCGCCAGCACCTGCTCCTCCCCCACCTCGTGCTCGGACCCGTCGTAGGCGCCGGGGTAGGCGTCGAGCACGGCCAGCAGGTCCACCGTGGCGCCCTCGGCCTGCAGCCGGGCGGCGACGGCGTGGGCGACGAGCCCGCCGAAGGACCAGCCGAGCAGCTGGTAGGGGCCTTCGGGAGCGGTCTTGCGGATCTGTTCCGCGTAGTCCCGGGCCATGGCGTCCAGGTCGCCGGGCAGGGGCTCGTCGCGGCTCAGACCGCGCGCCTGGACGGCGTACACCGGCCGCTCACGGTCGGTGTGGCGCAGCAGCGCCGAGTAGATCCAGCCGAAGCCGCCGGCGGGGTGAACGCAGAACAGCGGGGGCAGGGTGCCGCCGGCGCGCAGCGGCAGCACCACCGCGAACGGGTCGTGCGCGTCGTCCAGGGTGCCGTCGATCCGGGCGGCGAGGGCGGCCACGGTGGGCGCTTCGAAGAGGGTGCGCACGCCGACCTCGGCGCCGAGGACGGCCGTGATGCGGCCCGCGAGGCGGGTGGCGAGCATGGAGTGCCCGCCCAGTTCGAAGAAGTTGTCGTCGATGCCGACCCGCTCGGCGCCGAGGACCTCGGCGAACAGGGCGCACAGCACCTCCTCGCGGGGGCCGCGCGGCAGCCGGCCGCCACCGCCGCCCCAGTCGGGCTCGGGCAGCGCGTCCCGGTCGAGCTTGCCGTTGGGCGTCACCGGCAGCGCGTCCAGGGTGACGAAGGCGGCCGGGATCATGTAGTCGGGCAGCGACCGTTCGAGTTCGGCGCGCAGCGCGGCGGGGCCGGCGGCGCCGGGAGCGGCGTCGGGTGCGGCGACGACGTAGGCGACGAGGACCTTGTCGCCGGCCCTTCCCGGCCGGGCGACGACGACGGCGCGGGTGACGTCGGGGTGGGCGGCGAGCGCGGTCTCGATCTCGCCGGGTTCGACGCGGAAGCCGCGGATCTTCACCTGTTCGTCGGCCCTGCCGAGGAACTGCAGGACCCCGTCCGTCCCGTGGCGGGCGATGTCGCCGGTGCGGTACATCCGCCCGCCCGCGTCGCCGAACAGGGCGCCGAAGGGATCGGCGGTGAACCGTTCGGCGGTGCGGGCCTGCTGGGCGACGTAGCCGCGGGCCAGGCCGGCGCCGGCGATGTACAGCTCGCCGGGGACACCGGGCGGGACGGGCCGCAGCCGTTCGTCCAGGACGTAGGCGCGGGTGTTGTCCAGCGGGCGGCCGATGGGCACGGAGGCGGGCACCTGTTCCGCCGCGGTGAAGCGGTGCCAGGTGCAGCCGAGGGTGATCTCGGTGGGCCCGTACAGCACCTTGACGACCGTGCCGGGGCAGGCGTCGAGGACCCGTCGTACGGCGGTGGGTGACACGACGTCACCGCCGGTCCACACGTCCCGTACGCCCGCGAAGACGCCGGGGTCGTCGTCGGCGACGACGCCGAACAGCCCTGCCGTCAGCAGCAGTGAGGTGACGCCCTGCCGCGCCAGCAGACGGCGCAGGGTGGGCGCGTCGAGGTCGCCGGGCGGGGCGACGACGATCCGGCCGCCGGCCAGCAGCGGGCTCCACAGTTCGTAGGTGGAGATGTCGAAGGCGTACGGGGAGTGCATCAGGACGCGGGAGGAGGCCCCGGTCTCCCAGCAGCCGTCGACGGCGAGCGCGACGGCGTCGCGGTGGGTGATGCCGATGCCCTTGGGGGTGCCGGTGGAGCCGGAGGTGTACATGATGTACGCCAGTTGGTCGGGGGCCACCGTCACCTCCGGTGCCCGGGCGTCACCGGGCAGGTCGGTGTCGGCGGCGAGGGTGCGCACGCCGAGCCGGCCGGCGACGGCCGCGTACCGGCCGTCGGTGAGCAGCAGCGTGGCCCCGGTGCCGGCGAGCACCTGCCGCATGCGTTCCTCGGGGTGGGCGGTGTGCAGCGGGACGTAGACACCGCCGGCCATGAGGACGGCGAGGGTGGTGACGACCAGGTGCGCGGAGCGTTCCTGCAGGACGGCCACCGGGGTCTCCCGGGTCACCCCCTCGGCGATCAGGCGGTGGGCCAGGCGGGCCGCGCGGGCCTGGAGTGCGGCGTAGGTCAGGGTGGTGCCGTCGGGTTCGGTCACGGCGATCGCGTCGGGGGTGCGGGCGGCCTGTTCGGCGACGCGCCGGGGCAGGGACGCGTCGGCGGCTTCCCGGTGGTCCGGGCGGGCCGTGTCGTTCCATCCGGTCAGGACGAGATCGCGTTCGCCCTCGCCGAGCAGCGGGGCGTCCGCGACGGGCAGGTCGGGGTCGGCGGCGACGGCCGCCAGGAAGGCCAGGAGCCGGTCGACGAGCGCGTCGGCGGTGGCCCGTTCGAACAGGTCGGTGCTGTACTCCAGGACCGCGTCGATGCCGCGCGCCTCGCCGCCGGGGCCGTGCCGCTCGGCCAGGTTGAAGGTGAGGTCGAACTTGGCGGCGCCGAGGGTGACCACCTCGGGCCGGGCGGTGAGCCCGGGCAGCGCGAGGTCGGCCTCGGGGGTGTTCTGCAGGGCGAGCAGGACCTGGAAGAGGGGGTGGCGGGACAGGGAGCGGCCGGGGCTGATCTCCTCCACCAGCTTGTCGAACGGCACGTCCTGGTGGGCGTAGGCCGCGAGGTCGGTCTCGCGGACCCGCTCCAGGAGTTGCCGGAACGTCGGGTTGCCTGAGGTGTCGGTGCGCAGGACCAGGGTGTTGACGAAGAAGCCGACCAGGTCGTCCAGCGCCTCGTCGGTGCGGCCCGCGACGGGGCTGCCCACGGGGATGTCGGTGCCGGCCCCGTGCCGGGTGAGGACGGCGGCGAGGGCCGCGTGCAGGACCATGAACAGGCTGGCGCCGGCCGAACGGGCGAGGTCCAGCAGCCGTGCGTGCAGGCCGGCGTCCAGGGTGCGGAAGACGGCCTCCCCGCGGTGGCCGGGGACGGCGGGGCGGGGTCGGTCGGCGGCGAGCTGAAGCTCCTGCGGCAGCCCGGCGAGGGCGTCCTTCCAGTAGGCGAACTGGCGGGCCGCCGTGCCGGAGGGGTCGTCCGGGTCGCCGAGGAGGTCGCGCTGCCACAGGGTGTAGTCGGCGTAGGTGACGGGCAGCGGCGCGAAGTCGGGCGCACGGCCTTCTCGGCGGGCGGCGTAGGCGGTGGCCAGGTCGCGGGTGAGGGGGGCGAGGGACCAGCCGTCACCGGCGATGTGGTGCAGCAACAGCAGCAGCACGTGCTCGTCCTCGCCGAGCCGGAACACGGTGGCGCGCAGCGGCAGGTCCCGGGTCAGGTCGAAGCGGTGCCGGGCGGCTGCCTCCAGGGCGCCGGGCAGGTCGTCCTCGGAGGTGTCGCGCACCTCGAGGGCGGGCCGTACGGCGTCGGCGTCGAGCACCAGCTGCCGGGGGCTGCCGTCCTCCCCCTCGGGGAAGACGGTGCGCAGCGTCTCGTGCCGACGGGTCAGGTCGGCGAGCGCCGCGGTGAGCGCGGCGGTGTCCAGCGTGCCGGTCAGCCGCAGGCCGATGGGCATGTTGTAGCCCGGGTCGCCGCCGGTGAGCCGGCCGAGGAACCACAGCCGGCGCTGGGCGTACGACAGCGGCAGTACGGCGGGGCGTTCGGCGGCGGGCGCCGGCGCGGGCCGCCGGACGCCGTCGGCCCGTGCGGCGAGCGCCGCGAGCGCGGCCGGCGTGGGCCCCTCGAACAGTTCGCGCAGCGAGATCTCGGCGCCCAGCACGGTACGGATCCGGCTGATCAGCCGGGTGGCGAGCAGCGAGTGGCCGCCCAGGGCGAAGAAGTCGTCGTCGATGGAGACCGGGCCGGGTGTCTTCAGCACCTCGGCGAACAGGCCGCACAGGATCTCCTCGCCCGGGGTGCGGGGCGTGCGTCCGGCGCGCTCGGCGGGGGCCGGTGCGGGCAGGGCGGCCCGGTCGAGCTTGCCGTTGGGGGTGAGCGGCAGGTCGTCCAGTACGACGTAGGCGGAGGGCACCATGAAGTCGGGCAGGGTGCGGGCGAGCGCGGCGCGTACGGCCCGGGTGTCCACGTCGCCGCGGACGACGAGGTAGGCCACCAGGCGTTCCTCGCGGGCGAGGACGGCGGCGCGCGCGATGCCGTCCAGGGCGGTGAGCGCGGCCTCGACCTCGCCGGGCTCCACGCGGAAGCCGCGGATCTTGACCTGGTGGTCGGCGCGCCCGGCGAACTCCAGTTCCCCGTCGGCACTCCACCGCCCGAGGTCACCGGTGCGGTACATGCGCGCCCCCGGCTCATCGAACAGGGCGCCGTACGGGTCGGCGACGAACCGCTCGGCGGTCAGGGCGGACCGGCCCAGATAGCCGCGGGCGACTCCCGCACCCGCCAGGTACAGCTCCCCCGTCACTCCCGGCGGCACCGGACGCAACGCGCCGTCCAGGACGTACACGCGGTCGTGGTCGACCGGCCGCCCGATGGGCACGGCCGCCGGCCAGGCGGCGGGATCGGCGGGCAGGGTGTGGGTGGTGACGGCGTGGGTCTCGGCGGGGCCGTACACGTTGTGCAGGCGCCGGGCGGGAACGGCGTGCGCGAAGTCGCGCACCCGGGCGCTCGGGGCGAGCGCCTCGCCGCCCTGGAGGATGTCGGTGAGGTGCTCCAGGGTGCGGCCCTGTTCGGCGGCGGCCTCCGCCACCGCCTCGATGACGAGGTTGGGGGCGAACAGCTCGTTGACGCGCTGCTCGTCGAGCCAGGCGGTGAGCCGCTCGGCGCTGCGGCGGGTCTCCTCGTCGGGCACGACCAGGGTCCGGCCCGTGACCAGCGGTGCGAGGATCTCCTGCACGGAGAAGTCGAAGCCGATCGCGGTGAACTGGGCGGTGCGCCGTCCGGGCCCGCCGGGGAAGCGGCGGGCGTGCCAGGTGAGGAGGTTGACCAGGGCGGCCTGCGGCATCACGATCGCCTTGGGCCGGCCGGTCGAGCCCGACGTGTGGATCACATACGCCGGATGCTGCGGCAGCAACGGCTCCAACCGGTCCGCATCACCCAGATCCGACTCCGCATACCCGGACAGATCCTCCGGCACCGCGTCCAGCACCAGCACCGGATCCGTCTCCGCCAGCATCGACGCGACCCGCTCCGCCGGATACCCCACATCCACCGGCAGATACGCCGCACCCGCCTTCAGCACCGCCAGCAACGCCACATACAACTCCACCGACCGCGGCAACCGCAGCGCCACCACCCGCTCCGGCCCCGCACCCCGCTCCACCAGCCACCGCGCCAACCGGTTCGCCCGCGCGTTCAACCGCGCATACGACCACGACTCCTCCCCCACCACCAACGCCACCGCATCCGGCACCACACCCACCCGACGCTCGAACAGCTCCGGGACGCGCACACCGGCCGGCGGCCGGGGGGCGTCGGTGGTGTTCCAGTCGGTGAGGACGCGGCGGTGTTCGCCGGCATCGAGCAGTTCCAGCCGGCCGATGGTCGTGTCGGGGTCGTCCGCCACCGCCCGCAGCAGGCGCAGCAGCCGCTCGGTGAGCGCCTCCGCCGTGGCCCGTTCGAACAGGTCGGTGCTGTACTCCAGAGCGGCCCGGATGCCGCCGGGCGAGCCGTCCCCGGCCCGCTGCTCGACCATGCTCAGGTGCAGGTCGAACTTGGCGACGCCGACCCCCACGGGGACCGCCTCGGCGTTCAGGCCGGGCAGGTCCAGGCGGGCCTCGCCGCTGTTCTGGAAGGCGAGCATGACCTGGAAGAGGGGGTGGCGGGCCAGCGAGCGCTCGGGGCGCAGGCGCTCCACCAGCTTCTCGAAGGGCACGTCCTGGTGGGCGTAGGCCGCGAGGTCGGTCTCCCGCACCCGCTGCAGCAGTTGCCGGAACGTCGGGTCGCCTGAGGTGTCGGTGCGCAGGACCAGGGTGTTGACGAAGAAGCCGACCAGGTCCTCCAGCGCCTCGTCGGTGCGGCCCGCGACGGGGCTGCCGACGGGGATGTCGGTGCCGGCCCCGTGCCGGGTGAGCAGGGCGGCGAACGCCGCCTGCAGCACCATGAACAGGCTGGCCCGCTCCTCGCCCGCGAGGCCGGTGAGCCTGCGGTGCAGCGTGGGATCGACGCTGAAGGGGACCGTCGCACCGCGATGGGCGGCGACCGCCGGACGCGGGTGGTCGGCGGGCAGCGGGAGTTCCTCCGGAACGCCGTCGAGGGCGCGGGTCCAGTACGTGATCTGGCGGGCGAGGCGGCTGTCCGGATCGTGCTCGTCGCCGAGCAGGTCGCGCTGCCACAGCGTGTAGTCGGCGTAGGTGACGGGCAGCGGCGCGAAGTCGGGCGTACGGCCCTCGCGGCGGGCGGCGTAGGCGGTGGCCAGGTCGCGGGCGAGCGGCGGCCAGGACCAGCCGTCGCCGGCGATGTGGTGCAGCAGCAGCAACAGCACGTGCTCGTGCTCACCGAGCCGGAACAGCGTGGCCCGCAGCGGTGGTTCGCCGGCCAGGTCGAAGCCGTGGCGGGCGGCCCGGGTGAGGTCGCGTTCGAGCTGTCCGGCGGTGGTGGGCACCGTCTCGAAGGGGGGTGCGACCGCCTCGAGGACCTGCTGGCGGGGGACGCCGCCGTGCTCGGGGTAGACGGCGCGCAGCGCCTCGTGGCGGGCGACGACGTCGGTGAGCGCGGCGCGCAGGGCCCCGGTGTCGAGGGCACCGGTCAGGCGCAGGCTCATGGGGATGTTGTAGGTGGCGCTGGGCCCCTCCATGCGGTGCAGGAACCACAGCCGGTACTGGGCGAACGACAGCGGCACCTCGTCGGGACGCTCACGCGGTGTGAGGGCCGGGCGGGCCTCGTGGGCACCGTCGACCCGTTCGGCGAGGGCGGCGACGGTCGGGGCCTGGAACAGGTCGCGCACGGCGAGTTCCACGCCGAGCACGGTGCGGATCCGGCTGAGCAGCCGGGTCGCGAGCAGGGAGTGGCCGCCCAGGTCGAAGAAGCTGCGGTCGACGCCGACTCCCCCGGGCAGTCCGAGGACCTCGGCGAACAGGGCGGACAGGACCTCCTCGCGCCGGGTGCGGGGGGCCTGGCCGGCGGCGGCCGCGTCCTGGTCGGGGGCGGGCAGCGCGTCCCGGTCGACCTTGCCGTTGGCGGTGACCGGCAGCGCGTCCAGCACGACGTAGGCGGCGGGCGCCATGTGCGCGGGCAGCCGCTCGGCCACCTGGGCGCGCAGACCGTCGAGCAGCGCCTCGTCGCGGCGGCCGCGGGAGGGGTCGTTGGCGAGGGGCCGGTCGCCGGGGCGGGGCCGGTGGGCGGGGCCGGGGCCGGTGCACACCTCGAAGGTGGCGTCGTCCTCGCCCCAGGCGCACACGGCGCCCAGGCGGTGCACCCGGTCCGGGTCGAGGGCGTCCTCGGGCGGGGGGCCGTCCAGCAGGGCGACGGCCTCGGTGACGGCGCCGCGTTCCAGGGCGGCCAGGGCCCGGTGTTCGCGCACGGTGCGGGCGTTGGGCACACCGGTTACCCGGACGGGGTCGTTCGTGGCGAGGGCGCGGGCGAGCTCGTCGATCCCGGTGACGTCGGTGCCCCAGCGCAGTTCACGGGCGGCCGGCGCCGCGGCAGCCGGTGCGCCGGTGAGCAGGACGTCGTAGCGGTGGCGGCTCATCTCGTTGTGGTGGGCGCCCGCGCGCAGCATGACGTCGACGCCGTGCAGGCGCGGGTCGTCGGCGACCACGGTGGTGAAGAAGTCGGGGTCGAGCAGGAGTTCCTTCTCACCGGCGACGGACCGTTCGACGGCGCGGCGCAGGGCGGCGGCGTCGGCGAAGGTGCCCGCGCGGCGCAGTTCCACGGCGGCCCGGAAGGTGCGCAGCGTGCGCAGGTTGCGGATGTCGCCGAGGAAGATCGTGCCGCCGGGGGCGAGGAGTTCGGCGGCGCCGTGCAGGACGGCGGCCAGATAGGCGGCGTCGGGGAAGTACTGGACGACGGAGTTGAGGACGATGGTGTCGAAGCGGCCGCGCGGCAGCCCGTCCGTCACATGCGCGGGCTGGGTGCGCACGGTGCACTTCGCGGCCAGTTCGGGCCGGGCGTCGAGGTGGCGGCGCAGCTGCGCGACGACGGGGGCCGACAGGTCGGTTCCCCAGTACTCCTCGACGTGCGGGGCGACGCGGGAGAGGATCAGGCCGGTGCCGCAGCCGATCTCCAGGACGCGGCGCGGGCGCAGCGCGAGGATGCGCTCGGTGGAGGCGGCCCGCCACTCGGTCATCTCCTCCAAGGGGATGGCGTCGGTGGTGTAGCTGCTGTTCCAGCCGGAGAAGTCCTCGCCGAACGCACGGGCGAGCCCCGCCTCGTCGGCCCGGTACAGGGAGTCGTACGTCTCGCGCCACATCTCGACCTGTCCGGTGCCGTCGGCGGCCGGGTCGTGGCCCGGGTCGCGCACCACGTAGGCGACCAGGCGCTTGTCGCCGGGCTGGTCCTCGCGTACGACGACGGCGCCGGCCGCGACACCCGGATGGGCGGTGAGCGCGGCCTCCACCTCGCCGGGCTCCACACGGAAGCCGCGGATCTTCACCTGCTCGTCGGCGCGCCCGGCGAACTCCAGTTCGCCGTCGGCACGCCACCGGCCGAGGTCGCCGGTGCGGTACATGCGGGCGCCGCGCTCACCGAACAGGGCGGCGAAGGGGTCGGCGACGAACCGTTCGGCGGTCAGCGCCGCCCGGCCCAGGTAGCCGCGGGCCACGCCGGGCCCGGAGATGTGGATCTCGCCGGTGACGCCGGGCGGCACGGGCCGCAGCCGCTCGTCGAGGACGTACACGCGGGCGGCGCCCACGGGCCGGCCGGCGGGCGGGCTCACGGCGCCGGCGACCGGGGCGCTCATGGTGGCGCACACGGTGGTCTCGGTCAGGCCGTAGGCGTTGACCATGGCCCGGTCGCGCCAGAAACGGGCGGCCTGGCCGGGCGCGGTGACGTCACCGGCGACGATGAGGTCGCATCCGGGCGGCAGGGCGCCGTCGGGCAGGGCGGGCAGCGCGCTCGGGGGCAACGCGAGCAGGGTGACGCCCGCTTCCTCGACCAGCCGGGCCAGCCCCGGCCCGGGCAGCAGGTCGTCGGCGCTGCCGAGGACGAGCCCGGCACCGGTGAGCAGGGCGGCGGTCAGCTCCCACAGGGCCGCGTCGAAGCTGATCGACGCGAACTGCAGGACGCGGCTGTGCGGGCCGAGGCCGAACCGCGCGGCCTGCGGCGGGATGGTCGCCGCCACCGAGGCGTGCGCCACGACGACGCCCTTGGGCGTGCCGGTGGAGCCGGAGGTGTAGATGACGTACGCCGGGTGGTGGGGCAGCAGCGCGGTGACGCGGTCGGCGTCGGTCAGGTCCGTGTCCGGGTACGGCGAGAGGTCCGCCGGCACCGAGTCCACGACCAGCGCGGGCCGGGCGTCGTCGAGCATGAAGGCGATGCGTTCGGCGGGGTAGCCGGGGTCGACGGGCAGATAGGCGGCGCCCGCCTTCCACACCGCGAGGACGGCGGTGACCAGGTCCAGGGAGCGCGGCAGCCGCAGGGCGACGATCCGCTCCGGGCCCGCGCCGCGCTCGACGAGCAGGCGCGCCAGCCGGTTGGCCCGCGCGTTCAGCTCCGCGTACGTCAGCGAGCGTCCCGCCATGACGAGCGCGGTGGCGTCGGGGGTGCGCGCCGCCTGGGCCTCGAACAGCGCGGTGAGCGTGGCGGGCGCAGGCGTCTTCGCCTGCGGGTCCGGGGAGTTGAGGCCGACGAGCAGCCGGTGGCGTTCGGCGGCGTCCAGCAGGTCGACGGAACCGATGGTGCGCCCGGGGTCCTCGGCGACGGCGCGCAGGAAGTGCACGAGCCGTTCGCCGAGGGCCTCGACGGTGGTGCGTTCGAAGAGTTCGGTGCTGAACTCCCAGTCGCCGCGCAGGCCGGCCCGTGCGCCGTCGGCCGTGTGCTCCTCGATGAGGGCGAGCCCGAGGTCGAACTTGGCGAAGCCCACCCGGACCGGCTCGGCGGCGACGTCGAGGCCGGGCAGGGCGAGGCGGGCGGCGGGCATCGACTGCAGGGCGAGGACGACCTGGAAGAGCGGGTTGCGGGCCAGGGTGCGTTCGGGGTTGAGATGCTCGACGAGCTTTTCGAAGGGCAGGTCCTGGTGGGTGTAGGCGGCCAGGTCGAACTCCCGCACGCGGCGCACCAGGTCGCGGAAGGCGGGGTCGCCCGAGGTGTCGGTGCGCAGGACCAGGGTGTTGACGAAGAAGCCGACCAGGTCGTCGAGGGCGTCGTCGGTGCGGCCGGCGACGGGGCTGCCGACGGGGATGTCGGTGCCGGCGCCGTGCCGGGTGAGGAGGGCGGCGAACGCCGCCTGAAGCACCATGAACAGGCTGGCGTCGCAGGCCGCGGCGAGCGCGGCGAGCTGCTCGTGCAGAGCGGCGTCGACGTGGAAGGGCACCGTGGCGCCGCGGTGGCTCGCCACCGCGGGCCGGGGGTGGTCGGTGGGCAGGTCGAGGCGGGCGGGCGCCCCGGCGAGGGCGTCCCGCCAGTGGGCCAGCTGGGTGCCGTGCCGGCTCGTCGTGTCGTCCGGGTCGCCGAGGAGGTCGCGCTGCCACAGGGTGTAGTCGGCGTAGGTGACGGGCAGCGCGGTGAACGCGGGCGCACGGCCCTCGCGGCGGGCGGCGTAGGCGGTGGCCAGGTCGCGGGTGAGGGGGGCGAGGGACCAGCCGTCCCCGGCGATGTGGTGCAGCAACAGCAGCAGCACGTGCTCGTCGTCGCCGAGCCGGTACAGGGTGGCGCGCAGCGGCAGGTCCCGGGTCAGGTCGTAGGACCGGTCGGCGGCCTTGGCCAGCAGGCCGGCCAGCCGGGCTTCGTCGGCGTCGACGACGTCGAGGGCGGGCACGGTGTCGCCGGGCGGCAGGATGTGCTGGTACGGCTCGCCCGCGTGGCTCGGGTAGACGGTGCGCAGGATCTCGTGCCGGGCGGTCAGGTCGGCCAGCGCGGCGCGCAGAGCGGCCCGGTCGAGCCGGCCGCGCAGCCGGAGTGCGAGCGGGATGTTGTAGGTGCTGTTGGGCCCGTCGAGCCGGCCGAGGAACCACAGACGGCGCTGGGCGTGCGAGAGCGGCAGCCGCTCGGGACGGCGGGGTCCCGCGACGGCCCGCAGCGGGGGGCGGGCTCCCGCCGTGCCGTCGAGTCGCTCGGCGAGCCGGGCGACCGTGGGGGCGTCGAACAGGTCGCGCAGCGGCACCTCGGCGCCCAGGACACCGCGGATGCGGCTGACCAGGCGGGTGGCGAGCAGCGAGTGGCCGCCCAGGGCGAAGAAGTCGTCGTCGATGCCGACCGGGCCGGGTGTCTTCAGCACCTCGGCGAACAGGCCGCACAGGATCTCCTCGCGCGGTGAGCGGGGGCCGCGCCGTACGGTGGCCGTGGTGCGGGGCTCGGGCAGGGCGGCCCGGTCGAGCTTGCCGTTGGGGGTGAGCGGCAGGTCGTCCAGCTCGACGTAGGCCGTGGGCACCATGAAGTCGGGCAGGGTGCGGGTGAGCGCGGCGCGCAGGGCGGCGGGGTCCAGCGGCCCCTGCGCGGGCACGACGTAGGCGACGAGCCGCTTGTCGCCGGGACGGTCCTCGCGGGCGAGGACGGCGGCGCGGGCGACGGCGTCCAGGGCGGTGAGCGCGGCCTCGACCTCGCCGGGCTCCACGCGGAAGCCGCGGATCTTGACCTGGTGGTCGGCGCGCCCGGCGAACTCCAGCTCCCCGTCGGCACTCCACCGCCCCAGGTCACCGGTGCGGTACATGCGCGCCCCCGGCTCATCGAACAGGGCGCCGTACGGGTCGGCGACGAACCGCTCGGCGGTCAGGGCGGCCCGGCCCAGATAGCCGCGCGCCACTCCCGCACCCGCCAGGTACAGCTCCCCCGTCACCCCCGGCGGCACCGGACGCAACGCGCCGTCCAGGACGTACACGCGCAGGCCGGCCACGGGACGCCCGAGCGGGGCGGTGTCGCTCCACCGGGCGGGGTCGGCGGGCAGGGCGGTGCCGGTGACCACGTGCGTCTCGGCAGGCCCGTAGTGGTTGTGCAGGCGCCGGCCGGGCGCGGCGGCGGTGAACGCGCGTACGGCCGGGCCGAGGACCAGGGCCTCCCCGGCCTGGACGACGTGGCGCAGCGCGGGCAGGGTGCGGCCCTGTTCGGCGGCGGCCTCCGCCACCGCCTCGATGACGAGGGTCGGCGCGTACAGTTCCGCGACGCCCTGCTGGTCGAGCCAGGCGGTGAGCCGCTCGGCGCTGCGGCGGGTCTCCTCGTCGGGGACGGCGAGGGTCTTGCCGTGCAGCAGGGCGGAGAGGACCTCCTGGGTGGCGACGTCGAAGCCGATGCTGGTGAACTGTGCCACCACCGTGCCCTGCTCGCCCGGGATCTCGTCGGCGTGCCAGGTGAGGAGGTTGACCAGGCCGGCTTGCGGCATCACGATCGCCTTGGGCCGGCCGGTCGAGCCCGACGTGTGGATCACATACGCCGGATGCTGCGGCAGCAACGGCTCCAACCGGTCCGCATCACCCAGATCCGACTCCGCATACCCGGAAAGATCCCCCGGCACCGCATCCAGCACCAGCACCGGATCCGTCTCCGCCAGCATCGACGCGACCCGCTCCGCCGGATACCCCACATCCACCGGCAGATACGCCGCACCCGCCTTCAGCACCGCCAGCAACGCCACATACAACTCCACCGACCGCGGCAACCGCAGCGCCACCACCCGCTCCGGCCCCGCACCCCGCTCCACCAGCCACCGCGCCAACCGGTTCGCCCGCGCATTCAACCGCGCATACGACCACGACTCCTCCCCCACCACCAACGCCACCGCATCCGGCACCACACCCACCCGACGCTCGAACAGCTCCGGAACACACACACCGGCCTGCGGCCGCGGGGCGCTCCCGCGGCCGGGGCCGAGGGCGGGCAGGATCTCGCCGGGCAGCGGCAGGTCGGCGCGGCCGACGGGCAGCGCTGCGCCCTGCTCGGCGATACGGGCCAGCAGGGCGTCCAGGCGGGCCAGCAGCCGCTCGGCGCCCGCGGTGTCCAGGACGTCGAGGCGGTGGTCGAGCCGGAAGCGCAGCCGCTCACCGGGGATGGCGAGCAGGCTCAGCGGGTAGTGGGTGGCGTCGCCGACCTCGAAGGAGGCCAGACGCAGTCCGCGGGCCTCGGCGCTCAGCACCGCAGGGTCGAGCGGGTAGTTCTCGAACACGACGACGGTGTCGAAGAGGTCGCCCGCGCCGGCCAGCGCCTGGATCTCGGTCAGCGACAGATGCCGGTGCTCGATGAGGGCGGCCTGTTCCCGTTGCAGCCGGGACAGCAGCTCACCGAGGCTCTCGTGGGGGCGCAGGCGCACCCGTACCGGCAGGGTGTTGATGAACATGCCGATGGTGGACTCGATGCCGGGTATCTCCGGCGGGCGGTGGGCGACGGTCGCGCCGAACACGATGTCGTCGCGGCCCAGTTCCCGGCCGAGGAGCAGCGCCCACGCGCCCTGGACCAGGGTGTTGGCGGTCAGGCCGAGGGTGCGGGCGAGCGCGGTGAGACGGTCGGTGGTGGTCCGGTCCACCTCGTGCCAGATCTGTCCCGGCAGCGCGGCCGCGTGGTCGGCGCCGCGGCCCGCGCCCGCCCCCGCGACGAGGCTCGGCTCGTCGAGACCGGCGAGGGCCTCGCGCCAGGCGGCGCGGGCGGCTTCGCCGTCACGGCCGGCGAGCCAGGCGAGGTAGGCGCGGTAGGGGGTCACGGGGGGCAGGGACGCGTCGTCGCCGTGGTGCTCGTACAGCGTGAACAGTTCGCGCACCAGCAGCGGCATCGACCAGCCGTCGAGCAGCAGGTGATGGGTGGTCAGCACGAGCTTGTGATGGCCGGGGCCGAGGGCGATCAGTGTGAAGCGGATCAGCGGCGGCACGCCGGGGTCGAAGCGCTCGGCGCGGTCGGCCGCGGCGAGGCGGGCCGCGGCCTGCTCCCGTTCGGCCTCGGGCAGCCCGGTCAGGTCGTGGTCGCGCCAGGGCAGCGGGACCTCGCGCGGCACGAACTGGACGGGGCGTTCGACGTTCTGCTGCCAGAAGCCGGCGCGCAGGTTGGGGTGGCGGCGCAGCAGGGTGCCGGCCGCCGCCCGCAGCGACGCCTCGTCGAGCGGGCCGCGCAACTCGAAGACCATCTGGACGGTGTAGACGTCCTGGCCCTGGCTCTCGGCGCCGTAGGCGACCTGGAAGAGGAGCCCTTCCTGGAGCGGGGACAGGGGCAGGACGTCGGCGAGTCCGGACTGCGTCATCGGGCAACCTTCCAGGCGGCTTCGAGCTGGTCGATCTGGTCCTGGCTGAGCTGGACCAGTGACAGGTCGGACGGGGTGATGCCGCCCGCGTCGGGGCGTTCGGCGTGGGCGGCGAGGGCGGTCAGGGCGCGGAACCAGCTCTCGCCGAGGTCGCGCACGGCCTCCTCGTCGAGGAGCCGGGACGCCCAGGTCCACACGGCCCGCAGACGGGGGCCGGTGGCCTCGTCGAGGGTGAGCGCGTTGACCTCGACGGCGTGCGCGAGGGGCAGCCGCGGGTCGGTGCCGTCGGTGAGGGCGTCGGTGTCGGGGGCGGCGGCCCACAGCCCGTCGTCGAGGGCGGGGAACCGGCCGAGGTAGTTGAAGCCCAGATCGGGTGTGCCGTACGGGGTCAGCGCGGCCAGTGTGCTGCCGGACCGGGCGTCCAGGTGGCGCAGCACTCCGTGGCCGAGCCCCGAGTCGGGGATCTGCCGCAGCTGCTCCTTGACGCGTTTGACGGCCTGTCCTGCGGCCGGGCCGCCGGCGAGCGCCTCACGCCGGTCGAGCGGGCCGGGTGCGAGCCGTACCGGGTGGATGGTGGTGAACCACCCGACCGTGCGGGACAGTTCGGCGCCGCTGTCGCCGGGTTCACGACCGTGGCCCTCGACGTCGACGAGGACGGCGTCGCTGTCGCCGAGGCCGCGGCGCTGCCGCCAGTCGGCGACCGCCAGGGCGAAGGCGGTGAGCAGCACGTCGTCGACCCGGCCGTGGAAGGCGGCGGTGACGGTGGTCAGCAAGGCGGCGCTGGTCTCGCCGTCGAGGTCGAGGGCGATGCTGCGCGCGGTGCCCGCGGTGTCCAGCTCCGGGTCGAGGTGCTGCGCGGTCACGGGTGCCGCTCCCTGGGCCAGCATCTGTGTCCACAGCGCGAGTTCCCCGCTCCGCTGCCCGGAGCGCGCCTGCTCGGCGAGGTGGAGCGCCCAGGCGCGGAAGGGGGTACCGACGGGGAGCAGCGGGTCCACGGCGGCGCCCTGCCGCTCGCCGGCCTCCCAGGCCGCCCGCAGGTCGGGCAGCAGGATGCGCCAGGAGACGCCGTCGACGACGAGGTGGTGCAGGGTGAGCAGGAGGCGGCCCGGGCGGTCGGGTCCGGCGTCCAGCCAGACGGCTTCGCCGGTGCGGCCGGTGAACGGATCGAGCCGGCCGCGTGCGGCGGCGGCCTCGGTGGCGACGCGTGCGGCCAGGGCCGCGTCGTCCAGTCCCCGGGCATCCACGTGGCGCACCCGGTCCGCGGCCCGCACGGTGCCGGGCGGGTCGATGCGCAGGGTCCAGGTGTCGCCGCCGGTGCGGTCGAAGACGGCGCGCAGGACGTCGTGGTGGTCGATCAGCGTCTGGAGGGCGGCCGTCAGCCGGTCGAGGCCGAGGCCGGGCGGCACGGGGACGTTCATGGACTGGCTGAACGCCTCGACGGGGCCGCCGCGTTCGCGCAGCCAGTGCATCACCGGGGTGAGCGGGACCTCACCGGTCGGCTCGGCCGCGAGAGCGCCGAGCGGGGTGTCCTGCTCTTCGGCGGCCTCGCTGCCCGCCACCTGCGCCAGGGCGGCCACCGTCTTGTGCTCGAACACCTGGGCGGCGTTGACCACGAGTCCGGCGCGCCGGGCCCGCCCGACGAGCTGGATGACCATGATGCTGTCGCCGCCGCGGTCGAAGAAGCTGTCGTCGACCGAGACCCGGTCCACTCCGAGCACCTCGGCGAACAGCACCGCGAGGACCTCCTCGCGCGGGGTGCGCGGCGCCCGGTGCTCGCCCGCGGCCCCGAAGTCCGGAACGGGCAGGGCCCGGCGGTCCAGCTTGCCGTTGGGGGTGAGCGGCAGCGCGTCGAGTTCCATGAACGCGGCCGGAACCATGTAGTCGGGCAGCGCCGCCGCCACATGGGCGCGCAGGGCGGCCGGATCGGCGCCGGTGCCGGGTGCGGGGACGACGTAGGCGACGAGCCGCTTGTCGCCCGGCCGGTCCTCGCGCACCAGGACGGTGGTCTGGGCGACGTGGGGGTGGGCGCCGAGGACGGACTCGATCTCGCCGAGTTCGATGCGGAACCCGCGCACCTTGACCTGGTGGTCGACGCGGCCGAGGAACTCGAGGACGCCGTCGTGGCGGCGGCGCACCAGGTCTCCGGTGCGGTACATCCGTGCCCCGGCGGGCCCGAACGGATCAGCGACGAATCGTTCCGCCGTGGCCTCGGGCCGCTTCAGGTACCCGCGGGCCAGCCCGGCGCCGCCGATGTACAGCTCGCCCGGCACTCCCGGCGGCACCGGCCGCAGCCGGCCGTCGAGGACGTGGCAGGTGGTGTTGTCGAGGGGGGTGCCGATGGGCACGGTGGTCTCCTGCCGCCACGGCGCCCGCATCATGTGGTGCGTGGCGAACGTGGTGGCCTCCGTCGGCCCGTAGCCGTCGACGACCATCGTGCCGGGCGACGCGGCGAGCACCCGGGCGACCGCGGCCGGCGAGACGACGTCGCCGCCCGTCCACACCTCCCGCACGCCGGTGAAGCACTCGGGGGACTCCTCCGCCAGCAGGTTGAACAGGCCCGAGGTGAGCCACATGCCGGTGACCCGGCCGCCGGTGATCGCGCGGGCCAGGGCCGGCGTGTCCAGGTCGCCGGGCGGGGCGACCACGACCGTGCCGCCCGACAGCAGCGGCACCCACAGTTCGTACTGCGAGGTGTCGAAGGAGTACGGGGAGTGCAGCAGGACGCGTTCCTGGTTGCCGGTGCGCCAGCAGCGGTCGGCGGCCAGCGCGCAGACGTCCCCGTGGGTGATGGCGACGCCCTTGGGACGGCCGGTGGACCCGGAGGTGTACATCACGTACGCCAGCTGGTGCGGGTGCGCGGGCACCACGGGCAGCGGGGCGCCGGCGCTCGTCGCCCGGAGCGTCGGCGGCGCGTCGACGACCAGGACCCGGGCGTCACCGGCCCACGCGGCGCACGTGTGCTCGGCGTCCGTGGCCCGGTCGGTGAGGACGGCCCGCGCCCCGACGTCGGCGGTGATCATGGCCATGCGGGAGGCCGGGTAACGGGTGTTCAGCGGCACGTAGAAGCCGCCGGCGCGCAGCACTGCCAGCAGGGAGACGACGAGGTCGGCGGAGCGCCGCTGGAGGACCGCGACCGCGCTCTCCCGCCCGACGCCCGCCTCGGCGAGAAGCCGGGCCAGCCGGCCGGAACGTGCGTCCAGTTCGGCGTAGGTCAGTTCGGTGCCGTCGTCACCGACGACCGCGACGGCGTCCGGGGTGCGCAGGGCCTGCTCGGCGAACTGCTCGGCCAGCCCCCTGCCCGGCACCGGGCACGCGGTGTCGTTCCACTCGGCGAGCCGGGCGTGCTCGGTGGCGTCGAGCAGGTCGTGCGCGCCGATGGGCAGGTGGGGGGCGGCGAGGGCGCCCTCCAGGAGGGTGAGCAGCCGGCGCACCACCGACTGGGCGGTGGACCGGTCGTACAGCGCGACGTCGTACTCGAGGTCGCCGTCGATGCCGGTGCAGGTGCCCTGCGCGTCGCGGTGCTCGACCAGGTTGAACGTCAGGTCGAACTTGGCGACGCCGAAGTCGACGGGCTCGCGGCGCACCGCCAGCCCCTTGAGCTCGGGCCGCGCCTCGAAGTCCTGGTAGGACAGCACGACCTGGAACAGCGGGTGGCGGGCGGCCGACCGTTCGGGCTGGAGCCGTTCGACGATCCGGTCGAAGGGCACGTCCTGGTGGGCGTAGGCGTCGAGGGCCGCGGCGCGCACCCGGCCGAGCAGATCGGTGAAGGCCGGGTCGCCCGAGGTGTCGGCCCGCACCACGACCGGGTTGACGAAGAAGCCGACGAGGTCGTCGAGCGCGCTGTCGGGGCGGGAGGCCGTGGGGCAGCCCAGGGGGATGTCGGTGCCCGCGCCGAGCCGGGTGAGCAGGGCGGCGAGCGTGGCCTGGAGCACCATGTGGCAGGTGGCGCCGTGGGCGCGGGCGAAGGCGTCGAGGCGGGCGTGCAGCGCGGAGCCGATGGCGAGCGGGACCGAACCTCCGCGGTGTTCGGCGACGGGCGGCCGGGGCCGGTCGGTGGGCAGTTCCAGCTGGTCGGGCAGGCCGGCCAGGACGCGCTCCCAGTGAGCGAGCTGGCGTCCGGCCAGGCTCCGCGGGTCGTTTTCGTCGCCGAGGAGTTCCCGCTGCCAGTGGGCGAAGTCGCCGTAACCGACGGGCAGCGGCGGGAAGTCGGGGGCGCGGCCGGCGAGCCGGGCCGCGTAGGCCGTGGCGAGGTCGGCGAGCAGCGGGCGCAGCGACCAGCCGTCGGCGGCGACGTGGTGCAGCACCAGCAGCAGCACGTTGTCCCCGTCGGGCAGCGTGAAAAGGTGCGCCCACAGCGGCAGTTGCCACTCCAGGTCGAAGGGGGTGCGGGCCGCCTCGGTGAGCGCCCCGGCGAGCCGCTCCGGCCCGATGCGGGACTCCACCAGCCAGGGGCGGGCCTGTTCGGGCTCCAGCAGCCGCGGCACGGCGCCGTGTTCGCCCCGCGGGTAGACGGTGCGCAGGCTCTCGTGGCGTACGACCACGTCGTGCAGGGCGGCGCGCAGCGCCATCCGGTTCGGGGGCCCGGACAGGCGCAGCGCGAGCGGCATGTTGTAGGTGGGGGCGGAGTCCTCCACCTCGCGCAGCACCCACATGCGGTGCTGCGCGTAGGACAGGGGCGGGGGCCCGTCGCCCCGCCGGGGCACCAGCGGCGGCCGGGCGGGGGCGGCGGCCGCGCGGATGCGCGCGGTGAGCGCGGCCGGGGTGGCCGCCTCGAAGAGGTCCTGCACGGTGATCTGGGCGCCCAGTTCGTCGCGGACGGCGGCGATCAGCCGTCCGGCGAGCAGGGAGTGCCCGCCCAGGGCGAAGAAGTCGCTGTCGCCTCCCACCGGTTCGACACCCAGGACGTCGGCGAAGGCGCGGCGCACGGCCGCCTCCTCCTCGCTCGCGGGCGGGGCCTCCACCGTGCCGGGGACGGTGGCGCGGGCGGCGGGCGCGGGCAGCGCGGCCCGGTCGAGCTTGCCGTTGGCGGTCAGCGGCAGAGCGTCGACAACGGTGAACGAGGCGGGCACGCAGTGCGCGGGCAGCGTCCGCTCCAGCAGCGCGCGCCAGTCCTCGGGGTCGGGGTCGGTGCCGGCCACGGGGACCGCGTAGGCGGCCAGCCGCCGGTCGCCGGGCCGGTCCTCGCGGACGGCGGCGGCGGCCTCGGCGACGCCGGGGTGGGCGGCCAGCGCGCTCTCGATCTCGCCGAGTTCGATCCGGAAGCCGCGGATCTTGACCTGCTGGTCGCCGCGGCCGAGATAGGCGAGGGTACCGTCGGCGAGCCGGCGCACCAGGTCGCCGGTGCGGTACATGCGGGAGCCGGGCGGCCCGTAGGGGTCGGCGACGAACCGTTCGGCCGTCAGACCGGGCCGGCCGAGGTAGCCGCGGGCGAGGCCGGCCCCGGACACGTACAGCTCTCCGGTGAAACCGGGCGGCACCGGCCGCAGGGCGCTGTCGAGGACCCGGGTGCGCAGATGCGGCAGCGGGCCGCCGACCAGGGACGCCGCGCCCGGCCGGGCGTGGCCGGGGGCGAGTTCGGCGTGGGTGACGTGCACGGTCGTCTCGGTGATGCCGTACATGTTCACCAGCCGGGTGCTGCCGCCCCGGCGCGCGTACCAGCCGGACAGGCGGGCGGGGTCCAGCGCCTCGCCGCCGAACACCACGTGCCGCAGGGCGAGGTCCGGGGTTCCCGCCTCCGCGTCGGCGGCGTCGAGCTGGTGGAAGGCGCTCGGTGTCTGGCTGAGGACGGTGACGCGCTCACGGGCGAGCAGGGCGAGGAAGTCGGCGGGCGAGCGGCTGACGGTGTACGGCACGACGACGAGCCGGCCTCCGTGGAGCAGCGCGCCGAAGATCTCCCACACCGAGAAGTCGAAGGCGTAGCTGTGGAAGAGGGTCCACACGTCGTCGGGGCCGAAGCCGAACAGGGGCCGGGTGGCGGTGAACAGCCGTGCCACGTTGGCGTGCGGGACCAGCACGCCCTTGGGCCGTCCGGTCGAGCCGGAGGTGTAGATGACGTAGGCGGGCTGGTCCGCTCGGACCGGCACGCCCGGGTCGGTGTCCGGCTGGTCGTCGAGGGCGGCCGCGCGCAGGGCGTCCTCGTCGACGACCGTGACGGGAGCCGCGTCCGTGATCATCCAGGCGCGGCGGTCCGCGGGGTAGTCCGGGTCCAGCGGCAGGTAGGCGGCGCCGGACTTGAGGACGGCCAGGAGTGCGACGACCAGGTCGAGGGAGCGGGGCAGGGCGAGCGCGACGATCCGCTCGGGCCCGGCGCCCAGGGCGATCAGCCGGTGCGCGAGACGGTTGGCCCGGGCGTCGAGTTCGGCGTAGGTGAGCCGGGAGCCCTCGTGGGTGACCGCCACGGCGTCGGGGGTCGCGGCGGCGCGGCGGGCGAACAGGGCGTGCAGGGTGGCCGCGGGCGGCTCGGTGGCGGCGTCGGGCTCCTGAGGGGCGGTGCCCGCCGTTTCCGCGGTTTCCCCGGCGTGGATCCGGGCCAGGGGTACGCCGGCGTCGCTCGCGGCGAACCGCTCCAGGAAGCGGGTGAAGCGGTCCAGGTGCTCCTCGGTGGCCGTCTCGTCGTACAGCGCCGGGTTGGCCTCCAGGTCCAGGCGCAGTCCGGCCGTGTCCGCGTCCTCGTACACGGAGAACTTCAGGTCGTCGACGGGGCCGGTGGCCACCGGATGCACGGCGGTCCGCAGGTCGGGGCCGAAGTCGAGCGCCCGCGGCCCGGACACCAGGTTCACGACGGGTCCGCCGGAAGCCTCGCCGACGAGCCCGCGTTCGCGCCGCAGTTCCTCGTACGGGTAGCGCTGGTGGCGCAGGACCGGGGTGAGCGCGTCGCGGGTGGCGTCCACGAGGGAGTGGAGCGATCCGGCGGGACGCGGGGTGAGGGTGAGCGGCAGGACACCGGCGACGGCACCGGGGGCCCGGCGGGCGGCTGCGGTGCGGCGGGCCGCCACCGGCAGGCGCAGGGTGACGGTGTCCTGGCCGGTCAGCCACTGGGTGTAGGCGCCGACGGCGGCCAGGAAGGACGCCTGCCATCCGGTGCCGGCACCGGCGGCCAGGGCGGTGAGCCCGTCGTGCACGGCGGCGGGCAGCAGGGCGGTACGGCGCACCGGGCGCGGTGCGGCCGGGGCGGTCCGCCCGGCGAGATCCACGGATACGGGCCGGGGGGCGGTGAACCAGTACGCGCGGTCCTCGGCGTGGGCGTCGGAGCCCCGCCAGGCCTCCTCGGCGTCGAGCAGGTCCCGGATGCCGGCGGTGTCACCGGCCGGTCGCGGGTCCCCGGTGTCCGACGCGGTGCGGGTGTCCACCGGGGTGCGGTAGGCGCGGGCGACCCGTTCGGCGACGAGGCGCAGGCCGACGCCGTCCAGCAGCAGGTGGTGGACGTGCTGGAACCAGCGGTGGCGGCCGGGGCCGAGGGTGATCAGGGCCTGGGTGAACAGGGGGCGCCCCGCCGCGACGTCGAGCGGGGCGGACAGCACGTCGCGC
Organism: Streptomyces sp. NPDC028635; assembly: GCF_040637635.1. Lineage (NCBI taxonomy): Bacteria > Bacillati > Actinomycetota > Actinomycetes > Kitasatosporales > Streptomycetaceae > Streptomyces > Streptomyces sp. NPDC028635. Next base: position 161,250 of record NZ_JBEZWX010000001.1, on the reverse strand, counting down.
ATCCAGGCGTCGGCGGCGGCCTCCGGGTCGGCGGCGGTCGTGACGTCCACGTGGTGCAGCGGGAACGCGACCTCGTCCGGCACCCACTGGTGGACGGTGCCGTCGGCGACGGTGCCGAAGCACAGCCGCAGCGCGTCGGTGCGCGCGACCGTGGCGCGCAGCGCCGCTTCAAAACGGGCGACGTCGAGCTCGCCGGCGAGTTCCACGTACTCGCCGGTGTTGAACACCGGGCTTTCCGGGTCTCTCGCCTGGGCGAACCAGATGCCGAGCTGGGCCGCCGTCAGCGGCAGACGCACGTCGTCGGGTACACGCACACTTCCCCCAAGGTCCGGGCCGTCCGCGGCTGAGCGGCGCGATACCGCACCAGCCTCACCGGCCCGGTTGACGGTTCGCTGACCCACGCCTGATGCGGCCGGCGGGGGTGGCGGGGCGGGTCAGCGCAGGCCGGACTCGAAGGCGTAGATCGCCACGTGGACGCGGTTGCGCACCTGCAGTTTGTGCAGGAGGTTCTGCACATGGGTCTTGACGGTGTGTTCGGACAGCGTCAGCGACCGGGCTATCTCGGTGTTGGACAGGCCGCGCGAGACGAGGTCGAGGATCTGGCACTCGCGGTCGGTGAGCCGCGCGGGCGGCACGTCGGAGACCGGTGCCGTGGTGCGGGTGGCCCGTCCGGCCGGCGGCGGGCAGGCGCAGACCGGGGGTTCACGGGTCAGCGAGTATCCGGCGGCGGCCAGTGACACGGCCGCCGCGAGCTCCCGCGCGGTGGTCGTCGCGGGCAGGTGTCCGCGCAGCGCCGGGGCGGGCCGGGGGCCGGGCTCGGCACCGCCGACGGTGAGGACGGGGGTGTCCGGTCCGACGGCGTCGAGCAGCGCGCCGGTCTCCTTCTCGTCGCGCAGACCGTGCGCGAGCAGCACGTCGGGTGCGTGCGCGCGGACGGCGGCGAGCGCCCGCGGGCCGGGCTCGTCCTCGCCGACCACGGTGATGTCCCCCTCGCCCCGCCCGTCGAGCAGGGATCTGATGCCGGCCCGTGCGAGGGGATCGGGGCCGAGCAGGAACAGCCGTACGCCGCACGCGGCGGGGGCCTCCCCCGGCAGCACCCGCAGCACGGAGGTCCGTGCGAACCCGGTCGCTGTTTCCGTCATGACGCCCCCTCACACTGGTCGACGTCAGGCACGCTAACCGCGGCCCGGCGCCGCCCCCCGCCCCTTCCAGCAGCCCTCGAGGCCCGACCGAGCGGATCCAGAGCCCCACCCGCACGCGGACCGCCCGGCGGGCGCGGGGGCCCGCAGCTCCGGCCGGCCCACCGGCCCGGCGCACCTCCGCCCGGGCCCGCCCGGGGGCACCTCTGGCCGCGCCCCGCCCCGGCCGGGGGTGCCCGGCCCGGGCGGGGGTGCCCGGCCCGGGCGGGGGTGCCCGGCCCGGGCGGCGCAGGCGTCGCATTCGGCGACAGAGCCGCGGATGCCGACGGCGGGCGCGGCGCCCCGCCTGACGCGGCGCCGGGGAGCCGCGGCCGACGAACGCCGACGGCCGGGCGGCCGGGCGGCCCGGGGGGGGAGAGATCACGGACTCCGCCCCCGGCGCCGAGGCGGGTGCCCGGCGCGGGCGGCGGGGGGGTGCGTGTCGCCGACGCGCATGCGTTGAGTCTGACGCGGTGTCAGGGGGCACGGGCCACCGGCGCCCCTGCGCGTGCGGCGGCCGTCGCCACCGAGTGCCGGGGCCGGTGGCCTGGACGCGGGTGCCGGGGCTCGTGGCCGGGACGCGGGTGCCGGGGCCGGTGGCCGGGTCGCGGGTGTCGGGGGCGTGGGTGGGGGCGGGGGCCGGGGGGTCGCTCAGGGCGGGGGTTGGGACATCAGGGTCAGGAAGCCCGGGTCCAGCATGGTGCGGGCCGAGGTGTCGCGGGCCGGGTCCAGGCCCGCGTCGTGGCACGCCACGCTGAGCAGGTAGCGGCCCTGCACGGGGTGCGTGGCGAAGGACCACTCGCCGCGGGAGGCGGGTGAGCCGTCGGGGGCCAGGAGCCGGCCGTTGCGCAGGGAGAAGCCGAACTCCGTGAAGCCCAGCCGCATGCCCTGCCCCAGCGCCTTGGTGTACGCCTCCTTCAGGGTCCACAGCCGCAGCGTCTCGGCGGTCTGCCGGCCCTCCGGCAGGGCGGCCAGCTCGGCGGCCTCCGCCGGGGTGCACATCTGTGACCGCAGCAGGTCGAACCGCATCCGGCGGTCACCGGGTTCGGCGTCCACGCCGATCCGGCCGAGCCTCGACAGCCCCACGGCGAGCAGGTCCCCGGTGTGGGTGAGGCTGACGTCGATCTGATCGAACCCGCGCAGATACGGCCGGCCGCCCAGCCGGTAGGCGAGGTCGAGGGTCTCGGGCGCGACCCGCAGCGCGGCCGCCGCCGTGTACTTGATCAGCAGGCGTGAGGCGAGGAAGCGGTAACGGGACGTGGCGTCCGGGGCACGCCGGTAGCGGGTCCAGTCGCGGCCGAGGAGCTGACGCAGCCGCGGCTCGGCGAGCGCGGCCGGCAGCCACTCGCCCCACGACGTGTGGACGACCACGTTGCCGTACTCGGCCAGATCGTCGTACACCGTGCGCCACGGGCCGCCGACGCGCGGCACATGGACCGGGACGGCGATGCCCGGATGGTTCGTGAGGTCCATGGGCCTCTCCCCTCCTGCCGGCCGGCGCTACCCGGCGAGCTGTGTGGCGTACAGGTCGAAGCTGCGTCCCTCCCGGTGGCGGGTAAGCAGCTCCTCGAGGACCGATCCGGCGACGGAGTCGGGCAGTTCGGGGACGGGAAGACCGAGCCGCCGCCCGATCCGCGACAGGGCGAGGACCACCCACGCCGGATCGTCCAGGAAGGACCCCGTGCCGTCCTGGCCCTGCCACACGCCCAGGCACGCGGCCGCCGCCAGGACGAGGCCGTACCGCTCGGCGAGCGTGCAGGCGTACGGGTCGACGAGGACCGATCGGGCGGACTCGGGCAGCGCGGCGCACAGTTCACGCAGGGACCGCATCTCGGTGGCGAAGGCTTCGGCGAGGCCGGCGAGCGCCGACCAGACCGGCCCGGGCGCGCTCTGCTCGGCCAGCCGCTCGGCGCTGCCCACCAGGGAGGCGACGAGCACGTCGGACCGGCCGGCGACACCCAGCCTGCGGTAGTCGAGGGCCGGCAGCGGAGCCTCCGGCAGGAACAACCGGCTGGAGGGTTCGTCGGTACGGAACCACGACTGCCGTGCCAGCGTGCGCAGTTGGGGCACGATCACCGCCTGGCAGGCCGCCGTCCCCGCGTGTCCGAGCCCGGCCACGGGCAGGTCGCGCACCAGCTTCTGGAAGCCCCCGTACAGCGGTCCGCGGTCGTAGCCGTGCGCGCCGAGGACGGTGGCGAGCTCCTCCAGGTCCTCACGCAACAGCTCCGGCACGGTCATCTTCACCGCGGCGGCCGGCAGATGGGCGTCGTCGGGGAGCAGGCTCAGCGCCCGCAGGCCGGTGAGCGCCATGCTGTCGCAGGCCAGCAGGTCCGCGAAGACCCCGGCCAGGGCGGTGTGCCAGCGGCGGGCCGGCCGGTTCCCGGTGCGCCCGGTGGTGGCCGCGCGTACCGCGAACCGCAGCACGCTGTCGGCTCCGGCCACGACGGTGCCGGGGATCAGGCAGCGGTTGACCTGGTAGGTGCGCAGCGCGAGGGCCACGCCGTCGCCCGTCTCACCGACCAGGGCGTCGGCGGGTACCGGGCAGCCGGACAGTTCCAGTCCCGCGAACCGGCTGCCGCGCATACCGGTGGTGCGCACCCGCTCGAGCCGGCGCAGTGCCCCGGAGGGCAGCCGTGCGGCGTCGAGCAGCAGCACGGAGTGGCTGCGCGGGCCGGCGGCGGTCGCGGTGCGGGCGTAGGTGACGAACGTGTCGGCCCGGTCGGCGTTGATCACGACGTCCTTGCGGCCGTCCACGGTGAAGCCTCCGCCGGGGATGGACCGGGCGCTGAACTCGTCCCGCAGGACGGCGTTGGCGTGCGCGAGTTCGTGGTGCAGGATCGTCACCCGGCCGGGTTCCCCGCCCAGCAGCCGTGCCGCGACGTCGGCACGCTGACGCGCGTCGCCGGCCGCCCACACGGCGGAGGCGCCGAACAGGGCCGTGATCCCGAAGCCGAAGCCGAGCGCCGCGTCACGCCGGAACAGCGGGCGCAGCACCCGGGCGAGGACGTCCGGCCGGGAGAGGCGGCCGCCGAGTTCGCGGGGCACGAACTCGGCGCCGAGACCGGCCCCCGCGAGCAGCTCCTCCGTGGCGGCGGGCACCTCGCGGCGGTCATCGGCGGCCAGCAGCGCCGCGTAGCCGTGCGGGTTGCCCGGATCGTGGGGGTCGCCGAGCAGCCGCTCGTACCAGTCGGCCCGCTCGGCGCCGCCCCGCGGTGCGGCGTCCGGCCGGGCCGGTACGGGGCGCACCGGCGCGGCGAGCGTACCGGTGGGCGTGGTCACAGGACCGTGACCGCGCTCTCCGCGTGCTGCTTGGCGAGGTTCATGGTGGCGGTGCTGTTGCGGCCCAGCGCCTCGCGCACGAAGCGGCGCGCCGCGGCGACACCGGCACCCTCGCCGAGCACCCGCTCGATGTTCTCCTCGCGCAGCACGACGCTGTGCCGCGAGGAGACCGTCACGCCCGTCTCGTCGGGCACCACGTTCCACTCGCCGGTGTGCGCCGACATCAGCGCGGGGGTCGCGGTCTGCTTGTAGACGATGCGGCCGGCGTCGGGGAAGCAGACGCGCACCGACTCGGTGGTGTGGGTGGAGCCGTCCGAGGTGACCGTGTCCATGGCCATCACCTGCACACCCGGCTCGTCCTCCGTGACGTCCAGGCGGGAGACGTGCGGGACCAGTTCGGGCCAGTCCGCGACCCGGTAGAGGAAGTCGTACACCAGCTCGGCCGGGCCGTCCACGCGGACGGAGTCCTCGAAGGTGAGCACCAAGTCGTCGAGTTTGGTCCAGCCCTCGGCCAGGGTGCGCAGGTTGGCGAGTTCGGCGCGGCTGTTGCCGTCGGTGGCGCGCTCCACCCAGGCCACGGCCTCCGGGTCGTCGCCGGCGACGGTGAAGTCGTGCAGCAGGGTCAGCTTCGACCGGTCGGCACCGAGCGGCTCGACGATCCAGGTGCCGCCCATCGACTGCACGGGCTCGGCGGGCAGTTCCTGGCGGAACTCCACGCGGCGCGCGACATGGTCGAGCACCCGGCGGGAGGTCCAGGACTTGATCTGGCCATTGGCGGTGGCCCACATGCGCAGCCGCTCGCGCGTCCCGTCGAACTCCAGCTGCTCCACGTGCACGTTGGGCGGGAAGTACAGCGGCCACTGGACGGCGTCGGAGATCAGGCCGTAGACCACGCCGGCGGGCGCGGCCACCGTCACCTCGTGCGTCGTGCGGTGCACTCGCTCAGCGGACATCTCAGCTTCCTCATTTCGCGGGTCGGGACGGTGTCGCGGGCGGGCGGACACGCCGGCCGGCGGTCGGGCGGGGCGCCGCGGTGCCGTGGCCGGGCCGGGCGGCGGTCCTGGCGCCGGCCCTTGCTGCGACCGTGTCGTGCTCGGCTCGATGTGCGGACGAGTCCGGCTCGAGGCGCGGTGCAGAACCGGTTCCGGTCAGGCGCAGGGTGTCCAGGGCCCTGGTCAGGGCGGTGTCGGTGAGCAGGTCGCCGCGGGCGGCGAGGTAGCCGTCGGGGCGGATGAGCACCCAGCCGCCGGCGCGCAGGCCGAGGGCGCCGCGCAGCGCGCCGTCGCGGTCGGCGAGCGGCGCGGGGCCCGGGCCGGGGCCGAGGGTGCGCACGGACATCCACGCGCCGTGCCGGCGGGCCGCGGCGGCGGCCGTGCGCACGCAGGGCGAGTCGGGCCCGTGGTGGCCGGGGGCGACGAGCAGGCTGAAGCGCACGTCGCGCAGCTCGCCGGCGAGCGAGGGCGCGGCGGGCACCGCTGCGGCGGCCCGTTCCCCGGGGTAGAGCACTCCGGGGCGCCGGGGCACCATGACGGGGGTGTCCAGCGGAGTGACGACGGGGACGGGTTCGGGTGTGCCGCCGGTCGTCAGGGAGCTGCGGGCATAGTGGATGCGCAGGCCGGAGATGCCGCCGAGGACCTTGCGCTGCAGGGCGCGGCGCAGCGGCGGCAGGGCGCGGACGGCGCCGAGGACGGCGGGCAGCGCGACACCGGCCAGGGCGTTCTTGAGCTGGACGAGGAAGGTGGCGGTGCGGGTCGAGCCGAGCAGGGCGCGGCCGATGGGCACGCGTTCCTCGCCGTAGGTGTCGAGCAGCGCGTCGCGGGCGTGGCCCCGGTGCACCAGGGCCAGTTTCCAGGCGAGGTTGTACGCCTCCTGGATGCCGGTGTTCATGCCCTGCCCGGAGGCCGGGCTGTGCACGTGGGCGGCGTCGCCGGCGACGAAGACGCGACGCTCGCGCATGCGCGGCACCATGCGCTGCTGGAAGGTGAACACCGATGTCCACTCGGGTTCGCCGGCGCTCACCCGGCGGCCGACGCCCGCCGACAGCCGGGTGGCGAACCGCTCGGTGGCCCCGGTCGCGCCGGCCTCGCCGGGCGCGGTGTCGAGCAGCCGCCAGTGGCCCTCGCGGGCGAAGGGCACCATCATCATGGCCTGGCCGCCGGTGTGCACCCAGTAGATGCTGTCGGGCGGCAGGTCGGTGCGCACGGGGGCGTCGGCGAGCATCCAGGTGTCGCGGCTGTCGCCGACGAGCGGCAGTCCGAGCTGTGCGCGCACGGTGCTGTGACCGCCGTCGCAGCCCACGAGCCACGCCGCCGCGCAGGTCTCCTCGCGGCCGTCGCGGTGCAGCAGCGTGGCCCGCACTCCGTCGCCGTCCTGCTCGAAACCGGTCAGCCGTACGCCCCATTCGACGTCCACGCCGAGCCGGTCGACGGCGGAGCGCAGCACGGCCTCGGTGCGGGTCTGCTCGACGATGAGGCTGTACGGGAAGCGGGTGGGCATGGTGGCGTAGTCCGCCTCCAGCCGGAGCCGGGGGCGGCCCCCCGCGCACAGGGTGAAGGCCCGGTTCTCACGGCCGTGGAACAGGAGCGGGTCCACCACGCCCATCTGGTCGAGGGTCTCCAGGGTGCGCGGGTGGACGGCGATCGCCCTGCTGGTCCGGGCGGGCCCGTGGGCCGCGTCGACGAGCCGTACGCGCAGGCCGCGGCGGGCCAGTTCGTGGGCGGCGGTCAGGCCGACCGGTCCGGCCCCGGCGACGAGGACGTCCGGCCGGGCCTCAGCGGGCACCGACGGCCTCCGGGTGCGAAGCGGCGCCGGTGACGTCGTCGTCGTCCTCGTACAGGGCGGGTTCAGCGGTGACGAGCGGCCTGAGGCCGGCGACGAGGCGCTGGAACTCCTCGCTGGTGACCGCGGCGCGGTGCGCCTCGGCGCTCTCCCACTCGGCGATCTCCAGGCGGACGTCGGGTGCGCCGGCCTGGCGCAGGGTGCGGTGGCTGACGTAGCCGGGCTGGGCCGCCATGTAGGCGCTCACGCGGGCGCGCACGGACCGGAACGTCTCGGGGTCGCCGTGCACGGTCAGCTTGTTGACGAAGGTCACCATGGTCTTGTCCTCCTGGGGATGCCGGATGGTCAGGCGGCTGCCTCGGCGGCGGCCTGGGCGTGCAGCCGCTCGCGCAGCGCGCGCCGGGCGGGCTTGCCGGTGGGGGTGCGGGGTACGGCGTCGAGGGCCTCGACGCGGCGGATGCGCTCGAAGGGCGCGAGGCGGGAGTTGGCCCGCTCGGCGACGGCGTCGAGCACGTCGAGGACGGCGTGGGGCGGCTGGCCGGCCGCGGCGGGCGGGTCGCGCAGCACGATCCCCGCCCAGACGGCGCCGCCGTGGACGGGGTCGGGCCAGTCGGCGACGACGCACTCGGCGACCCGGGGGTCCTCGGTCAGGACGCGTTCTACGGCGGCGGGCGAGACGAGTTCGTTGTCGTACTTGAAGACGTCGTCGAGGCGGTCGACGAGGTGCAGCACACCGTCGTCGTCGACACGGCCGACGTCACCGGTGCGGAACCAGCCCTCCGCGTCGATGCGGGACGGCGTGTCCTCGCCGAGGTAGCCGGCCATCAGCTGGGGGCCGCGGACCTGTACCTCACCGGCCTCGCCCGCGCCGAGGACGCGGCCGCTGTCCAGGCCGACGATCCGGCACTCGGTGCCGGGCAGCACCCGGCCGACGGCGCCGGGGGCGACACGGTCCCCGGGCCGCTGGTTGTGGGTGAGCGGGGAGAGCTCGGTCATGCCGTAGCCCTGGATCACCGGCACCCCGAGCGCCTGGCTCAGGCGGCGGGCGGCGGCGGGCGCCAGGGCGCTGCCGCCGGACATGACGACCCTGAGCGAGCCGGCGGCGGGTGTCGCCCCGTCCGGTGCGGGCAGCCTCGGGTCGGCGGCGAGGCGGTGCAGGCGGGCGGGCAGTCCGTAGTAGTGGGTGGCGCAGCTGCGGGCGGCCAGGGCGAGCGAGGCCACCGGGTCGGGGTCGCGGCACAGGATCTGCGCGGCTCCCGCGTACACCGCCGAGTTCAGGTGCATGGTGTGGAACAGCGGCAGGTGGTTGAGGGTGACCGAGTCGGGGCCCAGGCGGTGCGCGAGGGCGATCTGGGCGGCGTTGGCGACGAGGTTGCGGTGGGTGAGGCGGACCCCCTTCGGCCGCCCGGTGGTGCCGGTGGTGAACTGCACGCAGACCACCGCGGACGCGTCGGCCGGGCCGCCGCCGATGCCGAACGGCTCGTCGGACACCGCGTCGAGCGCCAGGTGCAGGGGGACGGCGTCGGCGGGGACGACGCCGTCGGGGGCGTCGGTGACGACGATCGTGCGCAGGTGGGGCAGCCGGTCGCGCAGCTTCGTCAGCACCTCGGCGAGCGCCGTCGGCACGAAGGCGACGGAGATGCGGGCCGCGGTGAACACATGGTGCAGCGCGGCCTCCGAGAGCAGGGGGTTGACCAGCGCGATCGTGCGGCCGGCCCGGCTGGTGCCGTAGTAGAGCGAGGGGAAGACGGCGTCCAGGGTGTTGGCCACGCCCACCGTGGCGTCCCGGTCCACGGCACGGCTCAGCCACCTCGCCGTCCGGTCGGCCGCGGTGTCCAGTGCGGCGAAGGTGAGGGTGTCCCGCCCGGTGGTGAGGGCGAGGCCCTCGGGGTCACGCGCGGCGGCCCGGCGCGCCATCGCGTCCAGGGGCAGGTCCGGGTACGTGAAGCGCGGCACGGCGTCCTCCTCGGGCTTCGTCGGGCTCCCGCCCGGTCCGGCGGCGATCGGCAGGCAGCACCCTCACGCTCGGCACACCCGCTCGAGACCCCGTCGAGACCGGCTCGACCCGCCCCGCAGAGCCGACGGAGCGCCCTCCGGCCCCGGGGGTGGCGGGCGGCGCGCCGACGGCAGGGTGGAGGGCCGACGGCCGGGGAACGGGTGACGGCCGGCGGCCGGGAGACGGCCATGGGCCGGGAGCCGACCGGCGGCCACCGGCCCGGTGGCGGCCGGGTGGCGGACGGGTGGCGGCCCACAGGCCGGGAGCCGACCACAGGCCGGGGGGCGGCCATGGCCGGGAGCCGGGTGACGGCCACAGGCCGGGTGACGGCCATGGGCCGGGAGCCGGGTGGCGGCCCATGGCCGGGAGCCGACCGGCGGCCGGGTGACGGCCACCGGCCGGGAGCCGACCGGGTGACGGCCGGCGGCCGGGATACGGCCCTGCCGGGCGAGCGCTGCTCCAGTGGGGCCCGGGCGGCGCTCGACCGGAGGGGGCGAGCGTGCCGGTGGACGATACGGAAACCGGCACGATGGGAGCTCCCCGACATGACGCAGACGACGATCGACCGGCCGGATGCGACGGCCCTTCAGGAGGCCGTCCAGCAGGCCGCTGACCGGCTCGTCGAGGCCGGGGCCGCGGGCGTGCAGTTCCGGGTCACCCGCGAGGGGACCTCCTTCGTGGTCACCTCCGGTGTGGCGGAGCTCGGCACCGACCGCCCGGTCCCCGCCGACGGCCGCTTCCGCATCTCCTGCATCACCAAGCCGTTCGTCGCCGTGGTCGTTCTCCAGCTCGTCGCCGAGGGCAAGATCGACCTCGACCGCACGGTGGAGAGCTACCTGCCCGGCCTGCTGCCCTACGGCGAGAAGATCACCATCCGCAACCTGCTGCAGCACACCAGCGGCCTGTACAACTACATGGACTCGTTCCAGAAGCCGGGCGACCGCTTCCTGCGGGACCGCTACAAGCACTACGAGGCGGAGGACCTGGTCGCCATCGCGGCGGGCAAGCCGCTGGAGTTCGAGCCGGGCACCAAGTTCGCCTACTGCAACACGAACTACTTCGTCATCGGCCTGCTGATCAAGAAGGTCACCGGCCGCACCCACCGCGAGGAGATCACCGAGCGGATCCTCGAGCCGCTGGGCCTGACCGACACCGTGCTGCCCGGCGACGACCCGAACATCCCCGGCCCGCACGCCCGCGGGTACATGCAGATCGGCGGCGAGGCCGTCGACGTGACGCTCATGAACCCCTCCGAGGCGGGCTGCGCCGGCGAGATCATCTCGACCACGGCGGACCTCGACACGTTCTTCGCCGCCCTGTTCAGCGGAAAGCTCCTGGCCGAGGCGGAGTTCACGCAGATGACCAGCCCGCTGCCGCCGGAGATGATCGAGAACCTTCCGATGGGCATCGGCTACGGCCTCGGCATCATGAAGCTGGAGAACGACGACGACCTCGACCTGTGGGGCCACGGCGCCGGCATCCCCGGCTACGCCACCTTCGCGGCCACCACCCGCGACCTGAGCGCCCGCGTCCAGCTGTCGTTCACCATCGGTGACAAGGACTTCGGCCCGGAGGCCGAGCAGGCCGTCATCCGCGGGGTCAACACCGCCCTGTGCTCCTGAGGAGAGTCCCGTGCCGCAGCAGGTCGACCGGGCCGTCGTCGTCACAGGCGGCGGTACCGGCATCGGAGCCGCCACGGCCCGCGCGTTCGCGCGGGACGGGGCACACGTCCTGGTCGTGGGGCGCAGCGAGAACACCCTGAAGGAGACCGCGCGCGGACACGACCGCATCCGCACCCTGGCCGCCGACATCCACGACCGTGAGGCGCCCGATCTCGTGGTCCGCACGGCCCTCGAGGAGTTCGGCCGTCTCGACGTGCTGGTCAACAACGCGGCCGTCACCGGCTTCGCCGCGCTGGACGGCCTGGACCGCGACAGCGTCCGCGCCCAGCTCGGCACCAACCTCCTCGCCCCGGTGTTCCTCACCCAGCGCGCGCTGGACGCCCTGGAGGCGGCCAAGGGTGTGGTGGTCAACGTCAGTTCGGCCGGTTCCCTGGGGCGCCGGGCCTGGCCGGAGAACTCGGTGTACGGCATGGCCAAGGTGGCGCTGGACTTCCTGACCCGCACCTGGGCGGTGGAGCTGGCGCCGCGCGGCATCCGCTCGGTGGGCGTCGCCCCCGGTGTCGTGGACACCGGGGTGGGGGTGCGCGCCGGGATGCCCCCGGAGGCGTACGAGGCGTTCCTGGCCGAGATGGCGGGGAGGATTCCGGCCGGCCGGGTCGGCCGGCCGGAGGACATCGCCTGGTGGATCGTGCAGCTGACGCGGCCGGAGGCCGCCTACGCCAACGGCACGGTCCTGGCGGTGGACGGCGCGCTGTCCGTGACGTGAACCGACGCGCGGCGCACAGCAGAAGGCCCCCCGGGCGATCCCCGGGGGGCCTTCGCCGTTCCGGCCCCGCTCAGCGGGCGACGGTGGCCGTCACGTAGCGGACGGGTACGTCGATGTGGATGAGGCCGTCGTCACCGCGCAGGGCGTCGAGGCCCTCGGTCAGGCGCGTGCGCAGCGCCGCGGCCTCGTCCTCGGGCAGGTGCTGCCACAGCAGGCGCATGCCCTGGGTGTGGGACCAGGTGACCCAGTCCGCGCCCGAGGCGGCGGTCATGTCGACGCTCTCGTCCTCGATCCGCACGTCGTCGAAGCCGGCGGTGCGCAGGGCGGCCCTCAGGTCGGCGGGGTCCTCCAGCCAGGAGTGCAGCTGCTGGTGCAGGCGCTCCGGCTGCCAGGCGGCGGGCAGGTGGTCCAGCAGGGCCAGCGGGATCCACCGGGTGAACAGCGGCGGCAGGAACGGGAAGGTGTCACGGGTGAACACCGGGCTGGTGAACGCGATGCGGCCGCCGTCGCGCAGCAGCCGCGCGTAACGGGCCAGCGCCGCCCGGGCGTCGGGCAGGAAGATGACGCTGTAGCTGCCGAGGACCAGGTCGAAGGAGCGCTCGGGCAGGTCGGGCCGCTCACCGTCCATGACGCGCAGCTCGACGTTGGCGATGCCCTGGCGGTCCACCTCACGGCGGGCCTCGTCGATCATGGCCTCGGCGATGTCGATGCCGAGGGCGCCGCCCTGCGGGCCGATCAGGCGGGCGGCCGGCAGCAGCGTGGCGCCCAGGCCGCAGCCGACGTCGAGCAGGCGCTGCCCGGGGCGCGGGGCGGCGCGCTCCACGAGGCGCCGGCCCATCGGGGTGAAGAACTCCACCCCGAGCCGGTCATAGGTCGCCGCGGCCCCGTTGAAGGCGGCGGTGACTTTCGTCTTGTAGATGTCGGTGGCGGTGTCCACGGTCAACTCGGGCTCCTCGTCGCATGGATGAACGGCGCACCGTCATGGTCCGGGGGCCGGAACGCGGGGCGCTGGAAAGCGGTTCGAGGCCGGGTGGACCGCCGCTACGGGCGCCTTGCCCGGCGGTTTCGGGCCACCGCAGACTGACGGCCGGTGTCGCGGCGCCCTGGCCGTTCACCTGTGGAGGGGAATCGATGAGCAGTCATCTGCAGACGGTGCGCCGCATGGTGCGGGCGTACAACACCGGTGAGACGGAGGACGTGGCGGACTACATCCATCCGGAGTACCTCAACCCGGCGGCGCTGGAACACATGGACCTGCGCGGTCCCGAGGCGTTCGCGATGGCCGTGAAGTGGCTGCGGATGACGTTCTCCGAGGAGGCGCACCTGGAGGAGGTGCAGCTGGAGGAGCGCGGCGACTGGGTCCGCGCCCACCTCGTGCTGTACGGCCGTCACGTGGGCGACCTCGTCGGCATGGCGCCGACCGGCCGCCGCTTCTCCGGTGAGCAGATCCACCTGATCAGGCTCGTCGACGGCAAGATCCGCGACCACCGCGACTGGCCCGACTACCAGGGCACCTACCGGCAGCTCGGTTCGCCGTGGCCGGAGCCGAAGGGCTGGAGGGACTGATGGAGACGATCCTCGTGACCGGCGCCACCGGCAAGGTGGGCCGGGAGGCGGTGGAGCAGCTGGTGGCGCTCGGCCGCCCGGTGCGCGCGCTGAGCCGCAGTCCGCACGAGGCGGACCTGCCCGAGGGCGTGGAGGTCGTGGGGGGCAGCCCCGCCGACCCCGCCTCGCTGGCCGTGGCGTTCAAGGGTGTCGGCCAGGCCCTGGTGGTGCTCTCCGGTGACGTGGCGGGCGAGGCCCGCAATGTCGCCGGGGCCGCCGCGCAGGCGGGCACCGAGCACCTGGTGTTCCTGTCCTCGGCGAGCGTGCTGCATCCGCTGCCGCACGGCATCGGGGCGGAGCACCGGGCCGCCGAGGAGGCCATCGCGGCCGCCGGTGCCGCCACGACGTTCCTGCGCCCGGGCCCGTTCCACGCCAACACCTCCTGGTGGATCAGGACGGTCCGGGAGAGTTCCTCGGTGCGTGACTGGATCGGCAACAACCCGGGCGCGCCCATCGACGAGTACGACATCGCCTCCGCGGCCGTCGCCGCGCTCACCCGGGACGGGCACCGCGGCAAGGCGTATCTGCTCACCGGGCCCGAGGTGCTCACCTCCGAGGAGCAGGCCCGCATCCTCGGCGAGGTCCTCGGCCGTGAGCTCGCGTTCTCGGTGGCACCGCCGGAGGAGGTCGTCGGCGTCTTCGCCGGCATCACCGGCGACCGTGCCGCCGCGGAGACGAACGTGGCCGCCCTGCACAGCCCCGACGTGCCGTGGGCACGGCCCACGACGGCGGTCAGGGACCTGACGGGGCGCGAGCCGCGCCCGTACCGGCAGTGGGCCGTCGCGAACGCGGCCCTGTTCACAGCGGACGCGGAAGGGGCCACGGCATGACGGCACCGAACGAGGGCACGGTCCTGGTGATCGGGGCGACGGGCCTGCAGGGCGGCGCCACCGCCCGGGAGCTGGTGCGGCGCGGCCGGCCGACGGCGGCCCTGGTGCGTGACCCCGCCTCGGAGGGGGCCCGCGCGCTCGCCGCGTCGGGAGTGACCCTGGTCGCCGGCGACATGGACGACGAGGCGTCGCTGCGCGCGGCGATGGCGGGTGTGCACGGGGTGTTCTCCGTGCAGAACTTCATGACGCCCAAGGGGCTCGGCGGCGAGGTCCGCCAGGGCCGCGCGGTGGCCCGGGCGGCGAAGGCCGCCGGGGTGGCGCACGTGGTCTACAGCTCGGTGGGCGGCGCCGAACGGCACAGCGGGGTCCCGCACTTCGAGTCCAAGCGGCACATCGAGCGCTATCTGGAGCAGCTGGAGGTGCCGGCGACGGTGCTGCGGCCGGCGTTCTTCATGGACAACTTCGCCGCGCACGGTCCGCGCAACGTCGACGGCACCCTGGTGGTGCAGCTGGCGCTGAAGCCGCACACCCGCGTGCAGTTCGTCGCGGTGGACGACATCGGCTTCTTCGCGGCGCAGGCGTTCGACCGGCCGGGCGAGTACCTGGGCCGGGCGGTGGAACTGGCGGGTGACGAACTGACCGCGGAGGAGGTCGCCGCGGCGTTCGCGGCGCGCACCGGGCTGCCGGCCCGGTTCGAGGAACTGTCCCTGGACGAGGTGGCGGCGAACCCGTACATCCCCAACGCGCCGGAGATCTCCCTGATGTTCGAGTGGTTCCAGGAGCACGGCTACCGGGCGGACATCCCCTCCCTGCGCGCCGAGCACCCGGGCCTGATGACCTTCGCGACGTATCTGAAGGGCCTCGACCTGTAGACGCCTCCGGGTACGTGCCAGGGGCCGGGACCGCGATCGCGTGGTCCCGGCCCCTTGCGGCGGTGGCGGCTCAGCCGCCGAGAACGCCCGGGTCGACGAAGCCGAGCTCCTTGAGCATCGGCAGGTAGTTGAACACGTCGTAGTGCTCGATGATCCGGCCGGCGTCGTCGAACCGCAGCTCCTCCAGCATGTACCAGGTCACCTTCCTGCCGGTCGGGGCCTTGCCGAAGAACTCGCCCAGGTGCGTGGCCGTCACGGTGATGCGCAGGATCACACGGTCGCCCTCGGCGACGGCGCTGCGGACGTCCAGGTGCAGGTCGGGGAAGGCGGCGAGTCCGCCGCGCATCGCGGCGATCATCATCTCGGTGTCGACTTCGCGGTCTTCCGAGAAGTGCCGGATGCCGGGGGCCCAGTGCTCGATGATGCCGTCCAGCTCCCAGCGGTTCCAGGCGGCGGCGCAGTCGAGCGCGATCTGCTTGTTGCGCTCCTGCACGGACTTCTCGGTGAGCGTCGCGGTCATGGCGGGGTCTTCCTTACCGTCTGTTCAGGGAATGAGGACGTGCTTGCCGACGGTGGTGCCGTCGAGGAGCGCGCGGACGGCGGCCGGGGCCTCGTGCAGAGCGTGCCGGCCGGCGATCTCGGGGCGCAGCACGCCCTCGTCGACGAGCCGGTACAGCTCGGCCAGGTCGGCGTTGAAGTGCTCGCCGGGCTTGACGTAGTACATGGTCTGCCGGCGGCCGCGGGTCAGGCCGAGCAGGCGGGCGGCCCACCGCACGACGGTGCGGCGCAGCGCCGGGACGTGCGGGCGGAACCACTGGCCGGGCCGGTATCCGGCGACGGAGGAGTCGAACGAGACGAGGACACCGCCATCGGCGAGCATCGCCCAGCCTGCGTCGAGTCCGCGCCCGCCGATGTGGTCGAAGACGGCCCGCACCCCGTCCGGCGCAGGTCCGCGGACCGTGCCCGCGAGGTCGGGGTCGCGGTAGTCGAGCGGCTCGGCGCCCAGTTCCCGCACCGCGTCGTGCTTGGCGGGCGAGGCGGTGCCGAGCACCCGCAGTCCGTGGTGGACGGCGAGCTGGGTGAGCAGGGTGCCCACGCCGCCGCTGGCCCCGTGCACCAGGACGGTGTCGCCGGGGGCGAGGCGGGCCAGCCGGTGCAGCATCTGGTAGGCGGTGACCCCGTTGGTGATCAACGAGACGGCGACGGCCGCGTCGAGGTGGGCGGGCACGGGGGCGAGGATCTTGGCCGGCACCTCGACGTACTCCTGCCAGGCGCCCTGGCGGGGCATGGCGGCGACCCGGTCGCCGACGCTCCACCCGGTGACGCCGGGGCCGGTCTCGACGATCCGGCCCACGAGGTCGTAGCCCGGGACGAAGGGGAAGCGCGGCGGGAACGGGTGCAGGTGCTGGAGCATCTGCACCTCGGCGTAGGAGACGCCGGCGGCCTCGACGCGGACCACCACCTTGCCGGGGCGTGCGGTGGGACGGCTCTCCTGGCCGGTGACGATGCAGGTCTCGGGCTCGCCGCTCGCGGTCATGACGACACGCGGGTTGACGGCCGTGGCGGTGGTGTCGACGCTCACGCGGCCACCGCCTCGGTGGCGGGTGTGAGGTCCGCGGCGTGGTCGGCGGCCCACTGGGCGAAGGTGCGGGCGGGCCGTCCGGTGACGCGCTCGACGGTGTCCACGGGGACGGGCGGGTGGGCGACGGCGTCGGCGAGATAGCGCAGGACCATGTCCACGACCGGCGGCGGCATGAAGGGGGCCATCTGTGCGCGGGCCTGGTCGGGCGTGATCTCCTCGAAGGCGATCGGGGCGCCCACCGCCGTCGCGATGGCCTTGACCTGGTCGGCCTGGGTGAGGGCCTCGGGTCCGGTCAGGACGTACGCCTGCCCGGCGTGCCCCTCCTCGACGAGCGCGGTCACGGCGACGGCGGCGACGTCCGCCTCGTGGACCAGCACCCGCGGCGCGTTGCCGTAAGGGGCGCGGACCAGGCCCTCCGTGCGGATCGAGTGGCCCCACTTCCACAGGACGTTGGTGGCGAACTCGTCGGGGCGCACGAACGTCCACGCCAGGCCCGACTCCTCCACGGCGCGCTCCACCGCGCGGTGGTGTTCGCCGCTGTGGTTCTCGCCGGAGGTGTCGAGGACGGACGACGAGGAGAGCACCACGACGCGGCGCACGCCGGCCTCCTTGGCGAGCGCGACCACCTCACGGGCCGTCTCGGGCACGGGGAAGAGGTAGAGCCGCTCCACTCCCTCCAGGGCCGCGCGCACGGTCTGCGGCTGCAGCAGGTCGCCTTCGAACACCTCGACGCCGGCCGGGAGTCCGGCCGCGGCCGGGTTCCGGGTCAGTGCCCGCACCCGGGCTCCGGCGGCCACGAGCCCGTCGACCACATGGCGGCCGACCGCTCCTGTCGCTCCTGTCACGAGAACTGTCACGCCTGTTCCACCCGTCGCTTGTCGGCCCCCGAGGGGATCGGTACTTGTCGCTGTCAGGCTGCAAACGCCCGCTGGAGGGCACGTGGAGAGCGGCTGGAACAGGTGCCCTCCGGCGGGCGGGCCCGGTCAGTAGTGGGAGAACTCCGCCGAGTCCAGGTTGTGGGTCTCGTCGCCGCGCAGCGCCGGGGTGAACACGCACACCAGGCGCAGGTCCTCGTGCGGGGCGGCGACGAGCCAGTGCGCGTCGTGCCGGTCGAGGGCGTAGAGGGTGCCGGGTGTGATCGGGTGCGAGACGCCGGCCTCGTCGACGACCTCGCCGCTGCCCGCGATGCAGTAGCAGGTCTCCAGGTGATTGCGGTACTCCAGGCGGGACTTGGTGCCCGCGCGTACGACGGTGTCGGTGACGCTGTAGCCGATGCCGTCGGTCTCGGTGAGGAAGCGGCGGCTGAGGCCGTTGCCCCACTCGACGCCGGGGACGTCCTCGAGCTTGCGGACGATCATGGGGGTCTCCTCTCGTACGGTGTGCCGGCCGGGGTCGGCGGGCACGGTCGGCGGTGCGGGATGGGGGTATGGGGGGCTGGAGGGCGGTACGGGGCCGGGCGGCCGGACGCGCGACCGTGTGCCGTCCGAGCTGTGGCGTCCCCGGGATCAGGCGTTCTCGGGGCCGGACGGGCACGGGGTCGGACGGGGACGGGGTCGGACGGGGACGGGTCGGACGGGGACAGGGTCGGGCTCGGGGTCAGACGGCCACGGGGGTCGGGCGCGGGCCCGGCCGGGCCGCCGCCGTGCGCAGCCGGTCGGCCAGGGCGAGGGCCGAGCCGTCGCGCAGGGCGGTACGGGCGGCGCGCAGCGCCTGGTGCCAGTCACCGGTGCGGCGCGCGGCGACCGCGAGCGCGGCCGCGTTGAGGCAGACGGTGTCCTCGGCCGCGGGGTGCCCTTCCCCGGCGAGCAGCGCGCGGAAGGCGGCGACGGGATCGTCGCCCGGCCGCACGTCGGCCAGGTCGCCCGAGCGCAGGCCTAGGGCGGCCGGCTCGAGGGTGAACTCGTCCTCGCCGCCGTCCTCGTAGGTGCGTACCAGGCTCGGGGTGAAGGCCAGGAGCTCGTCGGCGCCGAGGTCGTTGGTGCACAGCCACACCGAGCGGCCGTCACGGCGCGCGACGTGGCCGGCGGCGGCGCGCAGGCCGGTCGTCAGCCGGGCGTCGGAGACACCGGTGAGCTGGGCTGCGACGGGCACGTCCGCGAGCAGCGGTCCGAGGGCGTTGACGAACCGGCCGAGCGGCCGGAAGTCCAGCGGCAGCACACTGCGGGCCAGCAGGGCGATCTCGGCCGGATAGACGAACGGCCCGGTGAAGGCGATGCCGTGGCGGCCGAGGATCTGCTCGGTCTCCTCGTAGGAGGAGGTCAGCGGGATGCCGAGGCGGTGCAGCAGGTCCACGGAACCGAGCGCGGAGGTGTAGGCGCGTGAGCCGCTCTTGACGACGGGGGTGCCCGCCGCGGCCGCGACGAACGCGGCGGCCGTGGACAGGTTCAGCGTGGGCGGCCCGCCGCCGGTGCCCACGATGTTGGCGGCGCCGTCGAACCGCGGCGCCGGCGCCGGGCGGCGCTCCGCGAGGGAGTCGAGGAGGGCGGTCAGCGTGGCGCGGTCCGGCATGCGGGTGGACAGCGACGCGAGCAGGGCCGCGCTCTCACCGCGGCGCAGTCCGCCGCCGTGCAGCGCGTCCCACAACGACCTCCACTCGCCGAGGTCCACGGGCCGCTCGCGGGCGATCAGCGCGGTGACGGCGGCGTGCATGGTCAGGCGGCCTCCGCCCCGGCGCGTGCGGCGGTGGCGACGAAGTGCTCGATGGCCGCCACCGACCGGAACGACTCGGGCTCGAGGTCGATGTCATCGGTGGTGATGCCGTACCGGTCCTCGAGCCAGGCGATCACCTTCAGCAGTCCGAGGCTGTCGATCACGCCGCTGTCGAGCAGGTCGGTGTGGTCGTCGAGTTCGGCCGCCGGCACGTCCGGCAGGAACTCCTCGACCACGAACTCCTTGATGGCCTGGGCGTAAGGCATGGTCTCTCCTTGGTGAGGCGGTCGTGCACGCCACGACCGGATCCGGTCCCGCCCTTGTCGCTGTCGATGGTGGACCGCGGGGCTGGAGCCCGGTTCGAGCCGTGCTGTACGCCGCCTCGGGCCTCAGTGCGTCTGCAGGAGTTCGGCCAGCGCCTCGGCCACGTCACCGGCCGGGGGCCCGGCCGGCCACCAGGTACCCGCCCGCTCCCGGTAGGGGTACCAGCGGCCGTCGCGCCCCTGACGCAGCTGCATGCCGCGGCCCGTCAGCGTCCAGTGGTTGGCGTCGACGGTGATCGCGGGCAGTTCGTCCCCCTCCCATCCCGCGGCCAGTTCGGTGCGGGCGCGCGCGATCTGGAGCCCGGACGGTGTCCAGGGGTGTTCCAGGACCTCCAGGGCCGCGCGGCCGCCCGTGCGCCACGCGGCGACGGCCCGGTCCAGTTCGGCGGGGCGGGCGCAGTGGCCGCGCAGCCGCTCGGGGACGCGGGGATCGGGGTGGGTGGCGGCGAGGCGCACGGTGTCCTGCCACTCGTCGAGCGGTGGCGGGGGCGCGGCGCCCAGCCCGCACACGTAGGCGAGCAGGTCGCGGGCGCGCTGGGCCGCGTCGGCGACGAGCCGGTCCAGCGGGTCGGCCTCGATGCCGGTGACGGGCTCGTCACGGGAGGCGGGCTTCTCGGGCAGCGGCGGCAGGGCGGGCAGCGGCACGGCGGGGCGGGCGTAGGCCTCGCGCTGGGCCGCGTACGGCTCCTCGCCACCCGGCTCCCCCACGGCGTCGGCGTCTTCGACGTCGTCGTAGTCGTCGCCGCTGTCATCGCCGTCGTCGCTGTCGTCGGCCGTGGCGGTCATCGCCCGCAGCAGGAGGACCGACTTCAGTTCCTCGACGGCCTCCTCGGCGTCCCGGCCGCGGATCAGCGCCAGCAGCCACGGGTCCGTCTCCAGCAGCCAGGAGACCTGGTAGCACAGCGCGGTCGCGTGCGGGCAGGGGTGGCCCAGCGTGTCGCAGTCGCAGTCGGCGTCGAGGTCGCCGTAGCCGGGCAGCAACCGCACCCGGGCGTCCTCCGCAGCCTCCAGCAGGTCCTCGGGCAGTTCCCCCGCCAGCACCGCCTCGGTCTCGGCGGGCCGGTCGGCGGTCCGTTCCCACAGCAGGTCCCACTCGTCGGCGTCCAGCTCCTGCAGCGTGAGCACCGTCGTGTACGTCTCCTCGCCGCCGTACACCTCGGCCGCGACCCGGCCCGGGCTGACGGTGATCGGGCCGATCCGGCCGGTGCGGGCGAAGGACCGGCCCTTCTTCAGCGGCTCCTCCTCCGGCCAGACGTCCTCCACGGCCTCCGCCCACGCCCTGGCCCAGAAGGACTGGCCGCGGGCCCGGCCGCCCCGGCGTGCCGCGAAGGCGGGAAAGCCCCGTGCGCCGCGCTCCTGTGCCCCGCTCATCCGATGCTCCTCAGTTCCACCAGGTTGGCCAGCTCGTCGTCGGTCAGCTGCGTCAGGGCCTGCTCGCCGGCTCCGAGCACGGCGTCCGCGAGCTCCTTCTTGGACTCGAGCAGGGCCGCGATGCGGTCCTCCACGGTGCCCTCGGCGATCATCCGGTGGACCTGCACGGGCTTGGTCTGGCCGATGCGGTAGGCCCGGTCGGTGGCCTGCGCCTCCACGGCCGGGTTCCACCAGCGGTCGTAGTGCACGACGTGGTCGGCGCGGGTCAGGTTCAGTCCCGTTCCGGCCGCCTTCAGCGACAGCAGGAAGACCGGGACCTCGCCGTCCTGGAAGCGCTGCACCATCTCTTCCCGCCGCGCCACCGGCGTGCCGCCGTGCAGCATCAGGGCGGGCACACCGCGCTCGCTCAGATGGCGCTGGAGGAGCCGGGCCATGGCGACGTACTGGGTGAAGACCAGCGCCGCGCCGCCCTCGGCGGTGATGGTGGCGAGGAGTTCGTCGAGCAGGTCGAGCTTGCCGGAGCGGCCCGCGAGCGGCCCGTCCTCCTCCTTGAGGAACTGCGCCGGGTGGTTGCAGATCTGCTTCAGCCCGGTGAGCAGCTTCAGCACCAGGCCGCTGCGCGCGATGCCGTCACCGCCGGCGCGGATCTCGGCCATCACCCGGCTGGTCTGCGCGCGGTACAGGGCCTGTTGTTCGGCGCTGAGCGCGACCGGGCGGTCGGTCTCGGTCTTGGGCGGCAGCTCGGGGGCGATGCCGGGGTCGGTCTTGCGGCGCCGCAGCAGGAACGGCCGTACCAAAGAGGCGAGCAGCTGGGCGGTGGGCCGCTCCGGGGCCGCTTCCGCCGCTCCGGCGCGTTCGGCCTCCACGGGCGCGATCCAGCGTCTGCGGAAGTGGCCGTGGCTGCCGAGGAGTCCGGGGGTGGTCCAGTCGAGGATCGCCCACAGCTCCGACAGGTTGTTCTCCACGGGCGTGCCGGTGAGCGCGATCCGTGCGCGCGAGCCGATCAGCCGCAGCGCCTTGGCGGTGGAGGAGTGCGGGTTCTTCACGTGCTGGGCTTCGTCGGCCACCAGCAGGCTCCACGGATGGGTGCCGAGCCGGGCGGCGTCCAGGCGCATGGTGCCGTACGTGGTCAGCACGAAGCCGTCGCCGGCACCGTCGAGGGTGCGGCCCGGCCCGTGGTACCGGTACACGCGGGTGCCCGGCGCGAACCGGCCCACCTCCCGCTCCCAGTTGCCGAGCAGGGAGGCCGGGCAGACCACCAGCGTCGGGCCCCGGGTCTCCTCGTCCTCCTGGCGGCGCAGATGCAACGAGATCAGCTGGACCGTCTTGCCCAGGCCCATGTCGTCGGCGAGGCAGCCGCCCAGGCCGAGCGCGGTCATGCGGTCCATCCAGCGCAGTCCGCGCAGCTGGTAGTCGCGCAGGGTGGCCGCGAGCGCGGCGGGCTGGTCCGTGCTCTCCCCGCCGCCGTCCGGGTCGGAGAGGCGCTCGCGCAGGGCGAGCAGCCAGGCGCTGGGCTCGACCCGCACGCGCTGCCCGGCGATGTCGGTGTGCCCGGTCAGGGCGACGGCCAGGGCCTCGATGGCGGTGAGCGGCTTCAGTTCGCGTTCGCGGGCCTTGCGGGCGGTCGCGGCGTCCACCAGCATCCAGCGTCCGCGCAGCCGTACGACGGCCCCGTGCGCGGCGACGGTGTCCGCCTCCTCCTCGGTGAGCGGCTCGCCGTCGAGGTCGATGCGCCAGCGCAGGTCCACCGTGCCGTCGCCGTCGAAGAACCCGCGCAGGTCGGCGGGCGGCACCCGGTCGGCGCCGACCACGGCGACGGCCGTGAGCGCCCCGGCGGCCTCGTCGGGCCAGGACACGTCGATGCCGAGCGCGGCCAGCCGGCCCGCCGCCCCGCCCAGCAGATCGCGCAGTTCGCGATCGCTCAGCTCCAGCTCGCGCGGTACGGGCAGCAGCCGTTCCAGCGGCTCCCAGACGCCCGCGGCGCGGCGCACGGCACGCACCGTCTCGGCCTGGGCGTGCGGTCCGAGCGCGTGGTCGGCGCGCGCGAACAGTTCGCCCGCGTCCAGGGCCAGGGTGGGATCGGCCAGGCTGTGGGCGCGCGGCACCAACCGTGGCACGGGCGGACCGTCCTGGGCGGGCTCGAGCTGGACGCGCAGGGATATCCGCACACCGGAGTCGAGTCCGGCGGAGATCTCCTGCGCCCAGGCGCGCAGTTGGGGGACGTGCTGGGGTTCGGCCGCCGTGAACGCGGCCCTGCCGGTGGCGGCCGGGGCGGCCGCCGTACGCGGCAGCGTGTCGGCGACGGCGTCGAAGAAGGCCCGCACCGACGCCGCCGGGTCCGTGCCGGGTGCCGCGATGGCCTCCGGGGGCGCCGCCTGGGCGAGTTCGCGCAGGCGGGCGATGTCCTCCGCGTCGAACGGCCCGGCCCGCCAGGTGTCGTACCCGGCCGGGGACACCCCGGGCAGCAGCCGCTCACGGGCGGTCAGGTGCAGCGCGCACGCCAGGACGGCCCCCCAGTACGCGGCAGCGGGATGCACGGCCCGCCCGTGCGCGGGCGAGCGCGCAGGTGTCCCGTCGCCGGTGGGCGCCTCGGGGGCGGCGGTGGCAGGGGCGGCGATGGCGCTGGCGGTGGCGCTGGCGGTGGCGCTGGCGGGGTACAGGCGGCGGGCGAGGGCCAGCACGGGCAGGGCCTCGGTGAGGGTGAGGCGCAGGACGGGCCGTGTGCGCAGGGCCACCCCGCCTTCGTGGCGGACGACCAGGCGGGCCTCGCCCCGCTCGCCGCAGGGCACATCGGGCGGTGCGTCACCGGCCGGATCCCAGAAGACGATCCGGCCCGTGCGGGCCGGATCACCCGGTTCGAACACGGCGGCACACCGCGTCAGCGGCGCCGCCTGCTCCGGCGTCATCCACACCATGCGTTCCCGACTCTCCCTCACCTGGTCGCGGGTACACCCCGGTCGATCATCCCGGACGCCACCCGTCCCGTGGTCGACAACCGCTCGAGAACGGCTCGAGGCACGCAGTCGGCGGCGCGGGTACGCGGGCGGACACCGCCCCGGGGCCGTGCGCCGCGCTCGAGCCCGGCTGGGGAGCCGGTCGTGACGGGGCGGACGCCCCGTCGAGACCGGGTCCACGAGCGGCCCCGTTCGCCGCCGCCGCTGGCACAGTCACCACCCGGCGGCTGACCGGACGACAGTTGAGGAGAGGGCATGAGCGAGACGGAGAAGGACCAGCGGATCGCGCTCGTGACGGGTGGCACGAGCGGCATCGGCCTGGAGATCGTACGGCGGCTGGCCGGCGCCGGTGTCCCGGTGCACCTGTGCGGCCGCCACGACGACACCGTGAACGGCACGGTGAAGGAGCTGGCGGACGAGGGACTGCCGGTCACCGGCAGCGTGTGCGACGTGCGGGACCCGGGGCAGATCCACGACCTGGTGCGTACGGTCGTCGAGCAGCACGGCCCGGTGCGCATCCTGGTGAACAACGCGGGCCGCAACGGCGGCGGCACCACCGCCGAGCTCGACGACGAGCTGTGGACGGACGTCATCGAGACCAACCTGACGAGCGTCTTCCGTGTGACCAAGGAGGTCCTGACGACGGGCGGCATGCGCGCGGCGGGACACGGCCGGATCGTCAACATCGCCTCGACGGGCGGCAAGCAGGGCGTGGTCCTCGCCGCCCCCTACTCCGCGTCCAAGCACGGCGTGGTGGGCTTCTCCAAGGCGCTCGGGCTGGAGCTGGCCAAGACCGGCATCACCGTCAACGCGGTCTGCCCCGGCTTCGTGGAGACGCCGATGGCACAGCGGGTCCGCGAGGGCTACGCCGCCGCGTGGGGGGTCACTGAGCAGGAGGCGTTCGATCGGATCACCACCCGGGTGCCGATGGGCCGGTACGTGACCGTGCGGGAGGTCGCCGCGATGGTCGAGTACCTGGTGAGCGACGACGCGGCAGCAGTCACCGCCCAGGCCCTGAACGTCTGCGGCGGCCTCGGCAACTACTGACCCGAGGCCGTGCCGATCTGGCGCGGCGCCCGGACCCGGGTGACGGCACCGGCCCGAGCGGCGGCGCCCGGACCCGGATGACGGCACCGGCCCGAGCGGCGGCGGCCGGACCCGGATGACGGCACCGGCCCGAGCGGCAGCGCCGAGCCGGACCGACGGCGCCGAGCGGCCGTGCCGGGCACCCACAGGGCCGCCCCGTGGTCACTCGGCCCACGGGGCGGCCCCATGGCCGCTCGCCCGCAAGGCGGGACCCTGACCGCCCGGCCCGCCAGGCGGGCCCGTGGCCGCTCGGCCCTGACCGAGGGCGAGGACCCGGCCGCTCGGGCCGCAGGCAGAGCCGATGGCCCCGCCCGCAGGGCCGACCGTAGCCGCTCGTCCGCAGGGCAGAGCCGTAACCCCCCGACCGCAAGGCAGAGCCATGGCGCTCGGTCCTGGAGTCGGCCCAGTGGGGCTCGACTCCGCTTCCACTTCGTTGGCGCAGGGTCGGGGGGTGCGCGTGGGCGCCGTGTCGCCGGTGGCGCGGGTCCGCGACCGAACAGACCCCAGCCGTGACCCGGGAGGCCCCGTGACCAGCCCAGCAGTGACCAGCGCGCCGACGCCCGCCCTCGCCGGGATCTATCCGCGCGTCCAGCAGTTCTACGCCGCCCAGGTGCGCCACCTCGACGGCTTCCGCGCCGAGGAGTTCGCCGCCACCTTCACCGAGGACGGCGTCTTCGACCACCGGCCGGGCACCGAGCCGCTGGTGGGCCGGGAGGCGATCGCCGGGGCGGTCCTCGGGTACCAGCGGACCCGGCACGCCGCCGACCCCGTGCAGCGCCGCCACTGGTTCAACATGCTCGAGGTCTTCCCGCAGGACGACGGCACCCTCCGTACGGAGTACTACGCACTCGTGCTGCACACCCGGCCCGGGACGCCCGAGCCGCAGATCGGCCCCAGTTGCTTCGTCACCGACATCCTGACCGTCACGGACGAGGACGGTGAACCCCGGCTGCTCACGAAGTTCCGCCGGGTGCGCCAGGACCACCTCGTCTGACGTCCGCGTACGGCACCACCCCACGCCGCACGGGGCGACGGCTCACGGACACCGAGCCGCCGCCCCGTGCGGCGTCGGCGTTCACGCCAGGCAGCAGGGCAGCCCGCCGTGGTGCCGGATCATCTCCTGAAGGGCGGTCTCCATGACCGCGTACGGCAGCGGGTCCGCCGCCGGGGTGCCGTTCAGTTCGGCGTAGGCCCGGTGCAGGTTGGGCACGAGCCGCTCGGGGTCGGTCAGGCCGGCGTGGCGTCCGAGGTCCGCGCCGACGGCTGCCTGAGCCGGCGTCAGTCCCGCGCGCAGCCCCTCCTCGGCCAGCCGCAGTACCGTGCGCAGATAGTCCTCGACGGCGTCGAACACCTCCGGTCCGCACACCGGCCCGTGCCCGGGTACGACGGTGGTGGCGCCGAAGGCGCGCAGCCGCTCCAGGGCCTTCAGGGACCCGGTGACGGAGCCCATCAGACAGAACGGCGTCACCCCGTTCATCACCAGGTCGCCGGTGAACAGCACGCGCTGGGCGGGCAGCCACACCACGGTGTCGTTGGAGGTGTGAGCGGGCCCGATGTGCTCCAGTTCCGCCCGGATCGACCCGACGTGCAGCGTGAGCGCGTCACGGAACGTCAGCGTGGGCGGCGCGAGTTCGATGTGGCCCCACTCGACGTCGGGCCACAGCCCGGTCAGGTGCAGCCCCGCCGAGATCATCTCCGTACGGGTGGCCTCGTGGCCCACGACGACCGCCTCGGGGAACTCGTGGTTGCCGAAGACGTGGTCGCCGTGGAAATGGGTGCTGACGATCGTGCGAGGGGCCGCACCCGGGTTCAGGCGCAGCGCGGTGCGGCGCAGGTGGCGTGCGCGGGACTGGGTCGCGGCGGTGTCGACAAGAGCGCTCTCTCCGCCGGAGACGATGACGCCGGCGTTGTTCAGACACCATCCGCCCGGGGCCTGGACGTAGGCGTGGACGCCGGGGGCGATCTCGGTCACCTCGGCGAACGGCGCGGGCGCCTGGGCGCGGACGGCGGGGATGGACGGCACGGACGTTCTCCTCGCGGCAGGGTTCAGGGCGCGAACGAGTCAAGCGGCGCCGCCTCGCGGCCCGGTCGAAGGCCCGCGGAACACGGCGCGCACGACCCGTTGGGGGAGGTTCTCGAGCCGTCCTCGACCCGGCGTCAGCCGGTCGTCGACCGGGTGGCCGGAGCGTGGAGCGCCACGACTGTCCCCGAGCGCCAAGGAGCAGGGATGACCGAAAGCCCGCCGCCGCGCGCGTCCGAGCCGGTGCGAGCCCGTGCCCGGCGCGCCCCGCACCTCGCCCCCACCGGGCGCCGCCGCACGAGCGGTGCGCCCGTCGCGGCCACGGCCGCGCACCCGCCGGCGCGGGGGATGTGACATGGCGTCCCTCGGCCCGTGGCGGGTGCGGCGACTGCGCCGGATGATGGTCCTCTATGTGCTGGGCCCGCTGTGGCGGGGCCTGGTCGAGTTCGGCTCCGTGCACTTGACGGGGGAGGCGGCCCGTGCGGACGCGGGACGGCCGGCGGGCGGGACGTCCACCCGCCGTCGGCTTCTGCAGCAACCGCCCGCCGGCCATCCGGAGCGGCTACGCCCGGAAGTCCCCCTGACCGCACTGGAGCTGGCCCTCCTCAGCGACCTGAAAACCGGCCGCTGACCCGGCGAGCGACTCGCGGTGCCGGCCCCACGCCGTCCCTCCCCGGCCGCTGCCCCGGCGAGCGGCCTGGGCGGCAGCCGGCGCCAGCCCGCCCCGGCGACTGACCCGGCGGACCGCTTGCGGTCCCAATCCCGCACCGGCCCCCGGCCACTGACCCAGCGGGCGGCCGTGGTCACAGCCAGCGCCGGCCCACTCCGGTGACTGCCCCGGCGGACGGCTTGCGATGCCAACCCCGCACCGGCCTCGCGGCCACTGACCGCCGCGGCCGCCCGTCGTGGCAGCCGCGGCGGTCAGTGGCCGTCGCGGCGGTCAGTGGCCGTCGCGGCTGTCGGCTGCCGCGGCTGTCGGCTGCCGTAGCTGTCGACCTCGGGCCCGCCCTCCCCGCGCCCGGGCCAGGAAGGTCAGCCCGGGTGGGCGGGCAGGGGCGTGTCCCTGGTGAACAGGTCGGTGCGCACCGGTGGGGGCCTGCGCCCCTCGGCGACGCGTGCGGTGACGCGCGCGCCGAGCGGTGTGCGCATCACCAGGCCGGCCGCACCGGCACGGGCCAGGTCGGCGGCCCGCCCGCCGGTCCCGAAGAACGCCTTGGCCTGCACGCGCTGCATGCGTGTGACCGCGTCGGAGACGGGTTGGCGCAGCCGTTGGAAGGGCAGCAGCCGGGCACGGGAGAAGTCGCCGTGCTCCAGCGCTCCGACCAGGACGGGGTGCAGCGCGGCGGCGTCCTGAAGGGCGAGGTTGATGCCCTGGGCGCCGAGCGGACCGTGGGTGTGGGCGGCGTCGCCCAGCAGGACCAGGCCGTCGCGCACCCACTCCGGCGCCCGGGCGGCGAAGGTGTCCAGCAGCCGCAACTGGGAGGCGGTGCGCAGCCCGTCGTGGATGAGGTCGGCGAACTCGGGCACCGCGTCGGCGAGTTCGGTACGGACGGCGTCGATGCCGCGGGCCGCGACCGCGGCGCGGGCGCGGGCGCGGTGCGGCAGCGTCCAGCCGATCCTGAGCCGGTCGGGGTGCCGGTCGTGGACCAGTACGGCCGTGCCGGCGGCCCGGTGGACGGTGACCCGCCCGGGGCCGCGGCCGTGTGCGGGCAGCGAGATCCACACCACGTCGTGGTCGAAGGCCTCGGTGCGGCCGGCGTCGATCCCGGCGAGGGCGCGGACGCGGGAGAAACGGCCGTCCGCGCCGACGACGACAGGGGCCCGTACGGTGGTGCGGCGGCCGTCGGGACCGGTCGCCGTCACCCCGGAGCACCGGCCGTGCTCGTGCGTCAGCGCGTCCGCGCGATGACCGGGCAGTGAACGGAAGCCGGGCAGCCGCCCGCAGGCTTCGGTGAGTTGCTCGAGCAGGTGCTGCTGGGGCAGCGCGAGAAGGTGGTCGTAGGGGGCGGGCAGCCGGCGGTAGTCGATGTCCAGCAGGACCCGGCCGCGGTCCAGTACCCGGAAGCCGTCGAGGACACGGGCGCCGCGCTCCCGGGCCGCGTGCAGTACGCCGAGCCGGTCCAGCACCCGCTGGCCACCGGGCTGGAGGATCTCTCCGTGGAAGTCGCGCCGGTAGGAGGTGGACTTCTCCAGCAGCGTCACGCGCACACCGGAGCGCAGCAGCATCAGGGTCAGTGCGAGGCCGGCGGGGCCGGCGCCGACGACCGCGACGTCGGTGCGCAGCACGGTGGCGGGCTGGGTGCGGCCCGCCCCGGCCTCAGGCGGCGGCGCCGACGGCGAGGGCACGGTTGACCAGCGCCAGGTAGGCGCCCGGCGTCTCGGCCTCGTCGAGGGCCTCCTCGTCGAGGGCGATGTCGTAGTCGCGCTCGATGCGTCCGGTGGTCTGCAGAATGGCGAGGGAGTCGTAGCCGAGCTCGGCGAACGGCACGTCCATGACGTCACCGTCGAGGTCGACACCCTCCTCCTGACCCGCGCACTCGCGCAGCAGTGCCTTGAGGTCGTCCAGTTCGAACTGTCGCATGATGCTCTCCGTCTCTCTTCGGCCTGCGCGCGGGCTGCGGGAGGCCCGCAGCCGCGTGACGGGCCGCCGCCGGCGACGCGCCGGCGTACGGCCGCGTGTCAGGGCGAGCCTCGGCCAGTCGGCTCGAGAACCACTCGACATGGGCACGACCGGCCGCCGCGGGGCCCGCTCACGGCGGGCCGAGGGGCGCGGGCCGTCAGGCGGCGTACAGGTCGAACGTGGACGTACGGCGGGGGCCGGCCATGACGTCGAGTTGCGGGTCGACGGCGAGCATGGCCTGGTGCAGCCGCTGCAACTGCGGTGAGGGCTCCACACCGAGTTCGTCGACCAGGCGCCGGCGCAGCCGGTGGAAGACGTCGAGGGCGGCGGCCTGCCGTCCGGACCGGTAGAGCGCGACCATGGCCTGCGAGTGCAGGCCCTCGTGCTCGGGATGGCGGGCGATCAGGTCCATCAGCTCGGCGGTCACTTCCGCGTGCCGGCCGAGGCGCAGGTCGGCGTCGATGCGTCGCTCGCGCGTCACCAGCCGGCTCTCCTCCAGCCGCATCGCCTCGATCTCCAGGATCGGACCGACGCGCACGTCGACGAGGGCGGGTCCCTGCCACAGGTCCAGTGCCTCGCGGTAGGTGCGGGCCGCCCGTTCGTCGTGGCCCTCCTCGAAGGCCTGCTGGGCCTCGGAGACCAGTCGCTCGTACTCGTGCACGTCCACCGCCTCGGCCGGTATCTGCAGCAGGTAGCCGCCGTGCCGGGTGGCGAGCACCCCCTTCGCGGCGCCCGGTGCGCCCGGTCCCATGGCGGTCCCGAGCCGCCGCCGCAGCTGGAGGATGTACGTCTGGAGCGTGGTGAGAGCACTCTGGGGAAGCTCCGTGCCCCAGATCTCCTCCATGAGTGTGGGCACGGGCATGACCCGGCCCGGGTAGAGCGCGAGCAGGGCCAGGATCTGCCGTGGCTTTCCGGCCGTCGGAACGATCGACATGCCGTTGACGTCAGCGCTCAGTGGACCCAGAACACGAATCTTCATGGTTTCCTCCCCGTACCTCGACGGCTGAACTCGGCCGAGCCGGTGGGCGAATCGGTATCCGAGGCTCGTCGATGTTGCGCCACGCGGGGATCCGCTGTCCTTACCCCACGATGCGTGCACGAGGCGCACCGTATCCCGGCCCAGTCTTTCCCACCGTAATTCTCGAGTCATCATCGAGCACTTCTCGGCCCCCTGTGGTCTGACACGGCTCTGACACACGGCTGACCATCCGGAAAGGGAACCGTTGACCGTCTTCCGCGCGATTACGGCCGCTGTTAGTTTCCCGGCATGGAGACCAGCGAAAGCACCGAGCGGGACCCGAGGTTGCACGTGCCGCCGGACGCGGACCCGGTGACCCGGCAGCTGCTGCGGCAGATGGTCGCGCGCTGCATGCGGCTGGCGGAGTCCGAACTCCCGGGGGACGACGACGATCTCGTGGACCACGGGCTGGATTCGATCACCGCGATGGAGCTCATCTCCGCCTGGCACCGGCGCGGTGTCGAGGTCGGCTTTCCCGAGCTGATGGCGCGTCCCACGCTCGGCCACTGGTGGCAGCTCATTTCCCGCCGGGACGCGGCGAACGCCGCCTGACGGCAGCTCAAGGCTTCACGGACGGCCGCTGGAACACCGCTCGCGCGGACCGCGGTCCTTCGCGCAAACCGTCTATGGTCCGATCGCCGAGGAATTCAGCACCTTGGTTTTCCGGCGAGCCGGAATCGGATCACCAGACGGAGCCACCATGGAATTCGGCGTGAACTTCTTTCCGGTCATCGATCCGGAACGCAAGAGCGCGAGCACCTACTACGACGAGAGCCTGCGCCTGGCCGAACTGGCCGAGGCGCTGGGTTTTGAACATGTGCAGACGGTCGAGCACTACGGGTCCCCCTACGGCGGCTACAGCCCGGACCCGGTGGTCTTCCTGACGGCCGTGGCGGCGCGCACCAGCCGCATACGTCTGGTGACCGGCGCCGTGATCGCCGCGTTCGCCCACCCGGTGCAGCTCGCCGCCCGGCTCGCGCAGCTGGACAACCTCTCGCACGGCCGGCTGGACGTGGGCTTCGGACGCGGTTTCCTGCCCGACGAGTTCGAGCTGTTCGGTGTGGACATGGCCGAGAGCCGTACCCGGTTCGACGAGGTCGTCGACGCCTGCCTCGCCCTGTGGAGCGGCGAGGAGGTCCGCTTCGAGGGTCAGGTGCACCGGTTCGGCCCGGTGACCGGCTTCCCCCGCCCCCACCAGCGTCCGCATCCGCCGGTGTTCGTGGCCGCGGCGACCAGCCCCGACTCCTGTGCGCGCGCCGGTGAGCGCGGCCACCATCTGCAGGTCGTGCCGTCCGTCACCAGCCGCGAGCAGCTCACGGAGATGGTGGCGGCCTACCGCGCCGCGCGCGCTGCCGCCGGACACCAGGGGCCGGGGCGTGTGCAGATCAAGTACACGTGCTACGTGGGCGAGGACCGCGCGAGCACCCTGGCCGACGCCCGCGCCCAGGAGCAGAACTACGTGACGACGATGGCCGGCGCCGTCGCCTCCTGGGCCCGGGCCCGTTCCGGGCAGTACCCGGGCTACGAGGCGTTCGTGGACAAGGTGCGCCGCTACGACTTCGACCGGGCGCTCGCCGATCACAAGGTGCTGGCCGGCACACCCGAGGAGGTGGCCGCGCAGATCGACACCGTCCGCGGCTGGTACGGCGACGACCTGTGCCTCAGTCTCCAGTTCAACCCGGGCCACCTGCCCTACGGGCGCGCCGAGCGGGCCATGGAGCTGTTCGCCGCCGAGGTGGCCCCCGCCGTCACCGGCGGCCTGGCCACGGCCGCGTGAGCGCGGGGCCACAGGAGGGAGCAACGATGTACGGCACCTCGGGAGGGCTGCGGCTCTTCGTCTTCCACCACGCGGGTGGTTCGCACCTGCTCTACCGCTCCTGGCCCGGGCTGCTGCCCGCCGACTGGGACGTACGGCTGCTGGACGCGCCCGGCCGCGGGCGGCTGTCGGGCGAGCCCCCGCTGGACGACGCGCGCCGGCTGGCCCGCTTCTTCCTGCACCGCCTGGAGGGGGAACTGAGCGGCCCGTTCGCGTTCTTCGGGCACAGCATGGGCGCCCTGGTCTCCTACGAGCTGACCCGGCTGCTGGCCGCCGAGGGCCGCGACCTTCCGGCGTGGCTGGGCCTTTCGGCGCGGGGCGCGCCCCGCCCGCAGGGCGACGGCACGCGGCGCCACGCACTGCCCGACGACGAACTGCGCGCCCACCTCGCGGCGATGGGCGGCACCCCGCTGGAAGTCCTCCAGGACGCCGATCTGTGGGCCATGTTCGCCCCGGCGATCCGCAACGACCTGCGTCTGGTGGAGAACTGGCGTCCGCTGCCGGGTCTGGCTCCGCTGCCTGTGCCGACGGCCGTGTACGGCGGCACCCAGGACGTGGTGGTCGCTCCGCCCCGGCTGGCGCAGTGGGCGGAGCACACCGAGCGTTACCAGGGGCTGCATCTGTTCGACGGCGGGCACTTCTACTTCCAGCCCGACCCCGTGCCGTTGCTGCGGCTGGTCACCCGCCACGCGACGGCCGCGCTCGAGGAGGCGTCCGCGGTGAGGCCGTCGTGACCGGGACCGACGCGGACGTGGTGGTCGTGGGGCTGGGCGCCTGGGGCGCCGCCGCGCTGTGGCAGCTGGCCCGGCGCGGTGTGCGGGCCGCCGGCGTCGAGCAGTACGGCCTGGCCCACGACCTCGGTTCGTCGTACGGCGAGAGCCGGATGTTCCGCACGGCCTGTCTGGAACACCCCGGCCTGGTGCCGCTGGCCCGGCGCTCGCGCGAGCTGTGGCGGCAGTTGGAGACCGAGACGGGCACGCATCTGCTGGATCCGACCGGGGCGATGCTGATCGGCCCGCGGGACGGCAGGATCGTGGGCGGCGCGCTGCGGGCCGCCCGGGAGCACGGACTCGAGGTGCGGGTTCTCGACCGGGACGCGCTGCACCGCAGGGCACCCGCCCATGCCGGTCTGGCCGACGGCCATGTCGCCGTCGTCGAGCCGGAGGGCGGGCTGACCCTGCCCGAGCGGACCATCGAGGCCGCGGTCGGCGCGGCGCGCGCCGCCGGTGCCGTGGTGCTGACCGGCACCCGGGTGACGGCGGTGGAGCGCACCGGCGGCGGGGTCGCGGTGCACACGGCCGAGGCAGGGGTGCTGCGGGCCGGCCAGGCGGTCGTCACGGCGGGGCCGTGGCTGGCCGACTTGGTGCCCGACCTGCCGCTGGAGGTGGTGCGGATGCCGGTCACCTGGTTCACGCCCACGGCGCACGACGAACGGTTCGGCCTCGGCCGCCTGCCCGTGTTCATGCGGGAGCTCGACGGCGGGGACGTGATCTGGGGACACGGCGCGCTGCCCGGCCGCACGGACGTGAAACTCGGCCTGGAGGACGGGGGCCGCGGTCATTTCGCGACCGTGGACCCCGCGACGATGGACCGGTCGGTCGCACCGGCCGACTGGGCCGTCCTCGCCGAGCATCTGGCCCGGGCGGTACCGGGTCTGGGCGAGGCACCCTCACGCGCCACCGCGAGCCCGTACGCGCGCACGCCGGACGGCCAGTTCCTCATCGGGCGGCCGCGGCGCGATCCGGCGGTGCTGATCGCGGGCGCCTGCGGCAGCCACGGCTTCAAGCACTCCCTCGGCATCGGGGAGGTCCTGGCCGATCTGGTGCAGGGCAAGGAACCGGCGATGCCGCTGGATTTCACCGACCCCGACCGCTTCTGAGTGACATGCGAGGAAGAGATGCAATTCCGCATCCTCGGTCCCGTGGAGGTCCACGACGAGCGGACCGGACTCAGGATCCTGCCCACGGGTGCCAAACAGCGCGCCCTGCTCGGCGCACTGGTGGTGAAGTCGGGGCAGATCGTCTCCGTCCACCGGCTCATCGACGAGCTGTGGGGGGAGCAACCGCCCGCGAACGCCACCAACGCCCTGCAGGCGCACGTGGCCCGGCTGCGCCGGCTGCTGCCGGTGCCGCCGGCCGCCGCCGGCGAACCGGACCACGAGTGGATCATGACCCGGTCACTCGGTTACGTGCTGCGGCTGGGTCCGGCGACGACCGACGCCGAGCGCTTCCACCGGCTGGCGGCGCAGGGCCGGGCGGCCACCGTGAACGATCCGCAGCACGCGGCCGACCTGCTGCGCCAGGCGCTGGCGCTGTGGCGCGGCCCGGCGCTGGAGGGCAGTGTGCGCGGCGACATCTGCGCGGCCGAGGCGGCCCAGCTGGAGGAGAACCGGCTGATCACCCTGGAGGCGCTGTACGACGCGTGCCTGCGCGCCTGCCGGCACGACGAGATCACCGGTGAGCTGGAGGAACTGACCACCGACCACCCGATGCGGGAACGTTTCTACGACCTGCTGATGGTGGCCCTGTACCGGTGCGGCCGCCAGGCGGAGGCGCTCGGCGTGTACGAGCGGGCCCGCAAGCGGCTGGTGCACGAACTGGGGGTCGAGCCGGGGCCGGCGCTGCGCAGCAGGATGGAGGCGATCCTCAGCCATGATCCCGGTCTGGCCGTCCCCGGGGCGGCCGAGCCGTCCTCCTCCCTGCACCTTCCGCCGCCGCCCGGGCCGGTGGACGTCACCGGCGAGGACGGGGACGCGACGGTGCTGAGCCTCACCGACGAGATCGCGCGCCTGCGCCGCCGCGTGGAACGCCTCTCGCTCGAGCAGGAGGCCCTGATACGCCGCTTCGACCGGCTCACGGCCGAGGCCACCGCCCGCTGACCGCCCGGCCCGCGATCTCGGCCGGCGGCCTCGGGGGCCGCCGTCAGGCCGGTGCGGGCGGCGCGGCGACGGGGGTGTGGAACGCGCGGCGGTACCACAGCAGGGGGGCGCCGGCGGGGTCGCCGGTGCGGGTCTCGAGCACGGTGCCGAGGACGAGGTCGTGGTCACCGGCGCGTACGACGTCCGCGGTGCGGCAGCGCAGCAGGACCGTGGCCCGGGGCAGGAAGGGCGTCCCCGTCCCGTCCCAGGCGGCGAAACCGCCCTGTGCGAACCGGTCGATGCCGTGCGTGGCGAAGCGCCGCGCGACGTCCCGGTGTTCCTCCCCGAGCACGTTCACGACGAACTCCCGCGCCCCGGTCAGCACCGCGTGACAGCTGGAGCTCAGACCCACTCCCACCAGCACCAACGGCGGGTCCAGGGACACCGAGGTCACCGAGCTGGCGGTGAAGCCCCGGCGGCGCCCCGCCTCGTCCAGCACGGTGACGACGGTGAGCGGCGCGGCCAGCAGCGCCATCGCGTCCCGGAACGCCTGGGCCTGCGTGCCCGGCTGTTCGTCGCCCGGCGGGGTACCGGGCCCCGCCATCGTCCGTAGCGCCTGTCCCGTCACTGTCTCCTCCTCGTTCTCGGCTCAGCGCCCGGCACCGGCCGGCACCGGAAGGTCCGGATGTGCCTGGGGCAGCGGCAGTTCGCGGGGCCTGGCCCGGCCCCAGGGGAACCCGTCGTGCACGAGCAGCCGTGACGGCGCCGGGGTGCCGCCGGTGCCTTGTTCCAGCGCCAGGGACACCAGCACCTGCGGCCGGGGCTCCAGTTCGGCGAAGACCCAGCGCCCCTCCGTGTCGCCCTCGGGCGGGCGGAAGCCCAGCACGCCGCGGTCCTCGGCCAGTTCGAAGGAGAACGAGTCGAAGGGCAGGCCCAGACCCAGGCCGCGGGCCTTGGCGTACGCCTCCTTCAGCGTCCACAGCCGCAGCGTGGCCCGGTCGCGCTGGCGGCCCGGCGGCAGCGTGGCGAGGTAGGCCCGCTCCTCGGGGGCGTAGCTGCTGACGATCCATTCGAGCCCGCGCTCGTCGGCCCGGTCCAGCCGCTCGATGTCGACGCCGACGCGCCGGCCGTGGCCGACGGCGACGACGTTGCATCCGTGGGTGTGCGACAGGTTGAAGTCCAGCGAGGGCCGCGTCGGCGCGCCGCTGGGCACCTGGAGGAAGGGGCGCCCGCGTGCGGAGCGCCAGATCGTCGCCTCCGCCTCGGGCACCCCCGTGACCAGGCTGAGCACCCGCCGCACCAGGATGTGGGCGACCAGGTACTGGCGCCGGTCGCGGGGGAAGACGAAGCGGCGGGCGACGTCGTGTTCCTGCTCGTCGAGCCAGTGCTCGGCGAGCATGTCACCCGTCGCCTCGTCCAGTGCCTCGTTGGGACAGAACCACAGGTGGACGGTACCGGGGTCCGGCCCGGCGGTGGCCGCGCTCATCGTGAGCCCGCCGTGGCCACCGCCGCGCCCCGCTCGCGCCGGATCTGACGCAGCATGCCGGTCAGGACGGTGCCGGTGCCGATCTCGGTGAATTCGGGCTCGGGGCCGTAACGGCCGTCCAGGATCGCCTGGACGGTCTCGTTCCAGCGCACCGGCTGGTGGATCTGCTGCAGCAGCAGGTCACCGATGCGGCCGCTTTCGTAGGGGCGGGCGGTGGCGTTGGCGATGACGGGGAAGGCGAGCGGGCCGAAGCCGGTGCCGGCGACGACCGGGTAGAGCCGTTCCGCGGCCGGCGCCATGTACCGGGAGTGGAAGGGCCCGCTGACGGCGAGGCGCCGTACCGCGCGGGCTCCCGCGTCCTCCAGGATCGGCCCGGCCTCCTCCAGGTCCTCGACGGGGCCGGCCAGCACGATCTGACCGGGTGTGTTGAGGTTGGCCAGGTCGAGCGAGCCGAAACCGGCCCGCATCAGCAGGAAGCGGAGCTGGGCCTCGGGCAGGCCGATGACGGCGCTCATGCCGCCGCCGCCCGTGCCGGCCATGGCCTCCGCACGGGCCGCGACGAGCCGCAGGCCGTCGGTGAAGCCGAAGGCGCCCGCGGCCTGGAGGGCGTTGTACTCCCCGAGGCTGTGGCCGATGGCGAGATCGGGGCGCTCGCCGCCGTCCTCGAGGTGGGCGCGCAGGGCGAGGGCGTTGACGGCGAACATGGCGGGCTGGGTGTAGCGCGTGTTGCCGAGCTGCCCCTCGGGGTCCTCCACGCACAGCCGGCGCAGGCTGTATCCGAGTACGTCGCTGGCCTCCCGCTCCAGTTCGGGGAAGCGCTCGAACAGCTCCCGGCCCATGCCGACGTGCTGGGCGCCCTGTCCGGGGAACATGAAGATCCGGGTCATGGTGATCACTGCCTGTCAGACGGTGGTGGCGGTCGGGTGGGCGGGATAGGCCGCCTCGGCGAGAGCCCCGAGGTCGGCCGCGGTGAACAGGACCTCCAGGGGGAGTTCACGGCCGCCGTCGGCGGCGACGCGCGCGGCGATGCGCAGCAGTTGCTTGCTGGTGGCGCCGAGCTGGAACAGATCGTGGTCCGGTGCCAGCCCCGCGGGGTCCGCCCCGGTCTCCGCCGCGACGACCACCGCGAGCCGCCGGAACGCGGAGTCGTGCACGGGGACGGAGTCCGGTGCGGGCGCGGAGTGGTGCGCGGGTGCGGAGTCCGGTGCGGGCGTGGAGTCCTGCGCGGGTGCGGAGTGGTGTGGAGTTACGGCCTCCGGTGCGGGCGCGGGCGCGGCGTGCGGTGCGTGCGCCGGGTGCGGTGCGGGCGTGGCCTGCGGGGCGGGGGTCGGGTGCGGGTCGGGCAGTGGATGCGGGTCGGGGGTCAGGCCCCAGACCCGCTCGAGCCGGGCGGACAGCCCCGCAGGGCCCGGCCCGTCCGGCCGGGGCGTCGCCGTCCCGGCCGCGTCGCCGCCGGGTACCGGTGCGGGCCCGTACGGCGTCCGGGGCGCCGGGAGCGGGAGGGTCACGCGGGTCAGCGGGGTGGGCGGCAGGCAGGCGCGGGGGGTGTCCAGGGGCGGCCAGGTTGCGGCGGCTCCGGCCAGCCACGGGGTGACCGGGGAGAGTTCCGTCGCCGGGGCGGCGGCGGTGACCTCGATGATGCCCGCGCCCTCGTCCCGCACCCGCTCGGCGAGGGCGCGCAGGCCGGCCACCGCCCGCCGGCGGTCCGTGACCAGGACGGCGCGCGCCGGGCGGTCGGGGCGGCCCTCGCGCAGGGCACGGGCCACCGGGCCGATACCGGGCGCCGGATCGCGTTCGAGGGCGTCGGCGAGGAGGCCGGCGAGCGCGGCCAGGTTCGCGGGCGTGTCCGCGGACAGCGGCAGGGCGTGCACCGCCTCCCCCTCCGGGTCCGTCACCGCCGCCGGGGGCTCCTCGACGACCAGGCTGCCGTACGAGCCACCGCCCGCGAAGCCGTTGACGAGGACGCGCCGGGGGCGTCCGGGCGCGGTGCGCCAGTCGTCGGCGCCCGGCCCGGCCAGGGCCACCGCACCGGACGAACGGGCCAGCGCCGGGTTCACCGCCGAGGTGAGCAGCGTCGGGTACAGCTTCTCGCGCCGGAACTGCGCGACGACCTTGGCCAGTTGTGCGAAGACCGAGGCGGCCTCCAGGTGACCGGTGTTCGGCTTCACGGTGCCCACCGGCACCGGCCCGGCGGCGTCGGCGGCAGCGGTGTCCTCACCGAAGAGTCTGCCGAGCGCCGTGTACTCCAGGGCGTCGGCGAGCGCGGCGCCCGCCGCGGCGGCCTCCACGTAACCGATGTCCGCGGGTTCGAGGCCGGCGTCCGCGAGCGCGGCGCGCATCGTCTGCTCCTGCCGCTGCGGGTCCGGGATGCCGAACTGCCGTGTCGTGCCGGAGTGCTGGAGCGCACCGCCGCGCAGTACCGCGTGCACGGGGTCGCCGTCGGCGAGCGCCCTGTCCAACGGCTTGAGCAGGACCGCTCCGACGCCCTCGCCGACCAGCCAGCCGCTGGCCCGGTCGGTGAAGGCGCAGGACGCGGCGTCCTCGGCGACGAGCCCCATCTCGGACAGCACGTCGAGGTGGTCGGGGTGCAGGACCAGGTTGGTGGCGGCGGCGAGCGCGGCCGGGCAGCGGCCGTCGGCGACCGCGCGGTAGGCGGCCTCCACGGCGGCGAGGCCGGACACGCACCCGCTGTCGAGGAGCACGCTCGGCCCGGTCAGTCCGAAGGCGTGCGAGGTCCGGTGGGCGAGGCCGCCACGGGTGGCGTGGGTGCTCCCGCCCGCGTCGTCCCCGGCCCGGGCCGCGACACCGTACAGGGCGTGGTCGTGCCACATCGAGCCGACGAACACTCCCACCGGGCCCTGGGCGGCCAGCCGCGCCGGGGTGACGGCGGCGTCCTCGAGGCAGCGGCGGACCACGGACAGCAGCAGCCGCTCCTGCGGGTCGACGGCCGCGTCCAGGCCGAACTCGTCGCGCTCGGCGGCCAGGACGTCGTCCAGGTAGCCGCCGACGGCCGCCCCGGCGCGCTGTGCCCGGGAGCGCAGCGGTGCCCACCGCTCCGCCGGGACCGGCCCGGTCGCGGTGCCGGCCCGCGCCAGCAGCGCGTCGAACTCCGCCGGTGTGCGCGCCCCGGGCAGGTCGGCGGCGAACCCGACGACCGCGACGGCCCGCTGCGCGCCGTCCCGCTTCGCGGCCGCCCGCTTCGAGGCGGCCCGCGGGGTGTCCTCCGGTTCGGCGGGTGCCGGTGACGGGCCGGCGGTCATGAGGGAAGCGCGGCGGGCGCGCGCTTCGGCGGTGAGGCCACCGCCCCACAGGGACAGCAGCAGCTCCTGGTCGCCGTCGAGCCCGAAGTCCCCGCGGATGGCGTCGAAGTCCATCTCGCCGACCGCGCACAGTCCAAGACCCCGCTCCGGGGCGCCGGTCAGCAGCAGCTGCGCGATGTGCCCGGCCTCGACGGTGGAGAAGCGGGCGGCGTTGCGCTCACCGTAGGCCGGGGCGATGGCGGCCGGGGTGGAGACGAGGAAGACACCGAACGCCGAGCCCGAGACGAGGGCCCGGTTGTGGAAGACGTGCAGGTCGGTGCCGTAGCGGGCCTCTGGCGCGAGCGCTATCAGGGCGCGCTCGGCCGGGTGCAGGTAGTACAGGCCGGGGTCGGTGCCGTCGACGGCACCGGGCGCGATGTAGACGTACACCTGCACCGGGTAGAAGCCGCCGCCGGACGGGTAGCGCCGCTTGGCGCGGCCGTCGAGGTCGCCCCAGGTGACGGTGGAGAGCAGGCCGAGCAGATCCGCCGCGGGCAGCGGCCCCTCGGCGAACTCCCGGAACGAGGAGGCGTCGAAGAGGGCGCGTGCCTCACCGGGCCCGGCGGCCGGAACGGGTACCCGCGCCAGCGTGGCGGGCAGCCGGCGCTCGGCGATTTTCGCCTCCTTGAAGGCGGCCTTGGCCGCCGGATCGAGCGCGATACGCACATCGGTCGCACCGGCCGGGGCGGGACCGGGGGCCGCGGCCGGGTCGGGGGTGAGACTCTCCGCCACGGCCCGCGGGGTCGGGGTCTGGACGAGGACGTCCACGGGAACGGGCCGTCCGGTGGCCGCCTCGATCTCCTGGGCCAGCCGGATCATGCTGAAGGAGGTCGCGCCCAGGTCGAACAGGTCGGCGTCCGGGTCGACTTCGGTCAGGTTCAGGATCCGTGCCGCCGTACGGGCGACGTCCGCGGCGGTCAGCCGCCCGCTCCCGTGCGGCGCGGGCGCGTCCGAGGGGGCCGACGCCGCCGAGGGCTCGGCCGGCGGGCCTGCCGTCGCCGGTGCCGCGGCCGCGGTGAGCGCGCCGAGGGTCGGGTGGGTGATGAGCGCGTCGACGGGCAGCGCGGTTCCGGTGATGCGCTCGATCTCCTGCGCGATCCGGATCATGCTGAAGGAGGTCGCGCCCAGGTCGAACAGGTCGGCGTTCTCGTCGAGACCGGCCGCGTCGGCCACCCCCAGCACCTCGGCGACAGCCGCACGGATCGCGGGGGCGTGGCCGAGGGACGCCTCCTTCCCCGCGTCGCTCACCGCCTCCTCGCGGACCGCCCCGGGAGTGTCGCGGACGGCCTCGGGAGTGAAGAGGGCCGCCGCGGCGGCACGGTCCAGCTTGCCGTTGGTCGTCAGAGGCAGCCGGTCGACGAAGTGGAAGCGGCTGGGGACCAGGTAGGGCGGGAGGACCTCGCCGAGCGCGCGGCGCAGCTCCGCGACGCCCGGGACCGGCTCGCCCTCGCGGGCCACGCACACCGCGGCCAGCGCCTGCTCGCCGGAGGGCTCCTCACGCACCGGCAGCACCCGGGCTTCCGCCACGGCGGGCAGAGTGGTGAGCGCGGCCTCGATCTCCTCCGGCTCGATGCGCAGCCCGCGCAGCTTGAACTGGGAGTCGATCCGGCCGAGATAGCGGATCTCGCCGTCCTCCCCCAGCTGCCCGAGGTCGCCGGTGCGGTACAGCCTCGGGGACGGGTCCAGTTCGGGGAACGGGGAGGGCACGAACCGCTCGGCGGTCAGCTCCGGGCGGGCGTGGTAGCCCAGGGCCACCTGACGGCCGCCGATGACGATCTCACCCGGTGTGCCGGGCGGCACGGGGCGCAGTGCCTCGTCGACGAGGTGGATGCTGGTGTGGGCCACGGGCCGTCCGATCGGTACCGTCGGCTCGTCCCAGTCCGGGCGGCACGCCCAGTGCGTGACGTCGACGGCGGCCTCGGTGGGCCCGTAGAGGTTGTGCAGTTCGGGGGCGCCGCGACCGGTGCCGTACACCTCGTAGAAGTGGCGCATGGCCGCCACGGGCAGGGCCTCTCCGCTGGCGAAGACGTAGCGCAGGGCGTCGCAGCCGGAGGCCGCCGGGTGGCGCAGGAACATGCTGAGCACCGACGGGACGAAGTGGGTGACCGTCACCGACTCCTCGCGCAGCCAACGCGCCAGGTAGCCGGGGTCGGTGTGACCGCCGGGCCGGGCGACGACGACGCATGCCCCGGCGACGACCGGCCAGAAGAACTCCCACACGGAGACGTCGAAGCCGTACGGCGTCTTCTGCGCGACCCGGTCGGACGGGCCGAGGGGGAACCGTTCCTGCATCCACAGCAGACGGTTGGCCACACCCTGCTGGGTGTTGCGGCAGCCCTTGGGCTTCCCGGTGGTCCCGGAGGTGTAGATCGTGTACGCGGGGTCGTCCGGACCCACGGCCGGGGCGGGCGGTGTGGTCGGGTACGCGGCCAGCGCCCGCCAGTCCTCGGCCCGGTCGGGGCACACGACGAGCGCCCCCGTCCCGGCCGGTACGGCGGCGCGGGCCGCGTCGGCGACGACGACACGGGCGCCGCTGTCCCGCAGCAGGTAGCGGACCCGCTCGGGCGGGTTGGCGGGGTCGACGGGGACGTAGACGGCCCCGGCGCGGACGATGGCGACGAGTGCGGCGACCAGGTCGTCGGAGCGGTCCATGTGCACGGCGACGTGGTCGCCGGGCCGGACACCGACGGCGTGCAGATGGTGGGCGAGGCGGGCGGTGCGGTCGGCGAGCTCACGGTAGGTGACGGTGCGCCCGGCGAACCGTACGGCGGGCCGGTCACCGCGCCCGGCGAGCCCGGCCTCGACGAGCGAGGCGAGCGTGACGGCCGCCCCACGCCCCTCGGCGGCGCGGTCGCCCGCGCCGGAGCCGGAGCCGACGCCGGCGGCGTCGTGGCCGTGGTCGTGGTCGTGGTCGTGGTCAACGGGAAGCCCCCCGGCCGGGCGGACATCCGCCGGCCGGGCCTCCACCACGCCGGCATACGCCGACCGGCCCTCCCCCGGACGGGACTCCACCGCGCGGGAATCCGCCGGCCGGTCCTCGGCCGGTCGGGCGCCCGCCGGACGGGCCGCCGCCACGCCGGCATCCGTCGCGCGGACCTCCGCCGGACGGGCATCCGCCGCGCGGACCTCCGCCGGACGGCCCTCCGCCGCGCCGTCATGCGTCGGCGTCGCGTCGTCGCGCGCCGGCACGGCGTCGTGCATCAGTTGGCCGGTGCCGGCCAGGACGTCGCGCACCCGGCGGGCGTAGCGGTCGAACATCGTGTCCAGGCGGGCGGGCTCGACGGCGCCGTCGGCCGCGTCCCACTGGCCCCTCAGGTCGTCGCCGACCAGCAACGGCACGTGGTCGAGCGCGACCTGGGCGGTCTGCGACTGACTGGTGCGCAGCCGTACCCCGCTCGGGTGCAGCCGCGGATCGATCTCGGGCACCCGGGTGAACACCACCGGCAGACGCAGCGCCCCGCCGGAGCGGAACACCCGCGTGCGCAGCTCGGTGAGCCCGGGGCAGCGCTGGGCGCGCTCCAGGTCGGCCCGGACCCGGGCCCACAGTTCCCGGGCGCGGGGCGCGAAGTCGGCGGGCAGCCCGTCGTCGACGACCACCCAGGCGAGCTGGGTGAAGTCGGCGACCATTCCGGCCGCACCGGGCAGATCCGCCGGCCGGTCCCAGGACACCACGGTGACCGTGAACGGCCCCTGGCCGCCGTACTCGGCGCGCAGTTCGTCGGTGTACGCGGTGAGCAGCACCATGTCGGCGGGGACGCCGATCTGCGCGGCGCGGTCGGTGAGCGCGCGCCAGGAACCGAGCGCGGCCGAGCGGTGCACCCGTGGTGCGCCGGGCGCGGGCTCGGGCAGCCCGGGCCCGGACGGCAGCGCCGCGAACTTCTCCCGCCAGGCCGCCCGCGCCTGCTCGCTCGCTTCGCCGCGCTTCCGCTCGGCGAGGCCGCGCAGATGGGGCAGGGGGTCGGCGGAGCCCGTCAGGACCCCGTCGTCACCGTCGTGCAGGGCGAACAGCTGACCGAACAGCAGCGCGAAGCTGCGGGCGTCGGCGAGGAGCGCGTCGAGTAGGACGTGCAGCACGGCGGTGCCGTCGGGCAGGGTGC
Organism: Streptomyces sp. NPDC028635; assembly: GCF_040637635.1. Lineage (NCBI taxonomy): Bacteria > Bacillati > Actinomycetota > Actinomycetes > Kitasatosporales > Streptomycetaceae > Streptomyces > Streptomyces sp. NPDC028635. The sequence goes on along the minus strand of NZ_JBEZWX010000001.1, from coordinate 117,146 downwards.
TGGCCTCCAGCGCGTACATCGGCCGGGTGCCGAGGGGGAAGGTCCGGGCCCGCATCCTCGCTGCGACCGCGGCGAGTTCCGCCTCGGTCTCGCGCCCGCCGGTCAGGTCGTGGCGGGCGATGCGGTAGGGGGGCGTGTCCGCGGGCGCGGCGACGGTGAGGGTCCCGTTCTCGTGCACGGCGGCCCGCAGGACGGGGTGGTGTGCGACGAGCCGGTTCCAGCACCGCTCCAGCCGGTCGAGGTCGTGCCGCTCCAGCAGGAACTCCTGGTACACGCGGGTCTCGGCCTCCCCGCCGAGTCCGCCGACCCGGCCGACGAGGTAGGCGGACTGCACCTCGGTGAGCGGCACGGCCTCGGCGGGGTCCACGGGCGGCACCGGCCGGGCACCGGACGGCAGCGGGCCGGCCAGGGCCCGGTCGCCGTCCCGGGCGATCTCCTCGAGCAGGGCGCGCAGCGCCTCGAAGGCCGCCTCGGTGCGCGAGGCGTCGAGCACGGCCGGCGCGAAGTCCCAGGACACCAGCAGCGCGCCCGCGCGTTCCTGTACGCAGATCTCCAGCTGGACGCCGGAGGTGAGCGTCGCCGACCCGGCCAGGTCCACGTGCGCCGCCCAGTGGGCATCATCGTCGGCGGCCGCGGAGGGCAGCGCCGCAAGGCTGCCGAGCAGACTGGTGAAGACCGTCGGGACGGCCCGCCGACGGCGGTCGGAGCGTTCCCTGGCGTACTCGCGCAGGGCGCGCACTCCGCTGACCGCGGCGTGCTCCAGGTCCTGCCACAGCCGTCCGCGCACCTGCTCGACACGGGCTTGGAGCGTGCCCTCGCACGGCGGTGCCACGAACACGGAGGTGGAGATGAACGGGCCCACCAGGCGCGCCACTTCGGGGTGCACGGGGCGCCGGTTGTACGTCGTGAGCACCACCGGCAGCGGCTCGCTGTCCCCTGCCTGCACGACGGCCGTGCACAGGGCGAGCAGCAGCGCGGTGGGGGTGGCCCGGGCCTTGCTCGCCACCGCCTTCACCCGTTCCCAGCGGTCGGGCTCGAGGCGCAGGGTGAGCCGGCGGTGGGCGGGTGCGGCGGAGTCGGGCCGGGCCGCGGCGAGCGGCAGGGGACGTTCGAGGTCGAGCCCGGCGAGTTGCTCGCGCCAGTAGGCCAGGGAGGCGTCGGGCACCTCGGCGGTCGCCGTGGCGGCGGTGTACTCGCGGAAGGAGATGCCGGGCGGGCGCGGAACCTCGCCGTGGGCGTAGGCCGCGTACCACTGCTGGAGCAGCAGGGACACGCTGGGGCCGTCGGCGATGAGCTCGTCCACGGTGAACAGCACCCGCGACCGCCCGCCGGGCAGCTGGGCCACCCGCACGGCGAACAGCGGCCAGCGGTGCGGGTCGAAACCGCTCAGCGCCTCCTCGCGCAGGCGTTCGAGGCGGGCGTCGGCCTCGGCGGGCGGCAGGGCGGTGAGATCGGCCGTGACGATGTCGTAGCGCGGGACCTCTCGCCGTACCGCCTGGCGGCCGTCCGGCAGGAGGTGGGCGCGCAGCATGTCCGTGGCGGCGACGACGTCGTTCCAGGCGGCCTGCGCGCGTTCGGCGTCGAGGCCGTCCGTCTCGAACTCGAGGTGGATCTGCGTCCCGGCACCGGTGCCGCCACCGAGTGTGCGGCCGACGTAGAACGATTCCTGGACTTCGGTGAGCCCGAAGGGCTCGTACCGGGCGGCGGGGTCGGTCTGCGGCATGGCTGAAGGTCTCCGGTTCCCTCTACAGGGCGGACAGGTGGGCGACGAGTTCGTCGACGGTGGACTCGCTGAGCTGCTGGAGCGGGAGGGTCTGGCCGAAGCGTTCGGCGATCTCGAAGCGCAGGTTCATCGCGCCGATGGAGTCCACGCCGAGTTCGACCAGGGTGCGCCCGGTGTCGACGGCGCCCGCGGCACCGTCTCCGGCGGCGAGTTCGCCGATGAAGTCCACCAGCCGCCCGATCCGTTCGTCGTCGGGCAGGGCGGGCCGCGTGACGGGCTCGTTCGCGGGGACCGACGGTGTGGCGGCCGGTTGCGCGGGCGGCGAGGCGGGCACGGCGGCGACGGGGTCGGGGTCGGGGAGCCAGTGACGCGTACGGCACAGGGGGGTGGGCGGCAGCGGTACGACGCCGCCCGCGGCCTCGTCCCGCGCGATGCGGTCGAAGCGCCGTCCGGCCGCCCACAGGTCGGCGAGCTCCTCCAGCCGTCCCGCGCGCCACAGAGCGGCGACGAGTTCCTCGCTCTGGGACGCGTCGCGTGACGTGTCGGCGGTACCGGTGCGCAGTGCGGCGGAGTCCTGGCCGTCACGGGCGAAGCGCTCCAGCTCGGCGGCGAGTTCGCCCGTGCTGGCGGCGACGACGGCGAGGCGGCCGGGGAAGACCGCACGCCCGGTGCGCAGCGTACGGGCGAGATCGGCGAGCGGCGTGGTGCGGCCGGGGCCGGCCAGCCACTCGGCCAGGCGCCCGGCGAGCGCGCGGAGGTGATCCCGGGTCGGCGCGGAGACCAGGACGAGCTGCGGTGCCTGCGCCGCGACGCCGCCAGGGGTGTCGGTGACGGGGGCGGGGGCGAGGGCGGTGCCGGCGGGGGTCGCGGTGCCGGCGGCGGTCGCGGCGGCGGTGCCGGCGGCGGCACCGGTGACGGTCTCGGTGGCCGTGGCGGTGACGGTCGCGGTGGCCGTGGCGGGGGCGGTCGCGGTGGCCGTGGCGGGGGCGGTGCCCGTGAGGTGTTCCTCCACGATCGCGTGGGCGTTGACGCCGCCCGCCCCGAACGAGCTGACGCCGGCCCGGCGCGGCTGCGGCCGTCCGTCCGCGTCGCGCAGCCGGGGCCACGCCCCTGCCTCGTGCTGGAGCGTGAAGCGGCTGCCCTCGATGCCGAGGCCCGGGTTGACCGGGTCGGCATGCAGGGTCGGCGCGAGCGTGGCGTGGCGCAGTTGCAGCACCACCTTGGTCAGGGCCGCGATGCCCGCGGCCGACTCCCCGTGTCCGATGGCCGACTTGACCGAGCCGAGGGAGCACGGCACGGCGGCCGCGGCGCCTTCGCCGTAGACCTCCTTCAGGGCCGCCACTTCGACCGGGTCGCCCAGTTCGGTGCCCGTGCCGTGGGCCTCGACGACGTTCACGGTCGCCGCGTCCACGCCGGCCCGCTCCAGCGCCGCGCGCAGCACCCGGGCCTGGGCGCGGGGACTGGGCGCGGTGAAACCGTTGGTGCGGCCGCCGTGGGAGACGGCGGTGCCGCGGATGAGGGCATGCACGGTGTCACCGTCGGCGAGCGCCCTCGAGAACGGCTTGACGACCAGTGCCCCGGCGCCCTCGCCCGGTCCGAACCCGGTGCCGGAGGTGCCGAAGCTGCGGCACCGGCCGTCCTCGGCGAGGAAGCCGGAGCGGCGCAGCATGCGGAACCGGGACGGGTGGAGGTAGAGGTTGACGCCGCCGACCAGGGCCGCCGCGCACTCGCCGGCGCGCAGCGACTCGACGGCCAGGTGCAGGGCGACGAGGGAGGAGGAGCAGGCGGTGTCCACGGCCTGGCTGGGGCCCCGCAGGTCCAGCAGGTACGACAGGCGGTTGGGCGGTGACCAGTGATGGCCGGAGGGCGTGTCCCGGTGGCCGGCGGCCCAGCGTTCCGCGCCCAGCAGGGCGTAGTCGGCGGAGGTGATCCCCGCGAACACGCCGACGCTGCGCGGGACACCGTCGCGTGCGGTGAGCGCGTCGAGCCGGACCCCGGTCAGGCCGGCGTCCTCCAGTGCCTCCCAGGCGACCTCCAGGAAGAGCCGCTCCTGGGGGTCGATGTAGGCGGCCTCGTGGGCGGACATCCCGAAGAAGACGGGGTCGAAGGCGTCGACGTCGTCGAGGAAGTGGCCCCGGGCGCGGACGCCGCCGGTGTCGTGCCAGCGGTGCGCGGGCAGGTCGCCGACGGTGTCCTTGCCGACGAGGAGGTTCTCCCAGAAGGCGTCGAGGGTGTCGGCCCCCGGGTAGCGCCCGCTGATCCCGACGATGGCGAAGACCTCGTCGTCGGCGGGGGTGGAGGACCGTCCGACGGCCACGGCGCGCTCCCCGGCCACGGCGCCCGGGCCGACCCCCGCAGGCTCGACTCCGCGCTCGTCGGCCCCCGCGGGCTCGACTCCGCGCTCCCCGGTCACCGCGGGCTCGACGACGCGCGCCTCGGCCCCCGCCGCCTCCGTCACGCGCGGCCCGGCCTCCGCCGCCCCTGGTGCCGGTGTCGGCGCCGGGACGTGCTGTTCGGGCAGCAACCGCTTCAGGTGGTCGGTGAGTTCGGTGAGGTCGCGCAGGCCGAAGAGCATCTCCGGTCCGACGGGGGCGATGCGGCTGCTGAGCCGGGCGGCGAGCGTCCGCATCATCACCGAGTCCAGGCCCAGGGCCTCCAGCGAGGTGCCGGGCCCGATGGTGGCCGGGTCGTGCCCGAGCGTCGCGGCGACCGTACGGCAGACCAGGTCGAGCAGGGCGTCCGGGGCGTCGGCGCGCGCGGGCTCCTGGACGGGCGCCTGCGCGCCGGCGGGTTCGGGCGTCCGCGCGCCGGCGGGTTCGGGCCTGCGCGCGGTCGCGGGCGGGTCGTCCGTCGACGCGGCGGGCGCGTCGTCCGTCGCGGCGGCGGGCAGCAGTTCCAGCTCGCCCAGATGGTGCCGCCAGGCCCCGGCGCGGCCGTGGAACAGGGAGACGACCTCGGTGTCGCCGCCCAGCAGCCGTTCCAGCGCGCCGATGCCGAGCCCGGCGGGCAGCGGACGCATGCCGACGCGTTCCTCGACCACCTGGCGGACCGGTTCGGGGATGGTCATCCCCGGCACGTCCCACAGCGGCCACTGCACCGACAGGGTGCGTCCGTGCCGCTCCCCCGCCGCGATGAGGGCCGCGCGCCGGTGGGCGAGGCCGTCCAGCAGGCCGTTGGCGTAGGCGTAGTCCGCCTGGCCCAGGTTCCCGGTGACGGCGGCCACCGAGGAGAACAGTACGAAGACGTCGAGGGGCAGCCGGGCCGTGGCGTCGTCCAGAGCCGTCGCGCCCAGGGCCTTGGGCGCGAGGACGGATGCCACGTCGGCGGCGCTCTTGCGCAGCAGGTACGCGTCCTTGACCACTCCGGCCGCGTGGAAGACGCCGTGCAGGGCGCCCTCGTGGCCGAGGATGTCGCCGATCAGGCCGGCCGCGCCGCCGGGGGCCGCGACGTCGGCCCGCACGTAGCGCACCCGTCCGGAGCCGTCGGCCGGGGGCCGCACGGCGGGGTCGAGGTCCTCCCAGGGGGTGCGCCCGCACACGACGACGCGGACACCGGGCGTTTCCCGCAGGTGCCGCACGAGCGCGCGCCCGATGCCGCCCATGCCGCCGGTGACCAGGTACACCCCGTCCGGGCGCGGTGTGAACCGGGTCCCGGGCATCGGGGCCGGCCGCAGCACGCGCCGTGTCCTGCGCTGCCCGCGCATATCCGCCAGGTGCCCGAACTCCGCCTCGGGTGCGGCCAGTTCGCGGCGGACCTGGGCGGCCGCCGGGGCACCGTCGTCGGTGACCAGCAGTGCGCGCCCGGACAGCCGCGGATTCTCCTGGCGCAGGGTCTGCACCAGGGCGCGTGCGGCGTCGGCGCGCAGCGGATCGGCGGTGACGGCGAGCACGGTCAGCGGCTGGGTGCGGTGGGCGGCGAGCACCTGCCGAACGGCGTCCACGGCGGCCACGTCGGCGTCCACGGCCCCGGTCAGCCGCAGTACCAGCGCGGCGGCCGGGGGCTGTGCCGCGGTGGCGGCGTCCTCGGGCGCCGTGCCGCCGAGCGCTGCGGCGAGGTCTCCGGGCCCGTCGTGCACGTAGAGCGCGGTGCCGGGCTCGAGGACCCGGTCCGGCAGCGGGCAGTCCTCCCAGTCCGGGGTGTGCAGCACCAGCTCGGCGAGCCGGTCGTCGGCGTCGTCGTCCGCCGGGGCCGACGCGACCCAGTGGCGGTCGTCGGCGTCGTCGTCCGCCGGGACCGGCGCGACCCAGTGGCGGTCGGCGGCGAAGGCGTAGCCGGGGGCGGAGATGCGGCGGTGCCGGGTGGGCGGGCAGACGCGGGCCCAGTCGACGCGGTGGCCGTCCGCGTGGGCCTCGGCCACCTCGCGCAGGGCCGCCGGCTCACCGGCGGCCGCTCGCTCGAGGAGCGGACCGAGCCGCGCGGTGTCGACGGGGCGGTGTCCGGAGCCGGGTGTGGCGGTCACGCGCCGCTCGTCCGGGGCGCCCGACACCAGCAGGTCCAGCGATAGGAGGAGTTCGGCGCGGTCGGCGACCAGCAGGACGGTGCGGTGCCGGTGGTGGTCGCGGGCGCAGGCCAGGGTGTGCGCGAGGTCGGTGAGCGCGACGTCGGCGCCGGCCGGCGAGCGCAGCCAGCGGCCGAGTTCGGCGGCGTACGCCGGGACGGAACCGGGCCGGCGGCCGGACAGGGCGACGGCCACGCGGCGGACGGCGCCGGACGGGGACACCCGCCCGGGGCCGGCCTCGGTGGGCGCGGCCTCGGGCGGGGTCTGTTCCACGACGACGTAGGCGTTGGTGCCGCTGAAGCCGAAGGAGCTGACCGACGCGCGGCGCGGCCGGTCGCCGCTGGGCAGGGTGCGGCGCTCGGTGGCAACGGTGAAGGGGCCCTCGTCGAACGGGATGCGCGGGTTGAGGGCGGTGCAGTGCAGCGACGGCGGCACCTGCCCGGTGCGCACGACACCGATGGCCTTGAGCAGGCCGGCGAGTCCGGCGGCGGCCGAGGTGTGGCCGACGTTGCCCTTGACCGAGCCGATGGGGACGCTGGCCGGGGGCAGGCCGGCGGGTGCGAACACCTCGTTGAGCGCGGTCACCTCGATGGGGTCGCCGAGCGGGGTGCCGGTGCCGTGGCACTCGACGTAGTCGATGCCGGACGCGTCGAGACCGAAGCGGTCGAGGGTCTGTGCGACGAGGCGGGCCTGCGAGGCGCCGCTGGGTGCGGTGATGCCGTTGGTGCGGCCGTCCTGCCCGATGCCCGCCGCGCGGATCACCGCGTGGACGGGGTCGCCGTCGGCCAGGGCCCTCGACAGGGGTTTGACGACGACGACGGCGCACCCCTCGCCGGGGACGATGCCGTCGGCGGCGGCGTCGAAGGGGCGGCAGCGGCCGGTGGGCGACAGCATCCCGGCGCGGCTCATGAACACGTGCGGAAGCTCGGTGAGGTACAGGGTGACACCGCCGACCAGCATCATGTCGGCCTCACCGAGCCACAGGGCCTGGCAGGCCTGGTGCAGGGCGACGAGCGAGGACGAGCAGGCCGTGTCGACCGTGACGGCGGGGCCCTTGAGGTCGAGGTGGTAGGCGATGCGGGCGGCGAGCAGGGAGTTGGAGTTGCCCTGCATCACCTGGGCGAGGCGGGCGTGCTCGCTGACACGTTCGATGAGGTCCTGGTAGTCGTTCATCATGACGCCGGCGTAGACACCGCAGCGGGTGCCGGCCAGCGCGGACGTGCGCTGCCCCGCGTGCTCGAGCGCGCGCCACGCCTCCTGGAGGAACAGGCGGGCCTGCGGGTCCATCAGCTCGGCCTCGCGCGGTGTGATGCGGAAGAACTCGGCGTCGAACCGGTCGACTCCGTCGACGTACGCGCCCCACTTGGACACCGACTTTCCTTCGGCCTCGGGCCGCGGGTCGTAATGGTCGTCGATGCGCCACCGCTCGGCGGGCACCTCGGTGACGAGGTCGTCGCCGTCCAGCAGCCGCTGCCAGAAGCCGTCGGCGTCCGGAGCTCCGGGGAAGCGGGCGCTGTAGCCGATGACGGCGACGGGCTCGGGCACCCCCGGCCCACCCGCCGGCTGTGCGCCGGCCTGCTCCGCGCCGGTCCGCCGCCCCCGGTCGGTGCGGGCCTCGGCCGGCGCCGTCTCCGCCCGCCGCTGCGGTGCCTGCGCCGCCGCCGCGCGCAGCAGCGCCTCGGCCTGTGCCCGGGGCACCGCCGTCCCCGACGGCTCACCGCCCCGGACCCGGCGCGCCGGGTCCTGACCGGCCGGCGGCGCGGGGACCGCCGAGGCGGCCCGCACCCCCGTGTCCGGCCCCGCGCCGCTCACCGCCGCGCGCAGCAGCGCCTCGGCCTCGGCGAGCGGCACCCGGCCGGACTGGGGCGGGGTGCCGGCGGGGCGGGCGCGCAGCAGCGCGGCGGCGGACGCGGCGTCGAGGGCGCCGGTCTGCACACGGGTCAGGATCTCTTTCGCGTCCATGGGGTATCGGTCCTCGCGGGGTTGCAGGTGCGGACGGTCGCGGGGCGGGGCGGCGGTCAGGCCGTGTGGTCGCCGTAGCCGGCGACGATGCGTTCGAGCACCTCGGGCAGGCGGAAGGAGGTGCGGTGCAGCGCGGCTTCGCGGGCCACGGCGGCCCCGGTGGCCACGAGCACCGGCGTGGCCAGCTCCCGCTTGAGCAGTTCCAGCGACGCGCGCGGCGCCATGCTCACCGAGCGCGCCAGTTCGCGGGCGGTGGCGGGCACGTCCGCGTGCGGTACGACACGGATCGGCGCCCCGCGCTCGCGCAGTTCGGCGCCCCGGTAGTTGCGCGCGGAGAACAGCATCTCGGTGCCCAGCTCGCGCCCGAAACGCTCGGGGAGGAGATGGGTGGCCCCCATGCCGGGGGTGAAGCCGTAGCGCATGAAGTTGGCCGCGTACACCGAGCGTTCGCTGAACACGGCGAAGTCGGCGTACAGCGCGAGCACCAGTCCGCCGCCGATGGCGTGTCCCTGCACGGCGGCGACGACCGGCAGGGGGCAGCGGGCGAAGACCCGGAAGAAGTCGTCGGTGTCGAAACTGCCGTTGCCGCGGGCGAAGTTGACCAGCTCTCGCTGGGTACCGCCCGCGCAGAACAGTTCGGGGCGGCCCTCGACGAGCACGACCCGGGTGCGGGGGTCGGCGGCGGCCGTCTCGACGCAGTCGACCAGCCCCGCCGTGAGACCGGGCGAGAAGGTGTTGCGCCCGTCGGGGTCGTCCAGGGTGACGACGGCGACGGCGTCCTCCCAGGACAGCCGTACGACGGACGTGGCGGCGGGTGCGGTCATGCGGCACGCTCCGGGGCGGTGATCCGGCCGAGCAGCCGGTGGACGGCGGGGTCGGCGAGTCGGTCGAGGAAGGTCCGGCCCGCGTCCCGCCCGAGGTCTGCGTCGCGCGGGAACAGCCGGGCCCGGTACTCCTTGAGCGCTCCGGCCGTGGAGCGGTCGAGCCGGCTGAGGGCCACGAGGGTGCGGCGCAGCGCATGTCCGGGCTGCTCGGCGACGGCGTCCGCGAGCCCCGCGGCCACGGCGGCGGGTGCGTCCAGGTCCTCGGCGAGCAGGGTCGCGGTGAACGCGCGCTGTTCGCCCGTGCGGCGGGCCACGAAGGGCAGGGCCATGGCGGGGACCAGGCCGACCAGCGCCTCGGTGAGCCGGAAGCGCGCGCCGGGCCCGGCCAGCACCAGGTCGCAGGCCGCGGCCAGCCCGACCCCGCCCGCCGTGGCGCGGCCCTCGACGAGCGCGACGGTGACGACGGGCGTGCGGGTGAGCCGGTCCAGCAGCGTCCAGTACGGCAGCTCACCGGAACCGGCGCCGGTGGCCGAGGCGGAGGCCGAGCCGGAGCCGGAGGCGGAGGCGGGAGCGGTGGCGGGGGTGGGGGCGGGTTCCGGTGCGCCGTCCGAGAGGTCGGTGCCCGCGCAGAAGTCGTCCCCTGTCGCGGACAGCACCAGCACCCGGCACTCCGGGTCCGTCTCGGCCGCGTCGACGGCGGCGTGCAGCCCGGCCAGCAGGTCCGCGTCGATGGCGTTGCGCCGCTCGGGCCGGTCCAGCACCGCGCGCAGCACACCGCGCGCCCGGTCGAGCCGGACGGCGGGGGCGGAACCGGAGGCGTCGGTGGTCATCACGCGGCGCCCCCGTCGAGCCACACGTACTCACGGTGGTAGTCCCGCACGGCCTCCAGCACGAGCCGGCGGCCGCCGGTGAAGCGCTCCTTGGTGATCTGCGGGAAGCGGTCGAGGTCGAAGGTGAAGTCACGGGCGCCGAACTTGAGTTCGGCGGTGGCGGCGAGCAGTTCGTCGTACTCCTCCATGCCGAGCGCGTAGCGCGCGTCGAGCGCCTCGCGGATGCCCATGGCCCGCACCGCGCGCTGGGAGTCGGGTGTGACCACGGCGCTGTAGAACTCCGAGGCGCAGCCGGAGCCGTAGGAGAAGACGCCGATGCGGCGCTCGCCGTCGATGACGGCGTTGTCGATGGCCGAGGCCAGGGAGAGGAACACCGTGCCGGCGTAGATGTTGCCGACCTGCTGCGGGTACGTCACGGCCGCGCCGAGACGGGTGGTGAAGTCGTCCTCGACGGCCTGCGGGGAGATGCCGCGGCGCAGCGTGCGCAGCGCGGCCCGGTGGGCGCCCTTGACCATGCCGGGGAACGGGGTGTGCATGGCGAGCAGGTCGAAGCTGTCGATGAAGTCGGCGCCCTCGACCTTGCTCGCGTAGTCGGTGAAGGAGCCCTTGAGGCATTCGATGTACGTCAGCAGGGACAGGTCGGTGTCCCCCGCCTCCGCCTCCGGGTCGGGGCGGCAGGTGTCCATCACCTCGAAGCTGTGGAAGCCGTTCGCGCCCGGGTCGAACGCGGCGACCACCGGCCGGTCGCCGACCAGCATGGCCATGGCGCCCGCGCCCTGGCTGGGCTCGACGTAGGTGTGCGGCACGGGGCGGGCCACGTCGCTGCTGATGACCAGGGCCTTGGTGCCCTCGAAGGGGCTGGCGGCCACCACGGCGGCGGCCATCTGCAGGGCGGCGGTCCCGCTGTAGCAGGCCTGCTTGGTCTCGAAGAGGCGGCAGGTGCGCGGCAGCCCGAGATGGTCGTGGACGTACGTGGCGAGCGACTTGCCGAAGTCGACGCCGGACTCGGTGCCGACGATGAGCAGTTCGATGGAGGCGCGTTCCTCCTCGGTGAGCGCGTCGACGATCGGCTTGGCGGCGTTGACGGCGAAGGACACGGCGTCCTCGCAGTGCAGCGCGACGCTCTTGCGCGCCATCATCAGGTTGCCGATCCGGCTGTCGTCGAGGCCGCGCGCCGCGAACAGGGTCGGGACGTCGATGAAGGTCTCGCCGCAGTAGGCGTTGATGGCTTCGATGCCGACCTGCTTCATGGTCTTCTCCGTAACTGGCGGGCAACTACAGGGGCTGGGCGGGCGGAACGCGGAGGACGACGGAGGCGTTGATGCCGCCGAAGGCGAAGCTGTTGCTCAGCGCGGTGCGCAGCGGCCGCCGTTCGGCGGTGCGTCCGGCGAGCGGCAGCGAGGCCGCCGGGTGTTCCAGGTTGGGGTTGGGGTGGACGGCGCCTGCCCGTAGCTGGGCGATGGCGGCGACGGCCTCCACCAGGCCGGCCGCGGACAGGCAGTGCCCGGTCAGCGCCTTGGTGGAATTGACGCGCAGCGTGGTGCGGCCGGCGAACACCGCGTGCAGGGAGGCCGCCTCGGTCTCGTCGCCGAGGACGGAGCCGGTACCGTGCGCGTTGACGTAGTCGATGTCGCCGGCGGTCAGGCCGGCCGCGTCCAGCGCCGCGCGCATCGCCGCTTCCTGGCCCCCGGCGTCGGGCTCGGTGCCGCGCCGGGCGTCCAGACGCTGCCCGCACCCGGCGACCTCGGCGAGCACACGGGCGCCGCGCGCCCGTGCCGCGGCGGGCCGCTCCAGTACGACGGCGGCGGCGCCCTCGCCGCGGACGAAGCCCTGGCGGTCGCGGTCGAAGGGGCGGCACATACGGGCCGGTTCGTCGCGGAAGCGTTCGTGTGCCAGGGCACCTGTGCGGCGGAACGCCTCGGCCTCCACCGGGGACAGTTCGGCGGCCGGGGCGACGACGAGGACCCGCTCGGCCCACCCGGCGGCGACCGTGCGGGCGCCCTGGATCAGGGCGAGGGCGCCGGCCGCGGACGCGCCGCCCACCAGCCAGCCCTCGCCGTGGATACCGGTGAGTTCGCTGACCGTGCCGACGACGTCGGCGTCGAGGTGGGTCAGGGCGTAGGAGGCCCGCAGCCGGCCGGGGGCCCGGTCGTGGCCGAGGACCGTCTCGGCCTGGTGGGCGAGGGCGAGGTTGCCGCCGGCGACGATCAGGGCCGTGCCGTCGGCGAGGTCTTCCGGCGTCAGTGCCGCGTCCCGCACGGCGCGCAGGGCCACGCACGCGGCGGTGCGGGCGGGCAGCGCGGCCCGTCCCGCGACACGCCGCAGCCGGGCGGCGGTGTCCGCCTCCCCGGGGAGGTGCCGGTCGGCCCACCCGGCGAGCGTGAAGCCGTCGAGCGCGGCGACGGGCAGGGCGTGCGGCCCGTCGTCCGCGAGGCCGACCGCGCTGCGACCGGCGAGCAGGGCGGCTGTGAAGCCGTCCAGATCGTCGGCGAGCGGGGTGAGCACGGCGGCGGCCGTCACGGCCACGGCGTCGCGGGACGCGGAACTCATGCGCGGGCGCCCAGGTGTTCACGGAACACGGACACGAGCGACCTAAGGTCGTTGGCCCCGGTCAGGGCCGCGTTGGGCACGGTGATGCCGAGTTCTTCCTGGGCGGCGATGACGACGTCCATGCGGTCGATGGAGTTGGCCCCCAGGTCCCGCATGCTGTGGTCGAGTGTGATCTCCACGTCGGCGGCCTCGGGCAGCACGTCGATGATCTGGGCGCGCAGGACGGCGAAGATCTCTTCCTCGGTCACGGTGTTTCCTTTCGGGCGGTGTGGTCAGCTGTGCTGCGGCAGGAGCCGGAGGGCCTGCTCGACGGTGAGCCGGTTGTCGCGCACCGCGGCGAGCAGGGCGTCGAGGTCGGCGCTCGGCACGCCGTCGGCCGGGGCGGCGGGCTGGGGAGCCGGAGTGCCGGTGCGGGAGGCGATGTAGGTGGCGAGGGCGGTCAGACTCGGCTGGTCGTAGAGGACGCCGGTCTTCTCCTTGAGGCCGTAGGCGTTGTTCACGAACGCCACGAACTCGGCGCCGAGGATCGAGTCGACGCCCAGGGCGTTGAAGCTGGCGTGGGGGTCGACGTCATGGATGTCGCAGTACAGCGTCTCGGCGAGCTGCTCACGCAGGGTGGTGAGCACACCGGCGACGCGCTCCTCGTGCCCGGCTCCCGCGGGGGCGGGCACGGCGGCCGGGGCGGGCACCGGCGAGGCGGGCACAGGCACCGGCGAGGCGGGCACAGGCACCGGCGAGGCGGCCACCGGAGCCGGGGCGGCCACGGGCACGGGAGCCGGGGAGGCGGCGGGGACCGGAGCCGGGGGTGCGGCGGGCGGGGTCTGCCCGGGCACCGGCCGGTGTGCCGCCGTGCCGCCCAGCTGAGCGGCGACGTGGCGCGCGAACGCGGCCGGCGTCGGGTGGTCGTACAGCTCGGTGGCCTTGACGTCGGTGGCGAAGCGGGCGTTGACCAGCGCGACGAACTCGACGCTGAGGATGGAGTCGACGCCGAGCGTCTGGAAGGTCTGCTCGGTGTCCAGGTCACCGGGCTCCATGTACAGCACGCCGGCCAGCACCTCGGCCACCTCCCCCGACACCCGGGCGGCGAACGACTCGTCCAGGGCCTCCGGCGCGACGGCGGGCACGGCCGACGGACGGGACGCGGGAACGGCCACGGGCGCGGCGGCGGGCGCAGTCAGGGGCGCGGGCGCGGAGGCGGTCAGGGGCGCGGGGGCGGGGGCGGTCCGGGGCGCGGGGGCGGCCACGGACGCCGCCGCAGCGGGCGCGGGCGCCGGTGCCGACACGGCCGCCGGGGGTGATCCGGCCGCCGGCGCCGCGGCGGGCTGCGGTGCGGCAGGCGCGCCGCCCAGCGGCCTCAGTGAGATCTTGCGGTCACGGGTCATGACTGGCTTCTCCTGGGAATCGGACGGGTGGGGCACGGCTGCCGTGGCGACGGCCCCGGTCTCACCGGATCCGGCCGTCCGCGCGTCGGCCGCCGGCGGCACGGAGACGGCCGGCGAGGCCGGCACCGCGGGCGCGAGCGGAGCCTGCGGCGACGGCGTGGGGTGGGGGTGGCCGAAGTCGCGCAGGTGCGGCCGGGACAGGGCGGGTTCGGCGGTGGCGGTGCCCAGTCCCTGGCGGTGCAGATGGGCGATCTGCAGGTCGTACCAGCAGCGCACCCGCTCGAAGGGGTAGTGCGGCAGGGGCACTCGGCGCGCCTCGGGTCCGGCGCCGCACACCGCGACGCGATCGACACGGCCGCCGTCGAGCCACTGCCCGACCGGGTCGTCCGCCGTGACCTCGCTGCGCCGCCACGGGCGCGGCCGGCCCTGCGCCACCGCCTGGAGACCGTCGAGGAGCGCGTCCATCGTGTCCGCCGGGACGGCCGTGCGGTGTTCCAGCTCCGCACGCCCGGCCGCGAAGGTGTGGGCGACATCGGCGAGCGCCGGCTCCTCCCCCCGCTCCCGCGCCGCCAGCAGGTGGGTGCGCAGGTCGAGGGCGTAGGCGGCCAGGGCCTTCGGAGTACGGGCGGACAGCAGCACCACCACCGGCTGCGGGCGGGGCTCGGGCCGGGGCGGCAGCGGCGGCGGGCCCTCGACGACGATGTGCGCGTTGCCGCCGCCCGCCCCGAAGGAGCTGATGCCTGCCCGCAGGGGACGCGACGAGCCGTCCCGGGTGGTCCAGGGCGCGACGCTCTGCTGCACCGTGAACGGCACCTTCCCGAAGTCGATCTCGGGGTTGGCGGGGGTCGCGTGCAGCGACGGCACGAGGGTGCGGTGCCTCAGCTGCAGCAGGACCTTGGCCAGGGCCACCGCGCCCGCCGCCGACTCCAGGTGACCGACGTTGGACTTCACCGAGCCGATGGGCAGGTCGCCCGCGCCCTTGATGCCGTCGCGCGCGAACGCGGTGGCCAGTCCCCGGATCTCGATGGGGTCGCCGAGCGCGGTGCCGGTGCCGTGCGCCTCTATGTAGTCGAGGTCGGCCGCGGTCAGACCCGCGTCGCGCAGGGCCTTGGTGATCAGGTCGGCCTGGGCACGCGGGTTGGGCACGGTGTAGCCGTTGGTCCGGCCGCCGTGGTTGGCGGCGGTGCCCCTGATCACGGCGTGGACGTGGTCGCCGTCGCGCAGCGCGTCCGCGAGCGGCTTGAGCACGAACGCGCCCACGCCCTCCCCGGGCACGTAGCCGTCACCACCCGCGCCGAAGCTGCGGCAGCGCCCGTCGCTGGAGGCGAACCGCCCTTGGCCGAGCATGAAGTACTTGTTGGGGTGGATCAGGACGTTGACCCCGCCCGCGATGGCCACCTTCGAACTCCCCGCCCGCAGCGACTCCACCGCGAGGTGGATCGCCGTCAGCGCCGACGAGCACGCGGTGTCCACGGCGGTGGAGGGGCCCTGGAAGTCGAAGAAGTACGACACCCGGTTGGCGATCGACCAGTACGCGCTGTTGGCCAGCACGGGGTTGCCGCGCAGCCGTTCCTCGGCCTCGTGCAGCTGGTACTCGCCGTACATGGCGCCGACGAAGACGCCGACGTCCTTGCGGTGCACCGGGTCCCCGGCGGTGACCAGCGAGCCGGGGGTGTACCCGGCGTCGTCGATGGCGGCCCAGCAGGCCTCCAGGAAGAGCCGGGCCTGCGGATCGACGGTGCCGGCCTCGCGCGGCGAGATGCTGAACAGCGGCGCGTCGAACGTCTCGACGCCGTCGACGAAGCCGCCCCATTTGGTGTAGGTGCGGTCGGTGCGGGACTTGTCCGGGTCGTAGAGGGCCTGCGCGTCCCAGCGTTCACGCGGGATCTCGGTGATGCTGTCGCGGCCCGCCAGCAGGTTGTCCCACAACTGCTGGAGCCCGTCGGCCTGCGGGAAGCGCCCGGCGACGCCGATGACGGCGACGGCCCGTGGGTCGATGTCACCGGCCGTGCCGGCTTCCGTGGCCTCGGTGGCTCCGGTGGCGGGCGAGGCGGCGGGCCGGGCGGCCGTGAGGGGCGCCGTCGAGGAGGCGGCCGGTCCGGGGCGGGCGGACGCGGCGGCGGACTGTGTGCCGGTGAGTTCGGCGCAGCGGGCGGGGAACTCCTCGGCCAGGTGCTCGGCGAGTTCGGCCACCGTGCGGCACTCGAAGAGCAGGGTCTTGGACAGCCGCCCGAAGTCCGCCTCCAGCAGTTCGACGATCCGTATCGCGAGCAGCGAGTCGATGCCGAGGTCGTCGAACGGCCGGTCCGCGGTGACGTCCTTCAGCGGCGCGCGGGTCGCCTCGGCGACGACGGCCCGCAGCCGCTCGTGCAGCGCCCCGGACACGTCGGCGCCCGCAGTCCCCGCGACAGCGGCCTCGTGGGGTGCGGCAGGCTCCGCGGGCGCGGTCACGCCGGGGGCCGGAGACGCGTCGGCCGCCGTCGTCTCCGGCTCCTCCCCGGGTACGGCTGGCCCTTCCTGGAGCAGCGGGAACGACGCGAGGAGCCTGTCCCGGTCGCCGTACAGGGCCACGGGTGCGGCAGGCGGCTCACCGGCGCCGGACGGCGCGGCGAGCAGGGCCTCCAGGACGGCGAGGCCGGCGTCGGCGGGCAGAGGCCGCATGCCGAGGTCGCCGAGGACCTGCTCGGCGTCTCCGCCCGTGCGCATCCCGCCGTCCGCCCAGTAGGGCCAGCCGACCGACAGGGAGCGCCCGTGCCGCAGGCCGGCCCGGACCCGCCGGGCCCGCAGCGCGGCGAAGGCGTCCGTGGCGGCGTTGGCGAACGCGTAGTCGGCCTGTCCGGGGCTGCCGAGCGCGCCGGAGACCGACGAGTAGACGACGAAGCAGTCGAGCGGCCAGTCGGCGGTGGCCTCGTCCAGCGTCACCGCCGCGGTGAGCTTGGCCGCGATCACCTCGGCGGCGTCGGCCGGGTCCTTGCGGAGGATGTAGGCGTCGCGCAGCACCCCGGCGCAGTGCACCACGCCGTGGACGGCGCCCTCGGCACCCAGCCGGGCGGCGCACTCCCGCACCGCCTCGGCGTCGGAGCCGTCCAGGCGGTGGTACGTCACCGAGCCTCCGGTGCGCTCGGCCCGCGCGCGCAGATCGGCCAGTTCCCCGGCGTGCGGGCCGTCGGGGGCGGAGCGCGCGGTCAGCACGACGTCGGCGGCGTACCGGTCGAGGAGGTGGGCGGCGAGCAGCGCGGCCAGCCCGCCCATGCCGTTGATCCAGTAGCGTCCGCCCTGCCGGAAGGGTTCCCGGGCGGCGGCGGGCAGGGACAGCGGGCGCAGGGCGGTGGTGGTGAGCGTGCCGTCACGGCCCGCGGTGAGGCGGCGGGCGGCGGGTGCCGGGCGGCGGATCACCTCGGCGAGGGCGGCGGGCGGGGCCGCAGCGTCCAGGGCCACGGCGGTCAGTTCGAAGCGCGGGTTCTCCCCCGCCAGCGAGCGCCCCAGCGCGGCGATGCCGGCGGTCGTGACCGCGGCCGCGTCGTCGAGGGGGTTGTCCGGGCAGGGCACGATCACACGGGCGCCCAGGCGGGCGAGCGGGCGCAGCAGGGCACGCAGCAGCGCGAGCATGCGCTGCGCGGCGTCGGAGGCGCCGCGGGCGCCCGCGGTGATCGGCCAGACGATGACGGGGGGTTCCGTGGCCTCGCCGAGCCGTGCGGCCAGGCGGTCCCCCGCGGTGGCGGCGGCCGCGGGGTCCGCGGGGTCCTCGATCACCAGGTCGGCGTCCTGCACGGGGGCGTCCCCGACGGCGACGAGCATCCCCGGCCGGCCGGCCCGGTCCCCGGGCGTGAACGGCACGGTGGCGGGCGCGAACAGGTGGACGTCGGCGGGCAGTTCGCCGGCGGCGAGGGGCGGTTGCTCCGGGGACGCGGTGCGGGCCGCGGCGCCGTCGGCACCGGGGCGCGGCACCGGACGCAGGGTCAGCCCGGTCAGCGTCAGGACCACCTGGCCGTCGGGACGGGCGACCGTCACGTCGTACCGGCGCACGCGCCGGCCGCCGCCGGCCAGGCGCAGCGGGCGGATGCGCACCCACACCTCGGACGGCAGGTCGCCGTACAGGGTCAGGGCGTCCACGGCGAAGGGGATGAACGTCTCGCCGCCGAGGTCCTCACGCAGCACGCAGCCGATCACGGTCTGCAGGGCGCCGTCGAGGACGTACGGGGAGACGGTGTCCCCGGCGCCCGCCGGGGAGGCGACCCGGGCCAGGGCGCCCTGGTCGCCGTGGCGCAGTTCGCGCAGCACCTGGAAGGCGGGCCCGTAGGCGACGCCGTGGTCCTCGAACCAGCGGTACAGCTCGGCCGGTTCGGCCTGGCCGGGGTGGGCGGCACGCAGCGCGGCGATGTCGAGGGGGTCCACCGGGTCCGGCGTCGCGGTGGCGAGGCGGGCCTCGGTGTGGGTCTCGTGCGAGGCCACCCGGACGCCGCCGTTCGTGACGGAGGCGCTGAGGGTGACGGGCCCGGTGACCTCCACCGGGCGGTGGAAGGCGATGTCGGTGAGCGAGCCACCCCGCGGGTCGGCGTGCCGGACGGCGGTGAGGGCGAGGTCGAGCTGCGCGGCGGCCGGCAGCACGGGCCGGCCGGCCACCACGTGGTCGGCGGCGAGGGGCTCCTCGGGGCGTACGGTGCGCACGAGCGGGGCGCCCGGCCTGGGCCGCAGGGTGCGGGCGAAGGGGTAACCGGGCAGTCGTACCCGCCGCGGGGCGCGCGCTTGCGGTTCCGCCTCGGGCAGGGGGCCCTCGCCCGCCGCCCAGGCGCGGTAGCCGTCGGGCGCCTCCGGGTCGGCGGCCGGCCCGTGCGCGGCCAGCTGCCGCAGCCGCTCGCCGAGTTCGGTGGTGTCCACCGCGCCGATCACGGCGCGCACACGGCGGTGGCTGCGGCCCTCGCGCAGGGTGTGCACGACGTCCGCGAGGGGCAGCGGTCCGACGGCCTCGGCGAGTGCGCCCGCCAGCTCCCGCAGCGCGGGCTCGGTGTGCGCGGACAGGACGGCCCACCGCCGGTGTCCGTCATCGGCGGGCCCGGGCACCGGGGCGGTGTCGGGGGCCTGTTCGAGGACGACGTGCGCGTTGGTGCCGCCGATGCCGAAGGAGCTGACGGCGGCGCGCCTGGGGCCGTCGGGCACCGGCCAGCCGCCCTGCGCGGTGTCCGCGTCGGCGACGCGCAGCCCGCCGCTGTGGCGCAGGGCACGGTTGGGAGTACGGAAGGGGACCTGGCGGGGGACGGTGGCGTGCTCCAGGGCGAGGACGGCCTTGACGAGACCGGCGATGCCCGCGGCGGTGTTCAGGTGCCCCAGCACGGACTTGACCGAGCCGACCGCCGCCGGGTACGGCCGTTCGCCGCCGTAGACGCGTTCCAGCGCGGCGAACTCGACCGGGTCGCCCAGGTGGGTGCCGGTGCCGTGGGTCTCCAGGAAGCCCACCGAGTGCGGGTGGACGCCCGCGACGGCGAGGGCCTGGCGGATCACCGCCTCCTGCCCCTCGGGGGACGGCGCGTGGTAGTCCATCTTGCGGGCGCCGTCGTTGTTCACGGCGCTGCCGCGCAGCACGGCGCGGATCGGGTCGCCGTCGCGCACCGCGTCGCCGAGGCGGCGCAGCACGAGGGCGCCGCCGCCGTTGCCGAAGATCGTGCCGTCGGCGGTGTCGTCGAAGGGCCGGCACTCGCCGCTCGGGGAGAGGATCATGCCGGGTGCCGCGAGGTAGCCGGCCTGCGGGAAGTGCAGCGAGGCCGCGGCCACCACCGCGAGGTCGCACTCCTCGCCGAGCAGGGCCTCCGCCGCCAGGTGCACGGCGACCAGGCCGCTGGAGCAGGCGGTCTGCACGGTCAGGCTCGGGCCGGTCAGACCGAGCTTGTACGACACGCGGGTGGCGGCGAAGTCCTTGTCGGCGGAGGAGAAGCGGATCATGCCGGCGGCGTCCAGCTCGGTGATGCCGACCGGCGGCAGGGTGGGCTGCCCGACGGAGACGTACGCGGCCGTGGTCAGGCCGGTGCGGTCGGGGGCGAACCCGGCGTCCTCCAGGGCGTGCCAGGAGGTCTCCAGCAGCAGCCGCTGCTGCGGGTCGAGCCACTCGGCGTGCTGGGCGCTGTAGCCGAAGAACTCCGCGTCGAAGGCGTCGGCGTCCTCGAGGACCACCCCGGCGGGCACGAACGTCTCCCGTCCCACGGTGTCGGGGTCGTGGCCGAGGGCGACGAGTTCCTGCGGAGCGTACCGGCGGACGGCGCTGCGGCCCTCCGCCAGCAGCCGCCACAGCCGGTCGACGGAGGTGGCGGGCCCGAACCGGCAGGCCATTCCGACGACGGCGATGGCGTTGGGGTCGAGGTCCTGGGGCAGTTCGGTCATCGTTGTTCGTCTCCGAGTCGGAACGCGCGCCGCAGCTCACGGCGGGACGGCCGGGCGGGGGCTGCGGCGGTCCGGGAGGGTTCGGGGGCAGGACGGGGGCGGGTGCCGAGCCGGGTGGCGAGCAGCTCGGCGAGGTCGGCCACGGTGGGCCTGGCGAACAGGTCGGCCAGTTCGAGGCCGGTGTCCGGGTAGGCCTCCTCCAGCCGCACGAAGAGCTGTCCGAGCAGCAGCGAGTTGCCGCCGAGGTCGAAGAACCGGCGGTCCTGGGGCACTTCGTCCAGTTCCAGCAGTTCGCCCCACATCCGCGCCACCTCCCCTGTGAGCCGCTCGTAGGACACGGTCCCGTGCTCCGCCTGTGTGCTGCTGGAGCGGCCGGGCAGGGGCGCCGTTCCGGGGGCGGACGTGGCCCCGGCGGCCGGCCGGTCCGTGCCGGGCGCTGCGGCCGGAGCAGGGTCCGGGACGGGCGCCGGGGCGGCGAGCGACGCCGTCGCCGGGCCCTCTTGGGACGCCGTGGCCGGGTTGCCGTTAGACGCGGTCGCCGGGTCCACGTGCGACGCCGTGACCGAACCCGAGACGGCACCCCGTCCCATCGCGTCGGCCGGCCCTGCGGGGTCGGTGACCGGCCCGGCGGCGTCGGCGTCGCCGGCCGGACCGGTGGCCTCGGCGACCGGTCCCGCGGCGTCGGCGGCCGGTGTCCGGTCCGGGGCCGGTGTCCGGTCCGGGGCCGGTGTCCGGTCGGCGAGGGCCAGGGCGGCCTTGCGGTCGGTCTTGCCGTTGGGGGTCAGCGGCAGGTCCGGCACACCGGCCAGGCGGTCCGGCAGCATCCACGGCGGCAGCGTCGCGGAGGCGTACTCCCGCAGGTCCGGCAGATCGGGCAGGCGGGCCCCGGCGCGCGCGACGGCCACGGCGACCAACCGCGCCGAGGGGCCTTCGCCGCGGACCGCCACGACGACCCGGGCGATCGCCGGGTGGCGGCCCAGCACCTCCTCGATCTCGCCCAGTTCCATCCGGTGCCCGCGGACCTTGACCTGGCTGTCGGCACGGCCGAGGAAGACCAGCCGGCCCTCCTCGTCCCGGCGCACCAGGTCACCGGTGCGGAAGAAGCGTCCGCCGCCCTCCGGCGACAGCGGGTGCCCGGTGAACCGCTGCTGCGTCAGTTCCGGCTGCCGCCAGTAGCCGCGGGCGACGCCCGCGCCGCCGATCCACAGCTCTCCGGCCTCGCCGGGCGCGGGCGGACGGTGGCCGTCCACCTCGGTGAGCAGCAGCTCGGTCGCGCCGATCGGGTCGCCGAGGTGCACCGGTGCGGTGCCGTCGATGCGGGCGATGGTGGACCAGATGGTCGCCTCGGTCGGGCCGTAGACGTTCCACAGCGCGGCGGTCCGCTCGACGAGCGCGGTGGCCAGGTTGGGCGGCAGCGCCTCTCCCCCGCACAGCGCGGTCAGGGAGGGCCGCCCGCTCCAGCCGCCCTCCACGAGCAGTTGCCAGCCCGCCGGGGTGGCCTGCATGAGGTCGATGGCGCGTTCGGTGAGCAGCCGGCCCAGGCGCCGGGCGTCGACGACATCGGATCGTTCGGCGACGACGACCGTGCCGCCGAGGAGCAGCGGCAGGAAGAGTTCCAGGACGGAGATGTCGAAGCACACGGTGGTGACGGCGAGCAGCCGGCCCGGCGTGTGCTCGTCGACGCCGATGCGTGCGGCGATCGCCTCCAGGGTGTGGACGACGTTGCCGTGGGTGACGGCGACGCCCTTGGGCCGGCCGGTGCTGCCCGAGGTGAACATCAGGTAGGCGAGGTCGGCGGGGGTGCAGCCGGCGGCGTGCGCCTCGGCCGCGGTCTCCTCGTCCGGGTCGGGGGCCGCCGCGAGGTCCGCGGTGTGCGGGTCGATGACGCGCAGCCGCTGCGGCAGCAGCCACGTCAGCTCCCGGTCGGCGACCGCCACCTCGCAGCCCGCCTGTTCGGTGACGAGCCGCAGGCGCTCGCTCGGGTAGGACTCGTCCAGCGGCACGTACGGGCGTCCGCTCTTGAGGATGCCGAGGAGCACGGCGGGCAGCAGCGCGGTGCGGTGCATCAGGACGGCGACGGGCGCGCCGGGCCGCGCGGCGGCGGACACGCGGCGTGCGACGTCGTCGGAGAGCGCGTCGAGCCGGGCGTAGCTGAGGGTGCCGGAGTGGTCCTCGACGGCTGGAGCGTCGGGGCACCTGCGCACGGTCGCGGCGAAACGGGCCACGAGCGTGCCGGCGGCCGGGTCGAGCAGGTCACCGACCGTTCCGCCGTCGCCGCGGGAGAGTTGGGCGGCCATGCGCCGTACGTCGTCGACGAGCGTGTCGACCGCGGCGCCGTCCAGCACGGCCGGGCGGTGGTTGGCGAGGATCTCCACCCCGTCACCCGTGTCGGTGACCTCCAGGCCGAGGTCGAAGTGGCCGCGCTGTCCGCGCCGGTGGACCGGCTCCCAGCCGGGCGCCGGCCGGGAGGGGTCCGTGTCGCGGGCCCAGTTCTGGTAGGCGAGCGTGATGGTGGGGACCGCGTCCTCGCCGCCGGCCGCCCGGCACAGTTCAATCAGGCGCGGGTAGGGCACGGCGGACCGGCCGAGCGCGGCACGCACCTCCTGGCCCAGGGCGCGCAGCCAGTCCCGGACCGGGAGGCCGGTCGTCAGGTCGACGCGCAGCGGCACGGTGTGCACGAAGCAGCCGACGGTGTTCTCGTCGCCCGCCGCGTCCCGCCCGTAGGTGGGGACGGCGAGGAGGAACGACCGGTGGCCGGTGGCCCGGGACAGGGCCGCGGCGAAGGCGCCGAGCAGCGCCGTGAACGGCGAGACGTCCGCGTCGCGCGCGACACCGGCCAGGGCGCTCGACAGCGCGGCCGGCAGCCGGTACTCGCGGTGGGCGCCCGCGGCCTCGGCCCGTGCGCCGCCGCCGCCGGGGAACAGCACTCCCGCGGCCCGGCCGTCGGCCAGGCGCTCGCTCCAGCACAGCTCGGCCTCCGCCCGGCCGTCCCGGTCGCGCTCCGCGCGCGCGTGTTCCCGGCGCAGCGCCTCGGCGAAGGGCGGGGCCGGTGCCAGGGTGCGGCCCTCGTACAGCGCGGCGAGGTCGTGGCCGAGCCGGTCGGCGGAGTGTCCGTCGACCACGAGGTGATGGCTGGTCAGCTGGAGCACCGGCCCGTCGCCGTCCTGGGGTTCCCACAGCACGGCGCGCAGCAGCGGCTCGGCGGACAGGCGCAGCCGCCGGTCCGCCTCCTCGCGCACCATCCGGTCGACGTCGCCGGCGGCGACGGTGCGGGTGACGAGCGCGGGCGCCTCGGGCGCCGGTACGAGCGCGGGACGGCCGTCGTGGGGGCGGACCCGGCAGGCGAGCACCGGGTGCCGGCGCACCAGCGCGTCCACGGCCGCCGACAGCGCCGCCCGGTCCACGGTGACCGGCAGCCGCCAGGCCAGGGAGACGTTGTAGGGAGCCTCGGGAGCGGCCGCCTGATCGGCGGCCCACATCCCGACGAGCCGCTCGGTCAGAGCGACGGCGACGTCGTCCGGCCGGGCTTCACCGTCCGGCGCGGTCGCGTCCTGCGGCGCGATGGCCGGTGCGGGCGCCTCCTGTGGCGCGACGGCCGGCGCGGGCGCATCCTGCGGCGTGACGGCCGGCACGGCAGCGCCCTGCGGCGCGGTGGCCGACGTAGGCGCGTCCTGCGGCGCGATAGCGGGCGCGGGCACATCCTGCGGCGCGACGGCCGGCACGGCAACGCCCTGCGGCCCGGTGGCCGACGTAGACGCGCCCTGCGACCCGGTGGCCGGCGTAGGCGCGTCCTGCGGCGCGGTGGCCGGTGCCGCCGAGTGCGGGGCGTCGTCGTGCGCCGGGCGGGCCGTGGCGGTCAGGGCCGCCAGACGCGGGCCGTGGTCCCGCTCGAGACGGCCCGTCAGGTCACGCAGGCTGACGCTGTCCAGCAGGACCGCCAGCGGTACGCGTCCCAGGTCGTCCTCGAGGAGGCGGCTGAGCCGCATCAGCGCGAGGGAGTCGACGCCGTACGCCGTCAGCGAGGCGTCGGGGTCGATCGAGGCCGCCTTGACGCCGACCGCACGGGCGACCCGCTCCGACAGCCAGCGCAACGTTTCCCCGCCCTGGTCCGCCGCCGCGGCGAAGCCTTCCGCCGGGGCGGGGCCTTCCGCCGCGACAGGGCGTCGCGCCGCGACAGGGCGTCGCGCCGCGGCGCTCGCGGCCGCCGCCGGTGCCCGGCCGGGCGCGGGGGCGCCGACGGCGCCTTCGCCGCACAGCGGCTGGTCGCGGTCGCTGTCGCGCACGGATGCCCGCGCACCGCCGCCCGTCGCGGCGCCGGGCGCGTCCGGCGCGGCGCCCGCCGCGCGTGTGGCCCGCTCCCACTGGCGCGCGTCGCCCGCGACGAGCGCCACGTACGCGGCGTCCGGCGCGGTCGCCGCCGCCAGGCGCGGCCAGACGGCGTCGACCGCCGCTCGCGTGGCGACGGGACGCAGCCCGTACGTCTGCGCGAGGTAGTGCAGGGCGTACGGTTCGAGGGTCATCCCGGCGTCCGCGAGCACCGGCCAGCCCGCGGACAGGGTGCGCCCGGGACGCAGCCCGCGCGCCGCCCACCGGGCACGGGCCCGGGCGAAGCCGTCCAGGAAGCCGTTGGCGAAGGCGTAGTCGGACTGGCCCTGGTTGCCGACCAGCGCGGCCAGGGAGGAGCACAGCAGGAAGAAGTCCAGCGGATGGCCAGCCAGCGCCGCGTCGAGGTGGAGCGCGCCGAGCACCTTGCCCCGGCACACCTCCTCGACGCTCTGCACCGACTTGCCGCGCAGGAAGCCGTCGCGCAGCACACCGGCGGCGTGGACGACGCCCCGCAGCCGGATCCCCTCGCGCGCCAGCCAGTCGGCGAGTGAGGCGACCTGCGCGCTGTCGGCGACGTCGCAGCGCCGGTAGTCGACGGTGCCGCCGCCGGGCCCGGCGGCGCGGCGCAGCACGGCGAGCGTGGCCTCGTCCGGCTGCGAGCGTCCGGCGAGGACGATCCTCGCCGACGGCCGGCGCCGCAGGATGTCGGCGGCGATCTGCCGGCCGAGCCCGCCCAGCCCGCCGGTGACGAGGTAGCAGCCGCCGTCGGCGAGGAGGGTGTCCGGGCCGGCTCCGCCGGTGTCCGGGTCCGGGGCCGGGGTGAGGTCCGCCGCGCTGCGCCGGTCGCCGTCCAGCCGCACCCAGTCCGCGTCCCGGCGGACCGCCTCGGCGAGCAGCGCGCGCGGGTCCGTGCGGTCCGCGTCCACGGTGGCCAGGCGCACGGTGAGACGGCCGGTCTCCCCCGCGATGGTGCGCACCAGGCTGTGCAGGCCGTACGCGACGGGTGTGGGCTCCTCGCCGTCCGCTCCGGGCGAGGTCACCAGCAGCACTCTCGCTCCGTCCAGGGCGCGGCTGCGGACGAAGGCGCGCAGTACGCCGAACACCGTGGCGAGGGTGTCCCGCGCGAAGCGCGTCCAGTGCTCCTGCGTCTGCCCGAGGGTGAGGGGCTCGGCGCCGCATGCGCTCCCGTTCTCGCCGGGGGCGCCGGTGAGGTCCACCAGGACCACGGCCGGTGTGCCGGTGGCCGCGGCCGTGTCGGCGAGCACCGACTCGTCGGCCGCCTCGGCGGATGTCAGGACGGCCGCGGCGCTCACTCCCGGCCAGGCGGCGTCCGTGCCGCCGACCAGCCACACGGGCCCGTCGGGTGCGGCACCCACCGGGTCACCCACGGGGGCCGCGCGCCAGCCGAGCCGGTATCCGGCGACGGCGCCGTCCTCGCGGCCTCGCGGCGTCCCGGCCCGCGCGGCGAGGCTCGCGGCACCGCCGGCCGTCGCGGCGCGGGTCTCGCCGCCGGCCTCGGCGGTGTCGTCCACGCGGATGCGGAAGTTCTCGGCGACGGCGACGACCGTGCCGCGCTCGGGATCGATCAGCGTCAGGTCGAAGACGTGGACGCGGGCGGTGTCGTCCCGCCGGACGCGCCGCGCGTGGACGTACACGCGTCCCGTGGCGGGTTCGTGGACGGCGAGCCGGTCGACGGCCAGGGGCCGCAGCCGGCGACGCGGTCCGCCGGCCGGCTCGCCGAGCAGCAGCCGGGCCGCGCTCTGGCAGGCGCCGTCGAACAGGGCGGGATGGAGGACATGGCGGCCGTCCGGGTCCTCGCCCTCGGGCAGCCGCACCTCGGCGACGACCTCCTCGCCGTCCACCACGGCGCGCCGCACGGTGCGGTACAGCGGGCCGTAGAGGAATCCGTGCGCGGCGAAGGCCTCGTAGAAGCCGGCCGGTTCGGCGTCACCGAGGTGCCGGTCGAGGTCCTCGGGCCGGTAGACGAGCACGGGACGCACGCCTGCGGCACCGGCCGGACCGGCCGCGGGCTCGGTGCGGCCCTGGGCCACCACCTCGCCGCCGACGAGGGTGCTGAAGCGCCGGGCGCCCTGTGTGTCGGGCTCCCCCAGTTCGGTGCGGATCTCCATGGGCAGCCCGACGGCCGGCCGGGGCCAGACCAGGTCGCGCAGGACGGTCCGGTAGGGGCTGTCGTCCACGCTCAGCAGCGCCTCGTACACGAGTTCCGGGTGGAAGGCGCCGGGCAGCAGCGGTTCGCCGTCGACGACGTGGTCGGCGACCCAGCGCGACGCACCGCCGAGGCGGGCGGTGACGGTGCGGGAGGCGGGCGTGTGCACGGTGTCGGTGAGCGGCATCGGAGAGGAGGCCGCGGCCGGCGGCACGCACCGCTCGCGGGCGAACGGCGTCACCGGCAGCGGTACCCGCCGCCCGGCTCCCGAGGGGGTGTACGTGCCGTCCGTGACCCAGGCGCGGGCCGCGGGGCCGGCGTGCTGCTGTCCGGGGTCGGTGACCAGCGCCGGGTGGGTGGCGCCGTCGGCGAGGGCGAGCAGCGCGGTCCGCAGTTCGGCGTGGTCGCGCGCGACGACGGCCGCGCGATGCGGCCAGCGGTCCCGTCCGGTGTGCAGGGTGTGGGCGATGTCGGTGAGGGAGAAGCGGCCCGCGCACTCGGCGAGCCGGCGGGCCACGCTCCGCAGCCGCTCCGGGTCCGGTGCGGCGAGCGGCACCAGGACGGGCCCGCCCACGGCCGGTTCACCGGTGGGCTGCGAACCGGCCGGGTACTCCTCGAGGACGACGTGGGCGTTGGCCCCGCCCGCTCCGAAGGAGCTGACGGCCGTCCGGCGCGGCCCCCGGCCGGCCGGCCAGGGCTCGGCGGAGGTCTGGACGCGCAGCGCGGTGCCGTCCAGCGCGAGCTTGGGGTTGAGCCGCTCGGCGTGCAGCGTGGGCGCCAGGCGCCCGTGCCGCAGCTGGAGGAGGGCCTTGGTGAGACCGGCGATGCCGGCGGCGGCCTCCGCGTGGCCGATGTTGGACTTGACCGACCCGACGCGCACCGGACCGGCGCGGCCCGCGTCCTCGAACGCCAGGGCCAGGGCGCGCAGTTCGATCGGGTCGCCGAGTTCGGTGCCGGTGCCGTGCGCCTCGACGTAGCCGACGCTCCCGGGGTCGACCGCGGCGCGCCGCAGGGTCGCCTCGATGAGGGCGGCCTGCGCGCGCGGGTTGGGGACGGTGTAACCGCCCGTACCGCCGCCGTGGTTGACGCCGGTGCCGCGGATGACGGCGTACACGGTGTCGCCGTCCGCCTCGGCCCGGTCGAGCCGTTTGAGGACGACGGCGCCCGCGCCCTCTCCGGGTACGAAGCCGTCGCCGCCGGCGCCGAAGGCGCGGGTGCGGTCTCCGCGGGAGGGCATGCCGAGCGCGCACAGGCCGGCGAACCGGTCGGGGTGCAGGTAGAGGTTGACGCCTCCGGCGAGCGCGAGGTCGGCCTCACCGTCCAGCAGCGCGCGGCACGCCAGGTGCAGCGCGGTGAGCGAGGAGGAGCACATCGTGTCGACGGTGATGCTGGGGCCGCTGAGGTCGAAGGCGTGCGAGACCCGGTTGGCGACGGAGGCGGCGGCGGTGACGGCGTACTCGGGGTTGTCCGCGCCCGCGAGGCGGGCGTCGCGCTGCGCGAGCAGGTGGCTGTTGGCGGTGACGCCGGCGAACACGCCCACGCGTGGCCCGCCATGGCTGCCCGCCAGGGTGTGCCGGGCGTAGCCGGCGGTCTCGAACGCCTCGCGGGCGATCTCCAGGAACAGCCGTTCCTGAGGGTCCATCAGCGCGGCCTCGCGCGGGGTGATCCGGAAGGCGGCGGGTTCGAAGGCGTCGATGCCGTCGAGGAAGCAGCCCCAGCGGGCGTAGCCTCCGCCCCGGGTCCTGGCGGTACGCCAGTCCCAGCGTTCCGCGGGCACCTCCCGCACGGGGGTGTGCCCGGTGCTCAGCAGCTCCCAGAAGGCGTCGACGTCGGCGGCGCCGGGGTAGCGGCCGGCCAGCCCGACGACGGCGACGGCGGGCGCCTCGGCGTGCTCGTCGCCGGGCGGTGGCGGGGCGGGCACGGCCTGCCGGGACACGGCGGCGCTCGGGGACGGCGCCGAGGCCGTTTCGGTGCGCGCGGTCCCGGCGACGGAGGCCGGGGCCGGCCGGGTGGGCACCGAGGGTGCGGCAGGGGCCGGTGCGCCGGCCGGCTGCGGGGTGACGGGGGCCGCCGCTGCGAGGTGCCGGGCCAGGGCGCGCGGCGTGGGGTGCTCGAAGAGCAGGGTCGCGGGCACGGGCAGCGCGGGGAACATGCGCCGCAGCCGCTCGCAGAACTCCTCGTTGAGCAGCGAGTCCACGCCGAGGTGCGGGAAGGAACTGTCGGGGTCGAGGGCCTGCGGGTCCTGCGCGGTCAGGTCGGCGACCAGCCGGACCAGCCGTGCCACGAGCTCCTCGGCGGCGGTGTCCCCCGCCCCGCCTGCGGGCGGCGCGGGCCGGCGGCTCGCGGTGAGCGTGCGGGCCAGTTCGTCGACCGTGCGGTGCTCGAACAGCGCGGTCGCTGTCACCGGTGCCAGCCGCCGGGACACCTCCTGGACGAACTCCATGTTGAGCAGTGAGTCGATGCCCAGTTCCTGCCACGGCACCCAGCC
Organism: Streptomyces sp. NPDC028635; assembly: GCF_040637635.1. NCBI lineage: Bacteria > Bacillati > Actinomycetota > Actinomycetes > Kitasatosporales > Streptomycetaceae > Streptomyces > Streptomyces sp. NPDC028635. The sequence continues at coordinate 88,024 of NZ_JBEZWX010000001.1, read as the reverse complement.
GGGCACCTCGGCGCGGGGGTCGCCGAGCAGCTCGCGGACGATGCCGCGCAGCGTCTCGGCGACGGCCTCCACGTCCTGCCCGTCACCTGGGACACGTACGTCGCCCGCGGCACCCACCGCATCCGCGCGCACATCTCCGGCGCCACGGACGTCGTCGGCGGCACGCATGCCACCCGCGCCGCGCACATCACCCGCGGCGCGCGCCTCGTCCGCGGCGCCCGCGCCGGCGGGCGGCACACAGGTCAGCAGGGCGACACAGCCGGGCGCGTCGCGCAGCAGGTCCGTGGTGTGCAGACGCCAGCCGCAGGCGTCGAGCAGCGCCCGCCAGCGGTCCACGTCGAGCAGGGGGCCGTGCGGAAGGCGCCAGTGCTCGTCGACGTACCGCCACCAGCCGTCGGTCAGCCCGAACGTGAGGGTGTAGACGGCGGCGGGGACGACCATCTCCACGAGCACCAGCCGGCCGCCGGGTGCCAGGAGCTGCCGTATGTGGTCCAGGGTGCGGGTCAGGTCCCGGGTGGCGTGCAGCACGTTGCTGGCCACGACCAGGTCGACGCCGCCCGCCTGGAAGCCCTGGGCGTGCGGGTCCTTCTCGATGTCCAGCAGTCGCGTCGTGACCCGGTCGCCGAAACGGCGCCGGCCGTGCTGGAGGAACGCGGGCGAGACGTCGGTGTAGAGGTAGGAGAAGCCGGTGACACCACGGTCGTCGAGCGCGGCGAGGACCGAGGCGGTGGTGCCGCCCACTCCCGCGCCGATCTCCAGGACGCGGGCGCCGGGGCCGATGCGGGCCGCCGAGTCGGCGAGCGTCTCGGCGGCGGCCTGGTTCACCGGGTCGAAGAGGCGGTTGCCGCTGTAGACGGAGGTGACCGCGCCGAGGTCGCCGCCGGGGAACAGCACGGCGGTGGGCGTGAGTTCGCCGCGCAGCAGCGGCCCGTACGACGCCAGGGCCCGGTCCAGCAGGTCGACGTGCCCGAGCAGGTCGGGGTGGTCCGCCAGCAGCGCCTGCCGGGTGGCGGCGAGGCCGGCGGGGCCGGGCACCGGCAGTGCGGACCGCCCGTGGGCGGCGAGCAGTTCGTGTACGGCGGCCAGCAGCCTGCGGTGCTCGGGCACGACGCCCAGCCGTCCGGCGGCGTCGTCCGCGACGGCGCCGGGGCGGGCGGCGAGCGAGGGCGCGTACCCCAGTTCGCTCATGCGGTGTGCCAGCGCTGCGCGGGCGTACTGCTCGAGCCGGTGCGCGGCGTCGTCCGCACCGCGCCGCGCCGCGTCCGGGGTCACGGCGTGGTCCGGCGCCGGGCGTGCGGTGAGGGCGCGCAGGGGTTCGGGGTCGCCGCTGACGGCGACGGTGTGCGGATGGTTGCCGGACATGCCCGCTTCCAAGGCGGCCACACCCCTTTCCGGTGGGAAGTCGGTGAGCCCGGGGTACTCGCGCCGGACGTGGCCCGCGTAGCGGCGGGCCAGGCCGGTGCCACGCCACAGCCCCCAGTCGAAGGTGCGCACGACCGGCCGGGCGTGGTCGCCGACGGCGGTGGCGTAGTGGCCGAGCCAGGCGTTGGCGGCCGCGTAGTTGAGGCCGCCGACGCTGCCGAAGAGCCCGGCGACGGAGGAGAACAGCACCAGCGACGCGGGCCGGGCGGAGGCACGGGCGCGCAGGGCGCGGCGCAGGCCGATGACGGCGGTCACCTTGGTCGCCAGGACCCGGTCGAGATCGGCGGGGGTCAGTTCGTGCAGGCGGGCGGCGCTGACGGAGCCGACGCTGTGCAGGACGCCGTCGAGCCGGCCGTGCAGGTCCTCGCACTCGGCGAGCACGCGGGCCACGGCGGCCGGGTCGGTGACGTCGGCGCTGCGATAGCGGGCGCGGGCGCCCAGGGCGGTGAGATCGTCGAGCAGGGCCCGGGTGCGTTCGTCGGCGGGTGAGCGGCCGACGAGCAGCAGACCGGCGCGATACCGCTCGGCGAGGTGCCGGGCGACCTCGGCGCCGATGCCGCCGGCGCCGCCGAACAGGACGTAGCCGCCGCCGTGTGTGAATCCGTCGCCCTGGTCCGCGGGGCCGGGCGCGGGGAGGTCGGTGTACACCTGCCGCCACCGCCGCCCGCCGCGCAGCGCGGTCAACGCGACGGTGGAGGAGCCCGGTTCGGCGAGCGCGGTGGCGAGGTCTCCGGGAGCGGCCGCGCCGTCCAGGTCGACGGCGGCGGCCGACAGCTGCGCGCACTCCCCGGGCAGCGTCCGCAGGGCGCCGAGCAGTGCGCCCTGAAGGGCGGCGCCGGGCGCCGGGGTGCCGCCGTCGGGGGCGGTGAGGCCGGTCGTCACCAGGGTGACGGTGGCGGGTCGTCCGTCGGCGGCCAGGGCCTGGCCCGCCGTCAGCAGCGACCGCAGCCAGCCGCGCAGGGCGGCCACGCCCGCCTCGTCCTCGGTCCAGGCGGAGCCGTCGACGAGCAGGGCGACACGGACCGGGCCGTCGCCGACGGTGCCGAGGCAGGCGGCGAACTCCCGCCGGTCGAGCCCCTGCGACCGAATCGCGCAGCGCACGGCGTGGGACGGTGCCAGGCCGGCCAGGCGCGCGCTGTCCTCGTCGTGGACGACGATCAGTCGCTGCGGCCCCGGATCGCCGGCGCGTTGTCCCCGCGGTTCCCACCCGGGCGCGAGCATCCGCACCGCGTCGCCGGCGGCGGCCCCGGCATGCACGAGCGTCCGCGCTGCGTCACCGCCGGGGGCGTGCCCGGGCACGGGCGCCGGCACGGCGTCCTCGGGGGCGTTCGTCCCGGTCGGCGGCAGGGCGTCCGGCGCCGGTGTGCCGCCCTGCGTTGCCGTGCGCGTGGCCACCGCGGGTGCCGGTCCGCCGGCACCGCGGCCGGCGTCCGCCGGCGGGTGCAGACGCAGGCCGTTCACCCGCAGGACGACCGTGCCGTCGGGGGTGGTGGCCTCCAGGTCGGCGACCGTGTGCCGGGTCCCGCCGCCGACGCGGTGGACGGTCAGCCGGGACTCCTCGGGGACCTGCCCCGACCAGGTGATGCGGTCGATGGCGGCGGCCACCCGCGGCGCGCCCTCCTCCAGCAGCGCACACGAGGTCTGCAGGGCCGCGTCCAGCCAGGCGATGCGCCGTTCGCGCCGCTCGCCGCCTGCCGGGGCGAGGAGGCGCGCGGTGACCCGTGCACCGGCCCGCCGCACGTCGAGCGGTATCCGGTAGACGGGCCCGGTCTCGATGCCGTGGCGGGCGAGGTGCCCGACGAGGTCGACTTCCTCACCGGCACCGCCGCCATCGCCGTCCCGCCCCGGTGACGGCTCGTCGGTGGGGCGCGGTGGGCCGGCGGGCTGGGAGGAGGGGGTGGCGCGGGCGCAGACCCGGCCGTCGTGGACCACGGTGAGCGTGTCGCGGTCCCCCGGTGCACGCGACAGCCGCACGTCGCTGCCGGCCGGCACCGGCACGGGCCGCAGGAAGCGGACCCCGCTCAGTGTGACGGGCCCGCCGTGCGCGAGTACGTCGACGAACGCGGCCCCGGGCAGCACCCGCTCCCCGCCGACCCGGTGCTCGGCCAGCGGATCGGTGGAGCGGACGGTCAGGGCGGCGGCAGGCCGGGGCCGAGCCGCCGTACCGGGCAGCCAGTACGACTGCCCGTCGAAGGGATACGGCACCAGCGGCACCCTGCGTGGCCGCCGGTCCCCCGGCCACCGGGCGGCCCAGTCGGCGGCGGACATCGCCGCGCCCGCGAGCCAGTCCCGCAGTCGGCCGTCCGCGGGCTCGGGCACCCCGCGCCCTTCGGCGAAGTCCCTTGCCTGCCGGGCCAGTTCGGCCAGATCCGATACGACGAACAGTGCCCGGTGGGCCAGGTGGCGCCGCCCCGACTGCAGGGTCCAGGCCAGCGCGTCCAGGGCGGGCGCCGTGTCACCGCCGGCATGGGCCGCCAGTCGGCCGGCGAGCCGGGTGAGCGCGGCGGGGGTCGCGGCGGACAGGGGGACGGCGTACGGTCCGCCGCTCATGTCAGGGACGTCCTGGGGCATGCGCGGCGCCTCCTCCAGGACGGCATGGGCGTTGCTGCCGCCGAAGCCGAACGCGCTCACCGCCGCCCTGCGCGGCGCACCGCCGGGACGTGCGGGCCAGGGCACGGGGTGCTCGGCGACGGCCAGGGGCGCTCCGTCGAGTTCGATGTGCGGGTTGAGCCGGCTGAAGCCCGGCGTACCGGGGATCAGTCCGTGCCGCAGGGCCTGTACCGCCTTGATGACACCGGCCAGCCCGGACGCGCCCTCGAGGTGGCCGATGTTGGCCTTGGCGGAACCGACCCGGATCCGGCCGCCGGGACCGGCGGCGCGGGCGGGCATGCCCTGCGGGTCACCGGCCAGCACCTCGCGGAAGGCGTCGAGTTCAATGGGGTCGCCGAGCGGGGTGCCGGTGCCGTGGGCCTCGAGGAATCCCAGGTCGGCGGCGTGCAGCCCGGCCCGGTCGAGCGCGGTGCGGATCAGGTCGCTCTGGGCCCGCGGGTTGGGCGCGGTGAGAGCAGCGGCGCGGCCGCCGTGGTTGACGGCGGTGGCGCGGACCACGGCGAGGACCGGGTCGCCGTCGTCGACGGCCCGGTGCAGCGGTTTGAGCACCAGCCAGCCGGCGCCCTCGCCTCGTACGAACCCGTCGGCGCCCGCGTCGAAGACACGCAGGTCGCCCCGCGGGGAGAGCATGCCCGCCGCGCGGTAGGCCCGGGCGTTGAAGGCGTTGCTCAGCAGGTTCGCCGCGCCGACGAGGGCGATCTCGCAGTCACCGCGGCGCAGCGCGCTCTCGGCGAGGGCGAGCGCGGTCAGGGCGCCCGAGCAGGCGGTGTCGACGGTGATGCTGGGTCCGGTGAAGTCGTACAGGTGGGACACCCTGTTGGCCAGGAACGCGGGGAACGTGCCGGTGGTCGCGTAGCCGTCGGCGGCGGTGTCCTGGGCGACGAGCTGTTCGCGGTAGTCGTAGCTGCACGCGGACGCGTACACGCCGACGGGCCGGCCGGCGAGGTCGTCGGGGTTCAGTCCGGCGTGTTCCAGAGCGTGCCAGCTCAGTTCGAGCAGGGCCCGCTGCTGTGGGTCCATGGAGGCGGCCTGGCGGGGCGTCACCTCGAAGAAGGCGGCGTCGAAGAGGTCGACACGCTCGAGAAGCCCGGCGCGGAAACCTTCCGGCACCTCACCGGCGAACCGGTCGGCCGGCACCTCGCCGATCGCGCACCGCCCCTCGGCGAGCAGCTCCCAGAACGCCTCCACGTCGTCCGCCCCGGGCACCCGGCAGGCCATACCGATGACCGCGACGACCCCCTCGTCACCTCCAGCCACCGGAGACACCCCGGTCCCAGGGGCGGACGCGGCTGCGGTGGGGGGCGCGGCCGGGGTGGGCGCCGCCGCCACGGTGGACGCCGCCGCCGAGGCAGGCGCCACCGCCGGGACCTGCGGCGTCGCCGGGATGTACGGCGCCGCAGGGGCATGCGGCGTCGCCGGAGCAGGTGCCACCGGCGCAGCCGACGCCGCCGGGCCAGACGCCGCCGCCGCAGGCGCATGCGCCGCCGCCACGGTGGGCGCCGCCGCCGAGGCAGGCGTGTCGGCCGAGGCGGGCGCTGCCGGCATGGGTTCCTGCCCGGACGCGGCGGCCGGCACGACTCCGGGGGCCGTGTCCTCCGCCCCGGAGTCCACCAGCCGGGCCGCGAGGGCGCGCAGCGTCGGATGGCGCCACACGGCCGTGGCCGGGAGGTCGACGCCGAAGGCGGCCCGGGCCTCGCGGACCAGCCGCAGTGCACGCGCGGAGTCCAGTCCCTGTTCGCCCAGGGGCCGTTCGGGATCGACGGCATGCCCGAGGATGCCGGAGGCCAGAGCGGTGAGCCGGTCGAGGACGGCCGCACCGGCGGCCGCTTCCGGTGGAGCCGACCGTTGCGCCGGCTCCTGCGCTTGCGCCGGCACCCGCGGGTGAGCCGGCTCCTGCGCAGGCTCCGACAGCTGCGCGTGCGCCGGCTCCCGCGACGGGCCGGTCGCGGCAGGAGCCGTGTGCCCCGCCTCGGCCAGCGCGTCGTGCACGGCGTCGAGATAGGCCGCGGCGTCCTGGCCGTTGAGCAGGGTGTGGTCGAAGGCGAGCACGAGGCGCCGCACGCGGGAGGCGCCCGTGTCCTCCACCGCGCCGAGGAAGAGCGTGGCGGCGGCGGGCGGTACGACCACGGGCACGGCGAGGGTGGGGCCGTCGTCGCCGAGGTGGGACAGGATCAGGGTCACGCTGCCGTCGGCCTGCGAGGATCCGGCGAGCGCCCCCTCGACCGCCTGCGCGTACCGCTCGTCGAAGCTCCGCGCGTCCAGGGTGTCGGCGGCCCGCACGACGGCGACGGTGAGGTCACCGCTGGGGGTGGCACAGGCGATACCGAGGTCGACGTGCTCGTACACGCGCAGGGTGCGTTCGGTGAGCCGGCGCGAACGCAGCCGGGGTGCGTCGGCCGCGGCTCGCGCGGCGATCCGGGCGAACGCCTGGAACGCGGTGGAGAACCCGGAGCCTCGGTGCGCCGCCAGCGCCCGTGCGAGGACCTCCTCGGGGACGACGCGGGAGACGGCGGCCGGTACGACCTGATCGCGGGAGGCCCGCAGCGCCCGGTTGAGTTCCACTTGCCGTGCGGACTGCTCCACCTGCGTGAACGCGTTGTCCCCGGCCTGCCGAGCGGCCCGGTACCGCTCCAGGTCGGCCGGCATGAGGCTGGTCCCGGCCGCGGGGATGGACGGCAGCAGTGCCTCGTCGATCCCGAGCCGCCGCGCGTGCGCCCGGGTACGCGGCGGAATACGCCGCCGCCCGCCGCCGTCCCATCCGGGCACGCCGCGCACGGAAGCGCCGGGAGCGGCCGGCACCGTCGCGCCATCCCGGACCACGTCTTCGTCCACCGCCACGCCCGCGTCGGCCGAAATCCCCCGGCCCACCGGGATCTCCTCGCGCACCGGGATCTCCTCGCGCACCGCGATCCCCCGGCCCACCGAGACCCCTTCGTCCACGGACACCGGCCCGCCGCCCGCAGCGACCGCGCCCTCGACCGCGTCCGCGCCCGTCTGCACGCCCGACGCCGCGCCCGTCTCGCCGCCCTGCTCCGACGCCACGTCCGCCGACGACACGTTCCCCGCCGGCACGTCACCCGCGCCGCTCCCCGACCCCTGCTCCCCGCCGGACGGCGACACCCGGGCGACCGCCGCGCCGATCGGAACCGTGTCGCCCTCCGCCACGAGCCACGCCTCGAGGACTCCGGCCACGGGAGACTCGATCTCGACGGCCGCCTTGTCGTGTTCCATCTCGTAGACGACCTCGTCCTTGCCGACGGGCTCGCCCGGCTGCTTGAGGAGCCGGACGATGCGCACCTCGACGATCCCCTCGCCCAGGCGCGGGACGGACAGCACGGACTGCGTGGGCATCTGCGGTTCCTTCGTCATGCGTCGGAGATTCAGACCAGAACGGAACGGACGGCCGCCACCACGTCGTCCACGCCGGGCAGCACGGCCCGCTCGAGGTCCGGGTGGAAGGGAACGTGCACGTCCTCGCGCGTCACCAGCCGCGGTGGGGCCAACAGGGCGTAGAACTCCTCGTCGGAGCCGAGGAGTTCGGCGATGAGACCGGCGCCGAAGCTGCTGGTGCGGTTGTCCTCCTGCACCACGACGAGCCGCCCGGTGCGGCGCAGCGACGCGGCGACGGTCTCGCGGTCGAGCGGGACGAGCCAGCGCAGGTCGACGACCTCGCATCCGACGCCCTCGGCGGCGAGCACGTCCGCGGCCTGCACGGCGAGTTCCGTGCCGTTGCCCCAGGTGACGACGGTGACCTCGGTGCCGGCGCGCAGCACTCGGGCGCCCCGGGCCGGCCAGGGCTGTTCGGCGGCCTGCCGGCGCCTGCGCATCAGGTGCTTGGGCAGCAGCACGAGCGTGGGGTCGTCGCAGTCGAACGACTCCAGGAAGGCGGCCTCGGTGTCCTCCGGGGTGGAGGGCACGACCACCCGCAGCCCGGGCAGGTGGGTGAACAGGCTCTCGTTGCTCTGGCTGTGCCAGATGCCTCCGCCGGGCAGATAGCCGCCCCAGGGCGCGTAGATGACGACGGGGCACTGCCAGGCGGAGGCGGTGCGCCAGCGCAGCGTGGTCAGCTGGGCGGCGAGCTGGTTCCAGGCCGGCCCGGCGAAGTCGACGAACTGCAGCTCCACGACGGGCCGCATCCCGGCCGCGGCCAGGCCCACGGCCGCGCCGACGATGGTGGCCTCGGCGAGCGGGGAGTTGCTCATGCGCTGGCCGGCGGCCGCGCCGAGCCCCTTGGTGAAGCCGAAGACGCCGCCCTTGGGGTCCTCGATGTCCTCGCCGAACAGGACGAGTTCGGGGTGCCGGGCCAGTCCGGTGGCCAGGGCCCGGTTGACGGCGGCGACCATGGTGCCGCCGCAGGGCCGGGTCAGCGGCTGCGCGGGGGGCGCGCCGGCCGTGGTGACGGGAGCGAACAGGTGCTCGGTGATCGACTTGGGGTCGGCGCTGGGCTCGGCCGCGACCCGGTCGTAGATCTCCTCCGTCTCGCGGGCCAGCCGCGCACGGGTCAGCCGCAGCCACTCGTCGTCGACGAGACCTTCCTCCCGCAGGCGTCCTCCGAAGATGTCGACGGGGTCGCGCATCGCCTCGATGTCCTCGGGGCTGCGGTAGACCCGGTGGTCGTCGGAGGAGGTGTGGGATTCGAGCCGGTCCAGCCGGCACCACAGGACCACGGGCCCCTCCCCCGCGCGCAGCGGCCCGACGGCGGCCCGGGCCGCGGCGTACACGGCGTCGGGGTCGGAGCCGTCCACCACCCGGGTGCGCTCGGGGGGCAGCAGGCCGAGCGCCTGCGGGGACATCCGCTCGGTGGAGGTGGAAATTCCGTAGCGGTTGTCGGAGACCAGGAAAAGGACGGGGAGCTCGCGTTCGACGGCGAAGGCGAGGGCCTCGAAGAACTCGCCCTGCCGGGTCGAGGCGTCGCCGATGGAACAGACGACGATTCCGCGGCCGTCCTTCATGCGCTCCGCCCAGGCGGCGCCGACCGCGGGAAGGCACTGGCTTCCGGTGGGACTCGCGATGGAGAAGACGTTTCCGGCGCGGTGCCCGAAGTGGGCGCTCATGTTGCGCCCCGCGGAATGGGAGTCGGCCTTGGCCATGAGATCGCGGGCCTGTGCTTCGGAGTCCATTCCCCGGGCGAGCATCAAGGTCCGGTCCCGGTAGTGGGGGAAGATCAGGTCCTCGGGTTCCAGCAGCTCGGCCAGGGCGGCGAGCGCCTCGTGCCCGGCCGAGGAGATGTGGAACCACGCCTCGCCCTGGCGCAGCACGATGCCGGATCTGCGGTCGCATTCGCGGGAGAGCAGCATCAGTTCGAGGAAAGCGGTCCGCCGTTCGGCAGGTATCCCCGGAACCTGGGATTCCTTCGTCCGATTCGTCACGCACGAATCCTGCCGCGCGGCCGCCGGAGGGACATCGCCCGCAATGGCCAGATTCCGCGGCGGCCGTTTCTCACTCGCAGGAGGGATGCGGCGCGGCTCCTCTACGGAATGAGAACCACACCGACGGGTGATGTCTCCCTCGCTCTTCGCAGCCGGGACCCCGGGAGACGGGGACCCGGAAGGCAGGGCCCCCGTCTCCCGGAGCAGCGCGCCGCCGGAGGCGGGGGCCGCGGAAGAGCCGGACGCCGTCGGGGCGTCGATCGTCGGCCGGACGGAGGGGCCGGCCGGCCGGGCGCGGTCGGCCATCAGCCCGCGCGGGCCACGGTGCGCGCGGCGCTCGCCGGGGCGGTGGCCGCCGGGGTGTCCGGCTGGGCCACCAGGATGGAACGCTGCAGCCGGCTGAGCGCGGCCGACGGTTCCAGCCCCAGTTCCCGCACGAGCGTGGTGCGCAGCCGCTGGTAGACGCTCAGCGCCTCGCCGCGCCGCCCGGAGCGGTGCAGCGCCAGCATGAACTGGCCGTGCAGGCTCTCGTGCATCCGGTGCCGGTTGACGAGCACGGTCAGTTCCGACAGCAGCTCGCGGTGCCGGCCGAGCCGCAGATCGGCTTCGATGCGCTGGTCCAGTGCGCACAGCCGGGCTTCCTCCAGCCGCTTGACCTCCAGGTCGATGCGGCTTCCGGCCTGTACGTCGGCGAGTGCGGGGCCGGTCCACAGCGACAGCGCGTCCCGCAGCCGCCGGGCGCCCTGGGAGAAGTCCTCGGCGTCCATGGCCCGGTATCCGGCGCCCGCCCGCTGCTCGAACTCGCGGAAATCCACGCTGCCGCCCCGGGTGTTGAGGCGGTAGCCGCCGGGCAGCGTGACCAGGATGTCCTTGGCGGTGACGTGCTCCTCGCCGGCCTGGGCCAGGGCAGCGCCGATGAGCTCCCTCAGCTGCAGCACGTAGGTCTGCAGGGTGGTGCGGGCGCTGCGCGGCGGTTCGTCCTCCCACAACTCCTCTATGAGGGCGGAGACCTGCACCACCTGGTCGGCATGGAGGGCGAGCAGGGCGAGGACCTGCCGCGGCTTCGGTGCGGTCGGGGTGACCGAGATGCCGTGCTCGCGTGCCGACAGCGCGCCCAGTACTTCGATGTCCACTGCCAATTCCCCCATCGATTGCATCGCGGGTGTGCCCGCGTGGACCGCCGCTCGGCGCCTGCAGGGGCGTGCTGCGGCTTCTGACTGCTACCGATTAAAAAAACAGCACAGTCGGTTTGTCAACGCCATCGACGATACTGTAGGCCGCATGAGTCACACCGCACACCCCTCCCCGGACCGCACCGGCGGCCCGGGCGCCGCGTCACGGATCGCGGTCAGCACACCGTCGTTGCAGGTGGGACGCGAAGAGGCGGAACTCCACCGGCCCGTGGCGGCGAACAGCGCCGGCACGGACTCCAGTTGGTAGTGGCCGTGCTCGAGCAGGAGGACTCCCCTCGCGGCGAGCAGCCGGCTCGCGGTCGCCTCCATCGCCCGGATCATGCCCAGACCCTCCTCATCGGCCCAAAGCGCCAGCGGAGGATCGAAGTTGAGCACCTCCGGCGCGCTGGTGCGCAGCCCGATCGGGATGTACGGCGGATTGCTGACCACCAGGTCGGCGGTGCCGTCCAGCTCGGGGAAGGCCGTACGGGCGTCGCCCTGCACGATGCGCGCACCGGTGCCGCGGGCGTTGCGTTCGGCAACCCGCACGGCCGCGCGCGACAGTTCGACGCCGTACACCCGCGCCTGGGGGACGCGACGTGCGATGCTGACCGCCATGGTGCCCGGTCCGGCGCACAGATCGACCACGAGCGGGGAGGTGTGGCCCGCTTCAATGAGACCGTTCAGTCTCTTTATCGCCTCTTCAACGATCTCCGCAGTCTCGGGCTTCGGCACGAACACCCCGGGAGCCAGCTCGAAGCGGTGCCCCATGAACCAGGTATGACCCACGATGAGTTCGGCAGGCTCACGCGCCTCGCGCCGGGCCACGTACTCCTCGTAGACCGGTGGCACCGGGTGCGCCAGGCGGTGGTCGAGTCCGTCGGGCTCGACCCGGCAGGCATGGGCGGCGAGCAGCCGCGCGTCGGCGCGGGCCGCGTCCGCCTCGATCCCGGCGGCGGAGAAGCGCCGCACGGCCTCCTCGATCGCGACGCCCAGCGTGCGGTTGCCCGCGGTGGTCCGCGGGGCGGCGGCGCCCGTCATGACGCCCTCCGCCGCGTGCCGCCGGTGGCGATCCACTCGTCCTCCAGGCGGCACGTCTCCTCGATGATCACCTCGTACAGGCGGTGCAGGAACGCCGGGTCGATGCCGTGCCGCCGCCCGTACCGCGCGGCACGGTCCTGCACGGTCGCGATGCGCTGCGGCTGCATCATCGGCACGTCGTGCACGCGCTTGTACTCCCCGATGCGCAGGCAGATGTCCAGCCGCTCGCGCACGGTGTCCAGCAGTACGGCGTCGACGGCGTCCAGTTGCTCCCGCAGGGCTTGCAACTCGTCTCGGGGCTGGAGGGACATGTGGGGCTCCTTTTCGTCAGCGGAGGGGTTTCTCGGCGGATCGGTGGGGTTCTTCGGTGGTGCGGTGGGGTTCTTCAGTGGTTCGGCGGAGTTCTCCGGTGGGTCGGTGGGGTCCTTCGGCTGGACGGACAGGGCAGGCCGGGCGCACCCGGCCGGACACGTGCAACAGGGAAGGGCAGAGCATGGGTGAGGAACGACGGCGGACGGCCGCGGACGGGGACACGGCGTTCCGGCGCTGTGTGGTGGCGGGCGGCGCCGGAGAGGTCGGCCGGATGTTCACCGACTGGCTGCTGCGCTCGGGCGCCGAGGTGACCCACGTCGACCTCGCCCCACCCGGGGCCGGCGGTCCCGCGGTGCGCTGCGTCGCCGACGACATCCGCCGGCCGGGACCCGCCGCGGCCGCGGCGCTCGCGCACGCCGATCTCGTACTGCTGGCCGTACCGGAGCAGGTGGCGCTGGACGCGGTGGCACCCGTGGCCCGTCTGCTGCGCCCCGACGCGCTGCTCGCGGACACCCTGTCGGTCAAGAGCCGGATGGCCGAGCGGCTGCGAGCCGACGCGCCCGGCGTCCAGGCGGTCGGCCTGAACCCGATGTTCGCGCCGTCGCTGCCCCTGCCGGGCCGGCCGGTGACAGCCGTGGCGGTCACCGACGGTCCGGCCGTGCGCGCGTTGCTGAAGCTGATCACCGGCTGGGGCGCCCGGGTGGTGGAGCTCGGCGCGCAGGAGCACGACACGCTGACGGCCGTACAGCAGGCGGCCACCCATGCCGCCGTCCTCGCCTTCGGGCTGGCGCTCGGTGAGCTGGGACCGGACGTGACGGTCCTGCGGGAGGCCGGGCCGCCGCCGCACCGGACGCTGCTGATGCTGCTGGCCCGGATCGTCTCCGGCTCGCCGGAGGTCTACTGGGACGTCCAGGCGGGCAATCCGCACGCCGACGCCGCCCGACGCGCCCTCGGCCGCGGCCTGGAACGGATCGGACAGGTGGTGGCCGAGGGCGACGAGGAGGCCTTCACCACGCTGCTCGGGCAGTTGCGCGACACGCTCGGCGATCAGCACCGCGAGGAACTGGCCCGCGCCTGCGCGCAGATGTTCGCCTCGCTGCCGTGAGCCCGGCGGCGGCCCGGCCCGCTTCACCGCCGCCGGCCCCGGACGGGCCGCCGGTGCCGCACGGCCCGCACGGCCCGCACGGCCCGCCGGTGCGGCCGGTGCCGCCTGTCCCGGAGGACCCGCCGGTGCCGACCGTCCTGCGCGGCCGACCCGTGCCGGCCGCCCGACACGGCCCGCCCCGGCCGCCCGCCCCGCAGGACCCGCCGGTGCCACGCGCCCCGCACGGCCCGCCGGTGCCGCCTGTCCCGGACGGCCCGTCCCGGGCAGCCGCCCAGCACGGTCCGCCCCCTCTGGCCGCCGCGCCCGGCCCGCCCGGTGCCCGCGGGTCACCGGCCCCCTCCCCCGCCCGCGGGTCACGGCAGGCTGCCTGCCAGCACCGCGCGCCCGGCGGTGGGGGCGACGGCCCGCGCCTGACGCAGCGCCCGCAGAGTGGTGCGTGCCTTCAGCAGCATCTCCCGCACCTCCTCGTCCGGGTCGGACAGTGCGACGACGGCACCGCCCACGCCGATCGTGGCCGCCTCCGCCGTGGCGACGACGGTCCGGATGACGATGCTCAGATCGGTCGCCCCGCTCAGCGCGAAGTAGCCGAGCGCGCCCGAGTAGACACCGCGCGGGCCGCCCTCCAGACGGTCGATGAACTGCATGGTGCGCACCTTGGGCGCACCGGTCATCGAGCCGCCCGGAAACGCCGCCCGCACCGCCTCGGGACGCGACACACCGGGCGCGAGGCGTCCGCGCACGGTGCTCACCAGTTGGTGCACGGTCGCGTACGACTCGACCTGGAACAGCCCGGGCACACCCACGCTGCCGATCTCGCAGACCTGCCCGAGGTCGTTGCGGACGAGGTCGACGATCATCAGGTTCTCGGAGCGGTCCTTCTCGGCGCTCGCCAGGTCCCGGGCGATCGCCGCGTCCTGGCCGGGCGTCGCCCCCCGGGGCCGGGTTCCCTTGATCGGCTTGGACTCCGCGGTGCCGGCGGCGTCGATGCGCAGGAAGCGCTCGGGCGACGAACTGAGCACCGCGCCCGCGGGGAAGTCCAGATAGGCGGCGTACGGGGCGGGGCTGATCGTCCGCAGCGCACGGTAGACGGTGAGCGGGTCGGCCGGACCGGGCACGCGCAGCGTGTTGGTCAGGCACACCTCGTACGTCTCACCGTCGGCGATGAGCCGCTGGCAGCTCTGCACCAGCGCCCGGTACTCGGCGACATCGTGCCGGTACTCGACCTCCAGCTGCGGCAGCGCGTCGTCGGGCAGCAGGGTGAACGGTGGACGCGGGACGGTCCCGGCGAGGGCGCGCGCGGCGCCGGTGAGCCACTCCTGTGCCTGCCGTGCGGTCGCCGGGCGGCGGGCGTGACTGAGCGCGAGCAGCCAGGCGCACCCGTGGAGATGGTCGATGGCGAGCATCCGGTCCGCGAACACGAAGGCGCCGTCCGGCAGTTCGGCATGGTGAGCGCGGTCGCCACCGCAGTCGGCCTTGGCCTCGTAGCCGAGATAGCCGACGTAGCCGAGATTGAATTCGAAGGGCAGTTCCGCCGCGGGCAGGCGGCGTGCGGCCAGCTCGGCCTCCAGATACGCGAAGAGCGTGCCGTCCACGCGCCTCAGCTCGGTGCCGTGGCGGTCGGTGACGGTGACGCGGCCCTCGGCCACGTCATGGGTGACGATCTCGCCGAGCGGGCCCGCGGGCCCCCCGAGGAAGCTGAAGCGGGACAGGCCCTCCTCGGCGCGGCTGCTGTCCAGCCAGAACCGCCCGGCCACCCCGTCGAAGAGCGCTTCGAACGCGCTGTCCGCCTCGGGTGCGGCGCCCAGTCGCCGTATGTGCAGGCGCAGATCGCCCTCGCCCGTGGCCACGCCGTGGTCCGGGTCCGCCGCCGGGCGGGGGGCGACCGGGCCCGGCACCTCGGCACCGAGCGGCTCCTCGCCGCGCGCCCGCAGGGTCAGGTCGCGGAAGTTCGCCAGCATCCGCAGGCCGTGTTCGCTGCAGATGGACTCCGGGTGGAACTGCACGCCCCAGCGCGGCCGGGTGCGGTGCCGGACGGCCATCAGCAGACCGTCGCGGGTGTGCGCGGTGGGCTCGAGCTCCTCGGGCAGTTCGTGCACGAGCAGCGAGTGGTAGCGGACCACGCGGTAGGGCGAGGGTATGCCGGCGAACAGTTCCCGCCCGTCGTGCAGCACCTCGCTGGTGCGGCCGTGCACCGGCTCCGGCGCGTGCCCCACCCGGCCGCCGCCGAGCAGGCACAGGGCCTGGTGCCCCAGGCACACACCGAGCAACGGCAGGTCCCACTCCTCGATGACACGGCGGCTGAGGCCCAGGTCCCGGGCGATCGCCGGATCACCGGGCCCCGGCGAGACGACCACGTTGTCGAAGTCGTCCGGCGACAGGGCCGCCCAGCCCTCGTGGTCGTCGTGCCGCAGGACGACGGGGGCGGCCCCGTTCACCTGGGCCAGCATCTGGAAGAGGTTGTAGGTGAAGGAGTCGTAGTTGTCGATCAGCAGGGTTCGCACAGTGCGCACGGCCGCTCCCTCGGGCTCGTCAGCCGCGCCGGACGGTCAGCGGCAGGTTCCGTACACCGAACAGCCCGTCCCGGTGGTAGCGCAGTCGCGCACCGGGGGTGATCCGGACCTCGGTGAACCGGTCCAGCAGCGCCTCGAGCGCGATGCGGCCCTCCAGGCGGGCGAGCGGCGCGCCGAGGCAGTAGTGGATGCCGTGCCCGAACGCGGTCTGCTGGTTGCCCGCGCCACGAGCCGGGTCGAAGCGTTCGGGCTCCTCGAAGACCCGCTCGTCGTGGTTGGCGGAGACGATCGAGGGCACGACCATGCGCCCGGCCGGGACGGGCACTCCGGCGACCTCGGTGTCCTGCGTGGTGACGCGGGCCATCATGGTGATCGGCGGGCGCAGCCGCATCACCTCGTCGACCACGGCGGGGATCAGCGTGCGGTCGGCGCGCAGCGCGTCCCACACGCCCGGGTTCTCCTCCAGGCACAGCACGGTGTTGCCGAGCATCATGGACGTCGACACATGGCCCGCCATCAGCAGCAGCCCGCCGAACTCCACGACCTGACTGTCGGTCAGTTTTTCGCCGTCGATCTCGGCGGCGACCAGCCGGGAGATCAGGTCCTGTCCCGGGCGGCGCCGGCGCTCCTCGACGTGCTCGAGGAGGTAGGCGTGCATCGCCTTCATCGGCTCCTTGACGAGGGTGTCGTAGTCGTCCCCCGCGTCGTCGCCGAACTGCAGGTCCGAGGGGTCCTCGATCTGCATCGACAGCATCCGGTCCGACCAGGAGCGGAACAGCTCCCGGTCCTCGGCGGGCACCCCGAGCAGCTCGGCGATCACGATCACGGGGAGCGGGTAGGCGAAGTCGGCGACCAGGTCGAAGGTGTCGCCGTCGACGCCGTCGAGGAGCTCCGCGGCCACCTCGGCCACCCGGGGTTCCAGGTCGGCGACCGTGCGCGGGGTGAACGCCTGGCTGACCAGGCGGCGCAGCCTGCGGTGCAGCGGCGGATCGATGACGGAGAGGATCTCCTCGGTCAGCGCCTCGGAATCGGGGCGCAGCCGGTGCAGCTCGGAGGAGAAGACGGCCGGGTCGGAGGTCACGGCCAGCACGTCGGCGTGGCGGAAGACGTGGAACACCCCGAACTCGTCCTCGTGGACGGGGTGTTCGTCGCGCATGGTGCGCAGCCACGAGAACAGGGCGTGGCCGCCGTCTTCGACGGTCGGCCGGGGGGCGATGGTGGGGGATGACGCCATCAGGGTCTCTCCTTCACGAAGCGCTCAGCCGGAGCGTGGGGGGTCGGGGGGAAGCGGGCGGGCGGCCCGTCACAGCACGGTGGCCGCGGGGGCGGACACCGGCTGGAGCGCGTAGGGGTCGACGGCGTCGGACGGGTGGTGCTCGAGGGAGAGCCGCGATCCGAGGGCGTACTCCGCCGCCACCTCCAGGAAGACCTCCATGGCCAGGGCGTCCTCGAGGGCGAAGCCGGTCGAGTCGAACACGGTCAGCCC
Source organism: Streptomyces sp. NPDC028635 (assembly GCF_040637635.1). Lineage (NCBI taxonomy): Bacteria > Bacillati > Actinomycetota > Actinomycetes > Kitasatosporales > Streptomycetaceae > Streptomyces > Streptomyces sp. NPDC028635. The sequence goes on along the minus strand of NZ_JBEZWX010000001.1, from coordinate 70,997 downwards.
GTCACGCCGGGCGTGCGCCAGCTGCGGCTCGGCGGCCAGCCGGCCCAGTCCGGGCCCCGTCTCGGCCGCCGTCAGACGCTGGCACTCGCCCTCGCGCAGGGCCTGTCCGGGGTGGTCGGCGGTGACGAAGGCCCGGCGCAGCAGCGGCAGCGGAAGTTCCGTCTTGCCCACGAGGTCGGCTCCGACGGCGTTGATGTGCAGGTGCGGGCGGTGCGCGCGGTCGGGGAGGACGGGCCCCTGCCCCACCGCGACCGACGTGGCGGTGCAGACCACGTCGGACTCCGCCATGATCAGGTCCGGGTCGGCGCGCTGGACGGTGACCCCGGTGAAGGCGGCCCGGCGCGCGAAGCTCTCCAGATGCCCCGGATCGGTGTCCCACACCAGGACCCGCTCCAGCGGCAACACCCGTGACAGGGCGTGCAGCTGGGTGACGGCCTGGGCGCCGGCGCCGACCAGACCGAGGGTGCGGCTGTCGGGCCGGGCGAGGAGCCGGCTGGCTACGGCGGAGGCGGCGCCGGTGCGGACGGCGGTGAGCAGCACACCGTCCATCAGCGCGGTCAGGGCCCCGGTGGTGTCGTCGTAGCGGGCGACGGTCCCGATGATCGTCGGCAGCCCGAACCGGGTCGGGTTGCCGGGGCTGTAGGCGACGGTCTTGATGGTGATGCTGTCGCCCGGATCGCGGTGCGGCATCCATTCCAGGATGCCCGGCACCGGTTCGCTGCGTTCGAACCCCCCGCGCGGCGGGGACAGTTGGCGTCTGCCCTGCCCGATGTCGCACAGCCCCTCGGTGAGCCGTTCGATGACCCGGTCCATCAGGGCGTCGCGCCCGACGGCGGCCGTCACCGCCGCGACGTCTCGGCGATCCAGGATCCAGGTCTCCATCGGGCGCTCCCTCAATCGAGCCGCTTCTCGCCGGGGACCGGCCGGGCCCCGGGACGACGGCATCCTGTCCGGTCCGGCTGACGCCGGGCTGATCGGCACCTGACGGGCGAGCGGGCCACGGCGGGCTCACATCAGCGGCGTGTCAACGGCCCTGGGAACACTGCTCGGCGACGCGAGCGGACGAAAGGGATCTACGATGCTGGACGGATGCGTTCCCTGGCCCGAGGAGGTGGCCGCGCGCTACCGCGCGGCCGGGTACTGGCGGGGTGAGACGCTCGGCCATCTGCTGCGGCAGTGGGCCGCGGCCTACGGCGAGCGCACCGCGCTGGTCTCCGCGGACGGCTCGCGCCGCGTCACCTACCGGGAGCTGGACGTGTGGTGCGACCGGCTCGCCTCCGGTTTCGCGGCCCGCGGCCTGCGGCCCGGCGACCGGGTGCTGGTGCAGCTGCCCAACACCCCCGACTTCGTGGCCGTCTGCTTCGCCCTGTTCCGTCTCGGCGCCCTTCCCGTGTTCTGCCTGCCGGCCTACCGCGACAACGAGCTGCGGCACCTGGTGGAGCTGTCCGGCGCCACCGCCTGCGTGGTGCCGGACACCCACAACGGGTTCGACCACCGCGACCTCGTCCACGCGGTGCGTGCCACCCTTCCGCAGCTGAGCCAGGTGTTCGTGGCGGGTGAGCCGGCCCACGGTTTCACCGCCCTGGCCGACGTGCCCGCGGACCCCGTGGAGCTGCCCGCGCCGGACGCGGGCGACGTGGCGTTCTTCCTGCTGTCCGGCGGTACGACGGCGCTGCCGAAGCTGATCCCGCGCACCCACGACGACTACGCCTACCAGACGCGGCTCACGGCCGGGTTGTGCGAGCTGGACGAGAACACCGTGTACCTGGCGGTACTGCCGGTGGAGTTCAACTTCCCCTGGGGGTGCCCCGGCATCCTCGGCACCCTGGGCGCGGGCGGACGCGTGGTGTTCGCCGAGACGCCGCAGGCGCTGCACTGCTTCCGGCTGATCGAGCGCGAGCGCGTGACGTTCACCTCCGCCATCCCCACCATCGTGCACCTGTGGCTGGCGGCGGCCGAGGAGGGTCACGAGCACGATCTGAGCAGCCTGGACGTGCTGCAGGTGGGCAGCGCCAAGCTGCACCCCGAGGTCGCCGAGCGCATCGAGCCCACCCTGGGGGTGCGCCTGCAGCAGGTCTTCGGCATGGCCGAGGGCCTGCTGACGTTCACCCGCTACGACGACCCGCGCGAGACGATTCTGACCACCCAGGGCCGCCCGGTCTCCCCCGCCGACGAGGTCCGCGTCGTCGACGCCGACGACCGCGACGTCCCGCCGGGTGAGACGGGCGAGCTGCTGACCCGCGGCCCCTATACCCTGCGCGGCTACTACCGGGCGCCCGAGCACAACGCCCGCGCGTTCACCGCGGACGGCTTCTACCGCAGCGGCGACCTCGTGCGCCTCACCCCCACCGGCGAGATCGTCGTCGAGGGCCGGGTCAAGGACGTCGTGGTGCGCGGCGGCGACAAGGTGTCCGCCACCGAGGTCGAGCGCCATCTGACGGCCCACCCCGACGTGCAGCAGGCGGCCGTCGTCCCCATGCCCGACGCGGTGCTGGGCGAGAAGATCTGCGCGTACGTCATCGCCTCCCCCGGCCGGCCCGCGCCGGGACTGCCGGCGCTGCGGGCACTGCTGCGCTCGCGCGGGCTGGCCTCCTTCAAGCTCCCGGACCGCGTCGAGGTCCTCGACTCCTTCCCCCTGACCGGTCTGAACAAGGTGGACAAGAAGGCTCTCGCGGCCCGCATCGCCGAGCGGACCGCCACCCCCGCCGGCCCGTCGGCCCAGCCCCGGGAGACCGTGTGAACGCCCCCCTCACCCGGTCCGGCCGCTACGCCGTGCCCTTCGCGCGCCGCGGGAGCGTCGTCGGGGAGGCGGACCTCGCCGCCCTGACCGAACTCGTGCGTTCCGAGGGGCCCCTGACGTCGGGTGTGTGGCGGGAGCGTTTCGAGGAGCGGTTCCGGCAGTGGTGCGGGGCCCGTCACGCGCTCACCGTCACCAGCGGCACGGTCGCCCTGGAACTGGCGATCCGCCTGCTCGACCTGGCGCCCGGCGACGAGGTGATCGCGACCCCGCAGACCTTCCAGGCCACGGTGCAGCCGCTGCTGGGCCACGACGTCCGCGTCCGCTTCTGCGACATCGACCCGGACACCCTGAACATCGACACGGACGTGCTCGCCTCCCTCGTCACCGACCGCACCCGGGCGATCCTGCTCGTCCATTACGGCGGCAGTCCCGCCGACATGGACCGCGTCATGGCGATCGCCCGCCCCCGGGGCATCACGGTCGTCGAGGACAGCGCCCACGCCCTCGGCGCGCTCTACCGGGGCCGGCGCCCCGGCGCCCTCGCCGACATCGGCTGCTTCAGCTTCCACTCCACGAAGAACATCACCACCCTCGGCGAGGGCGGCATGATCACGCTGTCCCGGGACGAGTGGGCCGAGCGCGTGCAGCGCATCCGCGACAACGAGGTGGACGGCGTGTACGTGCCGCGCGCGGCGGACGCCGACCCGCCGGCCCTGCTGCCGTGGATGAAGTTCGCGGAGGGCGTCTACCGGCACACCGCCGTCGGCATCCGCGGAGCCGGCACCAACGCCACGATGTCCGAGGCCGCCGCGGCCGTGGGCCTGGTCCAGATGGACTCCCTGGACCGTTTCGTCGCACGCCGCACCTGGATCGCCGCGCGTCTGGACGAGGCGGTGTCCGCGTTTGCGGGGGTGCGGCTGCACCGGGCGGCGCCGGACAGCCGGCACGCGTACCACCTCTACACCTTCTTCCTCACCGGGGGGCGGCGGATACGCGAGCGCTTCGTGCGCGCCCTGGACCGGCTCGGGGTGGAGGTGCAGCTGCGCTACTTCCCGCTGCATCTGTCCCCGGAGTGGCGTCTGCGGGGCCATGTCCGCGGGGAGTGCCCGCAGGCCGAACGCGTCTGGTTCGAGGAGCACATGAACCTTCCCTGCCACCCCGGCCTGACCGACGCCCAGGTCGAGCACATGGTGACCGCGGTACGCCAGGCCCTGCGTGAGGCGTACGACGAACTGGCCCGGGTGCCTGCGTGAGCCGCCCCGGCGGAAAGGAGGGCCCATGCCCTTCATCGACGTGAAGATCTACGAGCGCCGGCTGACCGAGGAGAGCGAAGCGGACCTGATCGAGCGCCTCACCCAGGCGGTGGTGGACGTGTTCGGCGAGGACGTACGCGACCAGACATGGATCGCGCTGACGGGGGTGCCCCCGCAGCGCTGGGGCATCGGCGGCACCCCCGGCAGCCCCTGACACCACCGTCGCCGACGCGGCAGCGCCGTGGCCGCAGCCGTGACCGCAGCCGTAGCCGTAGCCGTAGCCGTAGCCGTAGCGACCGTCGTCCGTCCCCGACTCCCGTGCGGTGAGCGCCTCGTGATCACCGCACGACTCAACGCCACGGCCCGGCGCGGCTATTACGGCGTAATAGCCCGGGCCCGTCCTTTGCGAAGGACGGGCCCGGGCCACATGGTGCGGAGAACTACCCGGCCGTGGCAGCGCTGCCGGCGCCCGCCTCGGCGTCGGCGGCGGCCGCCTCCCGCGCGGCCGCCCGCTCCGCCCGGCTCAGCAGCAGCGCCGCCAGCAGCCCGCCGGCGAACACGGCCGCCGCCCCGATGAGCTGACTGGCGCGTACGGCGTCGGCGAACGCGTCCTGCACCTGGCGCACCAGCTCCGGCGTACGCGCATCGCGCAGCGCCTCGGCCAGCGAACCGGACTCCCCGATCGTCGCGGGCAGCAGGCCGGCGAACCGCGCCCCCAGCACCGCGCCGAGGATCGCCACGCCCAGGCCGCCGCCGAACTCGGTCAGCGTGCCCTGCACGCCCGCGCCCACCCCGGCCTTCGCCGGCGGGATCGAGGACATGATCGCCGTGGCCATGGCGGGCATGGCGAGGGCGATGCCGCAGCCCATCAGCAGCAGCCCGGCGAACATGCCGCCGTATCCGGCGCCGTCGCGCGAGCCGAGCAGCGCGACCGCGGTCAGGCCGCCCGCCAGCAGCGTCATGCCGACCGCGATACTGCGCGCCACGCCCAGTTTGACGAGGAGCTTCGCACCGATCCCGGCGAGGTTGAGACACACGATGGTCAGCGCCAGCGGCGCGGTGCGCAGTCCGGCCTGCAACGCGTCGTAGCCGAGGACGAGCTGGAGGTGCTGGGTGAGCAGGAACAGCGACCCGGCCATGCCGAAGGCGACGAGCAGCCCGCCGGCGATGGCGCCGTTGAACCGCCGGTTGCGGAAGAAGGACATGTCGAGCATCGGGTAGGGCACGCGCAGCTCCCAGCGCACGAACGCGGCGAGCGCGGCGAGTCCGACGAGCGCCGGGACCAGGACCCGCGCCGACGTCCAGCCGTGCTCCGGCCCGGAGATGATCGCGTACACCACACCGACCATGCCCAGCGTGGACAGCACGGCACCGAGGAGGTCGGGTCGCTCCCCTTCGGGGTTCTTCGTCTCGGGGATGAGCGCGGCGACCGCCACCACCCCGACCACGGCCACGGGGATGTTGATGAGGAAGATGGAGCCCCACCAGAAGTGGTCGAGCAGCGCGCCGCCGAGCAGCGGACCGGCGGCGAACCCGAGGGAACTGACCGCTCCCCACAGGCCGATGGCCCGCGGCCGCTCCTCGTCGTCGAAGGTCTGCATGATGACGGCGAGCGTGGTGGTCGCGAGCAGCGCGCCACCGATGCCCATACCGGCCCGGGCGGCGATCAGCTGACCGGAACTCTGGGCGAGAGCCGCCGCGGTGGAGCCGAGCCCGAACAGGACCAGGCCCGCCATCAGCATCAGCTTGCGGCCATAACGGTCGGCGACGCTTCCCGCGGTGAGCAGCAGCCCCGACTGCACCAGGGCGTACGCGTTGATCATCCACTGGACGTCGGCGGTGCTGGCGCCCAAGTCCACGGTGAGCGCCGGGATCGCCACATTGAGGACCGTGTTGTCCAGCAGGACGACCAACTGGGCGAGGCAGATCACCCCGAGGATGACCCAGCGCCGCGGATCTCGCTCGGTGGGGGGAAGTGACGCCTGGGTGCTGTGCAAGGGATCGTCTCCTGGGGGGGTAGGGGCCCGTTGGTCTCCGGCGAGCACGCGGCCGGGCGGGCCCAGGGTGTCGTGATGTCAGGGGGCCGTGCTGCCCCGGTCCTTCGCCGCCGCTCCCGCGGCCCGGAGCTGACCGCGTACGGACGCCGCGGCCAGGCGTGGCAGCAGCAGCTGCCAGAACCTGGTGAGCGTGCGGGGCGCGAGCCAGTCCGGATCACGCGCGCCCAGCACCTCGAAACCGGTGGTCGCCGCCACCACGGCGGTCGCCACGGTCTCCGCGCTCACCCCGTTGAGCAGGCCCTCACCGGCGGCTTCCTTCAGCGTCCGCTCGACCCACTCCTGCCACTGGCGACGCAGGTCCCGGCACCCGTCCCGGACCAGGTCGGCGCCCAGTTGGAAGCCGGCCCGCAGGACGACGTCCTCGGCGAGCCGCCGGGCGAGACCGTGAGAGGCGTTCACCAGCAGTTGCAGCGCGTTGTCCGCGGAGAGCTGGGCGACCGCGGTGAGCTCGTCGAGCCGCTGTGCTGCGGCGTTCTCGACCGCTTCGGCCAGGGCGGCCTTGTTCGCGAAGTGGAAGTGGAGCGCCCCGTTGCTCACTCCCGCCCTGGCGCTGATCTCACTGAGCGAGGCCACGTTGAAGCCGTCCCGGTGGAAGACGGTGGCCGCCGACGTGATCAGAGCCTGGCGGGTTCGCAGCGCTCGTTCCTGTCTGACCATGGAAAAGGTGCTCCGTTACTGCGGCGGGTTGCCGTGCTTGCGGGAGGGCAGGTCGGCGTGTTTCGTCTGGAGCATCGCGAGGGAGCGGGCGAGGACCTCACGGGTCTCGGCGGGGTCGATGACGTCGTCGACCAGGCCACGCTCGGCCGCGTAGTACGGGTGCATCAGCTCGGCCTTGTACTCCTTGACCATCTTCTGCCGCATGGCCTCGGGGTCCTCCGCGTCGGCGATCTGCCGGCGGAAGATGACGTTGGCGGCACCTTCGGCGCCCATCACGGCGATCTCGTTGGTCGGCCACGCGTAGGTGAGGTCCGCGCCGATGGACTGCGAGTCCATCACGATGTAGGCACCGCCGTAGGCCTTGCGCAGGATCAGCGAGATCCGCGGCACGGTCGCGTTGCAGTACGCGTACAGCAGCTTCGCCCCGTGCCGGATGATCCCGCCGTGCTCCTGGTCCACACCCGGCAGGAAGCCCGGCACGTCCAGGAAGGTGATGATCGGGATGTTGAACGCGTCGCACATCTGCACGAACCGCGCCGCCTTCTCGCTGGCCTCGATGTCCAGGACACCGGCCAGCACCTGCGGCTGGTTCGCGACGATGCCGACGACCTGGCCGTCCAGCCGCGCCAGCGCGCAGATGATGTTGCGCGCCCAGCGCTCATGCACCTCGAGGTACTCGCCGTCGTCGACGATCTCCTCGATCACCTTCGTCATGTCGTAGGGCCGGTTGCCGTCCGCCGGGACCAGGTCCAGCAGCACCTCACCGCGCCGCTCCACCGCATCACCCGACTCCGCCCGCGGAGGGTTCTCCCGGTTGTTCTGCGGCAGCAGCGACAACAGGTAGCGCACCTCGGCGATGCAGGTCTCCTCGTCGTCGTAGGCGAAGTGACACACACCCGAGGTCTCCGCGTGCACGTCCGCACCGCCGAGCCCGTTCTGCGTGATCTCCTCACCCGTGACCGCCTTGACCACGTCCGGACCGGTGATGAACATCTGCGAGGTCTCACGCACCATGAACACGAAGTCCGTCAGCGCCGGACTGTAGGCCGCACCGCCCGCACACGGACCCAGCATCACCGAGATCTGCGGGATGACACCCGACGCCTTCGTGTTGCGCTGGAAGATCCCCCCGTACCCGGCGAGCGCGGACACGCCCTCCTGGATACGGGCACCCGCCCCGTCGTTCAGCGACACCAGCGGCGCACCCGCCGCGATCGCCATGTCCATGATCTTGTGGATCTTCGTCGCGTGGGCCTCGCCCAGCGCACCACCGAAGATCCGGAAATCATGCGCGTACACGAAGACCGTACGGCCCTCCACCGTCCCCCAGCCGGTGATCACACCGTCCGTGTACGGCTTCTTCGCCTCCAGCCCGAACCCCGACGCCCGGTGCCGGCGCAACTGCTCGACCTCCCGGAAGGACCCCGGATCCAGGAGCAGCTCGATCCGCTCCCGAGCGGTCAGCTTGCCCTTGGCGTGCTGCGCCGCGGTCGCCTTCTCACTCGGACCGGCCAACGCCTGAGCACGGATCTCGTGCAACTCGGCGACCCGCCCGCGCAGATCGGCCGGTTCCGCCGGGGCGGTGGGGGCGGAAACATTCGTCATCGACATCCCGTCAGGTCCCTTCTGCGAGGCGGGACATGCCTCACCGCCAGCTGCACGGCGCCTGGTAGGCGTCCGCCCTCTTCCACCAGCGCACGCCGTCGACCGGCCGCGTCGTAACCCTGCTCGTCGCAGCCCGGCGCGCGCGCAGGGCGAGCAACGCGACGGTGAGGGCGGCGAGTTCCTCGTCGTCGGCCTGCCCCCGTTCAATGCGTACGGCGAACTCACCGTGGTCCGAATCGCCCATGTTTCCTCCTCCGAGCGTTCCGGCCATGCTCGGGCGGACCGCTCGACGAAGGCTCCAGTTCCGCTGGAGGACCACCAGGGCGCCATGCCGCTCATCCCGCCCGTCCCGCGCCGGGCAGCACGACCCCGGCGTGGTCCGCGGACACCGCCAGCCGTGGCAGGAGCAGGTCCCAGAACTGGGCGAGGCGTTCGGCCGACAGCCAGCCGGGGTCCGCCGCGCCGAGCGCCTCGAATCCGACCGTGGCGGCCACGATCGCCGTGGTGGCGACGTCGACCGGGACTGCCGGGGCGAGTTCGCCCGCGCGTCGCGCCTCCAGGACGAGGGCGCGTACGCGGTCGTGCCACCACCTCCACAGTTCGGTGCCGTTCTTGCGCGAGGGATCACCGCTCAGGGCGAAGCCCGCCCTGACCACGGGGTCGTCGGTGAGCGCGAGGAGCATCCCGGAGGTGGTGTCCACGAGCGACTGCAGCAGGGTGCGGTCGCCGGCCCGGCAGCGCTCGGCCAGTTGTTCGACGGAGGCCGCCGCCGTGGTCTCCACCGCGAGGGCCAGCGCCTCCTTGCTGGGGAAGTGGAAGTGCAGGGCGCCCGCGCTCACGCCGGCGCGCCTGCTGATGGCGGGGAGGGTGGCCAGCGTGTAGCCCTGGTCGGCGAAGACCTCGGCCGCGGCGACCAGAAGGGTGTGACGCGTCCGAGCTGCCCGCACCTGCTTGACCATCACATCCTCCTGCCTGCGGCGTTCCGGCATACGACCATAGCAAACCGCATGATCGGTCTGTTTACCAGAGCCACAACTTGAGATGCGAGTCAGCCATTCCCGCCAACCCAGCCAACTATGCCCTAATTTATGGGGACAAGGCAGGCCGCAGACAGGCCAGACATGGCGAGACATCGGCACAACAAAACAGCGTACCCAGTCTGTGGGTACGCCTCAGAGGAGGTCACCTGCGTCGGCCGACGGCCAAGAGGGGAAAAAGCGGCGGCTTCTTCCCCTGCGCCCGCGGAAGCGACAGAGCAGAAAACCAGCCAGAAGGTTTGTTATGGGACCGCGTTGGACGTGTAGACGCGGTCCCCAGGAGGGCGGAGCGGCGGGAAAACGCCGCTCAGGCCTGGGCCGCCGCGAGTTCGGTCCGCCGCAGGCGCTCGACTTCCTCGACGACCCTGGCCCCGCGGTCGGGAGCCGTGTCCAGCCTGATCAGCGCGGCCGGCGTGGCGATGGCCGGCAGGATGTGGTTGAACAGCACCGACACCCGGTTGCTCAGGTCGGACCAGCCGGAGGCCACCTCGGAGAACATCTGGGTACCTATCCAGGCCCCCAGGAAGCATTCGGCGGTCTCGGTGGGCACCACGTGCGGCAGCACTTCACCGCACTCCTTGGCCTCCGTCAGGTACTTGGTCGACAGCTCGATCCAGGCGGGCCAGGCGCTGCCCGAGAGCTTCCGGGCGTGCAGATCCGCCGACAGCCGGATGCCGGCGAGCAGGATGACGTCCCTGGGGATCTGGTAGGCCAGCGTCATCCCGACGTCCACCCACTCCTGGAGCTTCAGCTCGCGAGGAACGAAGTAGTCGTTGGTGAGCTGGGCCTCGATGACCCCGCGCGCCAGGGCCTCCTTGGAGTCGAAGTGGAAGTACAGCGCTCCCTTGGTGACCCCGGCCCGCTCGAGGATCTCCGCGATCGTCGCGGCGGCGTAGCCCCGCTCGGCGAAGACGCGGGCGGCGGCTTCTATAACAGCACGACGGGTCCGTACTGCGCGTTCCTGTCGTGCCATGTGATCACTCCCGAACGAGAAATCAAACCGAACGCTACGTACCTTACCCTCTCCCCCGGCGTCTGCCCCGGGACGTGGCCGGTATTCGGCGTGGGCGTCCCGGGATCACACGGGACGTCACCAGGCGGTGCGGCCCCCGTCGACGGCGAGCGTGGCACCGGTGACGAAGCTCGCCCGGTCGCTGCACAGCCAGGCCGCCGCCTCCGCCACCTCGCGGGGATCGGCGGCCCGGCCCTGCGGGGCGGACGAGTAGGCCCGCTGCTCCGCTTCCGGGCTCAGTGTGAACCACTGCTCGACCATCTCCGAGCGGGTCAGGCCGGGGGCGATGGCATTGACGCGTATGCCGTGCGGTGCGTACTCCACCGCCGCGGCCTTGGTCAGGCCGATCACGGCGTGTTTGGAGGCGATGTAGGGAGCGGCGACGGAGGAAGCCACCAGTCCGCCGACGCTGCTGGTGTTCACGATCGTCCCTCCCCCGGAGGCCAGCATGGCGGTGATCTCGTGGGTCATGCAGTTCCACACGCCGCGCACGTTGGTGTCCATGACCAGCTCGTAGTCGGCCTCCGGCACCAGGTGCAGCGGCACCTTCTCCACTCCGGCGCCGGCGTTGTTGAACGCGGCGTCCAGCCTGCCGTAGGTGTCCACCGCGTGGGAGACGGCCTGGCGGACCTCCTCGCCGACGCGTACGTCGGCGACGTGGTGGCTCGCCTCGGCCCCCGCAGCGCGCAGTTCCCCCACAAGTGCGCGCAGCCTGTCCTCCCGGCGGGACACGAGAACGACCGAGGCCCCCTGCTCGGTGAAGACCCGGGCGGCGGCTGCTCCGATCCCGCTGCTGGCGCCGGTGATCAGGACGACTCTTCCGGCGAGGGCGGCGGCCCCCTCCCCGCTCACGCGTGCACCGTCCCGGCGGCGCGCACCGGGCCGGCGTCCTGCCACAGGGTGCCCGCGGCCGCGTCGGCGGCCACGGCGCGCAGCATGGTCTCGTCGATGTCGTCGAGGCTGTCGGCCAGGTAGGCGACTCCGGCCTCGCGCATCAGCTGCCGCTGGAAGCCGTGGGCGAAGGAGCTGGGGTGCCCGATGAAGGCGACGTCCAGCTCCCTCGCGCGTTCGGCGACGGAGGCGACGTCGTCGATGAACAGCACCTGGCCGAAGTCCAGCCCGAAGACGTCCCGGGTGATCTCCTCGATACCGGGGCGGAAGGCGTCGGTGCAGACGTAACCGGGCCCGGAGAAGTACGACGCCCACGGGCCGAGGTGGCGGTCGAAGTGGCTCTTGTCCAGGCCGCCGTAGCACACGAGGCGCAGGCCGAGGGCGCTGAGCCGCCGCAGCAGCGCGAGCGCTCCGTCGAGCACCCGCACCGGATGGGTTCTCAGGTAGCGCTCTCTTTCCGCGAAGTAGGCGCCGATCATCTCCTGCGGGGACTCCCCGGTCCCTGCCGCCGCGGCGAAGACCTCGGCGGCGGCCGTGCGGGGCCGGGAGAAGACCGCACGCTCCAGTTCGGGTGTGTACGCGACTCCGTAGCGCACGGCGAGACGGTGGATGACGGGACTGAACGTGTCGTTGAGCAGGACGCCGTCGATGTCCACGGCGGCCAGGCGCAGGCCGTGCAGCGCGTGTTGGGTCATGGGGTCTGTCTCCCTCGAAGGACGCGGAGCCGTCAGGACGCAGGCGCCAGCACCACCGGCAGGCCGGTGTGGCCGGTGGAGATGAACGACTCGAGCAGGCCGAGCTCGTCGGCCGGCGTCGCCAGCCGGGCCTGCGGGAAACGCTCGAAGAAGGCCGGCAGCGCGATCGTCGCCTCGCTCATGGCGAGCGGCCGGCCGAGGCAGTGGTGCACACCGTGACCGAAGGCGAGGTGGTCGCGGCGCGTGGGGCGGGTGGCGTCGAAGACCGCCGCGTCCGCGCCGTGGGTGCCGGGGTCCCGGCCCGCGGCCGCCAGGGACAGGACGATGGGCTCACCGGCGCGGATGACGACGTCCTCCAGCTCCAGGTCCTCCACGGCGAAGCGCAGCGGGATGGTGGCCACCGGCGCCTGGCAGCGCAGCGTCTCGTCGACCACGGCGTCCCAGGTGATGGTGGACTCGCGGGCGAGGCGGAGCTGCTCGGGGTGGGTGAGCAGGGAACACAGGGCGTGGTCGAGGAGGTTGACGGTCGTCTCGTGTCCCGCGCCGAGGATCAGATGGAGGGTGTCCACGAGTTCCCGCTCGGTCAGCCCGTCCCCGTCCTCGCTGCGCATGGTGATCAGGGCGCTGGTCAGATCGGCGGCTGGTGCGGCGCGCTTGCGCCGGACGAGGTTGTTGAGCAGCTCGTACAGCTCGGCCTGGTTCCTCCGGGCGGTGTCGGGGTCGGTGGAGGTGGTGAACAGGACGTTGACCACGCGGTGGAAGTCGTGGCTCTCCTGCTCGTCCAGGCCGAGCATCTCGGAGATCACGCGCAGGGGAAGTTCGTAGGCGAACTCCCGGCGGATGTCCACCGGTTGTCCGGCCGGCCGCTGTGCCAGCCCGGTCAGCAGCTCGTCGGTGATCTGCCGGATGCGCGGCCGCAGGTCCGTCACGCGCCGGGCGGTGAAGGCGCCGGCGATGAGCTTGCGCAGCCGCGTGTGCTCGGTGCCGTAGGCGGTGAGCATGCTGCGCACGGACACCCACATGGCCAGCGGCCAGGAGTCGTCCACCTCACCGCTGATCCACGCGGGCCAGTGCCGGTAGGCGTCCTTGGACACCCGCGGGTCCGTCAGCACCCGCTTGATCAGGTCGTGCCGGTTGACCGACCAGGCCACCACTCCGCCGGGGAGCTCGACCTGGACGACAGGACCGAGGTCGCGCAGTCGCGCCGCCTCGCCGTGCAGGTCCTGGCCGGTCGGATCGAGGACGACGGGAGCGGGTGTTGTGTGCACTGGTACCTCCAGGGGTCAGCCGAGGACAGAAGGAAACCGCGAGCCGGGTTTTTTTATGTCACCACTACTTCGCCGAACTCAGCGTGCCGCCGTTCCATGTTGCGCCGGGTTGTCCGGGTTTATAGCAGGTCAACGGCCCCGGACGGGCCAAAGTTGAACCACCGCAAACGGAACCAATCGTTCAGGTTTTCCTGGACACTTGACTTACACTTTACCAAACGGCCCGGCCAAGAAAACCGGTAGGTCCGTATCTTATGACAGGTCGTCATCGAGCAGGGCTCTCAAGGCGGGGGTTTTCATGGTTCTGCACACCGCACACGACATGGCGCTGTCGGTGCTTCCGAGACTCACCACCACGGTTCCGAAGGAGTACGTCCACCGCGCCTGCCTGGCCGAGGTCTTCCTCACCGGCTGCACCTCTCACGAGGACCAGCGCTTCGAGCTCACCGGCCAATGGCCCCGGACGCACGCCCTCTTCAACGGCGGCGACGGAAGCAGCCACGACCCGCTCCAGGTAGCAGAGACGTTTCGTCAGGCGGGTCTGTTCCTCGCCCACGCCGAACTCGGCGTCCCGCTGGGCCACCACTTCGTCATGTGGAACCTCAGCTACACGACATACGCGCCGCAACTGCGCATCGCCGCCCGCCCCACCGACTTCGAGCTGGACGCGCACTGTACGGAAATCACCTGGCGGCGCGGGGTGGCCAACCGGATGCGCATGGAGCTGTCCATACGCCGCGACGGAGCGCTGGTGGCGCACGGCGCCGGAACCTTCTCCACCCTCCCGCCGGCCGTCTACGAGCGTCTGCGCGCGAACCGGACGCCCTGGCAGGGCCCTGCCTTCGACCTGAGCACCGACCGCGATCCGCTCCTGCCGACGTCGGTGGGCCGCCTGCTGCCGGCCGATGTCGTCCTCAGCGCGACGGAGAGACCCGGGCGGTGGATGCTCACCCCGGATCTCGGACACCCGATCTTCTTCGACCACTCCGGCGACCACCTGCCCGGCATGGTCCTGCTGGAGGGGGCCCGTCAGGCCGCCTGCGCCGCGCTGGCCCCCCGCGCCATCGTCCCGACCGCCGCGTCCACCGACTTCTTCCGTTACGCCGAACTGGACCGGCCCTGCTGGATCGACGTCACGCGCGTGGCGCCCGAAGGGGGCTCCATGATGACCGTGGAGGTCACCGGCCACCAGGACGGGGAGAAGGTCTTCTCCTCCACGATCACCGGGCCGGTGAGCTGACCCCGGCCTGCAGGACGCGCGCGCCCCGACCGCCGGGGCGCGCGCGCAGTCGCGGGCGGCCGGCCCTGCGTCGCCGCAGGCCGGACGGCCCTGCGTGTTCGTGCACCAGCGCTCCATGAGCGGGCCTCCCCCTGACCGCGCGCTCCGCGGGAGCGGGGCACCGCTCCCCTGGCCGTGCCTCCTACGGCGTGACCGCCCGCTCTCCCAGCCGCGACGGCCGCGGCTCGCCCTCCGACCGGTCCGTCTTGCGCCCCTTGCTGCCGGGCGCGAGCGTGCGCGGATCGACCGCCTCGGCCGGGGCCCCTGTGGCGTACAGCCCGTCGGGCGCGGTGTCGCGGTCGTGCGGCAGAAGCCAGAACACCCGGCGCCGGAACGTGCCCGACGAACGTGAGGGCTTGGCCTGCGGGCCGAGCAGCGCGTAACCGACCATGCGGCCGTCGCGGTGGTAGGCGGGCCGGCCCCGGCGGGTCGGCAGCCGGTCCAGGCTCTGGCGGACGTAGTCCAGCTCGCTGATGTCCTCGAGCCAGACCAAGTCGACCTCGTGGACGATCTCGTCCTCGGCGATGAGGGCGCTCATGCTGTCTCCTCGTCGGCGGCCAATCCGATGCCCGGGTAGTACTTGCGCTGGTTGGACAGGATCATCTCCTTCGGAGACGCGAGTCCCACCAACTCCCGGACCCGTGCCGCGAAGGAACGGGACGAGACGGCCGGGGCCCCCTCATTCTGGCACCACGACCTGTACGCCGCGTAGAGACCGGCCTGTTCCGTCCTCAGGCCCGGCTGCAGCCGGCACGACTCGCCGAGAAACCGGCCGATGTGGTCCTCCGTCTCGGCGTACGCCGTGGTGGCGATCCGCACGCGCTCCGGGCCCAGCAGGTTCTTCTCACCGCTCAGATACCGGCGAGCCCCCACGACGAGCCAGTTGAGGATGCCGGGCCCCTCCTCCGTGACGAGGATGTCCGCCAGGTTGTCGACCTTGCGGTGGTCGGGCACGACCCGCTCGAAAGGGATCAGCCGCATCCGCCGCCAGAACGCGAAGCCACCGGTGCCGACTTCGGGCCGGTGGTTGCCCAGCAGCCAGAGCTTGTGCGTGGGCTGGAAGCTGAAGAAGTCCTGCCGCATCCGGCGTGCCTTGATCCGGTCGCCGCCGGTCAGCAGCTTCACCCGCGCCTCGTCGAACCGGTCCCCCGGCTTGACCTCGCTGCAGACGATCACACGGCGTCCGTGCAGCTCGGCGAGATCGGTGGGGTGGCCCTCGTAGGGGCGGGCCATGAGGAAGCCGGGCGGCGCGGCGTCGGCGTAGTCGCCGACGAGTTTCATCACCACGTCCAGCAGCACCGACTTGCCGTTCTTGCCGGAGCCGAACAGGAACGGCATCACCTGGGCCCCGACGTCGCCGGTGATGGAGTAGCCGAGCAGCAGATGCAGGAAATCGATCATCTCCGCGCCCTCGGGTCCCTCACCGAAGGTGTCGCCGAGGAACCGGTCCCAGCGGGGCGTGGGCATCGGCTCGGGGGCCGCGGTGGTGGAGCGGGAGTGGAAGTCCTTGTCCCGGTCGGGGGCGCGCATCAGGCCGGTCCGCAGATCGACGATCCCTCCGGGCGTGCACAGCGCATACGGATCGGCGTCCAGCAGCGCGGCGTTGAGCACCATGCCAGGTGCCGACTTGGCCTGGGTCAGCATGGCGTTCATCCCGCTGGTGCTCAGCGCGCGGCGGCGGTGCTGCTGCAGCGCGTTCGCGCTGTGGATTCCCCGCGGGTCGGTCACGGCCAGGGACTCCGCCAGGTCGCCCGCGGCCCACAGCACGGTGTCGTCCTCGTCGACCTGCCAGCGAGTGCTGTCCCACCTGAACCAGCCGAGGCCCGGGACGTGCCGGTAGTCGTTGGCGTACAGCCGGACGAACAGCTTGGCGTTGCCCCGGTCGCTGAGGGTGTCGGGCAGCAACCCGTCAGCGGTGGCCTCACCGCCCGCCGGCACGGTGGCCTCGCCCCGGGAGCGGGGTGCGGGCACGGGCTGGGCGAGGATCTGCGCGGCGACCGCGCGGGCGTCGAACAGGGCGTTGTCGTGGCCGTTCACCGGCGGCCTCCCGGGGACAGCGGACGGGCACGGCCCGCGTTCATCCCGCTGCGGATCACGGCGTCGTAGCGCCGTTCCTGCCCGGGCCGGGCGCGCGCCGCCGCCTCGCGCAGGGCGCGTTCGGCCTCCTCGGGCTCCAGCACGCCCGCGGCGACGAGCCCGCCGGCGGTGTAGGCGGCGCGGTTGAGTTTCTCGGTGAACCCCGCGCCCTCGGACACGGCGGCACAGGCGGCGACCTCGGCCAGCAGGCCCGCAAGCATCCCTGGGGCGCTCCCAGGGCCTCCTGCGGCCGCCAGGACGGCCTGACGGGCCCGCGGGGGGACCGGACGGGGCGCGGGGACGTGAGCGGGTGGCAGATGGCCGGTGCGTTCCAGTTCCCGGGCGAGCCAGGCAGGCAGCGGCGCGGGCTCCCGCGCCGGCCCGACGGCCCGGTAGAGCCCGGTAGCGGTGGCGGTACCGGGGGCGACGATGTAACCCCCATGTGCTCGTACGTCGACCTGCCAGGCCAGGGCCCGCCCGCCGCCGGAGCCGGTGGAGCACTGCCAGCGCTGCCCCTGCAGGGCCCGGTACCACACGTGCAGCCCTCCGGAGGGCGTGCGCACCCGCAAGGTCGACTCGTCCTCCGCGGGGGACGGCGCACCGCGCAGGGCGGCCAGGACACCGAGGGTGTGGAAGCCGTTCGCCAGCCCGGTCAGGTCCACCGTCTCGGCGATGGCGATGCCCGGCAGCAGCCGGTCGCGCCCGGGCAGCCGGCGTGCGTGGGCGTCGACGTCGATGACGACGAGTCCGGCAGGCCCGCAGGCGACGCCGACCCCGAACTCCGGGCGGGCGCCCCACCACTGCTCGATCCGGGCGAAGTCCAGCGTCGCGGCTCTGAAGCCGTGGCACCAGCGACCGACGGCAGGACAGCGGCACCCCTGGTGGGTGTGCCCCGGCTCACGGCAGGCCGCGCAGTTGCCCGCGGGCGTCTTGCGTCCCGGGGCCAGCGGATGAACCGGCCAACCGCGGCCTGCGCACCATCGTGCGATGGCCAGGGACTGTGGGACGCCCGCCGGGTCAGTAGCGGGCCGTGGTGAGTCGCTGCGTAAAACCCGCAGCTCATCGGTCATGTCTTTCCCCCGTCAGCGACCGAAGCGACTCAACGACGGTCACAGACTAGCGAAGCCCTGGTAGAGGTGGGGCCCCTGTGGAAAGAACCCGTTCCGCCCGGAGCGACCCACGCGAGCGACCCACGACCGAACCCAGCGACCAAAGCGGTTTCAGTCGCTGAGCTCGGTAGCTGGGTAAAAGCCCAGGTCAGAGCCATCCTGCACAACAGAAAAGCGACTGAAGCGACTCAAGGTCTCTATATATGACGCACACGCGCGCACACGCATATCGCTTCATATACCCGGTAGCTGAGTCGCTTCAGTCGCTGACATGGCCCACAAACCCCGTTTGACCAGGCATTTCTTCCCAGCGACCGACAGCTACCGAGCCTTTTTACGGTCGCTGCAGTTCAGTCGCTGTAGGCGCAGAACCTCAAGCGGCCCTGGAGCGGAGCTGGACCGGGCCCCCCGGCCACGCCTCCCGGGCCCGCCCAGCGACCCAAGTGACCGAAGCGACTCAACTTGCCGATTACCCCGACCAAGTACACCGACCACGCGCCCGCGGCCGGGCCCCGGCGGCCCCCTCCCCCGGGCGCCGCCCCACTGGGAAAACCCCGCACCCCGGCACCACCTGCACCCGAGGCGACGCACCCGCGCCGACGCACCCGACGCGTTGCCCCCGAGCCGACGCCGTACGGCGTCTCACGCCTCTCCGGGCGGGCCGTCAGGCAGCGAAGCCGATGTTGGTGACGTACTCGTACTGGCCCCACTCGGAGCCGAGGTCCACCACCGCGTCGTTGATCCAGGCGTCGTCCAGGGCTGTCATGTCGTCGTCGGCCCAGGCCTGGACGATCCGGTCCCAGTGACGCACGTTCAGGGTGCGGAAGGACACCGCGCGCTGACGGGGACCCAGCACCTGGGACTGATCGAGCGGATGGAACTCCACCCGCGTGCCCCGGCCCGCACGGTTGAGGCGCGCCAGCAGGTAGCGGGCCACGTTGTGCCGCCGCACCGCCCGGTAGGCCGTCTCGATCCGCTCGAGGTTCTGCCTCGACGGACTGCGCCTGCCGTCCAGCCATGCCCTCAGGGTCCGGTCCGTCACCGTCAGGCCGGCCTCCCGCGCCGCCTGCCGGGCATGCGGGGTACGCGTCAGATAGTGCAGGCGCGCCAGCAGGCCTCGACGCGCTGTGACGGGGGTGGCGACGAAGTTGGCGAGTGCATCCAGCTGGCGGGCCACCGCCTCGTGGCCCTTGATGCCGCGAGCACCGTATCTGCCGAACTCGATGTTCCTATCCGGCACCTCGACTCCTCACCCCGTCCACCTGTGGCAAGGCCCTCACGCTCACGTCTGCCGACTCGAGAGTACAGGCCGCACAGAGCCCCCTCCCGGCTCAACCGCCGCGGTGAGGCCCCAGTGGCAGGCAACCGGCCGACCCGGACGGGCTATTACGCCGTAATAGCCCGCCACGCGCCCCGCAGTTGGGACAACTAGTGTCGATTCGGACACCACGCCTGCGACGATGGGCAGGCCCCAACCCCGCCGCGGGACACAGAAGTCGACCTAACTAACGCGTCAATGACACAAATGATCACGAGCGTTAGTAAGGTAGCCCCATGAGTTCTCCAGCCTCCTCCGGCGATCGCGACAAGGTCGTCTCCAAGCTGCCGGGACAGATCCGGCAAGACCTGAAAATCAGAGCCGCTCAGCACGGCGTCGAGATCCAGGCGGCCGTCGAACAGGGCATCAGGGACTGGTGCGCGCTCGCCTCCGCCACCGAAACCGTCGACACCGCGGGCGCCGACTCCTTCTCCACGTTCCTTCCCCCCGGCCAGTGGGAGACCTTCCGCCAGGTCGCCGCGGACCGCAACGTCTCCCTCATCCAGGGACTCGCCCAGTCCGTGAAGCTGTGGCTCGACTCCAACCCCGCACCCGACGTCCAGCGGCCCGCCGTCACCCGCCGCATCATCGTCTGCAACCAGAAGGGCGGGGTGGGCAAGACCGCCATCACGGCCGGCGTCGGCGAGGCGCTCGCCGAGTCCCCCAACGCCCTGCACTCCGTCCGCGTGTCCAAGGCGCTCGCCAAGGCCCTGCGCGCGAGCGAGGCGCAGAACGAGGGCGAGGAGACCGAGGACGAGCCCCTGGAGGTGGAGAACCTGCCCGGTCTGGGCATGCGGGTCCTCCTCGTGGACTTCGACCCCCAGTGCCACCTCACCAACCAACTCGGCGCCGCTCCCCTGCCGATGAACGGTGACAGCCTCACCAACCACATGGCGGGCGACCCCAAGGGCGATCTGCGCGACCTCATCGTGCCCATCGACGAGGAGACCTTCGGCGGCCGGCTCCACCTGCTGCCCGCCTGCAACGACGCCTTCCTCCTGGACGTGCGCCTGTCCGCCGTACGGGCCCGTGAGGCCGCCCTGGAGCGGGCCCTCGCCCCGCTCGAGGCGGACTACGACGTCATCATCGTCGACTGCCCGCCCAGCCTCGGCCTGAGCATGGACGCCGCCGCCTACTACGGCAGGCGCCGGGACGGCGAGAAGCCCGGGCAGTCCGGCGCCCTCATCGTGGTGCAGGCCGAGGACAGTTCCGCCGACGCCTACGAGCTGCTCACCACGCAGATCGACGACCTGCGCGACGACCTCCAGATCGACATCGGCTACCTCGGCATCGTCGTCAACCTCTACGACTCCCGCCGCGGTTACATCGCCACCTCCTCGCTCCAGGGCTGGGTCGACATAAAGGATCCGCGGGTGGTGGGACTCATCGGCGACCTGAAGGAACAGAAGGAAGCGGTCCGGATGAAGCAGCCACTGCTCTCCTACGCGCCCAGGTCCCAGCAGGCCATCGGAATGCGCGCACTGGCCCGGGAGATCTCATGAGCAAGGCCGACCAGCTGGGCGCCGGACGCTTCGGCGCCCGGCCCGTCAGCGCACGCCGGCAGGCCGTGGCGGCGGCGACCGGCGTACCGACCGACGGAGTCGCTCCCCCGAGCGAGCTGCCCGTCCACCGCATCAGCCCCAACCCCGACAACCCGCGCTCGCAACTGGGCGATCTCACGGACCTCGCGGGAAGCCTCAAGACGCACGGCCAGAAGCAGGCCATCACGGTCATGAACCGCGACGCCTATCTGGCAGCCAACCCCGACCGTGCGGACGACCTCGAGCCGAACGCCACGCACGTCGTCATCGACGGCAGCAGCCGCCTCGCCGCCGCCCGCGAAGCCGGCCTCACCACCGTCAAGGTCATGGTGAGCGACGACCAGGGCAGCACGTCGGAGGAGCTCTTGGAGTCCGCGCTGGTGGCCAACATCCACCGGCAGGACCTCGAGGAGCTCGACGAGGCCCGCGCCCTTCAGCGGCTGCTCGCCATCCACGGCAGCCAGACGGCCCTCGCCAAGCGACTGCACCGCTCGCAGGGCTGGGTCTCCCAGCGGCTGGCCCTGCTCACGCTCGTCCCCGAACTCCAGGCACTGATCGGGCAGGAGCCCATCGACCTGCTGCGCGCCGTCGGCAACAAGCCCGCCGACCAGCAGATGGAGGCCCTCGAGGCGCTCAAGGCCGAACGCGCCCGCAGGGAGGCGGAGAAGGCGGCCCGCAAGGCTGCTCGCCAGGAGGAGCCTGCGGCGGTTCCAGGACCGGCCGCGCACGACGACGCGTCCGCGTCCGGTGCCGCACAGACCGCCGCGGCCACCGACCCGGCTGTGCAGGTCCAGCCGCCGACGGTGCCGGTGCAGGCCCCGCCGGCCACGGAGGACACCACCGACCCGGTCCGGGCGCCCGAGCCCCAGGCGGCCCCCACGGACCCGGTGCAGGCACCGCCCCAGCCCGAGGCGGACCCCGTCGCCCCGGCGCAGGCCTCCCCTGCCCCGGTGGACGTTCCGGAGCCGGCCCGGGAAGCCGCTGCGTCCGAGGCGTCCGACGCCGTGTCAGCGACCGTGCCGGCGAAGGCGGCTCAGCCGGTCGCCCCGCCGCGCACGGCCGAGTCCGCTTCCGGCGGCGGTGAGTCGGCGGCCGCCAACGCACGCCCGGCCCGGCCCCTGCCGTACGACGAGCCCGGGTACATCGCGATGCTGCTGGACCAGAAGATCCCCAGCGACGACACGTTCTTCGACCTCATCGACTTCCTGAGCGTCAAGGCACTGCAGCGCGACCCCGCCCGGCTCGGCGAGCTGGCGCAGCGCCTCGTCGACCAGATCGCCGCTCAGGTCGACTGACCGGTGGGCCGTCGTCCGCCCCGCTCCTCCCACGTGCCGGAGCGGGGCGCTGCCGTATCTGCCCCCTGGGCGTGCGAGGACTTCTCGACGCCTTTGCGCGCACCAGCGGCGTGCGCCCGGCCAGGCGGGCAGCGCCGTCAGCGGGACGGCGACCAGGTGCGCAGGAGGGCGGCGATCCTCCCGGCGGTGCAGGCGGGGTCGCGCAGGAGGTCGCGCAGAGCGATCGCGTCCTCGCGGGTGGGCTTGACCGGGATGCCGGAAGCCTCCAGATACATGACGCCCGTCGCCGCGGCCACGGCCATGTTGGAGCGCTCCAGCCAGCGGCAGCGGCCGAGGACGTGCACCAGGGCGGCCGCGCGGGCGTAGGGGCCGTCGTAGACGGGCTGGTCGAGGAGTTCGGCGCGGTGACAGGCGACGGCGGCCACCGGTACGCCGTAGTCGTCGGGGGCGGGGTCGTCCGCACCCGCGAGTTCGGCGACCTGAAGGATCCAGGGGACGTCGATGTGGAGATCCATCAGGCGGCGTGGGCTCCCGCGGGACGCTGTCCGGCGTCTTCCGCCTCATCGAACAGAGCTTGGTGCTCGTCGAGGAAGCGGCGCGCGGCGTCCAGTCCCCGCCGGCGCATGCCGTCGGCGTCGTCCCGGACGAGGGACGCGATGTAGTCCCCCAGGCTCACCCCCCGGTCCTTCGCGCGGGCCCTGGCCAGCTCCGCGATCTCGTCGTCGACTCGTGCGCCCAGCTGTGTCTTGGCCATACCCGAATGGTAACAGACGTTACCAAGACCGTCGGCCGACAGTCGGCACACGCCATCATCACCCCTCTGAACGGTGACGACGGCACACACCCGCCCCTCCTCGCCGGAACATCTCCCCGAGACAGGAAGAGACGAACTGCTAACCTCGGAGCGACCAAGACCGTGTATCGAGGAGTCGCAGACGTGGTGGGTGACGACGACATCTCCGGGTGAGATCCGGACCTGACGGCCACCGGCCGGTGCGCAGGAGCGCCGCCGACGTGGTCCGTTTCGTCGTTCCCCTTTCCTTTTCCACGTCTGCCCAGGGCAGGAAGTCCATGCTCGCCATGCTCTGCCCTCAGTTCCTCACGAGGTCGCTCCCATGTCCGACGCTGCCATCGTCTGCTCGACCCTCTCCTTCACGTGGCCGGACGACACCCCCGTCTTCCACGACCTGTCCTTCACCGTGCCCCCCGGCCGCACCGGCCTGGTCGCCCCCAACGGCTCCGGCAAGAGCACCCTGCTCAAGCTGATCGCCGGCGAACTCAAGCCCCTCACCGGCTCCTTGACGGTCAACGGCACCCTCGGCCACCTCCCGCAGACCCTCCCCCTGACCGGCGACCTCACCGTCGCCGAGGTACTCGGCGTGGCCGACGTGATCCGCGCACTGGACGCCGTGGAGTCGGGGGACGTGAGCGAGGAGCACTTCGCCACCATCGGCGACGACTGGGACATCGAGGAACGCACCCGCGCCCAGCTCGACCGCCTGGGCCTCGTCCACCTCACCCTGGACCGCAGCCTGAGCACGCTCAGCGGCGGCCAGGTCGTCTCCCTCGGCCTCGCCGCCCAACTGCTCAAGCGCCCCGACGTACTGCTGCTCGACGAGCCGACCAACAATCTCGACCTGGAGGCCCGGCACAAGCTCTACGACGTGCTCGAGGACTTCAACGGCTGTCTGCTGCTGGTCAGCCACGACCGGGCGCTGCTCGACCGCATGGAGCGCATCGCCGAACTCGGCAGCAGCGAACTGCGCCTGTACGGCGGCAACTTCACCGAGTACGAGGAGGCCGTGCGCGCCGAACAGGAGGTCGCCGAGAAGAACGTCCGCAACGCGGAACAGGAACTCAAGCGGGAGAAGCGGGAGATGCAGCAGGCCCGCGAACGCGCCGAGCGCCGCGCGAGCAACGCCGCCAAGAACCTCAAGAACGCCGGGCTCCCGCGCATCTTCGCCGGCACCATGAAGCGGGGTGCGCAGGAGGCCGCCGGCAGGTCCGGCACGATGCACGCCTCCCGGGTCGGCGAGGCCAAGGCCCGCCTCGACGAGGCCGGGCGTGCCCTGCGCGACGAGCAGCGCCTCAGCCTGGAACTGCCCGACACCCAGGTGCCCGCCGGACGCAACCTCTTCCTCGGCGAGGGACTGCAGGTCCAGCACGACGGCCGGGCCGTGTTCGCCGGCCAGGGCATCGACCTGAGTGTCCGCGGCCCCGAGCGCATCGCGCTCACCGGGCCGAACGGCGCGGGAAAGACCACCCTGCTGCGGCTGGTCACCGGCGACCTCACCCCGGACAGCGGGGAGATCAAGCGCAACGACGGCCGGATCGCCTATCTCTCGCAGCGCCTGGACCTGCTCGACGTGGACCGCACCGTCGCGGAGAACTTCGCCGCCTTCGCGCCCGAGCGGCCGGAGGCGGAGCGGATGAACCTGCTCGCCCGCTTCCTCTTCCGGGGCGCCCGGGCACACCTGCCGGTCGGCGTGCTCTCCGGCGGCGAACGGCTGCGCGCGACCCTGGCCTGTGTACTGTGCGCCGAACCGGCACCCCACCTGCTCCTGCTCGACGAGCCCACCAACAACCTCGACCTCGTCAGCGCGGGCCAGCTGGAGAGCGCACTCAACTCTTACCAGGGCGCCTTCATGGTGGTCAGCCACGACGAGCGGTTCCTCGCCGCGATCGGGGTCGACCGCTGGCTGCGGCTGGCCGACGGCACACTCAAGGAGACCGGGGTCCCGGCGGTGTGAGCCGCAGCGTCTGACGTGGCCCGCGCCCCAGGCCCCCGTGCCCGGCGCGGGCCCGACAGGACACTTCTTGCCTCCCGAGACAGTCACCTGTCAGGATGGTGACGTGAACCTCGACCATGTCTTCGTGTGCGGCCACCCGGCGCTCGACTTCGCAGCGACCCTGCGAGCCCGCCGCTCGACCCGGTTCGAGATGTTCGTGACGCCGGAACGGCTCAACGCCTGGTACCTCGAGTCCGGACTCGTGGACACGATCACGCCCGCCGACGACGAAGACGTGCGCGCGGCGATCACCGTCCGCGAGGCCGTCTACCGCCTCGTCACCAACCGCCGCCTCGGTGAGGGCTTCGACCCCGAGGCGCTCACCGTCCTCAACGGCGCCGCCCGCGAGACCCCGGTGACCCCGCAGCTCACCACGACCGGCCGGCACAACGAGGCGACGCCCGCGCAGACCCTCGCGACCGTCGCACACCAGGCCATCGAGCTTCTCAGTGGCCCGGACGTACCCCTGCTCAAGGAGTGCGGCAACCCCGAGTGCACCCGGATCTACATCGACCGCTCCCACGGCATGCGCCGCCAGTGGTGCGGCATGGAATCCTGCGGCAACAAGATCAAAGCCAAGGCCTACCGAGCCCGCAAGAAGACGACCCCCACCACTCCCCCACGCTGACATCCCTGGTTCGGGCCCGACGGGACCCGGAGTCGCCGAAGCTATTACGGCGTAATAGCTCCGCTCGCCTGGATGATGCCTCGGAGCGGCGACGGATCTGCCACGCCCCACCGATCCAAGCCCTGTCTCTCCAATGAGGCGGCTGATCGGCCGATGGGCGGCCGGCCCTGGGACACTCAGCCCGTGGATGATGCCAATGCTCTCGAACTGATTCGCCTGGCCGACGGATGCCAGGTCGTCAGCGTCAGGCTTGCCAGTCGTGTGCCGGCGTGGGACCCGGATTACTACGCTGCCGACATTGTCATCACCAGTGACTTCGTGAACGCTCAGCTTCGGATCCTTGTGACCCTTGAGGACCTGGATCACTGGGCCGGAGCTCTGGATTGCATCGAGGCGGACAACCTTCGGACTGCCGGAGGGGACGTGATCACCGTCGACTGGCCACCTGCAGGCAACGACGGTTACCTGCGCTTCATCGTGGACGACCCCTATGTGGTGGAAGTCCATGACCAGCCGCAGACACAGATCTCGGTGAGAGTCCCGCTCGATTTGGACGAGGGGTGGATCTCAGAGGCACGTCAACGGCTTCGGGACATGCAGAGGCTCATCAATCCGGATGACTGACCCCGCGGGAGCGTCCGAGTGCCTCATCGGCCGGCTCGGCCCGGCCGGGCGCCCTCGCAACTGACCGGCCCCATCAAAGAGACCCGCTCTAGACCCCACGATCTATTACGGCGTAATAGGTGAGGGGCGTCCGGCGTATCGCACAGGCGTCAAGCCGCCCGGCTCCTTCGGCGCTCTACGGCTTGGGCGCGCGCCGCCGGAGTCCGGGGAAGCGCCGACAGGTGCGGCACTCACCCTAGCCAACCACCGCGATGCCGAGCCTGAGGCATCGTCAGCCGCTGTCCCGCCGCCTGGCCACACAGACAGGATGGCGTGGCTGAGGCCGGTAGGGGCTGATGGAGGCATACGCGCGCCTGCCCGCGACCGTACCGGTACGTCGTGGCTGACTTTCTGTGGTGCGGGACCAGCGGGGGAGTAAGGGGTGTCCGATCGATGTGACCGCGCCCTTTCACGGGCCTGAGGCCCATACAGGAACCCCATCCCGGCGGTGAGTTGTAAGAAGAGAGAGCGACACCTCCGAAACGCCTCTGACCTGCGAAAACAGGGGTCCCAACCCAGTCCGTGCGAACTGCCGGGCAGTTCCTGTGACAGCAGAGGCGGATCTGCGGAACTGGGTGCCCGGTTCCACGGATCGTGGCGGTCGGTTCTGCCGGACTGCCACCGCTGTTCAAGGAACTGCCACACGGTTCGTAGCGACTGCCACCACGTCCACAGGAACTGAGTACCGCTGTTCTACAGCAGCGGTAGATTGACGTCACGTACATGTCTAGGGGGAGCTCACCCCCGGATACAAGAGCGAGCGGGACATGTCCCCGGAGCACGCGACACGGCCGACAGGCGGAGTTGATTGACTTCCTGCTCATGTACGTTAGGTTCATGAAGGCGGCTCAAGGTGCTGCCTTCAACGAACAGTGCGGCAATGACCCATGCACGGAGGGCCTGTTGGGAGCAGCACGCAGACTGGTCGACGCCGACACGGGCGAGCCGGTCCTCTATGCGCCATACGCCTTCTCCGGCAAGCACACGCAGGTCGACAAAGCCAGGGTCGAGGCCATCACCGAGTCGACGGCCTTCACGCCCAGTCAGAAGTTCCTGGTGCTCTGGTGGATCGGCGTCTCCCCGGAGGGGATGGAGCCGTTGAGGGCCACGGGGGCGGACATCGCCAAACGGGTGGGCATGTCTACCGACGCCGTGGGGAAAATCAACAGGAAGCTGACCAAACACCGCATCCTGGTGGTCCGTGGTCGTATCGGCAATTACAACCTCTACCGCATCAGTCCTTACATCGCGTTCCACGGCACAGGCGTGGAACAGCGTGAAGCGGTGAAATCATGTAATCCACCAGACATCCCGGGCTTCGACGAGAACACGCCAGCACGGTGGGAGGCAAAGTGACCAGCGACGACAGGCAGCAGAACCTCAAGCTGCTGGAGGCCACGGCCGGCATGACCGCCAACCAGCGCCTCGTCGTCATGCTCTACGCTCTGCATCCGACCGACCGCTCCGGTGCCGTCCTGGAAACGGCCGCTCAGCTGGCCAAGCTGGTCGGCATGGCGCCGCCCGTCTTCTCGCGCACGCGTAAGCAGGTCATCGAGCTGGGCTGGCTCGAGCAGACGGAGAAGATCGGTCACATCAAGTACTACCGTCTGACCCCGGGGCAGCTGGGCGAGCGCGTCGTGGTTCCTTTCCGTCGAGCCACCTGAGACGCTCCGCGGATCGCACCACATGTACGTCACGTCAATGAGGGGCGATCCGTGGGACGCCTTCGGCTGACGTCCGGATAACCGTGCCGGGGGCCGTGGCAAGTCGTGGCGAGACTCTGCCCCCCTCGTGCCCCCCTCGTGCCTCGCCACGACCGAGGCACTCCAGGAGTGACCGGCCGTGACGGCCCCGGCCCACAGGGGACGACACCTCCCCCGGTACCCCCTCTCGAACAGTTCGATTCTTCGCTCAGAACGATTCTCCGGCGCAGCCGCCTCGCGTCGGCACCGGGCTCAGCGCACCCAACGCGGCTCCAGCACCCCGCGGCGGCAGACGTCTCGAGCTATTACGCCGTAATAGCTCGAGACACCGAGCCGAC
Organism: Streptomyces sp. NPDC028635; assembly: GCF_040637635.1. Classification (NCBI taxonomy): domain Bacteria; kingdom Bacillati; phylum Actinomycetota; class Actinomycetes; order Kitasatosporales; family Streptomycetaceae; genus Streptomyces; species Streptomyces sp. NPDC028635. Next base: position 43,043 of record NZ_JBEZWX010000001.1, on the reverse strand, counting down.
CTCATCCGAATCCGGTCCGGAAGCACCGGGGGAGTACCTGCCCGGCTATTACGGCGTAATAGCCCAGTGGCTCGGCGCCCACGCTGGGCCCCGCCACGCCACGCCACCACAAGCAAGCCACCGTGGCTCACACGTTCTGACAAGCCCTCGCCCTGAACTCCGCCATGGGGACAGTGACTGTCGATTCATCGCCATTGCCCGAGATCTTGTCGTAGAGGACTCTCCCTGGGGCGAGCCGGTCCCGGACGCTTGGGGTGAAGGAGACACTCCTCGATGACCAGGAGTGGTCCTTGGTCCAGCCGTAAAGGGCATACGTGGTCTTGGTGGTGAGCGGAGTGAGGGGTCTGGTCGCGGTCCAGCCGGCGGCAGGGGCTTCGAGGGGCCAGGTGGTGAGACCAGTCCTGAGAGGGCGGGCGGCGGTCCACGAACCGACCGTGGCCGTCTTGTTGGGGTCGTCGCTCTCCAGGTAGAGGGTCGCGCCGTCAATCTGATGTCCGCAGACCATCATGACCCCGAGCAGATCGCCGTCGGCAGTCACGGAGACGCCAGCGACGGCATCAACGGGAACCCCGCATCCGGCGGTCGTCGCCACAGCCCCGCCGACCGCGAGCATGGCGGCGAATCGCCCGAACACCCATCGTGAAGAGATCGACCACATGCTTAGCCCCCCCGGGCCCTGAGGATCACTTGAGTCCCTGCCCCCGCATGGTAGGAGACGCCGGCCCAGTCCCTGAACGCCAAAAAGGTTCAGTCCCTGTGGCCTGACCAGGGGGACATGCAGGGCGCACCCCCAGTACGCCCCCAGCGAGCAGGGACTCAACGCCTGACAGGGCCTGACCGCAGGGGCCGAGGGACTGCCGCCCTTTCAGTCCCTGGCCCTCAGTCCCTGCCATTTGCGCAGGTCAGAGGCTTGCGACCAGAGCTGGTAGGGACTGTAGGGACTCAACTCCGCAATTATGACGTAGAGAAGACATGTATTCGTACACGCGCGCGCATACAACACAACTCTCTACTACAGCTCATAATTGCGAAGTTAAGTCCCTCCAGTCCCTGGCTGAAGCAGAGAAAACCCTCTGACCTGCGGCGATGCCGCCCAGCCCCTCAGGGACTGCCCGATTTTCCAGCCCCTGCGCTTTGGTCCCTGGACCCTTGGGTCCCTCGACTCCCCGCCCCGCGCCGGTCGCTCCCCCTGCCGCCCTCCCCAGGGACCCAAGGGACCAACGAAACTGATAGAACGGCACGCGGGTCGGACAGACACTCCTTGCAGGGCGCGGGCCTTAGACTCCTTTCGCATCAGAGTCCCTTCGGTCCCTGGCCGGCCAGCCTCCGCGCCAGGTGTGTGAAGTGATCGGGCAGACGAGAAGTGACGAGGACGATCCCTGTGCCGCGCCAAGACGACAGCAGGCCCAGCGCCGCCGGACCGGCGCCCGGGTCGCCGCGAGCCGTCGCGCGCTGGTGTGCTGCCCAGGGCTGGCCGGTCCACCCTCTGACGCCGGGGCGCAAGACTCCGGTCGCGAACTGCCCCGCCTGCTCGGGGCACAGGCACGAACCGGCATCCTGCCCCTGCCTGCCCGCAGGACGCCCCTGCCACGGCTTCCATGCCGCCACGACGGACCCTGACCGCATCGAGCACTGGTGGGCCGCGCCCCCGGGCGCGGGCGTCGGAGTCGCCTGCGGCCCCGCCGATCTGGTCGTCATCGACATCGACGCCCACCCGGCCCCTGTGCCCGACAGGGGCCGTCTCCTGCCCGGCGTGGTCATCCCCGCCCAGGTGCAGCTGGCCGGCCTGGCCTCGGGCTTCGACACCCTTGCGCTGCTGGCCGCCTACCGAGGCGAAACCACGCCCGCGGAGGACGAGAACACCTTGCGCGTACGCACGCCTTCGGGCGGTCTGCATGTCTGGTACCGCAATCCCACCCCCACGACGCGGTACAGGTGCTCGACGGGCTCGGCCCGGCACACAGCCCTGGCCTGGCAGGTCGACGTACGCGCCGACGGCGGCTACATCGTGGCCCCGGGCACCCGCACCCCGAAGGGCGTCTACCGGGCGGAGGGAACGGCCCGCCGCCCGGCCCCCCTGCCGGAATGGCTCCAGCGCGAACTGCGGCGTACCGGCCACGTACTCGAGGCCCGCCCCTCCATCACCCCACGCGTGCCCGCCTCCACCGGCCCTGTCTCCACCGCCACCGTCCCCGGCCCCGCGACTCCAGACCCCGCCGCCCCTGACCCCACGCCTGCTACCACTACGCCCCCTGCCACTACGCCCCCTGCCACCACGGCCCCCGCCCCCGCACCCCGCCGACAGCGTCGTACCGCCTCCGCCGAGCTGCTCATCCAGCCCCTCATCGCAGTGGTCGCCGAATGCGCGGCCGCCCCGGAAGGGACCGGTTTCACCGAGAAGTTGAACCGAGCCGCCTACACCGCCGGCGGACTGGTCGGCGCGGGGCATCTCGACCACGCCGCCATTCGTGACCGGCTTGTCCGTGTCGCTGCCTACGCCCGGCCGTGGCAGCAGACCAGGAATGAAAAGATCGTCGACGACGCCCTTGCCGTAGGGTCCGTTCGCCCTCTCCACCTCAAAGGACGTCCATGAGCAGCAGTGCCGAAGGCTCCCCGCGTTTTGATCCGCAGGCCGCCGCTCAGCAGATGCTCGATCTGGAGTCGGCGGGTGTGGTCGCCGGGCCCGCGCGCCTGCCTGCCCAGGGCTCTGTGCACGAGCCTGGGCCGTCGTACGGGCACGCCCCCTCACCCTCGGCCCTGTTGCTGCCTCCGTCCCTCTCGGACCGGGGAAACGCCCGTCTCTTCGTGCAGATGCACCGTGACCAGTTCCGGCACGTGGAGGGGCTGGGCTGGTTCGCCTGGGACGGCTACCGGTGGAAGCGCGGGGGAGGGGAGAAGGCCGCGCTGTGGGCGGCGGGGGAGATGGCGGAGGACATGGCCGCCAGCGACCCGCGGGGAGTCTTCAGCGACCGCGAACTCGCGCACCACAAGCGGCGAACCCTGTCCACGACCGGCCTGAAGGCCCTGCTCACCCAGGCGAAGGCGTCACCGGACATCTCGGTGGACCCCGACCGGCTGGACGGCGACCCCTATGCGCTGTGCACGCCCGTCGGCGTGGTCGACCTGCACAGCGGACATCTGCGCAAGCCGGACCCCACGCGGGACTTCCACTCCCGTGCCACCAGCGTCGCCCCGCAGACCATGGAGACCCCCCGCTGGCACCGGTTCCTCGCCGACACCTTCGGTGACGACGACGAGGGCAGGGAGATGATCGACTTCCTGCACCTGCTGCTGGGTTACTCGATCACCGGCGACGTGGGCGCGCAGGTGCTGCCCTTCCTGCACGGTGAGGGCAAGAACGGCAAGTCCGTCTTGCTCGACATCATGATCCAGATCCTCGGGGACTACGCGGACGCTGCCCCGCCGGGCTTCCTCATGGACCGTGGCGCCTTCTCGGAGCACTCCACCGAGCTGACCGAACTGCACGGGCGCCGCCTGGTCGTGTGCAGCGAGCTGAAGCCCAACGACAAGTTCGACGAGGCCCGCGTCCGGCTCCTGACGGGCGGCGACAAGATCAAGGCCCGTCGTATGCGGCAGGACTACTTCTCCTTCACGCCCACGCACCATCTGTGGCTGCTGGGCAACCACCGTCCGGAGGTCTCGACGGGCGGCTTCGCGTTCTGGCGGCGCATCCGCCTGCTGCCCTTCACCCGCACGGTCCCGGCCCACCGCAGGATCGACAACCTCGCCTTCGAGCTGGTGCGCGACGAAGGGCCGGGCATCCTCCAGTGGCTCATCGAGGGGGCGCAGCGCTACCTGCGCACCAGGGACCCGCTGGAGGGCCCTGACCGGGTGCGTATCGCCACGACGGCGTACGCCACCACCGAGGACCACATCGGCCGTTTCCTCGCCGAATGCTGCACGCGGGACGGGGACGCGGGCAAGGACCTGCGGGTGGAGCAGGGTTTGCTCTACGCGGAGTACAGCTCGTGGTGCAACGCCGGGGAAGGGATCCGGCCGGCGTCGCCCCGGGCTTTCGCCAACCGTGTCCGCCAAGAGGTGGGTGTGGCCTCGCCGAACGACATGATCAAGTCGAATGGCAGGAAGTATTACCCCGGCATCGCCCTCCTGGAGCACCCGTGACCGCCTCCACGGGCCTGCGCACTCCATCACGTGGCCTACACCGTCGTCGCCGTGCGCTCTACGATGGTGGGCGGGCCCCGGATGCGGTGGCCCTCGCGAAGTGGACCGTTCCCTGGCGACGAGCGGGCCGGAGCGACATGGACAGACCCCTGGCGATGGGCCCTGGCCGGGGAGTACGCCGATGAAGGAGAGGCTGCAGCCATGAGTTCGCTGTTGACCGAGAGCGACCTCATCCACGAGGCCGAGGTGGTGTGGCTGGAGAACCTCGAACGGCTCGACTACGTCCGTCAGGCACTGGACAAGACCAGGCGGCGCAACACCAAGCCGCCGTACGCGCGCGATGGGCGCATGGTCGGGTACGCGCTGCTGGACGAGGACGCCTCTCCGGATCCGGACAGCGGCCTGTACAAGCGCAGGGTGTTCTTCCTGCTGCCCCACGACCGGGACAGCCTGCCCGACGGTCTTTACCGCGAGGGGGCGCCGGGCGAAGCGGTCGACCCCCGCACGATCGCCCCGAAGAAGCCGGGAGCGAAGACTCCCCGGTCCCAGAGCGGCCACGTGGCCATAGCGACCTCGACGCCCTGACGCCCGCCGCCCCGCCCCGGAGGCGGGACGCCTCCCTGATCGGCTTCCCGTGTTCCGTGAGGCTGTCGCCGGGTCAGGGCGCTCCGAGGCCGTGCAGCAGGGTGTCGACGACGACGTCCGCCGCCTGTCCCGGGCTCAGTTCGGGCAGCTGCCGGGTCGCCAGGTGCATCAGCTGGGGGAGTAGCGCGCCCGCCCACCCGGGCGGAAGGCCGGGGCGAAGGAGACCTTCCTCGGTGGCACGCTCCAGGAACGCGTCGACCTCGCGGATGGCTGCGTCGCGGCGGGCGTGGACGGTGTCGTCGGCGAGCATGCGGGCGAGGTCGACGGGCCAGGTGCGGTTGACGTCGATGATGTTCTCGACGTAGCGGTGCAGGGCGACGGCGACGGGCGCTTCGCGCAACCGTGCGTCTTCGATGGCGCGCTCGATGGCCGTGAGGCGGGAGGCGTAGATGGCGGCGAGGAGTTCCTCGCGGGAGGCGAAGCGCCGGTAGACGGTACGGCGGTCCACGCCGGCCTCGGCGGCGATGCTCGCGATGCTGACGCCGGGGTCGGCGGCGAGCATGCGTGCTCCGGTGGTCAGAACGGCTTCGAGGTTGCGTGCTGCGTCGGCTCTCACCGCACGGAGTCTAGCCGTGGGATGGGGAAGATCCGACGGCTAGAGCCTCTCTCACGCGCAGCTTTACCGTGCTACGTGCTACGCGGAAGTGACTCTTCGTTCCCGGGTCCGGCTCAGAGGTGGTCGGCGTCCACGACTGCCTGGGCGAAGACGGTGGGCGCCTCCTGCGGCAGGTTGTGACCGATGTCCGCGATGGTGCGGTGCTCGTACGGCCCGGTGAAGTGGGTGCGGTAGCCGGAGCCGTCGCCGGGGGCGGTGAAGGGGTCGAGGGCCGCGTCGAGGGTGACGGTCGGGACGTGGATGGGCGGCTGGGCGGCGAGCAGTGCCTCGTAGCGGTCGTAGCGTCGTTGCCCGTCGACGAGACCGATGCGCCAGCGGTAGTTGAACAGGACGATGGCGGCGTAGTCGGGGTTCTTGAAGGCCTCGGCGGTGCGCTGGAACGTGGCGTCGTCGAAGTCCCAGTTGGGGGAGACGAGGGTCCACACATAGCGGCACAGGGCGATGCGGTCCTCGACGTCCTCCATGGCCTGCTTGCCGCGGTCGGTGGCGAAGTACCACTGGTACCACCAGTTGTGCTCGACGGCAGGTGTCGCGGGTGTCAGCTGCATCTTGCGGTCGGTGATGAGGTAACCGCTGGTCGAGACAAGGGACTTTACGCGCTCGGGCCACAGGGCCGCGATGATGTCGGCGGTGCGCGAGCCCCAGTCGAAGCCGGCCAGGACCGCCTTGTGGATCTTCAGCGCGTCCATCAGGGCGATGATGTCGAGCGCGATGGCGGACTGTTCCGCGGTGCGGGGCGTGCTCTGCGACAGGAAGCGGGTGGAGCCGTGTCCGCGCAGGTAGGGAACGATGACGCGGTAGCCCAGGTCGGCCAGCAGCGGGGCGACGTCGATGAAGCTGTGGATGTCGTACGGCCAGCCGTGCAGGCAGATGACGACCGGACCGTGGGCCGGCCCTGCCTCGGCGTAACCGACGTCCAGGACACCCGCCTTGACGTGCTTGAGCGTGGGGAAGCTCGTGTGGGCGCCGGGGGAGACGTCGGGCACGGTGGCAGCGGACGTGCCGCCCGCCCGGTGAGCGGCGCTCGCGGCGGACGCCTGGGACTGCAGCCCGGCCAGTGAGATCGCGGCCGCGCCGGTGCCCAGCCCGACGGCCTTGCTGAAGGTACGCCTGTTGATCATCTCGAACCCCTCCGTCGTACGTCTCCACCGCGACTGTGTGGCCTGCTGACCCTCGCACACCCAATCGTCACCAGTCAAGCAGGTGACGCAAGGGGCGTCGGCCCTATCCATGTGGCTCTATTAAGAGTAAGTGCTACATTGAAGTGACAGTTAAGTCCTGGAGAGGGAGTACAGCGCGTGATCACCTACGACAAGCTCTTCATCGGGGGCTCTTGGGCGGAGCCGAGCACCCCGGATCTGCTGGACATCGCCTCGCCGCACGACCAGGCGCCGATCGGCCGTGCGGCGCAGGCCCACCCGGCGGACATCGACCGCGCCGTGGCCGCGGCGCGCGCGTCCTACGAGGCGGGGCGGTGGCGGCTGACCCCGCCGGCGGAGCGGATCGCGCTCCTGCGGCGGTTCAACGCCCTGCGCGAGGAGAACGCCGAGAGGATCGCCGAGCTGATCTCCATGGAGAACGGCTCGGCGAGATGGTTCACCCGCGCCGGGCAGCCCGGCCTGACGCGGCAGGCGAACGCCTACCTGAAGGCGGCGGAGGAGTTCGCCTGGGAGGAGACCCTGACGCCCTCCGACCCGTCCTCGCCGGTGCGCAGTGTGGTGCGCCGTGAGGCGGTGGGCGTCGTGGCCGCCGTCATCCCGTGGAACTCGCCCTTCTCCTCGGCCACTTCGAAAATCATCCCTGCCCTGCTCGCCGGCAATTCCGTGGTCCTCAAGGTGTCCCCGGAGAACTCGCTGAGCATGGGTTTCCTGGCCGAGCTGCTGGAGCGGTCGGGGCTGCCCGAGGGCGTGATCAGCGTGCTGCCCGCGGACCGGGAGACCAGTGAGCACCTGGTCTCGCACCCGGACGTCGACAAGATCGCGTTCACCGGTTCCACCCGCGCAGGCCGCCGTATCGCCTCGATCGCGGGGGAGCAGCTCAAGCGGGTCAGTCTGGAGCTGGGCGGCAAGTCCGCCGCCGTCATCCTGCCGGACGCCGACATCGCGAAGGCGGTCGCGGGCCTGAAGTTCGGCTCGCTGCTCAACAACGGCGAGTCGTGCATCGCCCAGACCCGCATCCTGGCCCCGCGCAGCCGGTACGAGGAGGTCGTGGTCGCGCTGAAGGGGCTGGTGGAGTCGTTGAAGGTCGGCGACCCGAACGACCCGGAGACCTTCATCGGCCCGATGATCCGCCCCGACCAGCAGGAACGGGTGCGCACCTACATCCAGCTCGGCATCGAGGAGGGCGCCCGGCTGGTCACGGGCGGCCCGCAGATCCCCGAGGGCCTGGAGAAGGGCAACTACGTCACGCCGACCGTCTTCGCCGACGTCGAGAACTCCATGCGCATCGCCCAGGAGGAGATCTTCGGCCCGGTCCTGGTCGTCATCGCCTACGACGACGAGGACGACGCCGTCCGCATCGCCAACGACTCCGAGTACGGCCTGTCCGGCGGTGTCTGGTCCGTCGACGAGGAGCACGCCCTGGCGTTCGCCCGCCGCATCCGCACCGGCACCGTCACGGTCAACGGCGCCCCGGTCGCCTTCGACGGCCCGTTCGGCGGCTTCAAGGCCAGCGGCATCGGACGGGAGTACGGCGCGGTCGGGCTCGGCACCTACACCGAGTACAAGACCATCACCGTCTGACCCGGCGCGTACGACAGGCCCCGCCCGCTCCCGGTGACCGCCACCCTTGCGTCACCACCTTGACAGGTGACGCAAGCGAGGAGATGCTGACACCGGCCCCGGAAACACATGCGGACGCCATTCCCGGACGAACCGGACGAGGAAGTGGAGTACGGCCATGATCAAGGAACTCCCCGGTGACGCCGCTGCGGCAGCCCGGCACGCGCGCTACGGCAGCCTCCCCGAGCGCATCCGCTTCGAGGACATGACCGAAGAGGTGAAGGCCGACCAGGGCGGCGGCGTGAACGCCTCGTACAACCCCGAGAGTTCATGGCAGTACTACTCCTGCCTGGCCCTCGACCTGGGTCTGTAGCCCGAGACCCGGAGCAACTCCTCCACCGTGTGACGGCAACCAACCTCCCCTATTGATCCTCTTTACATACAGTCGGGCTGATCTTCCCGACGGGATCACGTGCGGCACGGCCGCACGGCAGTGGTGGGGAGACCGGCACGGTGACGCGGTACAACAAGCGGGGCAGGCTCTGCGGAGCGCTGGCGGGTGTGGTCGTGGCGGCCCTGGCCGCCGCCGGGTGCGACGCGGGTGGTGGCAGCGGAGCCCACTCGTCCCCCGCGCCGGCACGGCCCACCGCCACCGGCGGTACGACCGCCGCCGCGCGCGCCGCCGAGGCCACGCTCTGGCGCAAGTGGGGCCTGACGCCGTTGCCCTCGGCCCCGCAAGCGCCTGCCGACAAACCCGTGAAGCTCTCCGCCTCCGGTCCGGTCCCGGTCCTCACGCACATACCGACGTCGCAGAAGGTCGTCTTCATCACCATCGACGACGGGCAGGAGAAGGACCCCAAGTTCGTCGAGATGATGCGGGACTTGAAGGTCCCGTTCACGATGTTCCTGATGAACGACGTCATCAAGTCCGACTACGGGTACTTCAAGCAGCTGCAGGAGCTGGGCAACCACGTCCAGAACCACACCCTGCACCACCCTCAGATGAACGCGGTCCCGCTGGCGCGCCAGAAGGAGGAGGTGTGCGGCGACCAGAAGATCCTCACCCGGGAGTACGGCACCGCACCGCTGTTGTTCCGGCCCCCTTACGGCGAGTACAACGCCAACACCAAGGCGGCGGTGGCGGAGTGCGGGCCCAGGGCGATCGTCTGGTGGCGGGAGTCCATGCAGATCCACAACATGACGTACCAGGACCCGGGCAAGAAACTGCATCCCGGTGACATCATCCTGGCCCACTTCCGCGGTCCCTCGGAGCTCAAGGGCACCACGATGACGCGGATGTTCGCGGACCTGCTCAAGCACATCCAGGAGCAGGGCTTCGCCGTGGCCCGCCTGGAGAACTACATCGAGCCCCCGACGGGCCACTGACCGACCACCCCCGAGGGGCCACTGACCGGCCAAGCCCCGACGGGCCACTGACCGGCCGACGGGGCGTGACGGCCCGCCGCCGGCCGGCACCCGCTCCGCCTCCCGCGTCAGTTCGTCGCCGGAACCAGCGTTCCGAACGACGCCGCCGCGATGCGCTGGATCAGCGCCATCTCCGTACCGTTGAGGTTCGTCGGGTCGACCGAGTAGACGATCTTGCGGGAGAGGTCCTTGGTGGCGAACACGCCGCTGGTCCAGCCCGGGCGGGAGCCGGTCTTGCCCCAGACCACGACGCCGTTGGACGCCGTGACCCGCATCAGGCCCATGGTCATGCAGGCCCGGCCGGCATCCGCCGCCGTGCGGCACTGGCTGCTGTGACTGCTCGGGACGTCGGGCACCTCGAAGAGCTTGGCCTGCTGCGCCTTCGGAAGCAGACGGCCGCGGAAGAGCGCGGTGACGAAGCGGTCGAGGTCGGCGGGCGTGGAGATCATGCCGCCCTCGGCCCACGGCCAGGGGCTCTGCTCGGTGACGTCCACGCGATGCGTGGTGCCGTCGGGGGAGTGGACCGTCAGATAGCCGTGGGAGTGCGGGCCGGGCAGGCGCGGGTCGTCGGCGTCGGGAACGTAGGTGTCGCGCAGGCCGAGCGGGCGCGTGATCCGGGTCCGCAGCTCGTGGGCGAAGGTGTGGCCGGTGACCTTCTCGATCAGCACACCGGCGACGAAGTAGTTCATGCCGTTGTACTGCTGGGCCGTGCCCGGCGCGAACTGCATCGGCTGACCGGCCAGCGTGTCGATCACCTGCTGCGGCGTGAAACTCTTCAGGCGGTTGGCGGCGAACCACTCGGGACTGCCGTCGCCGAACTCCGGGCTCGATCCGCCGCGCGGCAGGCCGCTGGTGTGGTTCAGCAGCTGGCCCACGGTGACGGGCGGCAGGCCGGCGGGCAGGACGCCCGGCAGGTACTGCTGCACGGGCCGGTCCAGGTCGATTCGGTGCTCGGCGGCGAGCTGGAGGACGATCGCGGCGGTGAACACCTTGGAGATGCTGCCGATCCGGATGAACGCGTTCGGCGGCACGCCCTGCCCGGTCTTCAGGTCGCCGACGCCTGAAGTGCCCGACCAGTGGCCCGCACTGCCGGTGATCCGCACCAGCGCGCCGGTGACGTCCTCGTCGGGCAGCCCGGCGATGGCCGCCCGCAGCGCGGCCGGGTCCAGAGGCGGCAACGGCGCGCCGGCGGCCGCCGGCGCCGACGTCACCGCCGGCCGTGTCACGGCGAGCGCGGGCGCGGCCACCGCAGCGGCCAGTGTCATGGTCAGCGTGCCGCAGGCGGCCAGGGTGATCCAACGGGTGCGACGGGCGGAGCTGTTCACGTCAGTGCCCTCCGGGTGCGTGATGGCCGGGCGGATGATCACCGCCCGGCCATGAGTCTCCGCCGCACAGGCACTCCGGCTCATCGGGGAACGGCCCTGATCAAACCCCCGGTTCCGACCCCGAGACCCGGCGTCGAAACATCAGGGGCCGGGCACCGGCCGACTCGGGGTCCGGCCGTCCTCGGCTCCGCGGCGGACAGCGCGGCCGTATCCGGGCCTGTCGGAATGGTCGATGCCGTGCGCGGCCCAGCTGTACAGGTGGAGTTGGAGCCCGTCGGGGTCGGAGAAGACCAGCAGCCAGCCGATCGATGCCTCGATGACCGGCGAGTGCGCGATGTCCAGCGCGTCGAGCCGGGCCGCCCACGCCTCCACGTCGGCCCGGCCCTTGACGGCGAAGCTGACCGGGTCGAAGCCGGCACAGCCCTCGGCGGCCGCCGGGTTGATCCGAAGGGCCAACAGGGTCTCGCCCAGCCCGGGGACGCGTCCCGCCACCCCGCGCACGACACCGTCGGACTCGGGGAACTCGATCTCCACGGTGAAGCCGAAGACCCGGGAGTAGAAGGCGATGGAGCGGTCGAGGTCGGTGACGGGGATCTTGACATGGTGAATTCCGGCCAGCAGCGGTTCGGTCATGGCTGCCTCCCACATTGACCGCAGTGTTACTGCGGCGAATATGGCTAGAATGCTCCCCATGGCAGACAGCGTCAAGCGGGCCTACCGATCGACGAACCGTGCGGCGGCGGCCGCCGCACGACGGGCGCGCATCAGGCAGGCGGCCGCCCGGCTGTTCGTGGAACACGGGTACGCGGCCACCACGATGCGGCAGGTCGCCGCCGCCGCCGAGGTCGGCGAGCGCACCCTCTACGACGCCTTCCCGTCCAAGACGGCGCTGTTCTCCCACACCCTGGACGTGAGCATCGCCGGCGACGAGCAACCGGTCGCGGTCGCCGCCCGGCCCGAGGTCACCGCCGCCCTCGCCGAGGACGACCCACGGGCCGCGATCACCCGCCACGTCGCCTACTGCGCCGCCCTCCTGGACCGCGCCGGAGACCTGATCATGGTCAGTGTCGAGGCCGCGGGCACCGATGCCGACATGCGCGCCGCAGCCGAAGCCGGCGCCGCCGCCACCCACCGAGTCCACCTCGCCCTGGCCGAAAGCCTGCAAGCCCGCGGCGCCCTGCGCCCCGGTCTCACCGCCACCGCCGCAGCCGACCTCCTGTACGCACTGCTCTCCCCGCACCTGCACCAGCTCCTGCGCCGCCACCGCACGTGGAGCAGCGAGCAGTACTGCACCTGGCTCGAGCAGTCCCTCACCCGGGACCTCCTCGAACCCCGGCCCGACAGCCGGTGACCCCCGCCCGGCCGGCCACTCCGGCCGTGCGGGGGACAGATGCGGCCGGGCGTCGGACGGGTGCGCCCGGCCCGCGCACTGCGCACGTGGACCTGACGGCGTTCCGGCGCCGGCCGCCCGTCAGCCGGTCGCGAAGGAGCCCAGCTGGGTCTGGGTGCCGTTGAAGCGGTCGTGGTCGCCGACCGTCTTGCCGGTGGCGGTGTACTGCCACATCGTGTACGACGTCCAGCCCGCCGGGAGCGGCCCGGGCGTCGTGTCGTAGCGGGCGATCCAGAGCGGGTTGCTCGCGCCGAAGCCCGAGTAGTTCCCGGTGCACTGGCTCCACCAGCTGGTGGCCGTGTAGATGACCGCGTCCCGGCCGGTGCGTGCCCGGTAGCGGGTCAGGAAGTCGCGGATCCAGCCGACCATCGCGCTCGGGGACTTGTCGAAGCAGGCGTCGCCGTACGGGTTCCACTCGATGTCGAGGGCACCGGGCAGCGTCCTGCCGTCCTTGGACCAGCCGCCGCCGTGCTCGACGAAGTAGTCGGCCTGGGTGGCGCCGCCGGTGGTGTCCGGGGTCGCGAAGTGGTAGGCGCCGCGCACCATGCCGGTGTCGTAGGAGCCGCCGTACTGCTGGGTGAAGTAGGGATTGGTGTAGTAGGTGCCCTCCGTGGCTTTGGCGTACGCCCATCTGGCGCCGCCGTCCCGCAGGGCCTGCCAGTCGACGTCGCGCTGGTGGCTGGAGACGTCGACGCCCTCCGTCTGGGCGGCGCGGACGGTGAGGGCGTCATCGGAGACGGCTTCGCCGCCGTCGTGCGCGAGGACGCCCATGCCCATGAAGGCGCTGCCCCGTTCGGGTGTCACGGGGTCGGGCAGGGGGAGGGCCTCTGGGGTGGACAGGGCCAGCAGCAGGCCGGTCAGCACAGCGGTGACGGCCAGGCGCGGGCCACGGGGGCCGGGGGATATGGAAGGTCGCACGGAACCCATCTGACCCGCAGTCGGGCGGTACCGCATTCCGGATACCGCCCAACGGTGGGGCTCGAGGCCCGGGTTGGTCCATGTGGGTGGTGGCCCGGTCACGGCCTTATGGCGGCCGTGACCGGGCCGGGCGGGGGCCAGCCCCGGATGGTGCGGGCGGTCCTAGGCAGGGCGGGGCCACCCTTGACGATGCGGGTCAGCCCTGCCGATGCGCGTCACCCCTGCCGATGCGGGTCAGCCTTCGATGCGGTGCTGGGACCAGAAGGAGGTCAGGTCCGTGCTCGTGGCGGCCTGGGCGGCGGCCTTGAACTCGGCCGTGGTGGACACGCCGTACCAGTGCGCCGCCGCGTAGTCCTTCAGCAGCTTCGCCATGACGCTGTCACCGAGGACGCGGCGCAGGTCGTGCAGGGCGCACTTGCCGTAGCCGTAGACCACGGTGGAGTAGCGGGAGGAGTGCGCGTCCCAGTAGGCCATGGAGTTCGTGATCTTCTCCGTGCTGGAGGCCCAGGAGACGCTGCTCCAGCAGCCGCTGCCCGTCTTGCCGAGGGCGAGGTCGGTGGCGTAGTCGGTGAACGCCTCGTCCAGCCAAGGGCTGTTGTACTCGTCGTCGCCGACGATGCCGTACCACCACTGGTGGCCGATCTCGTGGGTGAGGGCGGTGGTGCTGACCAGGTCGAGGACGAAGCCCGGGTACTCCATTCCGCCGAACCAGTAGTTGTTGTCGATCACCGCGTCCAGCTCGCCGTACGGGTAGGCGCCGAACCGGGCGGCGTGGGCGTCCACGGCCGACTTGGCGGTGCTGAGCATCGACTGGGCACTGGAGGAGCTGATGCCGGAGACGGAGTAGACGTTGATGGGAACGCCCGCCGTGGAGGTGCCGGAGATCTTCGTGAAGGGCCCGGCGCCCCAGGCGAAGTCACGGACCTTGGCCGCGGTCGCCGTGGTGACGGTACGGCCGCTGGAGCCTGGGGTGTCGGTGGAGGTGCCGGTGGCCGGGACCAGCAGGCTGCTCGGGTGGTCCAGGGTCACCTTGAAGTCGGCGGCCAGGGAGTAGAAGGACTCGCCGTTGTTCGTGTACGGGTCCAGGTGCCAGCCGGCGCTGTCACGGACCGCGAGGACGGGCAGGGCGTTGCCGATGAAGCTGTAGGCGCCGTCGTGGCCGAAGCGGTCGGCGCCGCTGGGCACGGTGATGCCGAGGTCGAAGCCGATGGTGGCGCTCTGGCCCTGGTTCAGCGGACTCGGCAGGTCGATCTTCAGGGCGGTGCAGCCCACCGAGAGGGCGCCCGCGGTGCCGCCGGTGACGTTGCTGACCCGGATGGGCATCGCGTCACAGGTGCCGTGGTAGTTGTCCCACAGCCGCAGATACACCTCGCCGAGCGCGGTGGCGGAGGCGTTGGTGAAGCTGACGCTCTCGTGCCCGGTCCAGACGGTGCCGCTCGTGTCGCTGCTGAGGTTCGCCGTGTAGGCGGGGGCCGCCGGGGTGCGGGTGGCGTCGGTCGGGGGCGGGGTGGTGCCGCCGGACGTGGCGAGGGCGATGTCGTCCAGGACGAAGCTGGTCTGGAGGCTGGAGTCCTCGGTGCCGGTGAAGGACAGGCTCACGGTCTGCCCGGCGTACGCGGAGACGTCGAGCGACTTCTGCACATAGCCGGCTGTGTCGTCGAGGTTCGAGTACGTGGCCAGCGTCGTGGCGCCGATCTTGGCGCTGAGCTTGTCGTAGGCGACGGACGAGGTCGTCTCGTCCGTGTCGATGTGCAGCCAGAAGGTGAGGGTGGCGGTGGAACAGCCGGCGGGGATGGTGACGCTCTGGCTGAGGGTGTCGGTGTGGGTGCTGCCGACTCCGTCCAGCCAGGCATAACTGCTGCCACCGTGGGCGCTCTCGCCCGACCGGCTGGTGATCACCGTGGACGAGGACTGGCTCCACGGCGAAGTCCCGCTCTCGAACCCGCCGTTGGCGACCACCTGAGCCGGAGTACAAACGGCGGCCGCTGCCGCACGTGATTGCGCGGCCGGCTGGGCGGAGGCGGGGGTGCTGGGAAGGGAGAGGGCGGCCAGCGCGGCGACGATGAGCGCGCCGGCGCCGAGGGCCCTGTGGGGGGTCGATCTCACACGCTACTCCTTTGCGGAGGCCGGGATCCCGGCCTGCTCGAAGACCACCGGCCGGCTGGGGTGCGCCGGGGCGGCCGTGGACGGTGCTTGCGTGATCGGTACGGGTCAGCCGGAGTCACCCATGTGGGGACAGGGCACGCCGACTGCCGAAAGCCTGACAGATTTGACCGGTCCATGCCATAACCGCGCCGCGCCAGAATGAGGGGGCCCATGCCGGTGCACGAGGAAAACGTCACCCGTCCCGCATCCTGGGCCAAACCCATGCAGTCCGTGCCGGCGCTGCTGATCACCGCTGTCCGAGGGACCGCGGCGGAATCGGCGGGGCCATGCAGGTACGCGGTGCCCTGCGGCCCGGACCGGGACAGCATGGCGCAAGTAGGCATGGCGGTAGGCCTGTTGTCTTGGCTCGCATGCTTCCGGTGCTCACACTGGTTCGCGGCGACCGCGCTGGTACCGGCGCCGAGAACGGGGGAGAGACCGCGATCGCGGCGCAAGCCCCGCCCGGGACATACGAGGACCCCGCCCACCCGTCTTCGGAAGGAGTGCTCGATCCTGGGAGGATTTCCGGCGAGCATCTCCGTGGGGCAGGACAGCCATGACCGACTACCTACAGGCCGTCTTGGCCATGCTCGGCCGCGGAGAGGAGCGCTATGCCGACCCAGGGGCCTGGCTAGGCCTGGAGCGGGAACTCGGTCGGACATTTCCGGCAGACTTCAAACGGATCGTCGACGCCCATGCCCCCGTGCAGATCAACGGACACCTCATGCTGTCCCATCCCGCGTCAAGCTGGTGGAACCTGGGCGAGAAGATCCGCTCGGACGCGCGGGTCTGGGCCGAGAGCAAGTGGGAGTCCCACGTCGCCGGGCCGGACGACGACCCTCGCATCTTCTGCCGACTGCCCCAGCTCAGCTTCGGAACACCCGAAGGCTTGATCCCCATAGCCGAAACCGATCAAGGAGCCGCGGTCTTCATGGCCTCGTCGGTCTACGGGTTCTCCGACGGCGTCGTGGTACAAGGGTCAGAGGGTGACTGGATCGGACACCCCATGACATTCGCCGAGTGGCTGTACCGCTACCTCATCGGCGAGGAGATGGCCGGCTGGGACAGCGCGGCCTTCTACCCCGGCCCCGTGCAGCTGGAATACCCGCCGACAAGGCCCGGCCAACCCACACGGAAGACCTACGGCCCAGACCGCGGAATGTGACTCAGGCACTCGTAGGCCTTTGGCGACGACTTCAGGCACCACGGGTCCCTGCCAAGGGTTCAGCAGGGGCCCGTGGTGTGGACGGCTGCGGTGGGCCGGGACCTGCCCTCGATGAGCGGCAGGCCGGCCGACACCAGTTACCGTCCGTTGCCGGCCCGTCGGCGCGGCCTCACTTCAGGTGTCGGGTGAAGAACTGGGCCGCGGCGTCCCCCGCGAACTGCGGGACGCCGGTGTGCCCGCCCATGTTGGCGTGCAGGGACTTCTCCTTGGAACCGAAGGCGTCGAACAGATCCAGCGCCGCCTGCCGGTCGTTCCCTTCGTCGTCCCACTGCAGCAGCACATGCAGCGGAATGGTGACCTGCCTTGCCTCCTCGAACATGGCGCGAGGCACGAGACTCCCGGCGAACAGACCGGCGGCCACGATGCGCGGCTCGACCACTGCAAGCCGGATGCCGATGGAGATCAGTCCTCCCGAGTACCCGACCGGGCCGCCGATCTCGGGCAGCGACAGGAGGGCGTCCAGGGCGGACTGCCATTCCGGGACCGCCTTGTCGACCAGCGGGAGGATGAGCGCGTCGACGATCTCGTCGCTGACCGGCTCGCCGGCCGCCATGGCCTGGCGCAGATCGGCGCGGGCCTGGTCGACGGCGGGCCAGCGGGGCCGGTCGCCGCTGCCGGGGAGCTCGATGGTGGCCGTGGCGAAGCCTTCCGCCGCGGAGCGTCGGGCCCGGGCCACCAGCCGGGGGTACATCCTGCGCAGGCCGAGGGGAGGGTGGCCGAGAAGGATCAGCGGCACCGGCGCGGATGCCGAGACGGGTGTCCACAGGATGCCGGGGATCTCACCGAGGGTGAATTCGCGTTCGAGGGCGCCGTCGTCGAGGCGCTGCTCAGAAGTGAACTGCATGGTCGTGCCTTTCGGGAGTGCACTGCAACGGCGCTCCCGGACGACCTGCCTAGCGTCCGACCGTGACCCCGGAGGGGAGCACCCATGTCGATACTGCGTTCACGGGTACCACCTCCTCGGTCTCTGGCACGGCCACCGGAAATGTAGCAGCGGTCGCTTCCCGTCTGCCAAACGGTTTTTTTGCGGACCCTCCGTGTAGCGCGGCTCCAAGGTCTGCCTGTTCGTGTCGTTCACCGTCCTGAAGTGTCCCTGGTTGACCCTGGCCGGGCACGCGAGGGCCCCCGAAATCCTGACCCTTGGTGAGCCGGAACCCACACATCCCACCTGAGACCTCGACGATGGAGACGAGCTCACCCGGAGACGGCCCAGACAGGCTGCTCTGTACGATCAACGATTACTGGGCGCTGATCCGCCTGCCCTGTGCGGAGATCAGCAAGAGGTGCCCTGTCCGGACGGTTGAGGGAGTTGGCGGGTGTCCGCTTTGGACTTCTACGCTCGCGTCGCCGTTTGCGGTGAGGTCCTGGGAGTTGGCCTCGGTGCCGCCCCGGATGCCTGGGAAGCCGCCCTGGGTGCGACATTCCTCGATGTTCCCGGTGGTGGCCTGCTGCGGCGCGACTACGGGCTCGTGGAAATCAACTTCTCTCTGGACCAGCCAGGGCGGCAGGGGCAGATGTCGTGCTTCGGCTTCGGTGTGAAGATCCAACGACTGTTGTACGACCAGTCCCCGAGCACCGTGCCGTCCACGCTCTCGCGCGAATACGGGGAATTCGCGCCCAGCGTCTCCTTCAAGGAACTGCAGACCGCCATCCTGGCCCTGGGACACACCATCGAACTCGACAAGCACAACACGTCGAGCGACATGGACTGCCACCGCGTATCCGGATCCGCCGCCCGCATCCACGTCGTCACTGACCCTGACCCATACGGGTCAGGTGACCCGGATCCAGACGGACATCAGAAGGGCGACGTCTGGTCCGTCGACGTGTGGTGACCAGTTGGCGACCTCCAAGCAGCGTCCTCGGTATCGCTTCGCGACGGGGAGCGCCGGGGCGCATGGTGCGATGGTCCCCTTGGTTGGTGATGGGCGCTTGATCATGCGGTGCGCTCCACCCTCACCGATGTGAGCTACTTGTCGGGGCAGGCGCACCAGCTGCGCACCGGCCGGCGCAACGTGGGCAACGATGGTCCCGACGGCCTTCGACCGTTGCGGGACGTGGGCGACATCCATGACCTCGCGGACGATGCCCTCGGCTGTCTCCGGGTCGGTCTGCGTCTATATCCGCAGGGAGGTCACGCAGTCGCGCCCGAGAGGCTCCAGGGGAAAGATGTCCGCGCACGGCTGGCCGGCGACCACGCTGGGCAGCGGGCTGGCCGGCGACCACGCTGGGCAGCGCCCACCGTGGCGGTGACGTGCGGGGCGAGCTTGCGCACAGCTAGGACGCAGGCCAGGACAGCGAGGGCGGTGAGCGTGACCTGGATCTGCATCATGGTGCGGGGGAAGAGCTGGACCTGCTGATCGGCCTCCATGTGCCCGGCGAGCCAGATGCGGATCAGCCAGGCGCTGCCGAAGCAGGCGAGGGGCGCGATCACCACGACCTGCCGCAGCCCGATGGCGACGGCGACCCCGAGACCGACGAGAGCCAGCACGGCGTACATGTGCAGCCCGGCGGACTCGCCGAAGCCCGGGTACTCCCCGGGCTCGTCCCAGACGCGGCTGGTCAGCGGCGTGGTGCCGATTTAGGCGGGCTCGGTCAGCGTGTATCCGGAACACCACTGGTCCCGGGTGCAGGTGGCGTCGAGCAGCACCCGCAGATAGACACGGGCCACCAGCACGACGCCGGTGAGCGTGCTGCCGAGGAGGGGCAGGGCGCGTGGTTTTGTCAGGGAAGCGCAAGACCAACGTGTTTTGCACCCTATCCACCCGTCTGCGCTGCAGCAAGCGTGAAGGTGGGGTGAACCAAGCGATCCACCCCACCCTGCACACGTCTACAAGGCTCTATTCGAAGTAGAGCCGACCCTGAGTATCAGCTTCGCCGCCAAGGAAGTTGGACCAGTAGGAACTGGCCGCATAACCGCCGTCGAAGTAGGTGCCCATGTTCTTACGGACGCTGATGTCGCCGTATGTGTCATGGACCACCAGGTCTGCCTTGCCGTCGCCGGTGATGTCGGTGAAGTACAGGCGTCCTTGCCCGGGTTGCCCGAGGAAGTTCGACCAGTGCGAACTCATCAGCGTGCCGCCGTCGAAGTAGGTGCCCATGTTCTTGCGGACGCTGATGTCGCCGTATGTGTCATGGACCACCAGGTCTGCCTTGCCGTCGCCGGTGATGTCGGTGAAGTACAGGCGTCCTTGCCCGGGTTGCC